>NZ_JBDPJM010000016.1:0-33434 GCF_039871805.1 Rheinheimera fenheensis
CTCAGAAGTGAAACGCAGCTGCGACGATGGTAGTGTAGCATTCGCTATGCGAGAGTAGTTCACCGCCAGGCTCCCAAATAAACAAGCCCTTCGTGAAAACGAAGGGTTTTTTTATTTGCATTACCTGATGGTTATCTGCCCGAGCGGGCGAACGATATGCAAAACCGCTCTAATGCCAGCAATAAAAAAGCCCGCAAAGGGGGCTTCTTCAGTACTTCAGTATTAATTGCGGTGCAGGTTACCATATACATCATAACGCCACTGGGCATCTTTCAAGGTGTTCAGGTAGGGTCTGGCTTTGCTGAATTCTAACGCTTTAATAAAATGGCCATTTTTGTCTAGAAAAATCAGCCATTGTTGTTCTAGCTTGTCGAAATCTTTATCGCTTACAAAAATGTGCATGCCAAGATAGTAACTCACGTTAGCTTTCCAGCCGTGCTGGACTTTAAACACATAACGACTGCTGTAATCCGGGTGCAGATAATTGGCTTGTTGTACAGCGTTTAGTTGTTGTTTATCAACAACATTGACCAGGGCAATAGCATGACTGCGATCAATAAGTTGTTGAACCGCGTTTGAACTGGCCTGAGGAGTTTTAACGACTGCACTCCGGCTTATCGCACGCTCCAATGGCATAGCGATGTCGAGTGAGAATAACGCCACTTCGTAATTATCTAATAAGGTCTGCACTGCCTTACTGTCCTCACAGTTTGACGGTGCAACAATATTCGCTTTAACACTTTGTGTCAGTTTGCTGTCCAGTTTCAGTAGCTGTTCAATATTCTGTGTATGCACTTTCTGCTGCAGAAGTGTTTGCAGACGGTGTTGCTCTTTATCAGTCAGGCTGTATGGCGCCGAGCCATCTGCAGGTTGCTCTTTACAGAGCTGGTAAAATTTAGTGATCTCGGCAGAATGCAGAGCGCTATTAATAGCTGATTGCAGCGTACGCTTTTCTGACGTAGACCAGCTTTGGCCACTGACTGCAGTCAGTGTTAATGCACCCAGCAAAGGTAAAACAATTAACATAAAGACAATATCCGAAAAATGTTGGCGGCACCTTAGCCTGAGCTAACAAAAAAAGAAAGTGATTACTGGTTTGATCAGCTTAATCTGTGGTGGAACACGACAAATACCCACCATTAAGCAGGGCTTTTGCTATCCCGGTCAGCATAGCCTTCATGCTGTTGTAACCAAACTGGCGTTGTAGTTCCGCCCAGCAGTGTTGTTGCCATAGTAGGGCGGCCAACTCTTGTTGTAACCCTGCTTCAAGCTTTTGGTAATGTAGATTAAACCAGCTTAACAGCAAATGACTGACTAATTCATAAGGCCGTTTGCCCTGGCAGAACAGCATAAGCTGAGCCCGCTCTGCTGCAGTAAGAGGCGCCGATTGTGGCGGCTCGATGAGCTTCAGTAACAGCCTGGTGTTAAGTCTGGGATAATGCGCTAAGCGCCAGTAGAGCTGTCGGTTGAAATCGTGCTGCATCGCATGCACCACATCGGCATCGCCTTTGATCGCGCGTAGCATTAATACTGAATATTCAGCGCTGGCATTATCACTGCTGTGGCCCAGCCGCACAGGCTGATAGCCGGCTTGCTGCCAAAAGTGGATAAGTTCAGTACTGGCAGCAAAACTGGTGCCTAAATAAGCTAGCTGCTGTTGTTTAGCAGCACCCGCAATATACTGCAGTAAGTTGCTGCCTAATTGTTGTCTTTGTAAGGCAGGTTGCACGGCAATACGCATTACCCGCCATAACGGCAGCTGTGCTAACTCGGGCCGTGCCAGATGAAATGCTAGGCTTTGTGCCAGTAAATGGCCTTGCAGCCGCCGCTCGCCGCGGTAAATCGCCTCTGTCAGTGTGGCGCTAATGCCACCCTCAATACTGACCAGTGCACAGGCCAATACCTTGCCTTGCTGTTCCAGCGTAAATACCTGCAGTTGGCTGTTATCCAACAAGGCAGCTAAGTCTTTTACCTGCGTTTGATAATGCGCCAGGCTTAATAGGCTAAACACCTGTTGCAGTTTATCTGGCTGGCTAAGCCAGTTGCTGGCCTGATACTGACAATATTGTTGTGCAGCGGCGTTAAGCTGCTCTGGCAGCGCCAGGTGTTGCTTGAGCAAGAAACCGCTAAAGATCAGTTGCTCTAACGGATCCTGCTGCTGATAGCGAATTGGTTGTTTTAACTCTAACTTATGCCACTTAGGGCACTGTTCGCTCAGGTGCTGCATAAAGCGCAGCTGAAAACCGCGGCCGGTGCCTTCATAGCCATGCTCGGTAGTCGCAAATATAATACGGCTAAACTGTGCTAGCAACTGTTGCAGCACAGGTGTTGGGATAGCAGCAGCTTCATCGACCAGCAATAAGTCGGCTTTGGGTTTGTCACGCAGCAGCTGATCAAAAGGCACAAACTGCAGCTGCGAGTGATGTGTTGGGTTTGTCAGCTGCTGAAAATGTTGTAGCGTAGTTTGCGCCGCCTGCGGCGATGGCGCGCTAATAACAACCTGTTTAGCCGCTGTGGCTGTGTTAATAAGCTGGGCGGCGGCAATACCCAGCGCTGCAGACTTGCCGCGACCCCGGTCAGCGGTCAGCACCAGCGGCCGGCGCCTGTGGCCACTAACCACATGTAAAATTGCCTGTACCGCTTGTGTTTGATCGGCTGTGACACAAGGCGCCGTAGCGGTAAATGGCTCAGGTGCTGCTGGCCAATTAAGCGGTTTTACCAGATTTTGATTTTCCAATAGCAGCACATTTTGTTGCTGCAGCTGGTTAAGCCAAAACGGGATGAAATGGCCCTGATGAGTATTAGCATGCAAAGGATACGGCAGCAGGTTTTTATGTGCAGTATTGGGTTGTTGTCGCCACTGCGCAAAAGGTGGGCATAGCAGCAGCCAAACACCGCCGGCTTTAACACAACCTGCGGAGGCCGCCACCAGATCAGCGTTAAAACCGCTAAAAGCATTGACCACCAGCATATCGCATTCGCTACCTAGCAGCTGATAGTTTTGCCGGTTACTTAATTGAATGGCGTGCTCAGGTGCATTATCGCCCAGCCAGTATAAAGTAGTTGCTTGATGCTGCTGCAGCAATAACTGACACTGTGCCAGCAATTCGGCACGTTCGCCCTGCCAAACCACAGGCAAACGGATGTGCAGGCTGGCTGCCTGCTGTTGCCACTGCTGCAGTTGACTCAGCAGGCTGCTGTGCATTTAGCCGATAGCCTGTAAGCGGGCATAGGCGGTAACCAGCCACTTACTGCCCAGGCCGTCAAAATTGACCTGAATACGCGACTGGCTGCCGGTGCCTTCGTAATTCAGTACTGTGCCTTCACCGAACTTATCGTGCAGTACACGCTGGCCCAGTTTAAAGCCGGTGTTTTCAAAAGCGACATGGCTGGCGGCACTGCCGAAGCGGTTAAACTGGGTGGGCCGGCTAACCTGCGTCGTCAGGCGAATTTCTTCCACATATTCCGCCGGAATTTCACGGATAAAGCGCGAGGGTTTCGGGTATTGCTCCTGACCGTATAGCCGCCGGCTTTCGGCATGGGTTAAATACAGCTTTTTCATTGCCCGCGTCATACCGACGTAACACAGCCGGCGCTCTTCCTCTAGCCTTGTTGGGTCATCCCCACTTTGCTGGCTGGGGAACATGCCTTCTTCCAAACCGCAGATAAATACCAGCGGGAATTCCAAGCCTTTAGCGCTGTGTAATGTCATCAGCTGCACAGCGTCTGAGTGCTCTTCGGCCTGATATTCACCCGCTTCCAATGCTGCTTGTGATAAAAACGCCGCCAGTGGCGTCATATCTTCGGCGCGCCGTTCATCAAAGTTCTGGCAGGCCGTGATCAGCTCGTTTAAGTTTTCAATGCGGGTTTCGGCCTTCTCGCCTTTTTCCGACTGATACATCGCATATAAGCCAGAACGTTTAATGACATGCTCAGCCTGCTCATGCAGCGGCAAATCGGTGACCTGGCTATCAAGCTCGTCGATTAACTGCATAAAAGTGCTGATAGCCGAAGCAGCGCGGCCTGTAAGCTGCTTTTGCGCCAACATTTGCTGCAGGCTTTGCCACAGTGTTTGTTGTTGGGCGCGGGCATATTCACGCACCTTATTGAAGGTGGTATCGCCAATGCCACGCACCGGCGTGTTAATCACCCGCTCCAGCGCCGCATCGTCTTGGCGGTTATGCAGCAAGCGCAAATAGGCCAGGGCGTCTTTAATTTCCTGCCGTTCATAAAAGCGCAGACCGCCATAAATGCGATAGTGCAGCCCTTCCTGAATTAATGCTTCTTCCAATACCCGCGACTGAGCGTTATTTCGATATAAAATTGCCGTCTCTGACAACCGATCACCCTGTTTATGCCAGTCGCGGATACGGCCGACAATAAAGCGCGCTTCATCCAGCTCGTTAAAGGCGGTGTATAACGAGATCACTTCGCCACGGGCACCGTCGGTCCAAAGATCCTTACCCAGCCGGTCAGTATTGTTGGCAATGACTGCATTGGCGGCTTTTAGGATGGTCTCAGTTGAACGGTAGTTTTGCTCCAGTCGCACCGTTTCTACATCGGGGAAATCTTTTAAGAAGGTTTGAATGTTCTCTACCCGGGCGCCGCGCCAGCCGTAGATTGACTGGTCGTCATCGCCGACAATCATCACTTTGGCATTAGTGCCGGCCAGTAAACGCAGCCACTGGTACTGAATAGCATTGGTATCCTGAAACTCGTCTACCAATATATGACGAAAGCGCTGCTGATAATGGCCGCGTACCTCGCTGTTTTGCTTTAACAGCTCGAAGCTGCGCAGCAGGATTTCGGCAAAGTCGACCAAGCCGGCGCGGTCGCACATGTCCTGATAAGCGGCATAAATTTTTACCATTTGCTGCAGGCTAAAATCACCGGCAGCGTCAATCATGCCCGGGCGCAGGCCATCATCTTTACGGGCATTAATAAACCATTGAATTTGTTTTGGTGGCCAGTGTTTTTCATCCAGGTTCAGCGCTTTTAGCACCCGCTTTACCAGCCGGTACTGGTCGTCGCTGTCGATGATTTGAAAGCCTTGCGGCAAACCGGCGTCCTGATAATGTGCGCGTAACATACGGTGCGACAAACCGTGAAAGGTGCCCATCCACAGGTTGTTTAAGCTAACGCCTATAGTGCTTTCAATGCGGCCGCGCATTTCCTGCGACGCCTTATTGGTAAAGGTTACCGCCAGCAAACTATAGGGCGCCACCCGCTCTACCTGCATTAACCAGGCTAAACGATGCACCAGCACGCGGGTTTTGCCACTGCCGGCTCCGGCCAGCACCAGCATATTTTGCGGTGGTGCGGCCACCGCATCGCGTTGTTTATCGTTAAGCCCGTCCAGCAGGTAAGAAACATCCATTAGTCAATCTCGCTAACCACAATGGCCGCCATTATAACAGCCCAGGCCAAAGCGCCAAGTAAAGCCCGCCTTTTTAGTGGATAAATAACCAGCATATTCCAACGATAATGTTAATTAATGGTTTAAATAAAGTTTATGTTATGGTTGGGTGTTTTTATACTGCGGCTTCGTTTTATCAGGAGAAAGCAAGATGGCAGGGATTGAAGAGTGTAAAGCGCTATGTGACGACAAGAGGTTTATGCAGGCATTGGATCAGGCCAGAGGGCAAGTTGGTAGTGAGGTGCGCTCGGCAGCTGAGGGGGCAGGCTATGATAGGATGAGAGTGAACAAACCTTTGGGGTTGGTGATAAGACGCAACGAAAAAGGTGAATACGAGCTTAGTCGTGTCAGATTTAATGTACTTAGTGGCCACGAATGTAACGGCAACAATGGCATGGTTTGTAATTTTGTAAAAATCCGCGATGATAATAGCGCTGTGGCTATTTTAATTGGTGTTCCACCAAAGACTCGTTTAGAGAGCTTTAATTCCGAGCACTTTTGGGTGGACTATAAAAAACTTGCTAGAAACGCACGTCGCCCCGTTTTTTTTATGGGTACTGGTGTGAATGCGATTAGGTCGTTACATATTACAGATGGCCTCACATTTAGCAGAGTTTATTGATTATTTCCGGGAGCATTCAGTGAAAGAGTTCCAGTTAAGTTATTTGGTTGCATTTATAGTGGTTACGGTCGCGGGTTGTGCCTACCCAGCAGCGGCACAGCAAAAATCTTATCAGGCGCTTACTAATGTGATTAGTTTGCTTGATTCACCCGAGCAGTATTTTGACAAAGCAATAGTGGTGGATGGCTATTTTGTAGGGTTTCATCACGATGCGTTGTATTTCTCTAAAGACCACGCTGAGCTGCGCATTAGCTCTTACGCCATAAACGTGTTAGATGATTCAGATACCGAAGAAGGTAGTTTGTCTTTTTCCCCCTGTAATGGTGAATGGGTGCAGCTGTCCGGTACCTTTATCAAAGCACAACAGCCGGGTATCAGTTATGCCCAGGGACGTTTGGTGATTGACTCTGCCATGCTACACAAAAACGGCGACATCTGCTGGCAGCGCACCACACCATCGTTTCTGGAACGGCAGAAGTAGAGTTCCGCTAACTTAGTGGGATAGTAAAAGCTGTAACTGCTGCACATCGGTCAGGCGGATATGCGGCAGTATGCTTACGGCGCTTTTATGATGATCCAGCCAGGCGGCCTGGCAGCCGGCATTCAAGGCGCCCAGCACATCTGCGCGGTGGCTGTCGCCAATATGCAGTATTGCACTGGGCTCAACCTGCAGCCGGTCGGCGGCGGCGAGAAATAAATCGGCATAGGGCTTCATTCGGCCGTCAGGCCCGGCTTGCAGGCTAAATTCAAACAACTCACTCACGCCCATCTTGTGAATAGAGGCATTGCCATTGGTAATCGCAATGAGGCGGTAATGCTTTGCCAGGGTGCTTAGCAGCCGAATGATGTCAGGTTTTAGCATAATGCGGGTGCGCTCAGTTAAGAAGGCCGCGTAGGCCAGTTGAGCAATGTTGCTGGCTTTAGATTGAGCCAGGCCCAGCGACAGTAAGCCTGCCTCCAGGCCCAGCAGGCGCCAGCGGCCAATATCGTGGCGTATGTCTGGGTTGGTTTTGGCCAGCAGTTTGCGCTGCTGCCACCAAAACTCGCTATTCAGCCCCTGGCTTTGCGGCGCATGTAACGCCAGCGTCTGCAGCATGGCCTGCTCGGCAGCGGCAATCACCGGTTTGTTATCATACAGGGTGTCGTCCAAATCAAACGACAGCACTTGTATTGGTTGTAATGCTTTAAATAATTGCATGCGGTTACCTGTTTAATGGCGCAAACACCTGCTGCCAGTTTACTTCTGCCAGCTGCTGACTAAACCAGCTAAGTGCCTGGCCCTGATGTTGCTTATGCCATGCCAGATACAGCGGGATCTTATCTCTTGGAATACTGCAGGCTTTAGCGATCAGTTCACCGCGCGCCAACTCATCTTGTATCAGGTGGCGTGGCAGAAAACCGATGCCTAAGCCCTGTTTTTGCGCATCTATTTTGGCCTGCATATTATCGACAATAACACGCTGGCGGCTATCGAATAAACCGGATGAGCGCTTGGGTGCATCCAGTGCCGAATCGGCCACTACGATGGCGGCAAACTGCTGCACATCTTCAGCATTCACTACCCGGTTTAGCGCGGCCAGCTGATGGTGTGGCGCTACTGCAAAAACAAACTCGGCCTCGGCTAGCGGCACGATATTAAACAGGCCTTTGGGCAAATCACCCGATACGCCCAGCGCGATATCGGCGCGGCCGGTTTGCAACGCTTCCCAGCCACCGGCCATTACCTCTTCCGTTACCCTAAGCTGGGTTATTTTGTCCAGTTGCAAAAAGTCGTTTATTACCGCCAGCAAGGGCGCGTTGGGCACTATGCTGTCTTTGGCGATCACCAATTGCGTTTCCCAACCGGTATCCAGCTGTTTAACGGCGTTTTGTAGCTGATTCGCTGCGTGTAGCAAGGTGCGCCCCTGATCCAATAACAACTGGCCGGCCGGTGTTAGCTGTGCCCGCTGTTTGCTGCGGTCAAACAGCGCTACGCCTAAATCCGCCTCCAGCTTGGCAATGGTGTAACTCAGCGCCGACGGCACCTTGTATAAGGCTTCGGCTGCCGCGGCAAAGCTGCCTTTGCGGTCTATCGCATCCAGTGCGCGTAGCGCCTCTAAACTCAGGGCATTGTGCATAGTGCTCTCGCATTCTATGAATTCAAATATTTTGAATAGTGTAGTCAAAACATTGCGTTTTTACAGCATCAATTAACCGGCTATAGTTACCTCATCGACGCAAAGCTTGCTGTCGAGTGGCAGTAAACTTAACTTTAAACAATTTGACAGGTGATGATATGGCAACTTCAATCGTTCAGAAAATTTTAAGCTCAAATGCCGGTTGGGGCGCGTTGGCGCTGCGGGTACCGGTGGGTATTATCTTTGCTGCGCATGGCGCACAAAAACTGTTTGGCTGGTTTGGCGGCTATGGCTTAGAAGGCACCGGCGGCTGGATGGACAGCATAGGTTTATCGCCGGGTATTGTAATGGCGTTTTTAGCCGGTGCGGCAGAGTTTTTCGGTGGTATCGCGTTAATTCTGGGGTTATTAACCCGCCCGGCAGCCTTAAGTCTGGCGATTGCGATGTTAGTGGCGATATTCGCAGTGCACATTCAGAACGGTTTGTTTATGGCAAACAACGGTTACGAGTTTGGTTTAGCACTGCTGGCCGCCAGCGTATCGCTACTGTTTAGCGGCGCCGGTAAAGCTTCAGTAGATAACCTGCTGGCTAAGCGGTTTAATTAAGGCTTAGTAACAAATAACAACGCCCGGTTCTGCCGGGCGTTTTTTATCGGAGAGATTAAAAAGGAAATCGGCTTGCCCTAAACCAACCGTTGAAGGCATGGATGCCTGAATCGAGCCTATAGGGACATATTCACGGCGTGTTGGTGTGGGCAAACCGGTTCCCGTGCAGGATGCATCGCAAGGTATTGTTAGCGGGACTTTTTCTTCGCCCTTGGATGAGCGCTATCATACACCTTGGCTAAATGAGCAAAATCCAGATGGGTATATACCTGAGTAGTGCTGAGGTTGGCGTGGCCTAACAGCTCTTGTACTGCTCGCAAATCCTGGCTGGACTCCAGCATATGGCTGGCGAATGAGTGGCGCAGCATATGTGGGTGCAGCTTTTGGTTCAAGCCCTGCTGGCGTGCCCACAACTGCACGCGCTCGCGCACATGCCGGCTGCTAATGCGTTTGTGCTGCTTGCTGATAAACAGTGCGTCAGCATCGTCTTCCGGTAACTTGGCACTAAAAGCCGGTCGCTGTGCCAACCAGTCGCGCAGGGCATTAAGCGCCACGCTACCTACCGGCACGATGCGCTGCTTGCTGCCTTTACCGGTTACCCGCAGTAGCTGTTGCGACCAGTCGATATCGCTGATATTGGCATTGACCAGCTCTTCTAAACGCAGGCCTGAGGAGTAAAACAGCTCCAGCATGGCTTTATCGCGGCAGGCCAGAATGTCGTCGCTGCTGTCAAAACAGAGCAAATGGTTAAGCTGGTCGACATTAAGGTTTTTTGGCAGGCTGCGCGCCGCCTTGGGTACCGACAAATACAGCGCCGGGTTATCGCTGCACAGGCCCTGGGCTAACAAGTAGCGGTAAAAGCTGCGTAGCGCAGCCACTTTCAGCGCTATGCTGCGCGGTTTGGCGGCACTGAGGCGCAGGCTGATAATATGCTGTTTTAGCTCGGCTTCTGTCAGGGTTAGCCAGTGGCGGTTACCCTGGTTAAGCGCTTGCGCTGCCTGTATAAGCTGGCGCTGATAACTGTCGAGGGTTTTACTGCTGTAGCCGCGCTCAAACTGCAGGTAGGCTAAAAATTGCTGCAGTGGCTTCAGCCACTGCGCGCTAAGTGGGATGTCAGGCGGCGTCATAGCCAGGTAACAGCTGGGCCAGCATGCTGGCTAAATGGCCAATAAACAGCTTATCCATCGACGGCTGAAAATGATCGTCCAGTTCGCTGCCAAAAGCTAACAGCGCCAGTGGCTGCTGCTGATCTTTTACCAGCATCAGCGCCACAGAGTGCACGCTTTGGCCAAACAGCGGCTGCTGCTCTTCTTTGTTTAGCCGGCCGAGGTAAATACCCTGCTCATTTAAACGGCGCGATAACAACAGCTGAAACGGCTGGCGGCTTTGCTCGCTGTCAAAGCGGATTAAGCGGCACTCGCTCACCTGTGGCAAGGCGGCGGTAAATTGCTGCAGTTGTTGTTCAGCCTGCTGCAGGCTGGTGGCCTGATATAAACCGGCCTGTAACTGGTTAAACGCCAGAAACAGCTGTTCGTTTTGTCGTGCTACCGACATTAAGCGGGTAATGTCATCTTCCAGCGCCTGAATTTTTTCCCGCTGCAGCTCCAGCTGGCGCTCGACCAGCGACACACTGCCGCGCTGCTGATGCGGTAAACGTAAACTGGTCAGCAACTGCGGGTATTGCTGAAAAAATTCCGGGTGATCCTGCAGGTAGTCGTACACCACCTGCGCGGCGAGCATGTCGTTGTCCTTAGTCAGGCTGTCGTTCATAGCTGTATTTGTCCATCGTATACATGTTCTGCCGGGCCGGTCATTTTTAGTGGCTGGCCCGGCCCGTTCCAGCGAATATGCAGACTGCCGCCGGGTAAGTCTACCCGTACCTGCTGCTGCAGCTTTTTTTGTAGCTGGCCCACTACTACAGCAGCGCAGGCGCCGGTGCCGCAAGCCTGAGTTTCGCCGGCACCACGTTCCCATACTCTCAGTTTAATATGGCCGGGGTTTAACACCTGCATAAAGCCAATATTAGCGCGCTCAGGAAAGCGCTCGTGCAGTTCAAACAAGGGCCCCTGCACCTGTACCGGTGCGGTTAAAATATCGTCCACTTCAGTGACGGCATGCGGATTACCCATCGACACTACGCCACATAAAATGGTGTGCTCGTCGGCGCGCAGTATATAGGTAAGTTCCTGCTTTTGTGCTTTAAACGGCACCCGGCTAGGATCCAGTTGCGGTATGCCCATATTTACTGTGACCTGGCCGTCGGTTTCGACATAGAGCACAATTTTGCCCGACTTGGTGCTAACGCCAATTTTATGCTTATTGGTTAAGCCGCGGGCACGAACAAACTTGGCAAAACAGCGGGCGCCATTGCCGCATTGCTCTACCTCACTGCCATCGGCATTAAATATACGGTAGTGAAAATCCAGCTCGGGATCGTAGGGCGGCTCTACCATTAACAGCTGATCAAAGCCGATGCCGGTATGCCTGTCGGCCAGCGCTTTGATCTGCTCTTTGGTTAAAAACACGTTCTGGCTAACGGCGTCGACCATCATAAAGTCGTTACCCAGGCCGTGCATTTTCGAAAAATGTAATAACATCAGTGCCCTTAACTAGTCAGTAATGACCTGTTCGCCACGCCATAAGTCCTGCCACTGCTCGCGCTGGCGGATTAAATGCAGTTTGTTGCCATCGACCAGCACTTCAGCTGCCCGCGGCCGGCTGTTGTAATTCGAGCTCATGGTAAAGCCGTAGGCGCCAGCCGAGCGCACCGCCAGTAAGTCGCCCTGGGCAATAGCCAGTTCGCGGTCTTTGCCAAGAAAATCGCCGGTTTCGCATACCGGGCCGACAATATCGTAAGTGGCAACTGTCTTGCCGGCGTCGCGCTCTACCGGCACTATCGCTTGCCAGGCACTGTACAGCGCCGGGCGGATCAAATCGTTCATCGCTGCATCCACGATAGCAAAGTTTTTCTCCTGCCCGGGCTTTAAAAACTCCACTTTGGTCAGCAGTACACCGGCGTTGGCCATAATGGCGCGGCCGGGCTCCATAATCAGCTCCAGCTGCGGGTAAGCTTTTAACCGCGCTACTACCTTGCTGATGTAATCGGCCGGTGAAGGCGGTGTTTCGTTGTCGTAGGTAACGCCTAAACCACCGCCGATATCGATATGCTTCAGCACTATGCCGTCGCTGGCCAGCGCATCGATTAACGTTAGCAGCTTTTCCAGCGCTTCTAAAAACGGCTGGGTTTCAGTAAGTTGCGAGCCAATGTGGCAGTCGACACCCACTACATCAAGATGGCTGTAACTGGCTGCCTGGCGGTAAATGTCGCGCGCCAGCAGGATATCAATACCAAATTTATTCGCTTTTAAGCCGGTAGAAATATAAGGGTGAGTTTTAGCATCAATGTCCGGGTTCACCCGAATCGACACCGGCGCCTTGATGTTCAGGCTGCTGGCCACCTGTTGCAGCCGTTCCAGCTCGGCGACAGACTCAACATTAAAACATTTAATGCCTAACTGCAGCGCAAAGCGCATTTCATCTGCGGTTTTCGCCACGCCGGAAAACACTACTTTTTTCGCGTCGCCGCCGGCGGCAATCACCCGGCGCAACTCGCCGCCCGATACGATGTCAAAGCCGCTGCCAAGGCGTGCCAGCAGGTTTAAGATCGCCAGGTTACTGTTGGCCTTAACGGCATAGCACACCAGGCTGTGCGGGTGGGCGCTGGCCGCGCTGGCAAAGGCCTGATAATGCCGCTCTATAGTGGCGCGTGAGTATACATAACAAGGGGTGCCATAAGTGTTGGCAATGTCGCTCAGTGCGCATTGCTCGGCAAATAAACGGTTTTGCTGGTAATTAAAGTGGTCCACGTGGTTCATCCGATGGTTGGGTTGGATTAGCGTTGTTTTGCTCTGGCTGTGCCACTTCGGGTGCCGGTTGTGGTAAGGTAAGCGGGCCTTTTTGACCACAAGCACTTAGTTGGCTGCACAGTAAAACAGCAGCAGCGACAGTTAACAGCGGACCTTTGGTTGTAAAAGCGTGCATGACGTTATTTTTTTATGGTGGTTGCGCTCTATAATCGCATCCTTAGCGATAAAAGCAAACAGGTGAAGCAGATGAATGACCTAGAATACGATGAATTGGCTGATAGCACCCTACTGGCGGTGGAGCAGGCGATAGAAGACGCCGACGCTGATCTGGATTACGAGTCGCATGGCGGCCTGCTAAGTATCAGTTTTGCAGATAAAAGTAAGATCATCATCAACAAGCAGCCGCCCCTGCATCAGTTGTGGGTAGCCACGAAATTTAACGGCCACCATTTTGAATGGCGTGGCGATAAGTGGATAGATAACCGCAGCGGTGCTGAATTTTGGCAGTTACTGAACGATGCCGCAGCCAAACAAGCCGGTAAACCGCTTAATCTGGCGCCTTAGGCGCTGTTGTTTTAAGGATCTGTGATGGCATTACTTCCTTTTGTTGATGTGAAAGCGCAGGGTGAAACCCGCGCGGCAGTGGTGTGGCTGCATGGCCTGGGCGATTCCGGCCATGGTTTTGCCCCCATAGTGCCGGAGCTTAGGTTACCCACGGATGCCGGCATCCGCTTTTTATTTCCGCATGCACCCGAGCGGCCGGTTACGGTAAATGGCGGCATGCGCATGCGTGCCTGGTACGACATTAAAACCATGGACTTAAGCAACCGCGCCGATGAAGACGGCGTGCGCGAGTCGGCCGCTGCGGTGCAGGCGCTGCTGGACAAACTGATTAGCGAAGGCATTAGCAGCGAACGTATTATTCTGGCCGGTTTTAGCCAGGGCGGCGTAATAGCGCTACATTTATTGCCACGGCTGCCGTATAAGCTGGCCGGTGTGATGGCATTGTCTACCTATATGTGCGCGCCTGATAAATTAAAAGACGAAAGCAACACGCTGAACAAAGCGACTCCGGTGCTTGTTGCCCACGGCAGCCAGGATCCGGTGGTGCCAATGGCCGCCGGCCAGCAGGCGTACCACACGCTGAAAAATGCCGGCTTTAATGTTAGCTGGCACGACTACCGCATGCCGCACAGTGTGTGTGCGCAGGAAGTGGCTGATATCAGCAGCTTTATTCAGCGCCGTTTACTGGCGCAGGTGACGAATTAAGATGACAACTGTACGTATTGCAACGCGTAAAAGCGCGCTGGCGCTGTGGCAGGCCGAGTATGTCAAAGCTGAGCTGTTGCGCCATCATCCGCAGTTACAGGTCGAGCTGGTGCCTATGTCGACCCAAGGCGATAAAATTCTCGATACACCACTGGCAAAAATTGGCGGCAAGGGTTTGTTTGTTAAAGAGTTAGAGCAAGCCATGCTGGATGGCCGTGCCGATATTGCCGTGCATAGTATGAAAGATGTGCCGGTCGAATTTCCGCCCGGGTTAATGCTGCACACCATTTGCCCGCGGGAAAGCCCGCTGGATGCCTTTGTCTCCAATCAGTTTAAATCGCTGGACGAATTGCCAAAGGGCGCCGTGGTGGGCACCTCCAGCCTGCGTCGTCAGTGTCAGTTAAAGGCGCTGCGGCCCGATTTAACCGTGCGTGACTTGCGCGGTAATGTAAACACCCGGCTGGCTAAGCTGGATAACGGCGAGTTTGCTGCCATTATTCTCGCCGCCGCAGGTCTTATCCGGCTGGGGTTTGCGCAGCGTATTGCCAGCCTGTTACCGGTAGACCTCAGCCTGCCGGCTAATGGCCAGGGTGCAGTGGGTATCGAATGTCGCAGTGATGATAAGGCTGTGCAGCAACTGTTAGCGCCACTGGAGCATGCCGGCACCCGCGCCTGCGTGCTGGCCGAGCGGGCAATGAACCGCAAACTGCAGGGCGGCTGTCAGGTGCCCATTGGCGCTTTTGCTGTGCTCGAAGCTGACACCTTATGGCTGCGCGGCCTGGTAGGCGCGGTGGATGGCAGTGAAATTATCCGTGATGAAATACGTGGGCCGGTGCAAGACGCCGAGCAACTGGGTAGCGAGCTGGCCGCGAAGTTACTGGCGCAGGGGGCCGGACGTATTTTGCAAGCGGTGTATCAGGCTGCGCCATGACGGCAGCTACTGCTATACCGCTACTGATCACCCGGCCTGCCGGCAAGGCGGATTATTTGCTAGCGGCGCTGGATGAAGCCGGTACCGGCTATTTATATCAGCCGCTGATTACCACAGCGCAGGTCAGCATTTCGCCCCGCGATGTGCAGCAGCTGCAACAGGCTGATGCCATCGTGTTTGTCAGCGTTAGCGCGGTCAGCTGTTTACAGCAACAACTGGATGGCGCGCTACTTAAAGCGCCGCTGTATGCTGTGGGCCAAACGACTGCCTCGGCGCTGCAGCGCTGGCTGGGGCGTGAGGTAAGCGTGCCGGACGATCAGCGCAGTGAAGGGTTGTTAACCTTACCCAAACTGCAGCAGGTAGCCGGTAAGCAAATAGTGGTGGTGCGCGGCAATGCCGGCCGTGAGCTGATAAAACAAGGCTTAACTGCCCGTGGCGCCAGCGTGCGCTATGTGCAAAGCTATAAACGTTTACCCTTGCCGCTGGATGGCGCTTTACTGTGCCAGCAGTGGCAGCTGGCAGGCATTCGTTGTATTGTGGCCACCAGCAACGAAATTTTACAGCAGCTGTTTACGTTGGTTGGGCCTGAACATGTGCACTGGCTGCAAAGCTGCGACTGGATCCTGGTCAGCCCGCGGATGCGCGACAGTGCGCTGACGCTGGGCATTAGTGAAGACAAGATCCGGCTGGCCGATAATGCCAACGACAGTGCCTTACTGGCTACTATCAGCCAGCAACTGAGGGAATATCAATGAGTGACACCCTGGAGCGGGCAACCGAAATGGACGCACCGCTGGAGCAGTTAAAACAGAAGATGGAAGCCGAGCCTGCCGCGCCACGCCGTGGTAGCGTCAGTGGTGCCCTAAGTTTATTGCTGGTGCTGGCATTGGGTGCCGGTGTGGGCGCCGGTGCATATTGGCTGTGGCCGCAGTGGCAGCAGTTGCAGCAGCAAAACCAGACGCTTAGCCAACAACTGCAGCAGCTTGAAACGCAACAACGTCAGCTACAGGACAGTCAGCAACAAGCGCAGCAACAATGGCTAACCGGGCAACAGCAACAGCTAAGCACACTGGAGCAACGTCTGACGCAGCAACAACAGCAGTTGCTGAACCAAACACAAAGCCAGATGCAGGCACTGCGTCAACTGGTGCAAGAGCGTGATAGTGCGCCGCCACGGCATTGGCGCCTGGCCGAAGCCGACTACCTGTTAAAGTTGGCGGCACAAAAAATCTGGTTGGAGCAGGATGCCGCTACGGCTATTGCCTTGTTGCAAAGTGCCGACGACAAACTTGCGGAGCTGGATGATGCATCCTTGTTGCCGGTACGGCAGGCCATTGCTCACGACAAGCAGCAACTGGCGGCGTTGCCGGCCACCGATCACAGCCTGTTACAGGTTAAATTGGTGCAGCTGCGCCAACTGGTAATGCAACTGCCCTTAAAGCTTCAGGCTCCAGCCGCTGCGCCACAAGCGCCCGAGGCCACTTTAGCCAACTGGCAGCAAACGCTGGCTTATCACTGGCATAACACCTGGCGCGGTTTATTTAACCCGCGTGCGGCCATGCCGGAAGACTACTTTGATTTAAACCAAAGCCAACAGCTGATGCTGCGCATCCATTTACAGCAGCAAATTCAGTTGGCGCAACAGGCCGTTACAACGCAACAACCCGAGCTTTATCGCCTGGCGCTGCAGCAGGCTGCTGATCAGGTACAGCGTTATTTCAGTGCCGATAACACCGGCGTACAGCAATTTAGCCAAAGCCTGACCGAGCTTGCCGCTGCTGATGTCAGTGCGCCTGTGCTAAGTGCCTTACAAAGCCCGGCTATGCTACAGCAGTATCAGCAGCAACTGGCAGGAGAGGACTTATGATCCGCATGCTGCTGCTTGTTGCCGTATTAGTGTTGGCAATGTGGTTTGGTCCGCTGCTGGTTAATCATGCCGGCTATGTCAAAGTGGTGGCGGGCGGCCTGGTATTTGAAACCACCCTGTTAGGCCTGGCGCTGCTTGTGCTGGCGTTGTCGGCCGCCTTGTGGTTGCTGGCATTTGTGCTGCGTAAGCTGCTAAGGCTACAGCATGTGTCGTTTAATTTTTTCCGCTGGCGCCGCCAGCGTAAAGCACAGCAAGCCTATGAGCTGGGCGTACAGGCCTATGCCAAACAGCAATGGCAGCTGGCCAGTCAGCACCTGGCCAAAGCCTGTGCCGATGATTTTATGTTACAGGAAAAACATCTGCTGGCGGCCTATGCGGCCTTTTATGCCGGCAATAGCCGCCAGGCGCAGCAGCATGTCGAGGCGCTGGCGGACGACAGCGACAGTCGCTACTTTGTGCAGGCCGATCTCATGCTGCAACAGGGCCAGGCGGCACAGGCCTGCGTGCTACTGGCCGATAAAGTCCATGCCGACACTGAAGATAAAGGCCTGGGCCAGCTGTATTTATATGCGCTGCAACAGGCCGGCCAGTGGCAACAGCTGCTGCAACTGGTGCCTGCGGCTCTTAAGCAGCATTGGTTTGATAAAGACAAATGGACGCAGCAACGCTTTAATATTTATCCGGCGGCCATTAGCCAGTTAAGCCAACAGCAGCGCTTTGACGAAACGGCCGATTACTGGCAAAACTTGCCGGCAAAAGAGCGTAAATCCACCGCCGCCAATATTGGCCGGGCCTGGGCCATGGCGCAAAGTGGCCAGCATGAAGCGGCCGAAAAGCTGCTGCTAAGCCAGTTACAACTGGCCGAGTTGCCACAGCTACTGCCTTATATCCGCCAGATCCCGCTGGGTAAGTCGGTGCTAAAACTGCGTAAGCAAGTGCAGAAGTGGCTGCATGAACACAGTAGCAATGGTTATCTGTATGCACTGCTGGCGTATCTGGCGCAGCAGGAAGGTGAGCTGGAGCAGGCCGAGCTGGCCTGGCACAAGGCGCTACAGTATGAACCGTCGCTAAAGCCCTGATGTGCTGTGCACCATGACACCTCTGCTTACCGGGCTGGCGCCAGTTGCCGGGCCCGGCGCCAGGGTGCTCATCCTCGGCAGTATGCCAGGCACGGCATCATTGGCGCAGCAACAATACTATGCCCATCCGCGCAATGCCTTTTGGCCCTTGATGGCGCAACTACTGGGCTTTTCTGCCAGCCTGCCTTATGAAGAGCGCATCAGCGCTTTGCAAACTGGCGGTGTAACATTGTGGGATGTGATTGCAAGCTGTCAACGTAGCGGCAGCCTCGACAGCGCCATTCAGCATGAACAGCTAAATGACTTCAGCGATTTTTTTGCCAGCCAGCCCGATCTCAGGCTAATTGCGTTTAATGGTGCTAAAGCCTGGCACAGTTTTAAACGCCATATACTACCGCTCAACATTCTGCCAGCCGGCGTTGCATTGCTTAGCATGCCCTCGACCAGCCCGGCGCATGCCAGCTTAAATTTTCAGCAAAAACTGCTGGAATGGCAAAAGCTTAGTGCATTTTTATCCAACTAGGGTGCGTTTTTTACGTGGACCCACTGTCGGTATTTTTTACAAATTTTCGCCGATTCGCTTGACAGAATGGCCCGCGCGGCCAATATTGGTTATTCATTAACCTGTCACAAAAGACTGTTATGGCAACATGTTTATGCAGCGCTGAATATGCTCAGCTGTGGGTCGCCCGGCCCGCTAACCTGCATGCCTGTGCCACCGATTACCACTTGTCCGAGTGGTTTGACGAGTAGATCTCCCCGCGTTAACTGATTCCCAGATTCTTTGCCCGGCATCGTGCCTGGCAAGAAAACCTGGCCGTTAGGCCATTTCCTATAACAATACAAAAGCAGGAAGTAACAATGAAAGCACTAAGTCTGTTAGGCGTAGTTGCGCTATTGCTGTGTGGCAATGCGCAGGCCTGTTTGCAACAAGAAAGCGAAAACAATAATAGCGAAAGTGGCGCTGATGGCCCGCTGTGTAGCGGCGTAGCGGTGCAGGCCGCTATTGGTAGCCGTACTGATCAGGACTGGTACGCTTTTAATACCTCAGCTACCGGTGATATCAGTATCAGTTTAAGCCATGGTAATAATGCCGATTTTGACTGGTTTTTGTACCGGGACAGTGGCAGTTATATTGCCTCGGGCCAAAGCAGCAGTAATCCGGAAAACGGCACCTATGTTGCTTCACCGGCCGGGCCGCACTTTGTTAAAGTCACCCGCTATAGTGGTACCGGCAATTACCAGTTAACGGTGAATTTTACCGGCAGCGGTAGTGGTGGCACTGAGCCGGAACCAGAACCAGAGCCGGAAAATTGCAACTACGGTGTCAGGCCTTCTAAGCCAGGCGGCTTATCAGCGACACTGCTTGGCAGCAGTAGCGATGTCTGTGTAAGTTTGACCAGCCCGGCGCTGCTACTGATGGGCGGTGGTGCCGACGTGGATGCGGCTTTTGCAAACCGTATCAAACCGCATATTAAAGGTGGCAATATTGTGGTGCTGCGCACCTCGGGTACCGCAGCCTATAACGACTACCTGCAAGGCCTGACTAATGCCGCCTCGGTAGAAACCCTGATCGTCAACACCCGTACCAAAGCCAACAGCGATTATGTTGACTGGGCTATCCGTAGTGCAGAATTTGTCTTTATTGCCGGTGGTGATCAGTCTGACTACCTGAACCAATGGCAGGGCACTAAGGTGCAGGATGCGCTGGTGCATGTGTACAACAAAGGCGGCGCGGTTGGCGGTACCTCGGCCGGTAACCATGTGCTGGGCCAGTTTATTTACGATCCGGACGGTGTATTAGGCGCCATCAGCTCAGAAGCGGTAACTGATTTCTGCCATGAAACGGTCAATATCAGCACGAACTTCCTCAATATTCCGCTACTGAGCGGCATCATTACCGACACTCACTTTAAGCAGCGTGACCGAATGGGCCGCTCGGCAGTGTTTCAGGCCAAGTTAGGTAGCACGGGCCGTGTCGTGGCGGTGTCGGAGGCTACGTCACTGTTTGTTACCGCCGATGGTAACGGTGTGGTCGATGGCAGCCATGAGGTGTATGTGCTGCGCGCTGACAGCCAGACCCAGTACCAGCAAACCAGCTGTGGTCAACCGGTGATCATCAATAACCTGCTACGTTACAAATTATTGCCCGGCCAAAGCTATAACTTGCTGAATAACGCCAGCGCAGTAAGCCCGACCCGTTTAAGCATTGACGGTCGAAGCGGCAGTTTCTATAACCCAACCAACCCTTACTAAGGGCTCCGCTCAGCCGGCGGCAAAATTAATGGCGCCGGCTGAATTTATGCTTGTTCTGCAGGTCTGATGCTGACTCAACAATAAAAGATGCAGGGACAGCGATTCTTTGTCTGGTGTTATCAGCGCATTAGATGCTTTTTGGCGGGCTTACGGCCGACCAGTCTTATCGGCTTTGCTATTGCACGCCATGCTGCTGGCGGCGCTTATAAACGCTAAATTTCCTACCAGGGTCACGCCAACACCGTCTGAAGCGGTGCCGACTTATTTGTACCAACCGCTTCCGGCCCCAACAGAACCAGCGCAACAGCCAGAGGATGAAACGAGCACTGGGCCAGAGGTTATGCCTTCTCCGTCGATAAATACGACGCCATCTGTTACAACAGCACAACAGGAAGCTGACGAGCTGGCTGACGCCACACCGGGATTGCCACATACACCAGCACAGCCAGAGCCGCCAACACCGACAGAGCCACAAGACGCCCAGCAGGCGCTCGTTTTACCGCGACAAAGCCTGGCGCAGCGTGCCCTGAACCAGGCTGGCACGGTTGCCCCTGCGGCGATGAGGAAGATAGCAGCGCCTTACTCAAGCAGGCGCTGGAAAGACACATTAAGCGTTAGCGCTTATTCCGCAATATGCTGCTCTAAGCGGGCTTTTAACTCGCCTTCAATGGCTACCGCTTTACCGCTTTTCTGATCCAAACAGACAAAGGTGACCTGTGCATCAGCGGCAACGGCATCTTTACCGGCAATACGCACTTCCTGCGTTACCACAGCGCTTTTACCACCCACTTTACTAAAGCGGGTAAACACTTCCAGCGTATCGCCCATGGTGGCGGCCACCCGGTAGTTAATATTAATGTTCACAATAACCCAGGCCAAACCATGTTTGGCAAACCACTCAATGTCACCGCTATCTTCCAGGTAGCCCCAGCGTGCTTCTTCTAAAAATTCCAGATAACGGGCGTTATTAACATGCTGGTAAATATCTAAATGGTAACCACGTACTTTTATTAAGGTTTTATGTGTCATTTTAGGCTGTTGTTGCAATTTCAGGTGCGGTGATTGTGGCATAGTTTTACTGGCCAAACCAGATTAGTGTACGGCTCTGTCCTTATACAAGTTGTAAACAAATTTGCAAAATGTCATAAATTAGGTAAAGTCATTGACGTAAAGCGATTTGAGGGTGAAAACATGAAAAGGTGGTTAGCTTTGGCATTGCTCTGTAGTAGCGCAGTACAGGCGGATATGCTGGATGCGTTAAAGGCATATGAGCAGAAAAACTATGCCGAGGCTCAGCAGCAATTTGCTGAACTACTGCCGCTGGGCAATGAGCTGGCCGCTTTTAACTTAGGGGTAATGGCTTATCAGGGCGAAGGGCAGGAGAAAGATTTAGCCAAGGCGCTGGCGTTTTTTCAGTTGGCGGCATACTTAGAGCACGAGCAAAGTGTACGGCTTGTAACGCAATTGTCTACCAAGGCAACCGATCAACAGAAACAGCAAGCCACCGATTTTTTTCAGCAGTTAAAAACGCAAGTTGTCATTACGCCGACAGATTTGACACAGCAAGCAGATGACATTGCTTTAACGCCCATCAAACGGGCTGAGCCGAAATATCCGGTCGATGCTGCCCGTAAATCACTATTCGGTTACGTCGCTGTGCGTTTTTTAATTGATGAGACGGGAGCGGTGACTGCCGTTGATACCATGGATGCTTTCCCTGAAAAGGTCTTTGAAAAAGAGACGGTAAGAGCTGTAAAAAAATGGCGTTATGAAGCCACCGGCAAAAAGCATGTGCAGCGCGTACGCATGGATTTTTCTATTGGCGGGGATATAGAGGTCGTTCAGTTTGACAAGGTGATTAGCGAGCTGGATTTATGGTCTTATGCGATTGCCGGCTCACCTTCGCACCAGTTGGTGTTAGGCACTGTGCTATCGCTAGCGCAGGTACAGGGCGAAAACCAACTGGAATTTGATGCAAATTTGCCGTTGTTATCCGAGCCGGACTACAGCATTTTTGAAAACACCAGGCAGCTTAAACCGGCATTTGACAATTTTTGGGGTGACGCTACGGTGAAGATTGATGATGCCGGCATCATTACCGAGCAGATCGCTGCCAATTTTGCACCTGAGAATGAATTGCCAACATTGGTTGGACAGCGTTTTAACGGTGACATAACTGCTGGCATGTACCGGGTTAGTCGTTATGATCGTAATTTTATGCGCAACTATCAGGTGACGCCGGTGCTCAGTGTATCAAATACGATGTCAGGCAAGTTCTGGTGGGAGCAGGCAGCCAAAAATGGCAACCTTGAGGCACAGCGCATTATGGCTGCATATGACACTCAGTGGGAAAATTATCTGCTTGGCCAGCAAGACGGCGAAGTAATGGCCTGGGCTGGCACCCGCTTAATCCTCGACGGCCAGCGTGAGCAGGGTATGCAATTGCTGGAGCAGGCGATAGCGAAAAACTATGCACCCGCCAAAGAAATGAAACAGCAGTTTATGTAACAGCGTTGTCTTTGCTGTAATAAAAAAACGCCCGTTATGGGCGTTTTTACTATCAGATATAAGCAAACGCATCGGCGAACATCTGTTCGCGGTGGGCGCCTTGCTCGATAAAGGCATTGCGTACTACACCTGCCATGGCAAAAGGGCCGGCGACATAAATATCGTAGGCTTCCAGCGAGACAAAATCGTCCAGTACCGCCTGATGCACCATACCGGTTCTGCCTTGCCATTGGCTGTCTGGCTGCTGCACAACCGGAATAAAACGGTACTTGCTGTTCTGCGCCGCCCACTTCTGCATTACGCTGGCATGATAGAGCGCGCTTTGCTCGCGTACGCCCCAGTAAACAAACACCGGCCGGTCCAGTTTAGATGCGGCGATGCTTTGCGCAATGCTGTACACGTAGGAGAAACCGGTGCCGCCGGCAACTAAAATCACCGGCCGCTCGCTGTCAGCGCGAAACTGGGCGTTACCCAGACCGATTTCGGCCTGTACCGGCTGCTGCAGCTGATGCTGTTGCAGCAAGTGCGCTAATGCCTGGCTGGCGTACTGATCATTCACACTGCCGCCAATGTGCAGCTCCAGCTGTTTAGCGCCCGGAATGCTGGCAATCGAAAACGGCCTTTTATCGCTGTCGGTTAAACACAGCTGCAAATACTGGCCGCTGCTAAAGCTGACCGGCGTAGCAGGGGTTAACAGTACCCGGTTAACGGTGGGCGTTAAGGCTTCAATGATATCTACGGTGCACAAAGTTGTTGTCATAATACTCTCAGCGTGGGCCTTAGCTTAGCCACGGATAAAAGGATGGTGCAAAACCAAATCGGTACAGGGATAGGCTAAACAACAGTAGGTAAACTGCTGTTGTTTGTCCAGTTCGGTCAGTGGCTGCGGTTCGTTATAACGCACCTCACCACTTTTTAGTTTACAGACACAGCTGGTGCACACGCCCTGGCGGCAGCGATTAGGGAAATCGATACCGCTGCGCAGCGCTGCTTCAAGCACGGTTTCACCCTCATGCACGGCAAAACTGAGCTGGGCCGGGGCTAGGGTTACCAGGTGGGTCATGGTTTGGCATCCTTGGCCGGCAGCGGTATGCCCAGACTATCCCACAGCGTATCGATACGTTGCTTTACCGCCTCGTCCATCACAATAGGCTCGCCCCATTCACGGCTGGTTTCGCCCGGCCATTTGTTGGTGGCATCCATACCCATTTTTGAGCCCAAGCCCGATACCGGCGAGGCAAAATCCAGATAATCTATCGGCGTATTGTCGATTAAGGTGGTATCACGCGCCGGATCCATCCGGGTGGTAATGGCCCAAATTACATCCTGCCAGTCGCGGGCGTTAATATCGTCATCGCAGACAATGACAAACTTGGTGTACATAAACTGGCGCAGAAAAGACCACACGCCCATCATCACCCGCTTAGCATGGCCGGGGTACTGCTTTTTCATCGTTACCACCGCTAAGCGGTACGAGCAACCCTCCGGCGGCAGGTAAAAGTCAGTAATTTCCGGAAACTGCTTTTGCAAAATCGGCACAAACACTTCGTTTAACGCCACGCCTAAAATGGCCGGCTCATCTGGCGGCCGGCCGGTGTAGGTGCTGTGGTAAATCGGATCTTTGCGCATGGTAATGTGCGTGACGGTAAATACCGGGAAGTTATCCACTTCGTTGTAATAACCGGTATGATCGCCGTACGGGCCTTCCGGTGCCATTTCGCCCGGCGCGATATAGCCCTCCAGCACAATTTCGGCACTGGCCGGCACCTGCAAATTATTGCTAATACACTTGACCACTTCAGTGTTATCGCCGCGCAGCAAACCGGCAAAGCCGTATTCCGACAAGGTATCCGGCACCGGCGTTACCGCGCCTAAAATAGTCGCCGGATCAGCGCCCAGCGCTACTGATACCGGGTAGTTTTGCCCCGGGTTGGCTTTTTGAAACTCAAAAAAGTCCAGTGCACCGCCACGGTGTGACAACCAGCGCATAATCAGTTTGTTTTTGCCCAGCACCTGCTGGCGGTAAATGCCTAAATTCTGCCGCTCTTTATGCGGGCCCTTGGTTACCGTTAAGCCCCAGGTGATCAGTGGCGCGGCATCACCTGGCCAGCAGGTCATGACCGGCAGCCGGGTTAAATCCACGTCATCACCGCTTAGTACAATTTCCTGACAGGCGGCTTTTTTCACCTGCTTTACCGACATATTCAGCACCTGCTTAAAAATAGGCAGCTTGCTAAAGGCATCTTTTAAACCTTTTGGTGGCTCTGGCTCTTTTAAAAACGCCAGTAACTTGCCCACTTCGCGCAGTGCACCTACGTCTTCCTGGCCCATACCCAGCGCCACCCGCTGCGGTGTGCCAAACAGGTTGGCCAGTACCGGCATGCTGTGGCCTGTCACATTTTCAAATAGCAGGGCAGGGCCGCCGGCGCGCAGGGTGCGGTCAGCAATTTCGGTGATTTCCAGCACCGGGTTTACTTCGGTTTTAACCCGCACCAGTTCGCCACGCTGCTCCAGCTGAGCAATAAAATCGCGTAAGTCTTTATATTTCATACTCGCCATCAGGCCCCTGTCGTGAATGCCGGCTATTATACAGCTCTGTGCCGGCCATGCCAGTTTTAGCCTGCTAAGCGGCTGGGGCTGGTGGGTACGGCGTTTTATAATAACCGGGTGTAAAACAAAACAGCGGCTTATACGATGGCAGAGCAAGAAGGGGTCATAAAATTTCAGCTGCAGTATCAGCAGCAGGCGGCACTAATCGCAGAGGATGTGGCAGAGCTAAATTGCTGGCGCACTGTTATGCTGCAGCTGGGTATGCTGGGTCAAACGCCTACGCGCTATGACAACTATGGTTTTGGCAATATCAGCCAGCGTTATGGCAGTGGCAATCAGTTTATTATCAGTGGCAGCCAAACCGGTGGCATTGCCAATATGACCGCTGCCGATTACGCGCTGGTCACCCAGTGTCAGCCAGCACAAAACCGTATCGAGGCAATTGGTGAAACCAAGCCGTCATCCGAGGCAATGACGCACGGCCAGCTGTACCAGCTAAGCGGCGATATTCACTTTGTCATTCATGCGCATTGTCCGGCCATTTGGCAGCAGGCCGTAGCGCTTGGCCTGGCGCAAACCGGCGCTGACGTGCCCTATGGTACTGTGGCGATGACCGAAGAAGTGGCGCGGCTGTTTCGTGATACCGCCGTGCTGGAGCAGGGCATTTTTACCATGGCCGGCCATGAAGATGGTGTCGTGGCCTTTGGTGTAACGGCCGCCGCTGCAGCGCAGCGGTTAATAAGCTGTTATGCCAGTGCACTTAAGCGCGGCGGCCGGCTAAATTAACGCAATAAGCTGATAAAAACTGGCAACTTAGGCGCAGGAGCGCTAAAGTCGATGCAGTGTTTGTTTAACTCAGCTTTTCCGGTATGCCATTTCCCGACAGTATCAAGCAACAAACCTGCAGTGATTGTTTAAGCGGTAAAGATTTAGGCTTTCAAATCCGCATGGCGTTTCAGCCCATTATCGATTGGCAGAGCAAAAGCATTTTTGCTTACGAGGCGCTGGTACGTGGGCCACAAGGCGAGGGCGCGGGTTGGGTGTTTTCACATATTAACGAAACCAACAAATACTACTTTGATCAGGCGTGCCGGGTTAAAGCCATAGAAACTGCAGCCAAGCTGGGCTGCAAGGCGTTTTTAAACATCAACTTTTTACCCAATGCGGTGTACAACCCGGAAACCTGCATTAAAGCCACCATCGAAGCTGCTGATCTGTATGGTTTTGATATGACCAAGCTGATTTTTGAAGTGACCGAAGGTGAACAAATTCCGGATAAAGACCACTTAAACCGTATTTTCAGAAGTTATTCCAAACGTGGCTTTCAAACCGCCATTGACGATTACGGCTCTGGTTATGCCACTCTTGATTGGTTAATGGAGTTAAGGCCCGATATTTTGAAATTAGACATGCAGCTTATACGCAACATAGATCAGCACCCGGCGAAGCAGTTTATTGTTGAACAAACTATCGCCCAATGTGAGTTACAGGGCACCAAAGTGCTGGCCGAGGGTATTGAGAGCAAAGCCGAGCTGGAGTATTTAAGCTCGGCGGGTATCCGCTATTTTCAGGGTTATTATTTTGCCAAGCCACAATTGGAGTATTTGGCAGCACCTGACGAGTTGACAGTATTACAGTAAAAAGGCGCCATTTGGCGCCTTTTACTTTAGGCTGTCATCAGAAGTTATAACTGACTTTACCGTACACCAACCGGCCTGAACGGCCAAAGGGCGAATAGTTCGAGAACGACGTATTACCGGTGCCATTTAGCGCTACCGGGAACGCATCGGGGTACTGATCAAACACGTTATCCATCCCTACGGCTAAGCGCCAGTTGTCGGTAATGTCGATACGGCCTTCAATATCCACCAGCGTTTTCGCGCTCAGGGTAAAGTCACGCTCGGCTGAGGTGCCAGGGGTTAACACTTCACCGTAACGCGTGGCTCGCAGCGTTACACCCAGGTTTTCCCTGTTCCAGTTAACAATGGCGCCGAGTTTGTTCTTCGGTGTCCCTTCTTCAAAGGTCAGCACATTAATGCGGCCAAACAGCTCAGGTGCCGGGTCTAATGCCGCCAGCTCGGCCGTTTGCGGCACTGCGGTAACATCGGTTGAGTTAACGTTTGCTACCAGTGTTAAATCGAAGTCACCGCTATCTACCGTAGGCAGGTTCCAGTTCACCACCACATCAACACCTGTGGTTTCGGTGTCTACACCGTTAATAAAGAAGCGGCCACCGCCAATACCCACAAAGCCCTGATCAGACAAATATTCCCGTACATTGGCCGCGGTCAGGTTTTCTGACAGCACAATACGGTCATCAATGTCGATGCGGTAACCGTCTATGGTAATAGACACATCGCCCAGTCGCAGCACAGTACCAATGGAGAAGTTGGTCGACTCCTCAGCATCCAGCGGTTTTGCCCCCAACGCCACCGCGACCGGATCGTTAACCGGGAAGGTGGTGATATCAAAGGGCACGCCATTGATAAAGTTGGTTGAGGTGCTGGTAAAGAACTGCTGCTGTAGCGAAGGCGCCCTAAAGCCATTTTGCACCGAGCCACGCAACGCAAAACTGTCACTGATATCGTAGCGCAGCGCCAGCTTGCCGGTAAGGTTACTGCCAAAGTCGGAATAATCTTCTGCCCGCACAGCAACCGAGCCCAACACCTGATCAGTCAGGTTGGCTTCTAAATCGATAAATACCCCCACGGCAGTTCGATGTTCATCAACCTGATTCGCCGGGCGAAAGCCAGGAAACACCTGAGCACCACTTTGGGTTGGGTTACCATTGGGCAGCAACACACCGCCGTTGCGGTACGAGTCAGGCTCACCAGCAAAAATGCTGTAATTCTCGCGGCGCCACTCAGCACCCATGGCAATATTCACCGGCGATGCCAATGCCGCCACATCAAAAGACGTTACCGCCGAAAAGTTACCCACCAGCTGGTCGTAATTAAAGCCACCGGCATCAAACTCGGTTTTACTGGCCGGGCCAATAGAGCGGTTAACGGTGTTTTCAATGGTAAATTCCATCTGGTTAAAACCGTATACCAAAGAGGCATCAAAGCTCCAGTCACCGCTGTCCCATTCATAGCCAATGGCCGAGCTGGTATCGGTTACATCGGGTGCAATAATCGGCAAGAAGCCATCCGGGTGCACTTCTATAACATTGCGGTCATCCAGCGCCCGGCGATAAAAGCCACCTGATTTAGCAGCCCTGTCCTGATAGCTGATCCAGCTGTAAAACTTGCCCGGGCCTATATCAATACCGGCATTAACGAACAGTGTTAACTGTTCAAGTTGCGGCTCGCCATACCAGGCATTAAAACGGTTAATCTCCTGCTCGCGTGGGTCAAATTCACCGTTTACCAGCGGATACTGCTGGCGAAAATCCCAGCCACCGCGCTCGGTACGCTCAGCATCTTTATACTCGGCAGATACGGTGACATAGCCCTGACCGGCCAGATCAAAGCCTTTCCAGCCGGAAAAGGTGAGTGTCTCGCCGTCAGAGACTGAGCGTGAAATGGGGTTGGGCGCACGCCAGGTTGCCCCTTCCGGCGGCGTGCCGGTGGGTGTGCTGTAGTTGGTATCGCGGTAACCATAAGAAACCGTAACATTACCGCCTTCACTGGCCTCGCGCAGCCGCACGTTTAACACGCCGGCAATCGCATCCGAGCCATATTGCGCCGACGCACCATCGCGCAGCACTTCAACGGCGCTGATGGCGGCAGTAGGTATGGTGTTTAAATCTACCGCCGAAGCGCCACGGCCCACCGTGCCGTTAACATTAACTAATGAAGCGGCATGGCGGCGTTTTGAGTTTACCAGCACCAGTGACTGATCGGGCGACAGGCCACGCAAGGTTGCGGGCCGTATCGTGTCGGTACCATCAGCCAGGCCAGGCCGTGGAAAGTTAAACGACGGCAGCGCCACCGACAGCGCCTGGTTAAGTTCAGTATTACCGGCGCGCTCTAACGCATCAGCACCGACAATATCAATGGGTACGGCGGTGTCTGACACCGAGCGGCCCGCTACCCGGGTACCGGTTACCACAATTTGTTCAATTCTTTGCTCTTCACTGGCCTCACTGGCGGCTGCTTGCTGCGCCCAGGCATAAGGAGCGCCAAACGCGGTTGCCAGCGCTAAGGTCAGTGCAGCGGGTTTAAAGTTGCGCATCGTGTTCTCCATCTTTTTTATTACCCTGGATATCGTTATGGTGAACCACTCTCAGCCGGTGCATTGGCGGCTGACGACAGAATGATGTTATAAACTGTAGCTCATGCTAGCCATTTTGTTATAGCATGGCCGTCTAGATGTCTTATATGCGACCTTAGTCGCCTTAGTTCAGCCAATAGGATAAAAAAATGAAGCGCGACACCAAGCTGATCCATGCCGGCCGGGCAAAACAGTACACTGGCAAGGTGGTTAACCCGCCGCTGGTAAGGGCCTCGACGATCGTGTTTGACAGCTTTGCTGAACTTAAACACGCCACCCTTAACCGTGGTAACCGGGTGCCGTTTTATGGCCGGCGTGGTACCGACACCCATTTTGCCTTGCAGGAGGCAATCTGCGAGCTGGAAGGCGGTGCCGGCTGTGCGTTATACCCGTGCGGTGCAGCCGCTATCAGTGGTGCTTTACTGGCGTTTTTACAAAGTGGCGACCATCTGTTAATGGTCGACAGCGCCTACGAACCCACCCGCGCACTGTGCGACAAACTTTTGGCTGGTTTGGGCATTGAAACCAGCTATTACGATCCGCACATCGGCGCTGCCATTGCCGGTTTAATTAAGCCCAATACCAAAGTCATTTTTCTTGAATCGCCAGGTTCGTTAACCTTTGAAATGCAAGATATTCCGGCCATAACGGCGGTAGCCAAACAACACAACATTGTCACTATTTTAGATAACACCTGGGCCTCGCCCATTTTGTGCCAGCCTTTTACGTTGGGGGTAGATGTGTCGGTGCAGTCGGCCACCAAATACATTGTTGGCCACTCTGATGTCATGCTGGGCACTGCCAGCGCCAACGCAACACACTGGCCACAGTTACGAGAACACAGCTATTTACTCGGTTACTGCGCCTCGGCAGATGATGCCTACACCGCTCTGCGCGGCCTGCGTACCCTGGCGGTACGGTTAAAGCAGCACCAGCAAAGTGCACTTAGCGTAGCCAACTGGTTGACGAAACGGCCTGAGGTAGAAACCGTATTGCACCCGGCGCTACCTAGTCACCCCGGCCACGCCATTTTTAAACGTGACTTTTCCGGCAGTAATGGCCTGTTTTCCTTTGTGTTAAAGCAAGGCAGTCAGCAACAGGTAGAAGCCTTTATCGAGGGCATGACCCATTTTAAAATGGGTTTTTCCTGGGGTGGCTATGAAAGCTTAATTACCGCTACCATGAAACTGCAAAACCTGCGCAGCGCAACAACCTGGCGCTACAGCGGGCCGTTAATCCGTCTGCATATCGGCCTGGAAGATATAGAAGATTTACTTGCCGATTTAGACGCGGCTTTTGCGCGGTTTCATCAGGCGGGCTAGGCTTGCCGTGCGGGGCTGACAGCACAACCCTGTCAGCATCCTCGGTTAACAATGCTTGCCGTGTTACACCTTGCCCAGCTTGGGTACACCGATATAGTAAGCCATTGCAAGAAAGTTTAAACCGGGAATAAGCCCCAGAATCACTGCAATAGACAGGTTTCTGCCCTTGTCTTTCGCCAGTAAAAAACACACAACAGAAATACCAATACTGAAAATGACATAAAAGAACAGGCCCGCATGCACTGAGCCATCTCTTAAAAACCCCATGTTACAAACTCCGTTGTCAGTTAGACGAGTTATTTGCTGGCATTACCAGGTGATCCATTTACATACTTCCTTTTTACTTAACGCCTTGCAACCGTGCGAACATGTGAGCGCCGCCGGCCCCAAATGCCGCATACGGTTATACTTTTACGGCTGAAGTAGTTGTTTAATCCAGCCATTTCTTTTGAACTCAAATAACTCTCTGAGGTGTAGTCGGCTTTGCCGGAATGTAAGAAATTCAATTGAAATAGGCTTAATACAATAACCACCCCAATTATTTGGTCTGGGAACGGGCCGGTCAGCAAAGTGTGTTGATGCTGCCTCAAGCCGGGTGACCAAATCGTTTTCTGAATTTAATGTTTCACTTTGTTTAAAAGCCGTTGTGATTATCTGTGCACTTCTGCTTCTCGCTTGCCAAAAGCAATCAGCCTCAGTATCAGGTATCACTTGAGCAAAACCAACAACTCGGATTTGGTAACCAACATGATCCCACCAGATTGTCATTGCAGTCTTTGGTTCACGCTTAATATGCTTGCCTTTGGCCGAATCAAAATAAGTGCAAAAAATAAAGCCTGAATCACTGACCGACTTTAAATCGACAAACCTGCCTGCAGGAAAACCATTCTCATCAATTGTGGAAACACAAACAGCACTTTGTTGCTGCAATTGGCTATTAGCTAACGCTTCCTGCCACCAACTTTCAAATTTACTTATCGGGTTGTCCATACGCCTCGATCTCATTTAAGCATAACGCTGCAAGCAGCCGCGAGCACTCGCAAGTCCGGTGGAGGCCTCGCTTGTTGTAGCCTCAGCGAAATTAAGCAACGTGTTATATGCCTAATTTGCTTTGTAAAAAGCTATTGCAGCAATAACCAACAACAAAACAACGGCTCCTGTACCACTGCACAACATGTCGTTATCCCGATTTGGTTTGGGATATTTGCCGAAGGTAACGACCTTCAGCGTAACGTAACCGACAAAATAAAGAAAAAACTCAATAAATAGGTCGATGATTATCCATTTTACGATTCGCAAAAATCCTCTTCACGCGACCTCGACTATTTCATCCATGGTTGAACAATCCCTGTAGGCAATGTTCTTACCCATAAACGGCGACAGAGGACTAAAAGTACTTCAATATTAAAAATGTTTCACACTCGATCTTTTGATTACAATTTATCCATTCATCGTAGACTTTCACGGCCTCAACAGCATTTAGCCTCCCAAGGTTCTGACTAAATCGACTGATAAACGCATTGGCGAATGATTCACTGAAACCTTCTTTTATCAATTCGCCTTGCAAATGATTCCAAGCTCCTCCATGGGCTGCATATACCTCAATTTTTTCTCTGGTTTTCAACGTTGCACCTTGTAGTTATAACGCCCGCCACAAACGCGAGCAACGTGTTGCGAGTCGAGCGCCCAAAGGGCGCGCTTTTGATGGCGCTTGTTATACAACTTTAACACCATGCTCTCCGATAAAATCTTGCAAGACGTCTTTTTTAATCTTTGCAAGAAAAGCAAACTCTCTGAAGTTTGTACCTACGTTTGATTTGAAATCAATAAGAGTGCCAATTGGTCCTAGATTATAAGGTCTAATTTCAGCTAGAGATGACAGTGCTAGGTGATCAGGAAAAAAGCCATAGCTATAAAGTGTCAGGTTTTCTTTGGAAAGAACAAAAACAGGCATAGTTAAAGCTTTAATAGTTAGCAGCCAAAGTAAGCATCCTACCGATGAGAGCAATAATACTGTCAACGAAGGTTCGATATTTAATATAGACAGCAGGAAATATTCCTTTTCGGCTCCCCATCGATTGCCACGTGCATCAATAAAAAAAGCAAAAGCATACACTCCGAAAGGAACGGCAGGAACTAACCAAATATGCAGAAAAATAGATTTAAAGAGTGAAATCTTTTCAGTCTGTCCATTTCGCCAGATTTTCACAATTCTTCCTTAAGTTGTATAACGCCGCAATAAGCGGTAAGTAACAGTTTGCTAAAATGTGAAGCGAAGCGGAACCGAGCAAACTGTCACGAATCCGGCTTTATTGCCTTGTTAGGGCTGATTTCTCGTAATTTATTTAAGTAATCTTGGAAAAAGCTTATTTTGGGCAATATAACTTCTGTCCCGCCACATACACCAGTTGTCCAGTTATCTTCGGTGGTGAATATCACATAGTGATAGCCAAGCATATAGCTATTGCCTCTACACGATCCATCATCTAATCGGGAAAAGACGACTGTCGTTTTTTCTCCTATTAATGTTTCAGGATTAACCACTGAAACTTTTTGGAACTCATTGCCGTTATCGTCAATGAGTATTTCTAACCCAATAACCCGGCCATAATTTATGTTAGTAGCTTGAGCAAAATACTCGGAAGGCTCAGCTTTTTTACAACTACAGGCCATAGCCTCATTTGTAACGAACAATAAAATCAAGGCAAAAAATTTATACATCGGCTCCTCCATGAGCCTGTTCTTACCCATAAAAAGTAGACACTCGGTTATGCGCATTTGCGCTCAAACTCAGCCGGGCTGACATAGCCA
>NZ_JBDPJM010000017.1:0-18313 GCF_039871805.1 Rheinheimera fenheensis
CAACCGATTTAATTTCGTTGCCAAAATCTATCGTAAGTGCCCACTCAGATGATTGATTGCGAATTGTTAAAGAGCGTTGTATCAGAGCTTAGCTCAATGATACGAGGCTTTTGCCTCAGTCAGACGTTGCTTGCTTTCGCTTGCTGCCGTCTGTGTGGTGCGCATTATAGAGATCGTCGAAAAGTGATCAAGATCTTTTTTGCAGAAAAATGATCGACCGCACACTTTTTAAGCGAATTGGTTGAAAACAGCTTTGTATCGGCTATTTATTGGCCGATTTTACTGCTGTTGTGTTGTCAGCTGCTGGATCTCTGATAAATCCGCAGCAATAGTTTTAGGTCTGGTTAGCTCATATTGATAGAAGAACTGGCCCAATTGCCGTAGAAACGGTATAGCCGTTTCATCACGCTGATAATTATCATCATTGAGAATGTCGTTATCGTTGGCATAGATCACAGCACTTAAGAAAAACTCCACCTTATGCTTAAAATCGACAATATAAGCACCATCAATATAGTGGCCATAGGCCCAACCACTTTTATTAAATACTTTTATATGATCAGGTATAGTTTGCGGGGTTCCACCGAACAGTAAAAACTTAGCATAGTTATCAGGATAGTCTGATACATTATAAGCAGGACTGCTACTGTGGGATGGCGGCATACTCATATAGCGCAGCACCAGCTCGCGGTCTGCTTCGCTAATATCGAAACGCTGTGCGGTGGAAAATAGCTGTGGGAATACCAGCCGTTTTATTACTGCATCAAAATCAGTCAGGCTCATACGGTTTTTGTCGGTGAACATCATCGGCTTATTCACTAATTCACCGTCTTGCATGTAGGCTTTACCCAAGGTTGGCTGATCTAAATTAATATAGGATGTAATAGTGGTGCGCGCCGGCAGCTGAAGAATCAGCTTATCAGCAGACATAAAGCGAATGGGGTTAACCTGGCGGTTTTGCTCTGTGCTGAGTGGCTGACTTAGCCGGTGATTAATAATGGTATGGGTTAACCCCTTGGCGCTGAGGTTTTGGTTTATACGATCCTGACCGAGCAGCTCATATAATCGATTACTGCCTTCGTTATCACTGACCAATAAAACCTTCTTAATGTAGTGAGCAACACTGGGTAGACCGTTAGCAGCAGTCTCATCCCTTAACCTGGCACTTTGCCAAGCCGCTGCGGCATCAGTAAGCATGGCAGTTTGGCTGGTTAAACCGGCGATGTTTTGTTGGTTAAGCCATTCTAATGCTAACAGCGCCAGCGGTAACTTCACGGTACTGGCCGGGTAATAGTAGCGGCCTGGGTCCACATTAAAATGAAAACGAGTAAGCAGAGGCTGGCTTTCCTCGTTACGATCTATTTGGGTATAGATAATTTGCACACGATAGCGCTCTGGCTGGCTAATGACACTATTAAGTACCTTATAGTCAGATGAAGCTTTAGCCAATATGGGTGCAAGAGGTGCTGGATTGCTTGTTCCTTGTGCCAAGGCAGAAGATGCAAGCAGTGCTGATAACCAAAGGATAACAAGATAGATACGTTGCATAAGCTGTCTCAGGCTCTATTGATAGACAGCATAGTAAAACGCTAACAGAAGAAAAACAAACAGGCATAAAAAAGCCGGGTTTCCCCGGCTTTTTATTTAGATAAGCTTACTCAGCAGCTGTTTCTTCAACAGGCAGAGCACCCACTTCTGGGCGATCAACTAACTCGATGTAAGCCATAGGTGCGTTGTCACCGGCACGGAAGCCACACTTCAGAATACGAGTGTAACCACCTGGCCGCGCGTTGTAACGTGGGCCTAATACGTTGAACAACAAACCTACTACTTCTTTATCACGAGTACGGGCAAAAGCTAAACGGCGGTTTGCAACGCTGTCGTTCTTTGCCAGTGTGATCAATGGTTCGATCACACGACGTAACTCTTTAGCTTTTGGCAAAGTCGTTTTGATGATTTCGTGCTTCACCAACGAGCTTGCCATGTTGCGGAACATTGCCGTACGGTGGCTGCTGTTCCTGTTTAATTGACGACCACTCTTGCGATGGCGCATGATCTATTCCTTCTCACTAAACCAGAAACTGGTATCTGATTAGTCTTTGTTTACCAGACTCGCTGGCGGCCAGTTTTCCAGGCGCATGCCCAGTGACAAACCGCGTGATGCCAGCACGTCTTTGATTTCGGTAAGCGACTTTTTACCCAGGTTAGGTGTTTTAAGTAACTCAACCTCGGTACGCTGAACCAGATCACCAATGTACTGAATCTGCTCTGCCTTCAAGCAGTTAGCAGAACGAACTGTTAATTCCAAATCATCGACCGGACGTAACAGAATCGGATCAAATTCCGGCTTCTCTTCGCGTTTTTCCGGTTCGCTCTTATCGCGCAGCTCGACGAAGAACTCCAGCTGTTCGGCCAGAATTGTTGCTGCACGGCGAATGGCTTCCTCTGGCTCTACTGTGCCGTTGGTTTCCATATCGATGATCAGTTTGTCCAGGTCGGTACGCTGCTCTACACGCGCTGCTTCAACCGAGTAAGCAATACGCTCAACCGGGCTGAAAGAGGCATCCAGTAACAGACGACCAATAGGACGCTCGTCATCATCTGAGGACAAACGCGCTGATGCAGGCACATAACCACGACCGCGCTGTACCTTTAAACGCATACTGAATTCAGTTTCGCCAGTAAGGTTACAGATCACATGGTCAGGATTAACAATTACCACACCGTCGCCATGCTGGATGTCTCCAGCGGTTACAGGGCCAGCACCTTTTTTCGTCAAAGTCAGCGTGACTTCATCTTTGTCTTCCAGGCGAACGGCAAGGCCTTTCAGGTTCAGAAGGATATCGATAATATCTTCCTGTACACCTTCTTTGGCACTGTACTCATGGAGCACGCCGTCAATTTCTACTTCAGTCACTGCACAACCTGGCATTGATGAAAGCAGAATACGACGTAACGCGTTGCCCAAGGTATGCCCGAAACCGCGCTCAAGTGGTTCCAAAGTAACTTTGGCACGAGTTGGGTTGATTTTTTCGATACCAACTAATCTCGGCTTAAGGAATTCGGTGACAGAACCCTGCATTGTATCCTCTCTTAACAATTAGCTTTACTTAGAGTAAAGCTCGACGATTAACTGTTCGTTGATGTCCGCAGACAGGTCTGAACGCTCTGGCAGACGTTTGAAAACGCCTTCAAGCTTCGTGTTGTCTACTTCGATCCAAGTTGGTTTCTCACGTTGTGCAGCGACTTCAAGCGCAGCACCGATACGGGCTTGCTTTTTCGCTTTTTCACGAACAGAGATCACTTGTTCAGGTAATACAGCGTGTGATGGAACGTTAACCACACGACCATCTAACATGATGGCTTTGTGGCTTACCAGCTGACGCGCTTCTGCACGAGTGCTGGCCAGGCCCATACGATATACCACGTTGTCTAAGCGTGACTCTAACAACTGCAGCAGGTTTTCACCGGTATTACCTTTCAAACGAGCAGCTTCCTTGTAATAGTTACGGAACTGCTTTTCTAATACGCCGTACATACGACGTACTTTTTGTTTCTCGCGTAACTGCAGACCGTAGTCTGATAAGCGACCGCGGCGTGCGCCGTGCTGACCAGGTGCGGTAGTTAAGTTACACTTTGAATCGATTGCTCTAACGCCGCTCTTCAGGAACAGATCTGTACCTTCGCGACGACTCAGTTTGAGCTTAGGACCCAAATATCTTGCCATCTTCTTTCTCCAATAATCCGTGAAGCGCTGTTATTACACGCGACGTTTTTTAGGTGGACGGCATCCGTTGTGTGGGATGGGCGTCACGTCGGTGATATTTGTGATCTTGTAACCAGCGGCGTTCAGAGCACGAATCGCTGATTCGCGGCCTGGGCCTGGGCCATTCACAAACACTTCAAGGTTCTTCAGACCATATTCCAGTGCAGCGGTACCTGCACGCTCTGCCGCTACCTGAGCTGCGAACGGGGTAGATTTACGTGAACCACGGAAACCTGAACCGCCGGCAGTTGCCCAGCACAGTGCATTGCCCTGACGATCAGTGATCGTCACGATGGTGTTGTTGAAAGAAGCATGGATATGAGCCATGCCGTCTGAAACTTGCTTCTTTACCCGTTTACGAGTACGAACTGGTGCTTTAGCCATGTTGAATCACCTTATTTCTTAATCGCTTTACGTGGGCCCTTACGGGTACGCGCATTAGTTTTAGTGCGCTGACCACGAACCGGCAGACTGCGACGGTGGCGCAGACCACGGTAGCAACCCAGGTCCATTAAACGCTTAATATTTAATGTAACTTCACGGCGCAAGTCACCTTCAACGGTGTATTTTGCAACTTCATCACGAAGCGTATCTAACTGAGCGTCGGTTAACGCAGCAATTTTTGTACTTTCTTCGATACCCACTGCAGCTAAAATCGATTTAGCGCGGGTTTTACCGATACCATAAACATAGGTTAATGAGATAACCGCATGCTTATTATCGGGGATGTTAATGCCAGCGATACGGGCCACTAACGTTCTCCTATAATAGAGTTTAAAGATGCCAATTTGAAAAGCCCGTAAGGATACTCAAATGGCGCTTATATTGCAAACGATAAAGGGGCTAAACCAGTTAGCTCAGCCCGCAATATCATTTTGGTTCTGCTATTAGCCTTGGCGCTGTTTGTGCTTCGGCTCACTGCAAATTACGCGAACTACGTTATTACGCTTGATCACTTTGCAGTTACGGCAGATCTTCTTAACGGAAGCTCGTACTTTCATAACTTAACTCCGCAAACTATCTTAACGGCCAAAGCCTTTAAGATTTGCCTTTTTAAGCACAGAGTCATATTGATGCGACATCAAATGCGTCTGTACCTGTGCCATAAAGTCCATGATAACGACAACGATGATCAGCAGTGAAGTACCACCGAAGTAGAACTGTACATCCCACGCTACCATCATGAACTCAGGAACCAAACAGATAAAGGTAATGTATAGTGCACCTGCTAAGGTTAACCGCGTCATCACTTTATCAATGTATTTTGATGTCTGCTCGCCCGGTCTAATACCAGGGATAAAGGCACCAGATTTCTTCAGATTGTCTGCTGTATCACGCGGGTTAAACACCAACGCAGTATAGAAGAAGCAGAAGAAAATAATGGCCGCGGAGTATAACATCATATACAACGGTTGTCCCGGAGATAATGTTAACGCCAATTCCTGTAGGAAATTAGCTACTACGCCTTCACCTGAACCAAACCAACTGGCTATCGTTCCAGGGAACAGAATAATGCTAGAAGCAAAGATCGGCGGAATTACGCCAGCCATGTTCACCTTTAACGGTAAATGGCTGCTTTGCGCGGCAAAAACCTGACGGCCTTGCTGACGCTTGGCATAATTGACCACAATCCGACGCTGGCCGCGCTCAAAGAACACCACAAACCAGGTAATCGCCACTACGATCACGCCTATCGCTACTAACAGTAAAAAGTGCAAATCGCCTTGACGTGCCTGCTCGATCGTCTGGCCAATGGCAGACGGGAAGCCGGCAACAATACCGGTAAAGATCAACAACGAAATACCGTTACCAATGCCGCGCTCTGTAATTTGCTCACCTAACCACATTAAGAACATGGTGCCGGTAACCAAACTAATTACCGCGGTGAAGTAAAATGCAAAGCCTGGGTTAATCACTAACCCTTGCATCATGTTGGGCAGGCCAGTGGCAATACCAATGGCCTGTAACGTTGCTAATGCTAAAGTACCGTAGCGCGTCATCTGGTTAATTTTGCGCTTACCTGCTTCGCCTTCTTTCTTTAATTCAGCCATGGCAGGGTGAACCACCGTTAACAACTGAACAATAATAGAGGCAGAGATGTAGGGCATAATACCCAGCGCAAACACCGAAGCACGCTCAAGTGCGCCACCGCTGAACATGTTAAACATTTCAACGATGGTGCCCTTTTGTTGCTCGAATAACTGAGCCAGCACGGCGGCGTCAATTCCAGGAATTGGCACAAAGGAGCCTAACCGAAATACGATTATGGCCAAAAGTACAAATAACAGACGGGCTTTCAGCTCGCTGAAACCGCCTTTTGCACTTCTTGAGTCCGAACCTGGTTTAGCCATCGCGTACTATCCTTATTATTCTTCGACTTTACCGCCAGCGGCTTCAATTGCAGCACGTGCGCCTTTCGTTACGCCTAAACCTTTTACGGTTACCGGACGAGAAATCTCGCCAGACAGCACAACTTTAGCGAACTTAACTGTACGGGCAATGATGTTAGCTTCCATCAGGCTAGCCAGATCAACTACATCACCATTTACCGCTGCCAGTTCGTGCAGACGTACTTCAGCAGAAACCAGAGATTTCTGTGAAGTGAAACCAAACTTAGGCAGACGCTGTTTCAGAGGCATTTGACCGCCTTCGAAACCTGGACGAACACCGCCGCCAGAGCGTGATTTTAAACCTTTGTGGCCACGGCCACCGGTTTTACCTAAGCCAGAGCCGATACCACGGCCAAGGCGGCGCTTTTCTTTCTTAGCACCAGGTGCCGGAGCAAGAGTATTTAATAACATCTGTTACTCCTCCACTTTAACCATGTAATACACAGCGTTGATCATACCGCGAACTGAAGGTGTATCTTCAACTTCAACAGTGTGACCGATGCGGCGTAAACCTAACCCGGTTAACGAGGCCTTATGCTTCGGTAAACGACCGATGCTTGACTTCGTTTGGGTTACTTTAATTGTCTTCTTCGCCATGGCAGATTACCCCAGAATGTCGTCAACGCGTAAACCGCGTTTAGCAGCTACTTGAGCTGGCGACTTAACAGATGCCAGCGCATTGATAGTTGCGCGAACTACGTTGATTGGGTTAGTTGAGCCGTAACACTTAGACAGAATGTTCTGTACACCGGCAACTTCCAGTACGGCGCGCATTGCACCACCGGCGATCAAGCCAGTACCTTCTGCTGCTGGTTGCATGTAAACGTTCGAACCTGAGTGCACACCACGAGTTGGGTGATGCAACGTGTTACCGTTTAACTCAACCTGAGTCATGTTACGACGCGCTTTTTCCATTGCTTTTTGAATCGCAGCTGGAACTTCACGTGCTTTACCATAACCAAAACCAACGCGACCATTACCGTCACCCACCACTGTCAGGGCGGTGAAAGAGAAAATCCGGCCACCTTTAACCACTTTTGACACGCGGTTTACTGCAACAAGCTTCTCTTGTAAATCAGATTGTTGTTTAGCTTCTTCGTTAGCCATGAGCTACTCCTAGAACTGAAGACCGGCTTCACGCGCCGCGTCAGCTAAAGCTTGTACGCGACCATGATACTGGAAGCCACTGCGGTCAAAAGCACAAGCAGTAACGCCTTTGGCTACTGCGCGTTCGGCAATCGCTTTACCTACAGCCTTAGCAGCGTCTACGTTACCAGTGTACTTCAGTGATTCTTTGATTGACGCTTCTACAGTAGAAGCAGCAGCAATCACTTCAGCATTTGGTGCGATAAGCTGGGCGTAGATGTGACGTGGTGTACGGTGTACAACCAGGCGATTCGCACCTTGTTCGATAATGTTTCTGCGAGTGCGTTTGGCACGGCGCAGACGAGCAAGTTTCTTATCCATCGTCCTACCCTACTTTTTCTTCGCTTCTTTACGACGCACGTTTTCATTTGCATAACGCACACCTTTGCCTTTATAAGGCTCTGGCTTACGATATGCCCGGATGTTAGCGGCAACCTGACCAACTAATTGCTTGTCAGCACCTTTAACCACAACTTCTGTCTGGCTTGGTGTTTCGATAGTAATACCGTTAGGTACCTCGAACACTACAGGGTGAGAGAAGCCCAGGCTCAGGTTTAATACCTTGCCTTCTGCTTTAGCACGGTAACCAACACCAACCAGTTCCAGCTTTTGCGTGAAACCTTCGGTCACACCTGTTACCAGGTTATTGATTAAAGCACGGGCAGTACCCGCTTGTGCGTTAGCATTTTCAAAACCTTCGCGAGGTACAGTGCGTAATACGCTACCATCAACAACGATTTCGACTGCCGGGTTAACATCTAATGCTAACTCGCCGTTTTTGCCCTTAAATGTCACTACCTGACCTTTTTGCGTTACAGTAACGCCGGCTGGTAAAGTGACTGGGGCCTTAGCAACACGAGACATAGATTACTACCTCCGTTACGCTACGTAGCCGATGATTTCGCCACCGATACCAACCTTGCGCGCAGCACGGTCAGTCATTAGTCCTTTAGATGTTGACACAATAGCCACACCTAAACCGCCCATTACTTTTGGTAATTCGCCACGCTTCTTGTAGATGCGCAGGCCTGGACGACTAACACGATCGATAGTTTCAATTACAGATTTGCCCTGGAAGTACTTTAACGTTACTTCCAGCTCTGGCTTAACATCACCAGAAACCGCGAAATCAGCGATGTAACCTTCGTCTTTTAATACTTTCGCAATAGCTACCTTCAGTTTTGAAGATGGCATCTTAACCGCAACTTTATTGGCCGATTGACCGTTACGGATGCGAGTAAACATATCCGCTACTGGATCTTGCAAACTCATAGCTCGTTACTCCCGTGATTCTTACCAGCTAGCCTTACGAAGGCCAGGAATTTCACCGCGCATCGCCGCTTCACGGACCTTGATCCGGCTCATGCCGAACTTGCGCAGGTAACCATGTGGACGACCAGTTACACGACAACGATTACGTTGACGCGAAGGGCTTGAATCACGCGGCAACGCCTGTAACTTAAGCACTGCTGCCCAACGGTCTTCGTCAGAAGTTGCCGGGTTAGCGATAGTGTCTTTCAGTTCATGACGCTTTGCAGCGAATTTGGCTACCAGTTGTGCACGCTTTAATTCACGTGCTTTCATTGATTGTTTTGCCATGACCCTACACCTTATTTCTTGAATGGGAAGTTAAACGCGGCAAGTAAAGCACGTCCTTCGTCATCGGTACGCGCCGTAGTTGTAATAGTGATATCTAAACCACGTACTGCATCTACTTTATCGTATTCGATTTCTGGGAAAATGATTTGCTCACGTACACCCATGCTGTAGTTACCACGGCCATCGAATGATTTCGGGTTTACACCACGGAAATCACGGATACGCGGGATTGCAATAGAAACTAAACGTTCTAAGAATTCCCACATACGCTCGCCGCGCAGGGTCACTTTTGCGCCAATAGGGTAGCCTTCACGGATTTTAAAACCAGCAACTGACTTACGCGCCTTAGTAACCAGAGGCTTCTGGCCAGAGATAGCAGTTAAATCTGCTACCGCATTTTCAAGGATCTTTTTGTCAGCTACGGCTTCACCCACACCCATATTGAGCGTGATTTTAACAATCCGAGGGACTTGCATGACGCTGGTGTAGCCGAACTGCTTAAACAGTTCTGGGACTACGGTGTCTTTGTAAATTTCATGCAGTTTCGCCATCGTATTACTCCAATAGCAATTAAATTACTTCGTTATTCGACTTGAAGAAACGGACTTTTTTGCCGTCTTCAAGGCGGAAACCTACGCGATCAGCTTTACCCGTTTTAGGGTTAAAAATCGCTACGTTTGAAACATGAATTGAGGCTTCTTTCTCAACGATACCGCCTGGCTGGTTCAGAGCCGGTACAGGCTTCTGATGTTTTTTAACCAGGTTAACGCCAGAAACGTAAACACGACCTTCGGCTACTAATACTTTAGTAACTTTACCACGTTTACCTTTGTCCTTACCGGTAAGAACAACAACCTCGTCATCACGACGGATTTTACTAGCCATGGTGACTCCTTACAGTACTTCTGGTGCCAGAGACACGATCTTCATAAACTTATCGCCACGAAGTTCACGTGTAACAGGCCCGAAAATACGAGTGCCGATCGGTTCCAGCTTGTTGTTTAACAACACTGCTGCATTGCGATCAAAACGGATTAATGACCCGTCCTGACGGCGTACGCCTTTAGCTGTACGCACCACCACTGCATTTAGAACGTCACCTTTTTTCACTTTACCGCGAGGAATTGCTTCTTTCACAGTAACTTTGATGACGTCACCAATTGCAGCATAACGGCGATGCGAACCACCTAAGACCTTAATACACATTACGCTGCGCGCGCCGCTGTTGTCTGCGACTTCCAGCATAGATTGCATCTGGATCATCTTAGTGCTCCGCTATTCTACTAAATAACCCTCACGGGTTACGCTGCTTACAATAAATACCCCCTGACAAGAGGGCGCGTGATTATAACAGCACTCTTGGCAAAAGGGTAGCGCAAAATAAAAGCGGCTCCAGAAGGAGCCGCTTTTCAGATCTTAACGAATTAAGATGCTGATTCGACTACTGCAACCAGGGTCCAAGACTTCGTCTTAGACAGTGGGCGGCATTCACGAATAGTGACTACATCGCCTTCTTTACACTGATTGTTTTCGTCATGTACGTGCAGCTTGGTAGTACGCTTGATGAACTTACCGTAAATTGGGTGTTTCACCGAACGCTCGATTGCAACAGTAATAGACTTGTCCATTTTGTTGCTGATCACTTTACCTTGCAGTGTACGGGTATTAGTTTCGCTCATTACGCACCTGCCTTCTCGGTTAAGATGGTCTTAACGCGCGCGATATCACGACGCACCTGCTTAAATAAATGCGTTTGAGCTAACTGACCAGTAGCTAGTTGCATGCGCAGGTTGAACTGCTCACGTAACAAGCCCAGTAATTCAGCGTTTAACTCTTCAACACTTTTCGCTTTTAATTCGCTGGCTTTCATCACATTACCGTCCGCGTTACAAAGGTTGTCTTAAATGGTAACTTAGCTGCGGCTAATGCAAAGGCATGACGCGCTAATTCTTCAGACACACCGTCCATTTCGTACAGTACTTTGCCAGGTTTGATCTGACATACCCAGTACTCAACAGAACCTTTACCACTACCCATACGTACTTCCAGCGGCTTAGCAGTGATTGGCTTGTCTGGGAACACGCGGATCCAGATTTTACCAACACGCTTAACAGCGCGCGTCATAGCACGACGTGCAGATTCGATTTGACGTGAAGTCATTTGACCACGTTCTACAGATTTCAGTGCGTAAGTACCGAAAGATACTTTGTCGCCAACCTGGGCTAAGCCACGGTTACGACCTTTGTGCACTTTACGAAATTTTGTACGTTTTGGTTGCAACATCGCTCAATACCCCTACTTAGCCTTACGTGCCGGTTTTTTCGGCGCTTTCGGCTGGTTGTTATTGTTGGCGTTGTTGGTGTTGTTGTTCAATGGCAGAGCACCTAAGATCTCACCTTTGAAAATCCACACTTTCACACCAATGATACCGTAAGTAGTCAATGCTTCTGAGGTATTGTAGTCAATGTCAGCACGCAGGGTGTGCAGAGGCACACGGCCTTCACGGTACCACTCTGAACGAGCGATTTCCGCGCCGCCTAAACGGCCGCTAACTTCAACTTTGATACCTTTAGCACCGATACGCATAGCGTTTTGTACCGCACGCTTCATAGCGCGACGGAACATAACACGACGCTCTAACTGGCTGCTGATTGAATCAGCAACTAACTTAGCGTCCAGCTCAGGCTTACGGATTTCAGAGATGTTAATCTGCGCAGGTACGCCAGCGATGGCAGCTACTTGCTTGCGGATTTTTTCAACATCTTCACCTTTTTTACCGATGATTACGCCAGGACGCGCAGTGTGAATAGTCACACGAATGCTTTTCGCTGGGCGTTCAATATCGATCCGGCTTACTGACGCGGCTTTCAGTTCTTTTGTCAGGTACTGACGAACTTTAAAGTCACCGTTTAAGAAATCCGGGAAGTCTTTCGTATTCGCGAACCAGGTAGAGCTCCATGGCTTAGTGATACCTAGGCGAATACCATTAGGATGTACTTTCTGTCCCATTTCTCTCTCCTAGTTATCAGCTACAACCACAGTAATGTGGCTGGTACGCTTGACGATACGGTCAGCACGACCTTTAGCACGTGGCTTGATACGCTTCATAGACGGACCTTCATCAACGAAGATGGTCTTAACTTTCAGCGTGTCAATATCCGCACCTTCATTGTGCTCCGCGTTAGCAATGGCTGATAAAAGAACCTTTTTGACTAACTCTGCAGCTTTTTTCGGGCTGTAAGTTAATACATTCAACGCCTTATCTACTGGCAGACCACGCACCTGGTCAGCAACCAGACGAGTTTTCTGTGCAGAAGAACGGGCAAATTTGTGTTTAGCTAATGCTTGCATCATTTACCCCTTAGCGCTTCTTGGCCTTTTTGTCGGCTGCATGACCACGGTAGGTACGAGTAGGTGCAAATTCACCTAACTTGTGACCAATCATCTCTTCAGAGACGAACACAGGTACATGTTGACGACCATTATGGACAGCGATGGTCAAACCGATCATATCAGGTATGATCATTGAACGACGGCTCCAAGTCTTAATAGGCTTCTTGTCACCGCTTTCCAACGCTTTCTCTACCTTCTTCAGCAAGTGAAGGTCAATAAATGGACCTTTCTTGAGAGAACGTGGCATGGCAATTCCTCACAAATTATTTATCACGACGACGTACGATAAGTTTATCAGTACGCTTGTTTGAACGAGTTTTGTAACCCTTCGTTGGAACGCCCCATGGAGATACAGGGTGACGACCACCAGAAGTTTTACCTTCACCACCACCGTGTGGGTGATCAACCGGGTTCATTACTACACCACGTACGGTTGGGCGAACGCCACGCCAGCGCATTGCACCAGCTTTACCGTATTGACGTAACATATGTTCCGCGTTGCCGATCTCACCGATAGTCGCGCGACAATCTGCTAATACCTTACGTACTTCACCGCTGCGTAAACGCAGAGTCACGTACTCACCGTCACGAGCCAGGATCTGTACAAATGCGCCAGCAGAACGAGCTAACTGACCACCTTTACCAGGCTTCATTTCGATGTTGTGTACTACCTGACCTACAGGGATGTTACGCAGTGGCAGGCTGTTACCGGCTTTGATTGGTGATTCCATACCTGAAACCACTGTATCACCCGCTTTCAGGCCTTTAGGGGCCAGAATGTAACGACGCTCACCGTCTGCATATAACACCAGTGCGATGTTAGCGGTACGGTTTGGATCGTACTCTAAACGCTCAACTTTGGCTGGAATGCCATCTTTGTTGCGTTTGAAGTCAACTAAACGGTAATGCTGCTTGTGACCACCACCGATATGACGGGTAGTGATACGACCGTTGTTGTTACGACCACCAGTTTTTGCATTTTTCTCTAACAAAGGGGCATAAGGCTTGCCTTTGTACAGGTCTGGGTTAACCACTTTTAATACGTGGCGACGACCTGGTGACGTAGGTTTACACTTTACAAGTGCCATTTCCTAACTCCTCTTCTTACTCAGCGCCGCCAACGAAATCGATTTCGCTGCCTTCTTTAAGAGTTACGTAGGCCTTTTTCCAGTCGCTACGTTTGCCAATACGCATACCAGTGCGCTTGGTTTTACCCTTAACGTTAACAGTACGCACACCGACTACTTCTGTTTCGAACAGTTTTTCAACTGCTGCTTTCACATCAGCTTTAGTCGCAGTAGTGGCTACCTTGAAAACGACTGTATTGTGTTTCTCAGCAGACACAGTGCTCTTTTCAGATACGTGTGGTGCCAGAATTACTTTCAGTAAACGTTCTTCGCGGATCATGCTAACAGCTCCTCAAGTTGCTTAACTGCAGCAGCAGTCATTAACACTTTGTCGAATGCGATTAAGCTGACCGGGTCGATACCGTGTACGTCACGCACGTCTACCTTGTACAGGTTACGCGCAGATAAGAACAGGTTCTCATCCACTTCGTTAGTCACGATTAACACGTCTTTTAAGTCCATCGCTTTTAACTTTGCAGTTAAATCTTTGGTCTTAGGCGTATCGACAGCGAAGTTTTCCACTACGATTAAACGCTCTTGACGCACTAATTCAGACAGGATGCTTTGGATCGCACCACGATACATTTTACGGTTTACTTTCTGGCTGTGATCTTGTGGCTTAGCCGCAAATGTCACACCGCCTCCGCGCCAGATTGGGCTACGGATTGTACCAGCACGTGCACGGCCAGTACCTTTTTGACGCCATGGCTTCTTGCCGCCACCGCGTACTTCAGAACGTGTCAGCTGAGCACGGGTACCCTGACGGGCGCCGGCAGCATAAGCTACAACGACCTGGTGAACCAAAGCTTCATTAAACTCACGTCCAAAGGTAGCTTCGGAAACTTCAAGAACGCCTTGAGCGTCTCGTAATGCTAATTCCATCACTTATCTCCTCAGACGTTAGCTTTTAACAGCTGGTTTAACGATCACGTCGCCACCGATAGCGCCAGGTACTGCACCTTTAACTAACAGCAGGTTACGCTCTGCGTCTACACGAACCACTTCCAGTGACTGCACGGTTACGCGCTCAGCACCTAAGTGACCAGCCATTTTCTTACCCTTGAATACTTTACCTGGTGATTGGTTTTGACCAATTGAACCAGGGGCACGGTGTGATAACGAGTTACCGTGAGTCGTATCCTGAGCACGGAAATTCCAGCGCTTAATAGCACCAGCAAAACCTTTACCTTTTGATGTACCAGCGACATCAACTTTCTTCGTTTCTGCGAAGATTTCTACCGTAATCTCGCTGCCAACAGTGAAGTCAGCGCCTTCGTTGTCTGCCAGGCGGAATTCCCACAGACCACGACCCGCTTCAACGCCCACTTTGGCAAAATGACCGGCTTCTGGCTTGTTCAGGCGGCTTGCCTTAACTGTGCCAGCAGTCACTTGCAGTGCGCTGTAACCGTTAGTTTCTGCAGTTTTAACTGCAGTTACACGGTTTGGTGTCGCTTCGATTACGGTTACTGGAATTGATACGCCATCTTCAGTGAAGATGCGGGTCATTCCCACTTTACGACCGATTAGACCGATAGCCATTTCCTAAACCTCTCTATAAACCTGTCTGATTAGCCCAGGCTGATTTGAACGTCAACACCAGCAGGCAGATCTAAACGCATCAGCGCATCAACAGTTTTTTCTGTTGGCTCAACGATGTCGATTAAACGCTTGTGGGTACGGATTTCGTACTGATCACGCGCATCTTTGTTTACGTGAGGAGAAATCAATACAGTGAAACGTTCCTGGCGAGTAGGAAGTGGGATAGGACCACGAACCTGTGCGCCCGTACGCTTAGCTGTGTCAACGATTTCCATAGTTGACTGATCGATCAAACGGTGATCGAACGCTTTCAGACGGATGCGAATCCTTTGATTACTCATGTATCAAAGCCTCAAAGAGCAAAAAGAGCAAAAATAAACACAAGCTACCCAGCCCAATAAAGGGGGATGCCCATGCACCTAAGTTACGTTTGCTCCCCAATCGGGAGCACTGTAAGCGTTAACTCAACCGGTAAACCGCGGTTAACGAGCCAGTCAGAATGTTATCGACTGGCCGCGCATTATACTCAACTGCACCGCTAAAGCAAGTGTTGGTTATAATTTGCGCTATAAAATATCGTTCAGTTCAAAGCCAATACCAAAACGGGTAACTGAACGATTGTAATCGATCAAGCTCTCGCCATAGCCAGTAAATAACTCGGCATAAAGCCGGATATGCTTATTAAATGGTCTTGAATAAGATAAACGCACAGCGCCTTTATTATCACTGCGCAGATTGTTACGTACCATCATACGCCAGGTGGCGTCTTCCTGTTTATAGGCAGCGGAGAGCTCAAACCAGCCCATGTACTTGGTAATATCCGGGTTGTCATCGCCGTCAGCATCTTGCGGGTTATCTTTACGCTGCTCTTTAAAGCGGTAGTAGGGTTCAAAGTTAATAAACACATTGCCGATAGACGTCACCCAACTCAGCTTAAGGCGGTTCCAGCTGCGTGACAGCTCGCCAGCGCGGCCATTAGATTGATGTGACAAGCTCAGGCTAATAATACGGCTGGCGGCTTCTTCATAGTTTTTGTAATGCGGCAGCATGAGTACCAGCTCGGGTTCGTAGTTATTTTCGCGAAACGGAGACGACACATCGCTATTATACGCCTGCCAATAGGCTTGCTGAGTAAAGGCAAAAAACAAATAACCATTGTCGTTGTAGATTTTACTCCACAGCGGGGTTTTCAAACTGAGCTGGAACTTAGCTTCTATATTATCCGACGGGGCGCTGTCACCATCACGCACCAGCGTATCTGCAATACCATCGACATAGCTTACCGGCAACAGATAGTTACTACCGTGCGGCAGTAATGAAAATGGCCGGTAAGCATCCCACTGCTCGGCTTTAATACGTTTATCCAGCGCATCTGCTGCGCTTGCCGAAAAACAGCATAACGCGATTAAGCCAAGTAGTGTTCTCATAGTCTTCCTAATGGTTAAAATTGCTCCGCCGACAACATATCGATAGCGGCTGAATCATGGCTTAATAGTGCGAATAAGCCATCGGCTTTAGGTAATACCCGGCTAAAGTAATACACTGCACTGCTCTGTTTAGCTCGAGCAAAATCGCTGTCCTGCTCTAGTGTCGATAGTGCGGCGAGGTTTTTATACCACATATAACCGTAAATGATATATGACACTAAGGTTAAGAAGTCATAGGCATTAGCGCTTTGTGCCCGACTGTCCTGGTTAACTAATACGGTCGTCAGCTGTTTTAGCCGGCTTACATAGCCTGCAAGTGCAGCGGCTTGCGTTATAGGCTCACGCGCCATTTCAGTGGCGATATCGTCCAGCAGTGCTTGCAAGGTGTCGCCTTTATCAACCGCCACTTTACGCAGCATAAAGTCCAGTGCCTGAATGCCATTGGTGCCTTCATAGATTTGCGCAATTCGCACGTCGCGCACCAGTTGCTCCATGCCCCATTCTTTCACATAGCCATGGCCGCCGAACACCTGTTGCGCACTAACGCAAGCGTCAAAGCCCTGATCGGTCATAAAAGCCTTGGCAATGGGTGTTAGCAAGTTAGCGCGGGCCGCTGATACCGCGCAGCTGTCATACTTGGCTTTATCCAGCAGAGACGCCACCCAGGTCGCAAACGTACGACCGGCTTCATTACTGGTTTTAATGTTCAGCAACATACGACGCACATCGGCATGGCCAATAATCGGCTGCGCTTTATTAGCGTCTTTTTCACTGATACGGCCCTGCAAACGCTCTTTGGCATAGCTCAAGGCATTTTGATAAGCGCGCTCGGCAGCACCCAGGCCCTGACTGCCCATCGCCAGCCGCTCGTAGTTCATCATGGTAAACATACAGGCCAGGCCCCGGTGCGGCTCGCCAATAAGATAGCCGGTAGCACCATCAAAATTCAGCACACAGGTAGCAGAGCCATTGATGCCCATTTTGTGCTCAATCGAACCGACACTGACGGCGTTGCGCGCACCCGGCTCACCGGCTGCATCGGGCAAATATTTAGGCACTAAAAACAGCGAAATACCGCGGCTACCCGACGGCGCATCTGGCAGTTTAGCCAATACTAAATGAATAATATTTGACGTTAAATCATGCTCACCGGCGGTGATAAAGATTTTGCTGCCACTAATCGCGAAGCTGCCATCAGCATTAGGCTTAGCACTGGTGCGCATAATGCCCAGATCAGAGCCGGCGTGCGACTCGGTCAAACACATCGTGCCCGACCATTCGCCGCTGTACATTTTCGGTAAATATAAAGATTTAGTTTGCTCGTCAGCATGCTGCAGCAGCGCGACACAAGCGCCGGCCGTCAGCCCGGGGTACAGCGAAAGTGCTATATCTGCACTGCAGAGCATTTCGTCTACCATCATCGATAAGGCTTTAGGCATGCCCATGCCGCCATATTCCGGGTCGCCACTAAGCCCGGTCCAGCCGCCTTCTGCCAGACTCTGATAAGCAGTGTAGTAATGCTGCGGTAAGATAACGGCGCCGTCTTTTAACTGCGCACCCTGCTGATCGGCAACGCCGGCAAAGGGTGCTATCTGCTGTTCGCAGATCTTTGCCGCTTCTTGCAAGATCGCTTTGGCGGTGTCAGCTTCGATCAGCTCTTTTAGCGTGGCTTGTTGCTGCCAGTATTGATCTAACTGCCATACGTTGAATAAGTTAAAACAGATATCGTCAATCGGTGCCTGATACTGGCTCATGCTAAGTGCCTCTTATACTGGACGGATGAGTTAGAGCATGGCACAGCTTCGATTTTCAAACAAGTGTTTGAATAATTTTAGTCGGCAAATTTCAGGCAACAAAAAAGGCCCCGCAGGGCCTTTTTTAATCTCAGCTTATTAAGCCAGGATTTTTGATACTACGCCAGCACCT
>NZ_JBDPJM010000018.1:0-15899 GCF_039871805.1 Rheinheimera fenheensis
AGGTGCTGGCGTAGTATCAAAAATCCTGGCTTAATAAGCTGAGATTAAAAAAGGCCCTGCGGGGCCTTTTTTGTTGCTATAGGCTAAATATGTACCAATAGCTTAAGGTGTGCTTGTTTTAGCCGGTTAAGACAGTATAATGAGCGGCTATTTGCAAACCCGGCACAGTTTGGGTTTACAACCTTGTAGGGGCATAGTTCCAATTGGTAGAACAGCGGTCTCCAAAACCGATGGTTGGGGGTTCGAATCCCTCTGCCCCTGCCAATATTTTTCGGTAAAGCACCGCTTTACCGGTAGTGTGTTGCTATAAGCAAGTCAAGGTGAAGTGAGTCAAAGCATGAACGCAGCAAGTGAAACCCCAAAAAGTGGATTTGATATAGTTAAGTGGTTGCTGGTCTTTGTTATTTTGTCACTGGCAGTAGTGGGTAACTACATTTACGAACTGGGTGCCTTAGAGCGCGCTATCGCTATTGTTGTGCTGGTTATTGTTGCCGGTGTTGTGGCCGGGCAAACGCAGAAAGGCAAAACCTTTATTAACTTTGCCAAAGAGTCCCGTACAGAAGTACGTAAAGTGGTATGGCCAACCCGCCAGGAAACGATGCAGACGACGTTGGTTGTATTGGTAGCGACTGTGATCATGGGTTTAATCCTGTGGGGCTTAGATGCCATCTTATTGCGCTTAGTGTCATTTTTAACCGGATTGGGGATCTAAACCATGGCAGGAAAGATGCGTTGGTATGTCGTGCAGGCATTCTCGGGCTTTGAGCAACGTGTTGCTACCTCGCTGCGCGAACATATCAAAATTCATCAGATGGAAGACAAGTTCGGCGAAGTGTTAGTGCCAACTGAAGAAGTGATTGAGATGCGTGCCGGCCAGAAGCGCAAGTCTGAGCGCAAGTTCTTCCCTGGCTATGTGCTGGTGCAGATGGAGATGTGTGAAGAAGCCTGGCACTTAGTTAAAAGCGTACCGCGGGTACTCGGTTTTATTGGTGGCACCTCAGATAGGCCAGCACCTATTTCTGAAAAAGAGGCGATGACCATTTTAAACCGCCTGCAAGATAATGCTGACAAGCCGAAACCTAAGACCCTGTTCGAAGCCGGCGAAGTGGTGCGCGTAACAGAAGGCCCGTTTGCCGACTTTAACGGCGTGGTAGAAGAAGTTGACTACGAAAAGAGCCGCGTAAAAGTGTCGGTTCTAATCTTCGGGCGTTCTACGCCGGTAGATTTGGAATTTGCGCAGGTCGAGAAAGCTTAAGATAAAGATTGTAACCGGGCGCTGATTAAAATATAATCTGCGCCCTTTTTAACGTTGGGAAGCCGCTTGAGTAAGTGTCCTCGCACTTACAAGGCTATGACCCAAAAACAGAGGTGAAACATGGCAAAAAAAGTCACTGCACTTATTAAATTGCAGGTTAAAGCCGGTATGGCTAACCCGTCGCCACCAGTTGGTCCGGCGCTGGGTCAACACGGTGTGAATATCATGGAATTCTGTAAAGGCTTTAACGCCCGTACAGAGAGTCTTGAGAAAGGCATGCCAATTCCAGTAGTAATTACTGTATATAGCGATCGTTCTTTCACGTTCGAAACCCGCACGCCTCCAGCATCTTTCTTATTACTGAAAGCAGCTGGCTTAAAAGGTGGTTCAGGTCGTCCTAACACCCAGAAAGTGGGCAAAGTCACAGCAGCTCAGATTGATGAGATCGTTAAGGTGAAACAGCCTGACTTAACTGCTGCAGATCATGCCGCCGCGGTGCGTACTATCGAAGGTACTGCCCGTTCAATGGGTTTAGTGGTGGAGGGCTAACAGATGGCTAAATTAACAAAACGCGCTAAGTTAATCCGCTCTAAAGTAGATTCAACCCGCGAATATGACATCAACGAAGCCGTTGCTCTGTTAAAAGAATTAACTGCTGGCAAGTTCGTTGAGAGCGTTGACGTAGCAGTAAACCTGGGTATCGACGCCCGTAAATCTGACCAGAACGTGCGTGGTGCTACTGTACTGCCTCACGGTACTGGCCGTACTGTTCGTGTTGCCGTGTTCACTCAGGGTGCAAACGCTGAAGCGGCTAAAGCTGCCGGTGCTGACATCGTAGGCATGGAAGACTTAGCTGAACAGGTTAAGAAAGGCGAGATGAACTTTGACGTAGTTATCGCATCTCCAGACGCTATGCGTGTGGTCGGTATGTTAGGTCAAATCTTAGGCCCACGTGGTTTAATGCCTAACCCGAAAACTGGCACTGTTACACCTAACGTAGCAGAAGCCGTTAAGAACGCGAAGGCTGGTCAGGTGCGTTACCGCAACGACAAGAACGGTATTGTTCATTCAACTATCGGCAAAATCGATTTCGATGCAGATAAGCTGAAAGAAAACTTAGAAGCGCTGCTGGTTGCACTGAAGCGTGCTAAGCCATCAGTTGCTAAAGGCGTTTACATCAAGAAAGTGACTATCTCTTCTACGCACGGTGCAGGTTTAGCCCTGAGCCAGGCGTCGCTGAGTGCTGTTGTCTAAGGTGTGATGCTTTACAGGGCGCAGTGATTATTTTATAATCTCGCGCTCATTTTTTAGGGTAGAAGCCGCATTTTTTGTAAATGACGGCTTCCGTCCAAGACCGTAGGTGCCACAAAATTTCTTAGAAATGCGTGGCTTAAAACAACAAACCTACGCAGACGGTGTAGGCCCCAGAGAGAATTAGATTCCTTCTGGTCTCACCGTAAATCGCGCGCTTTATGGCAACATAAGGCGATGTGTAGGCAAACGGGCAATATCGCCCGGATGAACCAGGAGTTAAGAGCCAATGGCTATTAAGCTTGAAGACAAAAAAGCACTTGTTGCTGAAGTCCAGGAAGCTGCCAAAGGTGCTTTATCTGCGGTAGTCGCAGACGCTCGTGGTGTCACTGTAGGCAAAATCACTGCGCTGCGTAAGCAAGCGCGTGAAGCCGGTGTATGGATGAAAGTGGTCCGTAATACGCTGGTTCGCCGTGCAGTAGAAGGCACCGAGTTTGAGTGTCTGAACGATGTATTCGTAGGCCCGACATTAATTGCATTCTCTAAGGAGCACCCAGGTGCTGCAGCGCGTATCTTCAAAGATTTCGCCAAAGAGAACAAAGATTTCGAGCTGAAAGGTGCAGCGTTCAATGGCGCCACAGTAAACGTTGAAGTGTTAGCCTCGTTACCAACTTACGACGAAGCTATCGCACGTTTAATGAGCACAATGAAAGAGGCAGCAGCCGGCAAACTTGTACGTACAATTGCCGCGGTTCGCGACCAAAAACAAGAGCAAGCCGCGTAATTTTACGTTTGGTTTGAAAGTAAAGTTTAATCGGGACAAGTCCCCTAATTTAGGAATCTGAGCAATGTCAGTGACTAAAGATCAAATCTTAGATGCTATCGCTGCAATGTCTGTAATGGACGTAGTAGAGTTAGTAACTGCAATGGAAGAAAAATTCGGTGTTTCAGCTGCTGCTGCAGTTGCTGTAGCTGCTGGTCCAGCTGCTGCTGTTGAAGAGCAAACTGAATTCAACGTAATCTTAGCTGGTGTTGGCGCGAACAAAGTTGCTGTTATCAAAGCAGTACGTGGCGCTACCGGTTTAGGCCTGAAAGAAGCGAAAGACCTGGTTGAAAGCGCTCCAGCTCCAATCAAAGAAGGCGTTTCTAAAGCTGAAGCTGACGCTCTGAAGAAAGAACTTGAAGAAGCTGGTGCTTCTGTTGAAGTTAAATAATCCGGCTTATCCCGGATTATTCGCCTGAAGTTCAGGCTGGGCTGGTGATGAATTAATCACCGGCCTTTTTGCGCTGTGGGACAATGATTTCCCCACCCCTGTTGATACTATGGCTGGTATCAAACGCGACCTGTAATGGGTTGTTGGGAAAAAAATCAGCAAGCTGAGGAACCCCATGACTTACTCTTATTCTGAGAAGAAACGTATCCGTAAGGACTTCGGCAAACGTCCGGAAGTATTGGATGTGCCATACCTGTTGTCGATCCAGATTGAATCGTTCAGCAAATTTATTGAGCCTGATCCGGAAGGAGATTACGGTTTAGAAGCCGCATTCCGCTCTGTATTCCCTATTAAAAGCTATTCAGGCAGTGCGGAATTGCAGTACGTCAGCTACCGCATCGGGGAACCCGTATTTGACGTGAAAGAATGTCAAATTCGCGGCGTTACTTACTCAGCGCCACTGCGTGTAAAACTGCGCATGGTGTTATTTGATAAAGAAGCACCAGGCACGATCAAAGATATCCGTGAACAAGAAGTTTACATGGGCGAAATCCCATTAATGACTGAAAACGGTACCTTTGTCATCAACGGTACTGAGCGCGTTATCGTATCTCAGTTACACCGCAGCCCAGGCGTGTTCTTCGATCACGACCGTGGTAAAACCCACTCATCAGGCAAGGTGTTGTACAACGCCCGCGTGATCCCCTACCGTGGTTCATGGTTGGATTTCGAATTCGATGCTAAAGATAGCTTATTCGTGCGTATTGACCGTCGCCGTAAGTTACCGGCTACCATTTTATTGCGCGCATTAGAATTCAGCACTGAAGATATTCTGGCGACCTTCTTTGAAAACACCAAGTTTGAGATCAAAGACGGTAAGCTGTTAATGGAAGTAGTTGCCAACCGTTTGCGCGGTGAGACAGCAGCTTTTGACATTAAAGACAACGATGGCGAAGTCATAGTAGAACAAGGCCGTCGTATTACTGCACGTCATGTGCGTCAGCTGGAAAAAACCGGCTTGACCATGATGGAAGTACCACACGAATACGTGGTAGGCCGCGTGCTGGCAAAAAATTACGCTGACCGTTCAACCGGAGAGATTATTGCCGAGGCGAACGCAGAGCTCACACTGGAGCTGTTAGCAAAACTGGCTAAAGCCGGTTACGAGAGTTTTGAAACTCTATATATCAATGATCTGGATCAGGGCGCTTATGTCTCTGAAACCCTGCGTATTGACCCAAGCAGCAACCGTATGGAAGCGCTGGTAGAAATTTATCGCATGATGCGCCCTGGTGAACCACCAACGCGTGATGCCGCTGAAACCTTATTCGACAATTTGTTCTTCTCTGAAGATCGTTACGACCTGTCTACAGTAGGTCGGATGAAGTTTAACCGTCGTGTTGGCTTTGAAGAAGGCACCGGTACCGGTGTACTGAGCAAAGAAGACATTCTGGCGGTAATGAAAGTCTTAATCGACATCCGTAACGGTAAAGGTGAAGTGGACGATATCGACCACTTAGGTAACCGTCGTATCCGTTCGGTAGGCGAAATGGCAGAAAACCAGTTCCGTGTTGGTTTAGTACGTGTAGAGCGTGCGGTGAAAGAGCGTCTGTCACTAGGTGACTTAGATGCGGTTATGCCACAGGATCTGATCAACGCTAAACCGATTTCAGCGGCCGTAAAAGAGTTCTTTGGCTCTAGCCAGCTGTCTCAGTTTATGGACCAGAACAACCCATTGTCAGAAGTGACGCATAAGCGTCGTATTTCTGCTTTAGGTCCAGGCGGCTTGACGCGTGAGCGTGCCGGCTTCGAAGTACGTGACGTTCACCCAACACACTATGGTCGCGTATGTCCAATCGAAACGCCTGAAGGTCCGAACATCGGTCTGATTAACTCGCTGTCAATGTTTGCTCAGACAAACGAATATGGCTTCCTGGAAACACCATACCGTCGTATCGAAAACGGCGTGGTAACCGATGAAGTCGACTTCCTGTCAGCCATCGAGGAAGGCAATTTCGTTATCGCACAGGCAAACGCTGAACTGAACGAAGAAAATCGTTTATCAGAAGAGTTAGTACCTTGCCGTTATAAAAACGAATTTACGCTGATGCCTGCTGATCAGGTGCAGTACATGGACGTTGCTCCTCAGCAAATCGTATCTGTGGCTGCCGCGCTGATCCCGTTCCTGGAACACGACGATGCTAACCGTGCATTGATGGGTTCGAACATGCAACGTCAGGCGGTACCAACACTGCGTGCTGATAAGCCACTGGTAGGTACGGGTATTGAACGCGTTGTAGCGAAAGACTCCGGTGTAACCGTAGTGGCTAAGCGTGGTGGTGTGGTTGATTACGTAGACGCCAGCCGTATCGTAATTAAGGTTAACGAAGATGAAATGGTAGCGGGTGAAGCCGGCATCGACATCTACAACCTGACCAAATACACCCGTTCTAACCAGAACACCTGTATTAACCAGCGTCCATGTGTAAACCATGGTGAACCCATTGAGCGTGGTGATGTACTGGCAGACGGCCCGTCTACCGACTTAGGTGAACTGGCTCTGGGTCAGAACTTACGCGTAGCGTTCATGCCGTGGAATGGTTACAACTTCGAAGACTCGATTTTGTTATCAGAACGTCTGGTACAGGAAGATCGTTTAACCACTATCCATATTCAGGAATTGAGCTGTATCGCCCGCGATACCAAACTTGGCCCTGAAGAGATCACTGGTGACATCCCTAATGTCGGTGAGTCTGCGCTGTCGAAACTGGATGAAGCCGGTATCGTTTACATCGGTGCTGAAGTGAAAGGTGGTGACATTCTGGTGGGTAAAGTAACCCCGAAAGGTGAAAGCCAGTTAACGCCGGAAGAGAAACTGTTACGCGCTATTTTCGGTGAAAAAGCGTCGGACGTTAAAGACACCTCGTTACGCGTACCTAACTCTGTAACCGGTACTGTTATCGATGTCCAGGTATTTACCCGTGATGGCGTAGAAAAAGACAAGCGTGCCCGTGAAATCGAGGAAATGGAAGTCAAACAGGCGAAGAAAGATCTGAATGAAGAATTCCGTATCCTGGAAGCCGGTATTTTTGATCGTGCCCGTAACCTGCTGGAGCAAAGCGGTATGGACCGCGCCAAGCTGGATACCATGAAAGGCGACGCACTGTTTAACCAAAGCTTAAGCGATGAAGATAAACAGAACGATCTGGAGCAGTTAGCGGCTCAGTACGAAGAAATTCGTGTTGAGTACGATAAGAAGTTCGAAGCCAAGCGCCGTAAGATCGTGCAGGGCGACGACCTGGCACCAGGCGTACTGAAGATTGTTAAAGTGTATCTGGCCGTTAAGCGCCGCATCCAGCCGGGTGATAAGATGGCTGGTCGTCACGGTAACAAGGGTGTTATCTCAACTATCGTTCCGGTAGAAGATATGCCATATGACGAGCACGGTAAGCCGGTTGATATCGTACTGAACCCGCTGGGCGTACCTTCGCGGATGAACATCGGTCAGATCCTTGAAACCCACTTAGGCTTAGCGGCTCGTGGTATCGGTGACAAGATCGATGCGATGATTAAAGACCAGAAAGAAACGGCGGAAATCCGTGACTTCCTGAAGAAAGTGTATGCACTGGGCGAATCACGCCAGAACGTAGATGTTGAAAGCTTTACTGATGACGAAGTACGTCGTTTAGCGGAAAACCTGCGTAAAGGTCTGCCTGTTGCAACACCGGTATTCGACGGTGCTAAAGAAAGCGAAATCAAGCAACTGCTTGAACTGGGTGATTTACCGTCAAGCGGTCAGATCACATTATATGATGGCCGTACCGGTAATACCTTCGAGCGTAAGGTTACTGTAGGTTACATGTACATGCTGAAACTGAACCACTTAGTAGACGATAAGATGCACGCGCGTTCTACCGGTTCTTACAGCTTAGTAACGCAACAGCCGCTGGGTGGTAAAGCTCAGTTCGGTGGTCAGCGTTTCGGTGAGATGGAAGTGTGGGCACTTGAAGCATACGGCGCAGCGTACACGCTGCAGGAAATGCTGACTGTTAAGTCGGATGACGTTAACGGCCGTACCAAGATGTATAAGAACATCGTGGATGGTGACCACAGAATGGAACCTGGCATGCCAGAATCTTTCAACGTATTAATGAAAGAGATCCGTTCGCTCGGTATTAACATCGAATTGGAAGAGGAATAAACCGACCTTGAGTTGGGGGGCAGGCAACTGCCCCATTCCGGTTTACCTCTTACAGGAGAGCTAAGGTGAAAGACTTATTAAAGTTTCTGAAACAACAAACTAAAACCGAAGAGTTTGATGTTATCCGTATCGGTTTATCTTCGCCGGACATGATCCGTTCATGGTCATTTGGTGAAGTGAAAAAGCCAGAAACGATCAATTACCGTACCTTTAAACCAGAGCGCGACGGCTTGTTCTGTGCCCGTATCTTTGGCCCGGTAAAAGATTACGAGTGTCTGTGTGGTAAGTACAAACGCTTAAAGCACCGTGGTGTTATTTGTGAAAAATGTGGTGTTGAAGTCACATTAACTAAAGTACGCCGTGAGCGTATGGGTCACATCGAGCTGGCCAGCCCAACTGCCCACATCTGGTTCTTAAAATCGCTGCCAAGCCGTATCGGTTTGCTGCTGGATATGACACTGCGTGATATCGAGCGCGTGCTGTATTTCGAAAGCTATGTCGTGACAGAACCTGGTATGACGTCGTTAGAACGTCGTCAGATGCTGACCGAAGAAGAATACTTAGACGTGCTGGAAGAGCATGGTGACGAGTTTGAAGCCAAGATGGGTGCAGAAGCAATTCTGGACTTGTTAAAAGGCATTGATCTGGCAACTGAAATCAAGCAAATGCGTGAAGAGCTGCCAACCATCAACTCTGAAACCAAGCGTAAGAAAATCAGCAAGCGTCTGAAACTGATGGAAGCGTTCCATACCTCTGGTAACAAGCCAGAGTGGATGATCATGACAGTGCTGCCAGTACTGCCGCCGGATTTACGTCCGTTGGTACCACTGGACGGCGGTCGTTTCGCGACCTCAGATCTGAACGATTTATACCGTCGGGTGATTAACCGTAATAACCGTCTGAAGCGTCTGTTAGACCTGTCAGCACCGGATATTATCGTACGCAACGAAAAACGTATGTTGCAAGAAGCGGTAGATGCACTGTTAGATAACGGTCGTCGTGGCCGTGCTATCACTGGCAGCAACAAGCGCCCGCTGAAATCTTTAGCGGACATGATTAAAGGTAAGCAGGGTCGTTTCCGTCAGAACCTGTTGGGTAAACGTGTTGACTACTCAGGCCGTTCGGTTATCACCGTAGGTCCTACTCTGCGTTTACACCAGTGTGGTCTGCCGAAGAAAATGGCACTGGAGTTATTCAAGCCCTTTATCTATGGCAAGCTGGAAGCGCGTGGTTTAGCGACCACCATCAAAGCCGCCAAGAAAATGGTAGAGCGTGAAGAAGGCGCAGTATGGGACGTTCTGGATGAAGTTATCCGCGAACATCCGGTATTACTGAACCGTGCACCAACACTGCACCGTCTGGGTATTCAGGCGTTTGAACCGGTACTTATCGAAGGTAAAGCGATCCAGTTACACCCGTTAGTGTGTGCGGCTTATAACGCCGACTTCGACGGTGACCAAATGGCGGTACACGTACCGTTAACGTTAGAAGCACAGCTAGAAGCGCGCGCGCTGATGATGTCGACTAACAACGTTCTGTCACCCGCTAACGGCGAGCCTATCATCGTTCCTTCGCAGGACGTTGTATTAGGTTTGTACTACATGACGCGTGAAGCGATTAACGCTAAAGGCGAAGGCATGTTACTGAAAAGCGCGAAGGAAGCTGAAAAAGCCTTCCGCGCCGGTGTTGCCAGCCTGCACGCTAAAGTTAAGGTACGTATCACTGAAGTAGAATTTGCTGAAGACGGCACGCGTAAAGAAACCACAGCGGTACGTGATACTACTGTAGGCCGTGCGATCCTGTACTCAATTCTGCCTGAAGGTTTGAGCTTTGATGCAATCAACCAGGCGATGGGTAAAAAGCAGATTTCTCGCTTACTGAATGGTGCTTATCGCCGTATCGGTCTGAAGAAAACCGTTATTCTGGCCGACCAGATCATGTACACCGGTTTCCACTACGCGATGTTATCAGGTGTGTCTGTAGGTATTAACGATATGGTTATCCCTGCAGCGAAAACTGACATCATTAATGCAGCAGAAGCTGAAGTTGCCGAGATTCAGGATCAGTTCCAGCAGGGTCTGGTAACTGCCGGTGAAAAGTACAACAAAGTCATCGATATTTGGTCAACTGCTAACGAAGCTTTGTCTAAAGCGATGATGGACAACCTGTCAAAAGAAGACGTGGTTGACCGTGACGGCAACACTGTACAACAGCAGTCATTTAACTCTGTTTACATGATGGCCGACTCAGGTGCGCGGGGCTCACCAGCTCAGATCCGTCAGCTGGCGGCAATGCGTGGTCTGATGGCAAAACCGGATGGTTCTATCATCGAAACACCCATCACGGCGAACTTCCGTGAAGGCTTAAGCGTATTACAGTACTTCATCTCGACGCACGGTGCGCGTAAAGGTCTTGCCGATACTGCACTTAAGACAGCTAACTCTGGTTACCTGACGCGTCGTCTGGTAGACGTAGCACAAGACTTAGTCGTGACTGAATCAGACTGTGGTTCAGATCAGGGCATTATCATGAAACCACTGATTGAAGGTGGTGACGTGGTTGAAGGTCTGCGTGAGCGCGTACTGGGCCGGGTCGTTATCGGTGACGTAGTGGCGCCAACTACTGGCGAAGTACTGGTTGCTGATGGCACCATGCTGGATGAGCAACTGTGTGATCTGTTAGAGAAAAACTCTATCGACGAAGTACACGTACGTTCAGTAATTACCTGTCAGACCGACTTTGGTGTGTGTGCCAAATGTTACGGTCGTGACTTAGCGCGTGGTCACCTGATCAACGCCGGTGAAGCTGTGGGTGTTATCGCGGCACAATCAATCGGTGAACCAGGTACACAGCTGACGATGCGTACTTTCCACATCGGTGGTGCGGCATCACGGGCCTCGGCAGAAAACAGCGTACAGGTTAAAACGGCCGGTACCTTAAAGCTGCAAAACGCCAAGTTTGTACGTAATGCTGATAACAAGATTGTTATCACCTCACGTTCTGCTGAAGTAACGGTATTTGATGAATTAGGTCGTGAGAAAGAGCGTTACAAACTGCCATACGGTTCAATCCTGACGACAGATGACAACGCGAAAATCACGGCTGGTCAAATCGTAGCAAACTGGGATCCGCATTCACACCCAATCATTGTTGAGCGCGGCGCCAAGGTTAATCACAGTGATGTTGACGATACCAACACTGAAGTACAAACCGACGAGTTAACCGGCTTAACCCGTACCGTAGTGAAAGATTTGGCCAAAGCGAACGCGAAAGAGCCAAAACTAATCCTGACTATGGACGATGGCGCGCTGCAGGAAATCCGTCTGCCAAGCTTCACCACTATCGAAGTAACCGATGGTGCAACCGTGAAAGCGGGTGAAGTATTAGCACGTATTCCGCAGGAAAGCTCGAAAACACGCGATATTACCGGTGGTCTGCCGCGCGTTGCGGACCTGTTCGAAGCCCGTAAGCCAAAAGATCCAGCCATCCTGGCAGAGATCTCTGGTGTTATCAGCTTCGGTAAAGAAACCAAAGGTAAACGTCGTCTGTTAATTACCCCGGATCAGGGTGATGTACATGAAGAAATGATCCCGAAATGGCGTCAGGTTAATGTGTTCGAAGGTGAACGCATTGAGAAAGGTGAAGTTATTTCGGAAGGCCCGGAGTCAGCACACGATATCCTGCGCTTACGTGGTATCCATCATGTAGCCAGCTACATCGTAAACGAAGTGCAGGACGTTTACCGTCTGCAGGGTGTAAAGATTAACGATAAGCACATCGAAACGATTATCCGTCAGATGCTGCGTAAGTGTGTGATCACTAATCCGGGTGACAGTGAGTTCCTAGAAGGTGAACAGGCTGAAGTGGCTCGCGTGAATATCGCGAACCGTGAATTGGAAGCAGCAGGTAAAATGCCAGCACAGTACGAGCGTTCGTTACTGGGTATTACCAAAGCGTCGCTGTCGACCGATTCATTTATTTCTGCGGCCTCGTTCCAGGAAACGACCCGCGTTCTGACTGAAGCTGCCGTTGGCGGTAAGATTGACGAACTGCGTGGTTTGAAAGAAAACGTCATCGTTGGCCGTTTGATCCCGGCAGGTACGGGTTTTGCGTATCACCAAAACCGTATCCGTCAGCGTCAGCGCGCCGCCGGTGGTGACGTCGAGCCGGCAATGAGTTCAGAAATGGCGGAGCAGGCACTGTCTGACGCGCTGAATATGGACTTATCCGGTAACGACGAGTAAGCAAGGCAATAGCGCCGTTTGTTGGTTAAATTAGCAGCAAACGGCTTTGTTCCTTGACAGGTCAAAGCTTGACCATTAGAATTCCGCGACCCTAATTTTGGGGTGCGGAATTTTCACGTTTATTGGGTATTTATTAACCAGGAGTATTTAATGGCAACAATCAACCAGCTAGTGCGTAAGCCGCGCAGCCAGAAGGTAGCCAAGAGCACCGTTCCGGCGCTTGAAGCTTGCCCGCAGAAGCGTGGTGTTTGTACCCGTGTATACACCACCACACCTAAGAAGCCAAACTCAGCATTACGTAAAGTATGCCGTGTTCGTTTAACTAACGGATTCGAAGTTTCTTCTTATATCGGTGGTGAAGGCCACAACCTGCAGGAACACAGCGTTGTTCTGATCCGCGGTGGCCGGGTAAAAGACCTGCCAGGTGTGCGTTACCACACCGTACGCGGCACTTTAGACTGTGCCGGCGTTAAAGATCGTAAACAAGGCCGTTCTAAGTACGGCGCAAAACGGCCTAAGAAATAACGGTACTTCGTTAGTAAGGCCAAACTAAACAACTTTTTTTCTTTAATGTATTAAAAGTTTTGGAATCACCTGAAGCAATCGGAGTTACGAATGCCAAGAAGACGCGTCATAGGTCAACGTAAAATTCTTCCAGATCCTAAGTTCGGAAGTGAGTTACTTGCCAAGTTTGTAAACGTCGTTATGGTCGACGGTAAAAAATCTACAGCCGAATCAATTGTATACGGCGCATTAGAAATTGCTGCTACGAAGTCTAAGAAAGAACATTTAGACATTTTCGAAGTGGCGCTGGACAACATTCGTCCTACAGTTGAAGTTAAATCACGCCGTGTTGGTGGTTCTACCTACCAGGTACCGTGTGAAGTACGCCCTGTACGTCGTAATGCGCTGGCAATGCGTTGGTTGGTGGAAGCTGCCCGTAAACGTGGTGAAAAATCAATGGCTCAGCGTTTGGCTGGTGAAATGCTGGATGCCGTTGAAAATAAAGGTTCTGCAGTGAAAAAACGTGAAGACGTGCACCGTATGGCCGAAGCTAACAAAGCGTTCGCCCATTTCCGTTGGTAAGCAAGTCTTAACAAGAGGATTTTATTGTGGCACGTACAACCCCAATAGAGCGCTACCGCAACATAGGCATTTGTGCGCACGTTGACGCCGGTAAAACTACCACGTCAGAGCGCATACTGTTTTATACCGGCCGTTCTCATAAGATTGGTGAAGTGCATGACGGCGCTGCAACAATGGACTGGATGGAGCAGGAGCAGGAGCGTGGTATTACTATCACGTCTGCTGCAACTACCACCTTCTGGTCTGGCATGGAGCAGCAGTTCGAGCAGCACCGCATCAACCTGATCGACACACCGGGGCACGTTGACTTCACGATTGAAGTTGAGCGTTCGCTGCGTGTGCTGGACGGTGCCGTGGTTGTGCTGTGTGGTTCATCTGGTGTGCAACCACAGACCGAAACAGTTTGGCGTCAAGCCAACAAGTATGAAGTCCCACGAATGATCTTCGTGAATAAAATGGACCGTACAGGTGCCAATTTCCTGCGCGTGGTTAAGCAGGCGCAAACCCGTCTGAACAGCACCATAGTGCCTATTCAGTTGCCGATTGGCGCTGAGGATAACTTCCGCGGTGTAGTGGACCTTATTAAGATGAAGGCCATTAACTGGAACGCGGAAGATCAAGGCATGACGTTCACCTACGAAGACATTCCGGCCGAGATGGTCGCAGAATGTCAGCAGTGGCGTCAGAATATGATTGAAGCTGCAGCGGAAGCCAGCGAAGAGTTAATGGAGCGCTACCTGGAAGGCGGCGAATTTACTGAACAGGAAATTCGTCAGGCGCTACGTGACCTGACCTTGCGCAATGAAGCGGTGTTGGTGATGTGCGGTTCAGCCTTTAAAAATAAAGGCGTACAGGCGATGCTGGATAATGTTATTTATTACCTGCCATCGCCAACTGAAGTTAAAGCCATTACCGGTATTAACGAAGACGAGTCTGAAGGCGAGCGTCATTCAAGCGATGACGAGCCGTTTTCAGCGCTGGCGTTTAAAATCGCCACCGATCCTTTCGTCGGAACACTGACCTTCTTCCGGGTTTACTCTGGTGTGATCAACTCTGGTGACACCGTATATAACCCGGTAAAAATGAAAAAAGAACGTATTGGCCGCATTGTACAAATGCACGCCAATGCCCGCGAAGAGATTAAAGAAGTTCGCGCGGGTGACATTGCCGCCGGTATCGGTTTTAAAGACGTAACAACAGGTGACACCTTGTGTCATCCTGACCACATTATCACTCTGGAGCGTATGGAGTTCCCAGAGCCGGTAATTTCTGTTGCGGTAGAACCGAAAACCAAAGCTGACCAGGAAAAGATGGGTGTGGCGCTGAGTAAGCTTGCCGCTGAAGATCCATCGTTCCGGGTTCACACTGACGAAGAAACCGGCCAGACGATTATTTCTGGCATGGGTGAACTGCACCTGGACATTATTGTTGACCGTATGCGTCGTGAGTTCAAGGTAGAAGCCAACGTGGGTAAACCACAGGTGTCTTACCGTGAAACACTGCGTGGCGCCACCGAAGTGGAAGGTAAGTTCGTACGTCAGTCTGGTGGTCGTGGCCAGTTCGGTCATTGTTGGCTGAAAATTGAGCCGCTGGAAGAAGGCGCCGGTTATCAGTTCGTGAATGCTGTCGTGGGTGGGGTTATTCCGAAAGAATATATTCCAGCCATTGATAAAGGCGTGCAGGAACAGATGAAGAACGGCGTGCTGGCAGGTTATCCGGTAATTGACGTAAAAGTTACAGTGTTTGACGGCTCGTACCACGATGTTGACTCCAGCGAAATGGCGTTTAAAATCGCTGCTTCAATGGGCTTCAAGAAGGGTGCACTGCAAGCCAAGCCGGTTATTCTTGAGCCAATCATGAAAGTTGAGGTGGTAACACCGGAAGACTTCATGGGCGATATCGTTGGCGACTTAAACCGTCGTCGCGGTATTATCAACGGCATGGAAGATGCGCCTGGTGGTATCAAGATCGTTGATGCGCACGTACCGCTGTCTGAAATGTTTGGTTATGCAACGAACATGCGTTCGTTAAGCCAGGGCCGCGCGTCTTATTCAATGGAACCATTGAAATACGCAGAGGCTCCGAACAACGTGACAGAAGCAATTATTGCTGCGCGTAAAGCTTATTAATCACTTAGTTTGGCCTGCTTTGGCAGGCCGCAATTAAATAAAGAAGGGTCTATCCATGGCTAAGGCTAAATTTGAACGAGTAAAACCGCACGTAAACGTAGGCACCATCGGTCACGTTGACCACGGTAAAACTACTTTAACTGCTGCTATCACAAACGTACTGGCTAAGCACTACGGCGGTCAGGCATTTGCTTTTGACCAAATTGATAAAGCACCAGAAGAAAAAGCGCGTGGTATTACTATCAATACTTCACACGTTGAATACGACACCCCAACCCGTCACTACGCTCACGTAGACTGCCCGGGCCACGCTGACTATGTTAAGAACATGATCACTGGTGCTGCGCAGATGGACGGCGCGATTCTGGTAGTAGCGGCGACAGACGGCCCAATGCCACAAACACGTGAGCACATCCTGTTATCACGTCAGGTAGGCGTACCGTACATCATCGTGTTCATGAACAAGTGTGACATGGTAGATGACGAAGAGCTGTTAGAGCTGGTAGAGATGGAAGTACG
>NZ_JBDPJM010000019.1:0-13862 GCF_039871805.1 Rheinheimera fenheensis
GTCATTAGCTCAGCTGGTAGAGCAGCGGACTTTTAATCCGTTGGTCGATGGTTCGAATCCATCATGACCCACCACTTACTTCTCGTTTTTCCTGCATGGGTCATTAGCTCAGCTGGTAGAGCAGCGGACTTTTAATCCGTTGGTCGATGGTTCGAATCCATCATGACCCACCATGCCTTCACACTGTATTTTACTGTCATGCAGCGTTATAATGCCGGCCTTTTTACAGCCAGCGGGTAAGCGCTATGGACCAGACGTTGTATTTCACAGAGCAAGACTTTGCTTTTCCGAAAAAGCCGGTGCCGTTAAGCAGCGATGAAAAGCAAGCTTACAAAGTGCGCATTAAAACCTTACTGAAGCAAAAAGATGCGGTGCTGGTAGCGCATTATTACACTGATCCGGAAATTCAGGCGCTGGCCGAAGAAACCGGTGGCTGTGTGTCTGACTCTTTAGAAATGGCACGCTTTGGTAATGAACATCCGGCAAAAACCTTAATTGTCGCCGGTGTTAAGTTTATGGGCGAAACGGCTAAAATTTTAACCCCCAATAAAACCGTGTTAATGCCAACGCTGGACGCCACCTGCTCACTGGATTTAGGCTGTCCGGCCGACCCGTTCTCGGCGTTTTGTGACGCGCACCCAGACCGTGTGGTGGTGGTGTATGCCAATACTTCGGCTGCGGTTAAAGCCCGCGCTGACTGGGTGGTTACCTCGTCTATCGCGCTGGACGTAGTCGACTATTTAGATAGCCAGGGCAAAAAGATTATCTGGGGGCCGGATAAGCATTTAGGTGCTTATGTGCAAAAGCAAACCGGTGCCGACATGCTGCTGTGGAACGCGGCCTGTATCGTACACGATGAGTTTAAAGCCAAGGCGCTGGTCGAGCTGAAAAAGCAATACCCAGACGCTGCTGTATTGGTACACCCTGAATCACCCGATAGCGTAGTGCAATTAGCCGACGCGGTAGGCTCAACCAGCCAGCTGATTAGAGCCAGCCAGACCCTGCCAAACGACACTTTTATCGTCGCCACCGATAAGGGCATCTTTTATAAAATGCAGCAGCAGATGCCGCATAAGACCTTTATAGAAGCTCCCACCGGCGGTAACGGCGCCACATGCCGAAGCTGTGCACATTGCCCCTGGATGGCAATGAACGGCTTAAAGGCGATTGAAGCTGCTTTAACCGACACAAGCGGCCATGAAATTTTTGTTGACGCAGCGCTACGCGAAAAGGCCTTAATCCCGCTTAATCGCATGCTAGGCTTTGCTGCGGATATGAAAAAGCAGGTAAAAGGCAACGCTTAAGCCGGGTGTCGGTAAAACTGGATAAAATTCCGTCATTAGCAGGCCAGCAGCACAGATAACAGTTGCGCCTGCTGCCGAATTTCCCTAGTATAGCCGCGCTTGCAACGCAAGTTCCGGAGAGATGGCTGAGTGGCTGAAGGCGCACGCCTGGAAAGTGTGTTTAGGTTAACCCCTAACGAGGGTTCGAATCCCTCTCTCTCCGCCAGATTAAAACAAAAGGCCCACGCCAAAAGCGTGGGCCTTTTGTTTTATGTAGCCGTGCGAGTAGTTTGAGAAATTGCGCAGGGTAGTTTGAGAACAAGGCGGAGTTTATCTGACTACGTTTTTAGCTAATCCGCAATGCCATGCCGCACTGCGCAAATATGGCCATGTCTTTTGCAAACCAAGGCTGGGCAATTTACAATAAGTCACCGCCCGGGTATATAGCTGCTGTAAATTAACCCACCCTTAAAATTTAGTGACATTTTTGTATTTATCAGGTTATATTTCATGCACTTATTTAATGCTTACGTTAGCAACGTAATTTTTTGCATTTGGGAGTAACTACGATGAAATTGATCATAGCGGGCTTAGTGCTGGTGTTAGCGGGCTGCGCCTCAGAGCAACAACTGGCTGAGTTTGAACACGGCATGCCCAACGAAATTGACTGCCCTGGTGGTGTAGAACACAGCTACGATACCACTATTTTTAGTTCAGAGGAGCCGCAAAGCGTTGGTAAAACGAAGGTAAATACCAAGTGCCGGCAAATTGATATGAGATCTGATATGGAAAAACAGCAGAGCAAAAAATAACCTGACTGATGTAGCGCAGTGCATCAGTAATCCTGATAACAAAGGCCCATGCCAAAAGCGTGGGCCTTTTTCATTGTTATTCCAAAGTTGTGTTTTCGGCTTGCTTTTTGTCATTCTTGCACTAAATTAATATCAAAATAATATCATTATGGGGTGGCGGTATGTTGCAAGAACGCATTATTAACAGTAAAAGCGGTTTCGCGATGATTGGCGTGTTACTGCTATTGCAGATAGCCGCAGTAGCCGGTGTGGTGGTGTTGCCCGCCTTTATGAAGGTGCTGGCGCTGCTGCTGGCAATAATAGTGTTTATTTGTTGGTTCGGTTTTTATATGGTGCACCCCAATCAGTCTGCAGTATTGCAGCTGTTCGGCCGTTATGTCGGTACCGACTTAGCCAATGGCTTGCGCTGGGCTAACCCTCTTTACAGCAAGCAAAAAGTCTCGCTAAGAGTGCGTAACTTTGAAAGCAGTAAAATGAAGGTTAATGACAATGCCGGTAACCCGGTTGAAATTGCTGCCGTGGTAGTATGGAAAGTGGTAGACAGTGCTGAAGCGGTGTTTGAAGTCGATAACTACGAAAACTTCGTTAATATTCAAAGTGAGTCTGCTATTCGTCACTTGGCTTCGAGCTATGCTTACGATGCCGGTAACGATGAAGCAATAAGTTTACGTAGCAGCACAGATGAAGTGACTGAGCTGTTAAAACAGGAAATTCAGGCACGGCTTAACAAAGCGGGTGTACAGGTGTTAGAGGCCCGAATCAGTCATTTGGCGTATGCGCCGGAAATTGCCAGTGCCATGCTACAACGGCAGCAGGCCGCTGCCATTGTTGCTGCCCGCCAGCAAATAGTCGAAGGCGCGGTGGGCATGGTGGAAACTGCGTTACAGCGTTTATCTGAACGTAATGTTATTGAACTGGACGACGAGCGTAAAGCTGCCATGGTGAGTAACTTGCTGGTTGTGCTGTGCGGCGATCATCATGTTCAGCCGGTACTTAATACTGGCAGCTTGTATCAGTAGCCTTCGCAGTAATTGGAGTAATTGTGGCGAAAAAAGCCTTTGCCTTACGCCTGGATGAAGCCATGCTCAGCGCACTGCAGCGCTGGGCCGATGATGAGTTTCGCAGTATTAACGGCCAGATTGAATACCTGCTGCATGATGCGCTGAAGAAAAACGGCCGGTTGCCGGCCAAAGCAGACACAGAGCAGGCAAGTGTGTCAGCTGTTAAGCAACCAAAGAAACAATAAGTTTAATTGTGTTTTCTGTGTAAAATAATCGTTTCATGCTGATTGACCCGGCGCTATAATCGCGCCGCCAATGGACGACGTTACAGTATGGAGATGATGTCAATGCAGATGCCCCCCGCAATTAAACTACTTAGTAAAAGCCTGGTCGGTGCTTTAGCTGGCTTGCTGGCTCTGATTTTTGTGTTAAGCCGCTCAGTGTTTTATGCCGAACCCGGTTATGTCTACCATGTGCGCACCATTTTAGGTGCCGAACATGTAGTGAGTGATGTTGGTTATCAGTTTTTCTTTTTTGGCCGCTGGAATGCCTGGAAACGCTCGCTTACCGTGCAGGCGGTAACCGGTGGGTCTGATGTTATGGACTACGCCGAAGTGGAAAACTCCGAGGATAGTGCGGCTTTACCACCACAAAACATTATGTTTTTAGATCAGGTAGATGCCAATGCCCAGGCCACTGTGCGGTTTTTAATTCCTACCGATGAAGTGGCGTTTACCCGCTTAGCACACGAGTACCGCACGCCGGAAAACTTATTGCGTACTGCGCTGATCCCGGCGTTTAAAGAAACCTTGCAGGCGAATGCCTCGCTGATGAGTGCCGAAGAATATTACTCTGGTGGTCGTACCGAGTTTAACAATGAATTTGAAAACCAGATGACTAACGGTATTTATGTGGTACGCCGTGAAGAGGAAAATCTGGCGCAGTTACGCCGGCAAAAAGGTACGGCCAATGTGGCACTAGGTACAGAGCAGGAAGATTTTGGCGACGAAACCCGTGTCAGCTTTGTGGTAAACAAAGTACGCGACAGCGACGGCCAGCCGCTGCGTAAACGGCAGAAATTTGTTGACTACGGTATTACAGTGGTAGATGCCCGCATTACGCAAATGAACCCGAACCAGCGCTTTGTTGAGCGTATGCAGTTAAAGCAAAAAGCCTCTGCCGACAGAGCTATTGCCCGTGAGCAGCGCATCCAGGAAGAAGAGCAGCGTTTGTTGGCGATATCGCGCGGTGAGCGTGAAGTTGCCGAGCGCCAAGCTAAAGCCAAGGTTGAACAAATTCAGGCGACCACGGAAGCCGATACCCAGAAGCAGCTGGCGATAACTGAAGCGGAAAAACTGCAGGCGCAAGCGAATATTCAGCGTGAAACGGCCAAAATCAACCTGGAGAAAGCAGAGATTGAAGCGCAAACGCTGCGTACGCTGGCCGAAGCAGAGGCGTACCAGAAGAAAGTGATCTTAGAGGCCGACAATGCGCTGGCACAAAAGCTTGATGCTGAAATTCAAATTCAGCGCATCTGGGCTGAGTCGTTTGCTAAGCGCGCGGTGCCGCAGTATGTGTTTGGCGCTAATGGTAATACGCCAACCGGCAGCGACAGCGAAGCACGCATGTTTATGCAGATGCTGACCATGGACGCGGCCAAGCGCTTAAGCTATGAACGCGATTTGAAGAAATAGCCCTATTTCGATATTGCTAATGTAACAACCAGGACACCAGTGGCAGCGTCAATAGGCCGGTGAGAATACCCAGACCAATAATGCCGCTAACCAGGCGGGGCGCCAGCCCCGCCATTATCGCAATAGCGCCGGCCGAAATCATCGGCGGCATCGCCGCCTGAAAAATACTGATATTCACCGCCACGCCGCTGTAACCCAGACTAAGCCACAGTGCGGCTGCTAATGCCGGCATCATTACCAGCTTAATGCCCAGAGCGCTTAACAGCGGTGAAATTTCGGCTTTGCTGAACTTTATGGTTAAGGCAAAACCCACCGCCACCATCACCACCGGCACTAAGGTTGCGGCCAGATTATCAATTAATTGACTTGCCAGCGGCGGATATTCAGTACCGCGCAGCAGCAAGCCCAGTGCCAGTGCAATAAAAGACGGAAAGGTAACAATTTTCAGCGCTATGCCTTTTACCGTAGGTTTAGCCGCTGTGGGGCTGTACAGTGCAGCAATAATGGTGACATAAGTGGCCAGCGCAATAAATGAGCCGACCTGATCGTACACCACCGCATAGGGCATAGCAGCACTGCCAAATAAGGCCTCGGTCATTGGAAAGCCTAAAAACGAGGTGTTACCGAGTGGCAGCACAATCAGCAACGCGCCGGTCACCTCACGTGACCAATCTAGCAACTTGCTTAGCAGCAACACAGTAGCAACTACTGCCAGCAATAAAAACCACGGCGTAATGGCTGGAATAAGCAACTCAGCCGAGAACTGCAGCTGCGGTACATTTTTCAAAATTAACGCCGGTAGTGCAACATACAGCACATACATGTTCAGTGCGATGCCGCTGTTTTCCGGCATCGTCGGCAAACGACGCAGCAGCACGCCTATTAAAAGGTAAGCCAGTACCAGTAAAAAATTATCCATTACACTCACTTTGGTTATAAGTGGCAATTAATGCCAGTTTGGCAGCTCTGGGTAACTGTTTTAGCTGATACTCCGCTTTGGCCGCAGCGCTTTTGTCACTCAGGCTTTGGCTATAAACCAGTTTCAGCGGTCCTTTACCACGCAGCGCCTTAGCGCCCCCGGCCAGCTCGCCGCTATGCTGGCGCAAACGCCGCTGTGGATCTGTACTGATGCCGGTGTAGAGTATTCCCGCCGCGGTTTGCACCATATACAGATACCAGTTGCTCACCGTACTAACTCCGGACCTTGCTGTTCTGCTATACTGCGCCGGTTATTTGGCTGGCTTTGGCAAAACAGGAATTTTAATGTCATTTCAATCTCTCGCGCTGGCGGCGCCAATTTTACGTGTGCTGCAAGAGCAAGGTTATGATGCACCCACTCCGGTGCAACGGCAAAGTATACCGGTTGTTTTAGCCGGTAAAGATGTGTTGGCCGGCGCCCAAACCGGTACCGGTAAAACCGCAGCTTTTACTTTACCGTTGCTGCAGCACATGCTCAATGCGCCTAAGGTCGTAGCGCCAAGTCAGGTGCGGGTGTTGGTACTTACACCAACCCGTGAACTGGCGCAGCAAGTGTATGACAATGTGCGCAAGTATAGCCAGTACCTTGAGTGTCGTTCAGCGGTGTTTTACGGCGGTGTATCGATACGGCCGCAATATGATGACGCAGAGCAGGGGCTGGATATCTTAGTGGCCACACCGGGCCGGCTGATTGATCATTTGCACCAAAAAACCGTCGATTTATCAGCGCTGGAAGTATTAGTACTGGATGAAGCCGACCGCATGCTGGACATGGGTTTTATCGTTGATATAAAACGCATTATGGCCAAGTTGCCGGCTAAACGGCAAACCTTGCTGTTCTCGGCCACCTATTCCAACGAGATAAAACAATTGGCCGATGAGCTGCTTAAAAGCCCGCAACTGATTGAAGTGGCAGCGACGAATGCCACTGCCGAGCGGGTAGAGCAGCAGGCCTATCTGGTAGACCGGCACCGTAAGCGCGAGCTGCTATCGCATGTGATAGGCCGTAACAACTGGCCACAGGTGCTGGTGTTCGTCCGCACTAAGCACGGCGCAGATCGGCTGGCCAAGCAACTGGCAAAAGACGGTTTAAAAAGTGCGGCCATACATGGCGATAAAAGCCAGGGCGCCCGCACTAAAGCGCTGGCTGATTTTAAAGCCGGCGCAGTGCGGATACTGGTTGCGACCGACATTGCTGCCCGCGGCCTGGATATAAACGAGTTGCCTTATGTGGTGAATTACGACTTGCCGCAGGTACCGGAAGACTATGTGCACCGCATCGGCCGCACCGGCCGAGCTGGCAATAGCGGTGTGGCATTAACGCTGATCACGCCGGATGAAATTAAAGCGCTACAGGAAATAGAGCGGCTAATTCAGCAGGTGATTACTGCCAAAGTGCTGCCGGGGTATGAGCACGACCCAACTTACGTTACGCCAGAGCAGGCGCAAGCCAGGCACGGCGATGGGCCGAAAAAGCCAATGAAAAAGGGTAATTTAAAAGCCAAATTACGCGCTAAGGCTTTAGGTAAAGCCTGATATTGATGTAAAGCAGACGTACAAGTCTGCTTTTTTATTGCCGAGCCGGTCTCCGTGTGGACATTAAGTAAATATAAGTCTATATTGATAGTCAAATGAATTGGCCGTGAGGTGGTTATGCAGGCAGTACAGCTTGATAGACAAAGCCAGCGAAATGTGGCGGCAACTGGGCTGAAAACGGTGTTAGCTATTTTAGATAAATGGCAATGCTCACCTGAGCAAATCCAGCGTATTTTGCAGATCTCCAAAGCGGCCTATTACAAGTACCGTAACGACCCTTATTGTGCCAACCTGACGCAAGACCAGATTGAGCGTATCAGCTACCTGCTGAATATTCACAGCAGCCTGCGGCTGTTATTCGATAATCCGCAAAACCTGTACGGCTTTATGGCGCTGCCCAACCACAACCCGTATTTTAACGGCAAAAGCCCACTGGATATTATTAGCAGCGGCCAGTTTGCCGCACTGTATGAAACCTTTAAACATATCGACGCCCTGCGTGGTGGCCTGTGGTAACAGAGGCCAGTTTAGCGCTACAGGCTTTACCTCAGGTTAAACTGCAACAGCAGCGCAGTTACAGGCTGATCAATTCAAAATATCCGCCGGTATCGGTATTTGATGATGTGGCTGACGCTGATGAGTTCGATGCTTTATTTGCGCTGCAGGCACTGACTAACCCAAGGTTGCAGGCAGAGGCTGGTAATTTAAGTCTATTGCCACGCAGTGAGATCCCGTTTGGTATTGCCGGTTGCTCTTATGCGGTCGCGCCTTTCACCCATGTTAACCCGGCCGGCAGCCGCTTTTCTGATGGTCGCTTTGGTGTACTGTATCTGGCCGATACTGTGCAAACTGCGCTACGCGAAGTGGCTTATCATCAGGGGCAATATTGGGCAAAGGTGCCGGGCTTGGCCTATGAGCGCTTTGTGTTTAAGGCGTTAAGTTGTCAGTTTAGTGATGTTAGCCTGACCGATTTAACCAGCTTGCCGTTACAAGATGCGGTTTATCATCCGCAAAATTACAACGCAGCACGCGAGCTGGGGATTAGCTTAAAAGAGCAGGGCAGTGCTGGGTTGCAGTATTATTCAGTGCGTAACAAGGATGCTTTATGTTGGGGCTTGTTCAGCCCAAAGCCGGTAACGCAGATGCTGCAAAGCGGGCATTATGAAATGATCTGGCAAAACGGCGGTATCAGTGCGATTAACCAGCTTGTCAGCTGTAGCGACTAAAGCCGCTAACTAGCTGCGATACAGGGTTTTAATCAGGTGAAAGCCAAACTGGGTTTTAACCGGGCCTTGCACTTCCAGAACAGGGCTTTTAAATACGACATCGTCAAAGGCCTTTACCATCTGGCCTTTACGAAACTCGCCTAAATCGCCGCCTTTTTTACCAGACGGACACAGTGAATACTGCTTAGCCAGTTTGCCAAAATCTGCGCCTTTGGCCAGTTGTTGCTTAAGCTTTTCGGCTTCTTCGCGGGTTTTGACTAATATATGTAACGCACAAGCCTTCATTAATTCGCCCGTTTATATAAGTTAAAGTACGAATTCTAGCTAATAGAAAGGCAAAAGTAGAGTGCGAAAGGGTTAGTCGCTCAGCTTTATGACACATAGATTTACAATTTGTAAGTAATATGAAACTTTTTGACTGCTATACTCAGCGGTAAATTTACCAGAGAGGAAGGCTAAGATTATGAAAGGTATTATATTATCCATTGCTGTTTTGACAGCTGCTCTTGGTGTTAGCAGTGTTGCTGTCGCAGAAGAAGTAAAAGCAGAACAACGCGAAGAAATTCGGATGCGTTCAATGCTTTATTCTGCTGACTATGACAGCATGATGGCTTTAGTGCAAAAGCAACGTTTTGCTGAGGCATTTCCAGAAATTATCCGTTTTGCCAAATATGGTGAAAAGTATGCGCAATACTTGGCGGGATTATTGATGGTGACTGGACAGGATGTGCCGGTTAACGTAGAAGAGGGATTGGTGTGGATGCGTTTATCATTGGAGCAAGATACCACTGATTGGAAACGCCGTTATAACGATATCACTAAAAACCTGACTAAAGAGCAACTCGATTCGCTTAATCCGATGTATGAGGAATTTAAGCGAAAATATGGTGCTGAAAACCAATTTATGCGTTGTGGATATGAACGGCTGAGAGGTTCAAATATGCGCCAGCATACCTGTCGTAAAAATCTGATGATGAACGAATTCTACACCGTTGTCGAATATAAGTAGCTGTTAACTATATCCATTAAAAAAGGGAGCCAACAGCTCCCTTTTTCATTTACGCAGGTTGTTGTTGGGTAATACAGTGAATATTACCACCGCCTAACAGAATCTCCCGCCCTGGCACCGTTACCACTTTATGCTGTGGATAAAGGCTTTGCAGTATCTCTGCCGCAACCTTGTCATTCGGGTCGTCAAAGGTTGGCAGGATTAAACCACCGTTGCACAGATAGAAGTTGATGTAGGAGCCGGCCAGGCGGGCGTTGGCCTCGCGCGGAATCGCACTCATGGTTGCATCTACCGTGGCATACTCTTCCGCTTTGGCAATAATCGGTGCCGGTACCGGCAACTTATGTACCTTTATTTTGCGGCCTTTAGCATCGGTTGCCGCTTCTAAGTAATCCAGCGCTGCTTTACTGCGGGCATATTGCGGATCGGATTCGTCGTCCGTCCAGGCCAGCACCACTTCACCCGGCTTTACAAAACAGGCCATATTGTCGATGTGGCCGTCTGTTTCGTCGTTAAAAATACCTTCTTTTATCCACAGCACTTTATCGATGCCGAGATAATCGCGCATCTGCTGCTCGATTTGCTCGCGGGTTAAATGCGGGTTGCGGTTGCTGTTTAATAAACACTCTTCTGTGGTTAACAGCGTGCCTTCACCGTCAACATGAATAGCACCGCCTTCCAGCACAAAGCCTTCAGTACGGTAGCGTGGCAGCTGCTCAATGCCCAATACCTTGCTGGCGACCTGATCGTCTTTATCCCACGGGAAGTACAAACCACCGTTTAAACCGCCCCAGGCGTTGAATGTCCAGTCGATACCACGTACGTCACCTTTTGCGTTAGTGACAAAGGTTGGGCCGGTATCGCGACACCAGGCGTCGTTATTGGATATTTCCACCACACGGATGGGAAACTTAGTACCAACATCGGTCAGCTGCGATAACGCATTAGCGTACTGGGCGGCAGAAGCGCCGACAGTAACCGGCTCAAAACCCGCGATGGCTTTCATCACACTGACAAAGGCTTGCTGTGCCGGTTTGGCACCTAAACGCCAGCTGTCGGTACGCTCGGGCCATACCATCCAGGTTTGCTTGTGGGCAGCCCATTCTGCAGGCATGCTAAAGCCATCGGCACGTGGCGTACTGTTCAGGGTTGTAAAGGCCACTTAGTTACCACCTTGTGTTTTAGGCTGTTTGGTTTCACCGTCTTTAGTCATTACTGCACCGTAGATGTCGATACGGCGGTCACGGAAAATTCCCCAGGCGCGGCGCGTAGCGGCAACAGCGTCTAAATCAAAGGTATGCACCAGTATGGCCTCTTCTGTTTCACTGGCTTCCTGCACTTTGGCACCGGTTTCATCGGCAATAAAGGAGCTACCATAAAAGGTAATATGGTAGTCACCTTCGGTTTCAGTGCCGATGCGGTTAGAGGCAATCAGCGGTGTTAAGTTAGCTGCGGCATGGCCTTGCTGCGTGCGCTGCCAATGATCACGTGAGCTGATAGTGGGGTCGTGCGGCTCACTACCAATAGCCGTTGGGTAGAACAGCAGCTCTGCGCCCATTAATGCCATGCTGCGGGCACACTCCGGGAACCACTGATCCCAACAAATACCCACACCGATTTTGGCATACTTGGTCGCAAATACTTTAAAGCCGGTATCACCTGGCGTGAAGTAGTACTTTTCGCTGTAACCCGGGCCATCAGGAATATGGCTCTTACGGTAGGTACCCAGGTTTTCACCGTCAGCGTCGATAATCACTACGCTGTTGTACAGGCAGTTACCGGCACGTTCGTAGATACTGATTGGCAGTACGACATTCAGCTCTTTGGCGATTTTAGTAAAGTGCGCCACGGCTTTATTCTCAGCCACGGTAGTGGCGAAGGCTAAATAGTCAGGCTTTTGTTTCTGGCAGAAGTAATTGCGCTCGAACAGCTCCTGCAACAGGATAATCTGTGCGCCTTTCGCTGCGGCGTCACGTACTAAACGCTCACCACGGGCAATGTTTTCATCGACATTCCAGCCGCCAATCATTTGGGTGGCAGCAACAGTTACATTACGCATCAGTTATCTCCGGCAGAGGCTAAAACCAACAGGCTAGCATCGTTACCGACACTTGCCAAACAGGGCGCGAAAAATGCCGTATTTTTGCCCTGTCGTCAACGCTTTTTGATAAAAAAACAGCAGCGGAAATTGTGACAGCGTCCGCTGCTGTAAACAGCTTAGTGATGATCGGAAAAGACAGCGGTTTATTGCAATGCCAGCTCGGCGGCTTTTAGCAGTAATTCGCTGTGCAGACGTGTTTTGTAGTTAATATGCACATAGCTAAACAGCGCTTCACCATTGGTATTCAGGATGTACACCGCAGGTACCGGCAGCACCACTTTTTCTGTACCGGCTTCGGTGGTGATAAGACTGCCAAGTTTGCCTTTGTAAGCTGCTGCAGTTTTATCATCCAGATAATATGCCAGGCCAAAGGCTGAGCTGGCGGCAAAGTTAGCATCAGACAACAGGGTATAGTTCAGCTTGTTACCGCCGGTATCCTGCAGGCTTTTGTTTATCGAGGCTACGCTATCTGGCGTGATGGCAATGATCTGGTAACCCAGCTTAGTTAACTGCGGCTCAATATCACGCAATGCAGCGAGTTGAGCATTGCAATAGGGGCACCAACCACCGCGATAAAATACCAGTACTGAGGGCTTTTGTTGCACCAGCTCAGTGAGTGCAACGGTTTTGTTATTTGCGGCTGTTAAGCTGACTGTTGGTATGGTTAAACCATTTAGTAGCGGCGTTACCTGTTCAGGTGCTGCGGCAATGTCGTTGGCAGCGAAAAGTTTGACACTAAACAATATGGCACTAAGTGCAATAAGATAAGTTTTCATCGTGGTTCCCCGGGTTAGTTAAACGAACGACTCACTAAGACAGGGCAAAGCAGGTTTTGCTTTCAGCACAATACAAAAATGGTGGTTTTCGTTTTTTAACCAGCCTGTCGTACAATGTCGTTCTGCTTACATAAGACAAAGCGTTATGAACAGCGACACATCGATTAAACAGTTTGATATCAGTATTGTTGGCGGCGGTATGGTGGGTGCAGCAATAGCATTAGCGCTAAGCCAGGCTGGTTTACAGGTAGCGTTAGTTGAAAAACAGCCAGTGCCGGAGTTTGTGCCAGACAGTGCGCCCGATCTTCGTGTGTCTTCCATCAACCTGGCCAGTGAAGCCTGGCTGACAACGCTGGGTGCCTGGCAAGCGCTTGAGCAGATGCGGCTGTGTCCATACCAGCGGCTGCAGGCGTTTGAGCTGCCACACAGTATCGTAACCTTTAATGCTGCCGATATTAAACGCAGCCATTTGGGCCATATCGTTGAGAATAACCTGTTGCAGCTGGCGCTGTGGCAGCAGTTGGGCGCTAATATAACGCTGTTTTGCCCGTCATCTGTTACGGCGCTTGCGCAAAGCGCTGAGCGCGCTGTACTCAGGTTGGATAGCGGTGAGCAGCTTGTTAGCAAGCTGGTGATAGCCGCTGATGGCGGCAACTCGCAACTCCGTCAGTTAGCCGGTATTGGCACCAATGGCTGGCAGTACAGTCAGGCCTGTTTAGTCGCGCTGGTGAATACGCCTTACCCGCAGCAGGATGTCACTTGGCAGCAGTTTACGCCAAGAGGGCCCAAAGCCTTTTTGCCACTAAATGGCCAGCAAGGCTCAGTGGTGTGGTATGAAGAGGCCGCTAAAGTAAAACAGCTGTCTGCGCTTGCTCCGGCTCAATTGACGCAAGAGTTACTTAAAGCTTTCCCGGCACAGCTTGGAGAGGTTGAAGTGGTGGCAAGCAGTTGGTTTCCACTGGCACGAATGGACGCTAATCGTTATTACGCCGGCCGGGTAGTATTAGCCGGCGATGCAGCGCATACGATAAATCCGTTGGCCGGGCAGGGCGTTAACCTGGGCTTTGCTGATGCAAAATTACTTACTGAGCTGATTATTGATGCCAGACGCCATAACAGCGATATTGGCAGTGCGCAGCTGTTACAGCGTTATCAGCGTAAACGTAAACCGGCGAACTTGCTGATGATGAGTACTATGGATGGCTTTTATCAAGTGTTTGGCAATGATATTGCGCCACTTCGTACCTTACGGCAATTGGCGTTGAACGTTGCTGCCCGCAGTACGTTGCTTAAAACGCTGGTAGCCCAATACGCTGTGGGTTCGGAATAGCTGAAAAGCAAAAACCCAGCCTAAGCTGGGTTTTACTGTTTAATGGCAGGGGCGGCTGGATTCGAACCAACGCATGGCGGGATCAAAACCCGCTGCCTTACCGCTTGGCTACGCCC
>NZ_JBDPJM010000001.1:0-694874 GCF_039871805.1 Rheinheimera fenheensis
TGTCTGGCCATCTTGCACCTCAGTGTCAGGTACGATACCTAACTATAGAAGGTGTCTACTGATCATGGGTAACTCGGAAATATAACGCTATATTTAGTTGCTTTTCAGCTTTACCTATCCCAAATAATTGTCCTATATATCTTTCAATAAACGACTTACTACCTTCAAACCCAACTTCATGTCCTCCCCAAAATGCAAATACTATCGGTTGCCGCAAATCAGCATTATTTTTATTTAATGCTATAGCTGACTTCATTAAACTGATAACGCTTAAACCATTGTCTGTGGCTCCCTGACCAACAGACCAGCTATCTAAATGCGCACCGACAAGAATCGCAGGCTTCTGTTTATACTTACCTTTTTTAGGATCAATACGGACAAACAACGAGTAGTTAGGCTCAATCTCCATATTGGCTTTTTTGGATTTACTAGATAAGGTGGCTGTTAGCATTTCCCCCTCCTCTATATCACTTTTCATCAGGGCAAAATGAGAATGAGGGACCACTAAGACAGGTAAACGTTTAAAGCTACTATCTTCAGGAAGCGCTACAAAATTACTTTCATCAACTCGAATAACGTCGCCATCAATGTTGGAAGATTGGATAAGGGCAACAATCCCTAACGATATGGCCTGTTTCTGAAAGCGTTCAAATTCGTATCTGACTTCACGTCTGTGACGTAAAACAGAACTCAATGAGCGTCTAGAGTGATAACCAATCAGCCTATTATTAGGATCTTCGTTCAAAGCAGCTAGAGCGAGAGTTTCGTTTGTTAGTTTCTCCTCCCCCTCAACTTGAGGGTACTTTTGCTCCCTATGTGTGTTTGCTAATAAAACAATTGAACCATGTAGCTTTGCAGAGAGTTCTGCGCTGGGTTGGTCAAGTTGACTAGCACTGTCTAAGATGTAAAACTTTTCATGGTTTAGTAAATTAAAATCAGGTGTATATGGATACGGCTCTACAGGAACGATGCTTCCATTAAACGTTAAATATGTTTCGCCCTTTTCCCAATTACCCAATTTCGTTGCAAAGGGCTCAACCCAGTATCGCTTAACCCCCTCAGCCTCAAAGCACTTTTTTATAAAATCCAATGAATTATGAAAATTTTCAGACCCATGAAAGCGATGTCCAATTGAAAAGAATAATTCCTCTTTGCAGGCTGAGCTAGTTTGAACGGCAAAGGATTGGGCCGTTGAAATAACTGTTAATAGCATGGCGACTACACCAATACGTACGCTCATAATAGTCTTCTCCCTTGGAATACTTTCAGACTAAAACATCAGCAATTAAGTTAGCTATCTTCTCCGATACCATGCATATGCACATTTAAAGATATCTAAAGATAATTGAATCCTTCATCATCCAATTTCGATTAACCTGGTCATTCTGATTTCAAGATTCTTCACGCTTCTTTAAATGACATTTTTTTGAAGTTTGCGCACATTAGTTTTGCATAAACAACAAAAAGGTAGTGTTATGAAAATTTCTTGTTTCGCATTGTGCGCTCTAGCCTTCTCAGGACTGACTCTTGCAAATAATTACGAAGAAATTAGTCCACAAATTGCGGAGCTAAAACCGCAACAACTTAGTAGTGTCCTTGTTATGCACAACGGTAACTTGGTGCACGAGAGCTACTACAACGGTGTCACTGCTGAAGATTTACATGATATTCGCTCGGCAAGTAAAACGTTTACCGGCTTAATGTTTGGTAGGGCCATTGCTGATGGTTACTTTAAATCTGAACAAGACAAAGTATTACCTATTTTCAATCGTTCAACAGTACTTAACCCAAGTGAAGAAAAGTCAAATATGACTTTTTTTGATTTATTATCAATGACTAATCCGCTTGAATGTGATGACAACAACGATCTCTCCGCTGGTCACGAAGAGCGCATGTACCTAACCAAAGATTGGGTCAATTTTTTCCTAAACCTTCCAGCAAGGGCCAATCCACCATGGGAAAAACCAATGGAGCAACAACCTTATGGCAGAGATTTTGCCTACTGTACTGCAGGGATTTCTGTTGCTGCGGCAGCAATTGAAGTTGCGTCTAAGCAAAAGCTATCAGAGTACACAAAAACGGCGCTTTTCAAGCCATTAGGGATAAATGAAAGCGAGTGGTTATACAACGCCATGGGAACAACCCAAGGTGGAGGTGGCGTGAGAATAAAGCCCAAAGACCTTATAAAAATTGGCCAACTCATTTTGAATAAAGGTAGCTGGGCAGGCAAGCAAGTACTACCTAAAGAGTGGATTGAAAAAAGCCTACAATCATATTCTGAATCTATGCCGGAATTAAATGCAACATATGGTATTACCTGGTGGCGTTTACCATTTAACGTAAATGGTAAAGTCGTTGATAGTTTCGCTGCTGCAGGCAACGGCGGTAACTATATGTTTGTTGTGCCTGAGTTAAATGCTGTAGCTGTAATTACCGCAACGGCCTATAACACACGTTATATGCATCAACAAACACATGCCATATTCTCAACTGCTATTCTTCCAGCATTAATACCTTAGGATTCGGTAGCTCGATCGTTTTGATTTTGGTGCGCTCAGTCTGTACTGAGTGCATCATTTGTTCTATCAATGACGAAAAATCAGGATGGGTCTTTATTGTCTGAAACATAGGCATTGTTAATATATATTCGAAATCTGCATATCCCTCTAATGCTGCTTTGGCAATAGACTTTCGCGCCGCGGTCAAGTCGCCATCAGCAATTTCAACAATACTTTTAGCGATGTACCAGTTCGGCCAAACTGGGGTTGCACTCTCAGTGTCAGGTTTTGGCATGACTAGTTCAATGTGGCCTGACTTACTAAGCCAGTAAAGTAAAGACTGTGAATACAAGCTGTTTGGCTCTAGGGAGTTCGCCTTGTCAAGCGCCTCAAGTGCACCATCCCAGTTGCTATCATTTATCGCTAGTAAAGCAAGATAAATATAACTATCTGCAGTACCAGATTGAAATTTGTGCAATTTAGTAAGTGCATTATATGCAGATTCAGGCTCTCCCCTTCTACTGGCATCTCTTGCATATTGAACAGCAACAAAGGCATCGTTTGGAGCAAATTTATAGGCAGTCTCTATCCATACTTTTGATTCCTCACTTAACCCAGTGAGGTATAGAATTTCTGCTATTTGCAGAAAAGTATATCCATTCCTTTTGTTCAAAACTGTTAAATTCAATTGCATCGCCTCATAGAAACGTCCCTTGCGTACATACAAGTAAGCCAAAGACGCTGCGACCTGCTTAATTGCAATATTGTTAGCGTTTATTGCTTGTTCGTAATAATAAATAGCTTGTTGGATATCACCACGGGCATCGAAATAATAACCTTTCAGCCTTAATAACTCCCATGCGGGCACTGCAAACTTTGATAAGTCATCAATTTGCTGCGCTGCGAAATCCAAAAAGAGCTCATTGCCATTGAACTTAACGACACGCTCAATATGGGCCGCAGCAAGACCAACCCTAGCCTCAACGCTGTCAGGGTAGTTGCTTAAATAATCAGAAAATAGATCTATGGCGATTGAATTACCCGTCTCGGTATTTTGCTCAGCATACTCAAACGCCTTTTGTAGTGTTGAAGAAAGCTGATGCGTTGGCTCGGAGCTTTTAGTCGGCTCTGTGAAATGAGTAAATGAAAAGTAGACTGATAAAGCCCCCACAGAAAATAAGCCTGCCGCAATTATGTATTGCAGCTTCATAAATGTAGGATATCGTGATATTAACGGCGCAACAGGTTGTTCAGATACGCTATCTAGAGCGCTGCTTTCATCAATAAAAACTGGAGATATCCAACGATATCCTTCGCTACGTACAGATTCTATAATGTCAGTTTGAAGAAAGCTCAAAGCTTTTCGAAGTATTGATACCCGCTGCGCAACAGTTTCATCAGATACATGTAATTTTCTCCACACTTTTTCTGCAAGCTCTTCCGAAGAAACCGCTCTCTGCTGTGCCATTACAAGGGTTTCCAGCAAGCGATACGTTAACCCCTTTATTGGTAGCAAACTTCCATTATAAAAAACTCTCTGGCTCTGGGGGGCGATAATCAGCCCAGCTGTGTGCATAACTAACGCATCGTTTGCTAAATCACTTTTAGTAGAATCCATAGTCTAATTTTGCTGTAAAAATTTATTGGTACTAAATTAACGTGCAAAGATAACAGCACTGGAGACACTTTTAACGCAACTTCAGATAACTTCAAGAAAATTAAAACATCTTTATCATTTAAACCATTCTCATATCCCATCAGTCAAACTTTGCTAGCTCTACAGAATTGGTTTTCTAATTTTTGTAAATGTAGCTAACTGGACTTCCCCTAATCTCATAGACACTCATTAACCTCGTTGAGATTAGCTTTTTCTTTATAATCTGCCGGTGATAACTGCCCTAAATGGCTGTGTCTACGCCGACGGTTATAAAATACCTCGATATACTCAAAAATGTCACTACGTGCTTCATCACGGGTGTTGTAAATACGGCGCTTAATCTGCTCTTTTTTCAGTGAGCTGAAGAAGGATTCTGCAACCGCATTGTCCCAACAGTTGCCGCGCCGACTCATACTGGCTGAGAGTTTATGGGTATCCAGGAAGCGTTTCCATTCATCGCTGATAAACTGCGAGCCTTGGTCAGAATGGATGATGACCGACTGTTTCGGCTTTCTGCGCCAAACTGCCATTAACAGCGCATCCAACACAATCTCTTTGGCCAAAGTGGCTTTCATTGACCAGCCAATTACACGGCGTGAGTACAGGTCTAGTACAACGGCCAGATATAAAAAGCCCTCGTAGGTTCTGATATACGTGATGTCAGTCACCCAGGCTTTATTCGGCTCGTCATACGTAAATTCACGCTGTAACTGATTCTTTGCCGGTACAGCGGGTTTCCCTGCCCGATAACGTGGCGCTTTATAGCCCCGGATAGCTTTCAGGCCAGCCAGATTCATCAAGCGGGCAACACGATTTTCAGAGCAGGTTTCGCCTGCTTCACGTAAATCAACGTGAATACGTGGGCTACCATAAATGCTACCGCTTTCAAGCCATGATTCTTTAATCAGTGCCGTTAAACGCTGGTTCTCACATGCTCTGTTTGATTCAGGCCGCTTCAGCCATTGATAGTAACCACTGTGATGCACGCGCAGTGTCGCGCACATCAACCGTACCGGATGGCAGTTCTGGTTGTCGCGGATAAAGGCATACCTTAACTGAACTGCTTGGCAAAGTATGCGGCGGCCTTTTTTAGGATGTCGCGTTCTTCTTCAGCCCGTTTTAAAGCCGCTTTTAACCTGACATTTTCAGCGGCTAAATCCTGTTGCTGCGTCACGACTGGATCTGGGTTGGTGGCTTGCTTGTGCTGTTTCAGTCAGTTGTACAGGCTGTTATCTGACACGCCTAGACGCTCTGAGACATCCTTAACGGAATAACCACGTTCGGTGATTTGTTTGATTGCTTAAGCTTTGAATTCTGGTGCAAAACATTGCTTGGACATGGTGCCCTCCTAAAGTTGTATTCTAACCTAAGGAGTGTCTAGTGTTTTAGGGGAAGTCCAAACAACAGCATTTCGCATGAATTCAGCCAATCTATTAGGCTGAATACGCCTATTTCCATCTACGGAAAGACAATGACAATGTATTTTGACTAACTGCCCATCGATCGTTAAATCACGTTCAACAAGGGTAAGGTGAACCTCAAGAGCCTCTGGGTTACCAGTTAATGCTGACTCCAGACTTTCAGATGTTATATTCGACAAAGGCCTCCATTTCTTTCGACAACTGAGAATTAGCAAGATGCGAAAGAAAATGTACCAGCGTTTTCCTGTTAAGTGAACAGACTAAAGAGTATCGGATGCAAGTGTTGAGAATATTTTTGGGGATATTAGAAAGAGCATGACAGATAAAATAACACTGTTCTAAACGTCAGAAGACCTGATGCAAAATAATTGGTACTGAATTCACAATCTGAAATTTTGGTGCCTAGGGTCGGACTCGAACCGACACGGAGTTTCCCCCGGCGGATTTTGAACGCTCACTGCGCTTTCCATGCCATTGTTTTTAATAAATTTTGCTATACACTTTGCAAAAACTTCGCATGAGAGCGTTATGGCAAAGCAAACTGAGCGTCACCAAATTAGTGACGATGTACACATCTTCAAGCAGTCAAATAGCAAGTGGTGGTATGCGCGTTTTCAGGTTGAAGGTAAGTGGTACTCTCGCGCAACCAAGCAATTAGACAAGCTTAAAGCAATCGACATCGCCTACAGGATGATGGTGGAATATCAGATTCGTCATAAAACAGGCACATTGATTAGCTCAAAACAATTCAAAGATGTCGCTGAAAAGACTATTCAGACTATGGAGGCCGAACTTTACCGTGGTACAGGTAAGGTTATCTATAAAGACTACATACTGGTTCTACGTAAATACCACATCCCTTTTTTCGACCGTACTCCGATAACCAACATCGACAACGATATTTTGCGGGAATTTGATAAGTGGCGTGTCGAAAAAATTGGTCGTGAACCAGCCAAGTCAACCATCCTAAATCACAATGCCGCTATGCAGATGGTGTTTAAAGAGGCTGTCGAAAATAAGTGGATGTTGCACAATCAGATCCCTGGCCTATCCGTTAAGGGTAACCATGCAGTTAGAAGAGCATCTTTAAACCCTGAAGAATTCGAGCGAGTAATGGACCACCTTTATCAGCTTGAGACAAATAGCCGCAAAGAGATAACCAGACAAATACGTGAACTCACTCAGGATTATGCTGAATTCGTGATTTACACAGGCATGCGTCCCGGTACTGAAATTGATAACCTGACGTGGGGTGACCTGCACATAGAGCGCATTGGAGATAAAGCAACATTCTTCATTACCGTTCGCAAAGGTAAGACCACAATTCATACAGGTACAAGGGAAGTGGTGTGCAAACGCGCTATTCAAAATACCATTCTGAGGTTATCTGAGCGCTTCCCGAACCGTAAGCCACAAGACTATATTTTCCGTTTGCCCGATGGTTCAGAGACCAACGAAATAGGCCGAACCTTTAACTCGGCACTTAAAGACCTTGGCTTGGACCAGTCTCCACATGGTAAACGCACTTTGTATTCTCTACGCCATTCATTCATTACCTGGGAGTTGATAGCACAGAGTGTGACTATTGACGTGTTAGCCCGGCAGTGTGGCACCAGTATCGAGATGATTGAGAAGCACTACAGCCATGTAATACCACGGATGTTTAGCCAGCAGCTTTCTGGAGTTGAGTTGCCAGCAAAAGAGGAGATCGAACGTAAATGGATGCATGCCGATAAACTAAGCAAGTTATGGGAAAAGCGATTTACACAATGGGAAAAGAACTACAAGAGTCGAGGCGCTATCTGATAAGATATTTAGGTGCCGTATGGATTAAAAAAACATCATGGAATCAGCATTGATTTCGCGCCACGTTAGGTATTTTATTTTTTAAAAGCTTAAACTCACACTAAAACAAAAAATCAAATCAGAAGACACTCTAATGAAAGCCTGCAAAACAAAGAATGATAAAATAAATAATACTGATTACTTGTCAAAAAATCGTACTCTTGGCATAACAGAGGCTTACTGGGATGACTCAACGACATCAGAAGACTTCAAATTATTTTGGCGAATAATCATAGGGTGCACTGCCTTTATTCTTAACTCAGCTTCTGCAGCAATATCATCGGAACAATCTAGCTATATCATAGCATTTATTTTTTTGCTGTATTCGCTAACCGCCTTAAACTCACAGAGAGCTTATAGCAAGTTTAAAAAACATACAACAATACTATTTGTCAAAATAATAAGTATTGACCTGCCAATTATCCTTACTAAGCTCGCAGTCATTTCTGTGATATTTTCTTTATTATTCCAATTGAGCAAACTAATGCTTCACCTTGGTTATTTTGAACCAATATATGACAATAGCAACGATTTCCAATCCAATTTAATTGCACTTTCCTTTACAATAGCTTCTGGTATTTATGTATTTAAAAACAACAACTTCAAACCCTGCACACGCACACTGAGACTTACAATAAACAAGTACATGAAGCCGAGAATTAATAATTATAAAAATGCCTCGAGATTAAATTTTATATCATTTGAGTTAGCCATTGTTATTTTATGCTCCGGCTGCACCTTGATTTTCTCATCAACACTAAATTTAGTACTATTTCAACAATGACGAAAAACTCAAAAAGTACAAAACCATATGATGCATTAATAGCGACATTCAATAAACCAAAAAAGAAAGACCAGACAAAACAAAGCAGACTTGATGTAATAACCCGAGTTTTTCTGGCTAACTTTTCAGACCCAAACAGCGCAAGAAGTAATCTTTTAGTCCACGACTTTCCAAAGCTTTTATTTCTAAATCCCTTTTAAGTATCTCATCACATAGCGATGAATAGTCACGAATAACCTTTTCCAAATCACTAGCCAAAAGGGAATTTTTGTGTCTTGATTCGGTCAGATCTTTTCCTAGCTTATCGCTTTGTATCTTAAAATGAGATAATTTCTCCAAAGCCTTTCTAGAAAACTCATTGAAATACTCTGGTGTAACTGGATCACTCAAGATGCGACCAAAAATTTGCTTAGCGAAATTTGTTTTCCAGTATTTAAAGTATTGTTCAAGTTGTTCTGGGGTGGGAGACTTAGTCCCAAATTTTTCTTCAATCGAATATTTGGCAATATCGACTTCAATGATAGGTATACAGTGATTTCTAAAATCATGGACTTTCTCGTCTTCACAACCATGTGTGTGTTTCACTTCAATTGCCAGCTTTTTACCCCATTTCATTGCTAAGTGATTTGGTGAACGGAATTCGCAAATAAGATCGGGGTAATAGTAGTCAAACTTATCTCTATTAGTAAGTTGGACTTTCGTATCTTCAGTTCGGATATCTACCACATCGATAGAAAACTCTTCGTTACCACATTTAAAGTTCAACACAGCCAGCTCCGCAAGTGCTTGGATTGCGATAGAATGAGACAAAGAGTCACTATCTCCTTCAGGCTTTTCATGATCATCAGGAGCAGACTTGTATCTAAAAAAACCATGAATTACAGCGGTCATAGGCAAACGCTTTTCAACGGCTCTATGAGTGCTCATAAAGGTTAACTTATTAAACTGATGGATATCCTCTCTTCTAAGTTTTAGCACCTCCCAGATGTAGTAAATTTTTAAGAGATGCCTATCTCCGACAACGTAATTACCTTCTTCGTCTATCGCATACGACCAAATTTTTTTGTTTGCCATTTTAAAGTCAACTCAAGACAACGAAATTCCATAATGAAAAAATTAGCGCTCAGCAGTTCACCTAATTTAATAAACCCTCAATAACCTGGATAGAGACACATTAAGCTTGTTGGGATTCGCGTTTGCACTTTAGTAGTGATTAAAGTGCAAATTTTTCACTGGATTAACGACGAAGTACACACATTGTCACTAACATAATTAATTTCGATACTGCTGTCACTACTTTAGCTAAACTTAACACTTATGCAAAACAGATTAGCTGAAAGAGGGGGACTAAAATTGCTAACCTACCTTGTAATAAGCCTAGCTAAACTCCCTGCTTAAAGTTCTTTTACTTAGAGCCTCAGAGTTCTCATGAGACGAAATCCGACACATTAATATTATTTAGGAAGTGATTTCCGGGTATGACTAATTTCAAAACCATCCGGAACAGGCTTATATGGCTCAGATGGTGAGCGATGGCAGCTTTGGAACTGGCGAATGGCTTTAACATCAATCTCACCAATTACACAGTAATCAGTGATCCCTCCTTTCACTCTCAAGATGTCTCGTTTCCAGCTTTCTTTGTAGGGTGCTCGAATTCGGCTATCACCATATTGTCTGTCGTTGCACTGGACAATATATGCATGAATATCCAATGCCGCAGACTCAACGAGCGCATTAAAAGTTTCAGTGTCCTGATTCCACTCTGGTACAAACAAAGCATCAATCTTACCACGCAGTGCAGCGCGATATTGAATATTGGTAAGCTCACTACATACCAATAGTGCGAAACAAAAATCACCATGTTGTATAATTGGCGGCTCGGACCATTGCTGCGCAGGTTTAAGACTAAGGCCCCCCAATCGCTGTAACTCGTGCTCTTCATGTAAAGCTGGCCGCTGTTTATCTTGCCTATAAATCATCAAGGAAGGAAAACCAAGGCCATCATGCGTCATGGATACCCAGATTTGGTTGCGAACTAATGATTTTGGTGCATGCAGATACTCTATTCCGCAGATTAGCGAGATACCTCGACCTTGTAGCTTACGTGCGATACGAATAAACCAGTGAGCAGGTAACGACAGCTCAGGCAAAATTAAGTAACGACTTTGCTTGGGCTCACCTATAACAGTATCCAGTAAGCGATTTAGCCTGGCATAACGCATTTCATCAGGATCGGAATTTCGCATTACAGCTGCAGTCCAACTAGGGATGTTCGTTTTCCAGCTCGATACGGCTATCATATATTTTTCAGATGAACTACCGTCTGGGATTTGCAGAACACCCTTTTTGTCAAAACATGGAGTTTTTTCATTTAAGATAAAACCACGGGTCGCCAAAACTACGCCACGAAGCGCATCTTGCCCCCCCGGTTTGTAAGCGTTTCTGTCTAAAATAAATAACTCAGGCAAGTTAAAAGGCCGGGTAGCAAAGATCAACCCATTCGGAATAGCTTTAAACTTAATCCAACTGCTAAGTTCAGCAGCGCCTTTTTTAATATTCTCAGGTAAAAACTCGTGTGTAGTTGAATAGTTAATCACTCCTTTACGAGCTGGAATTCCCCGCTGTGAAATCATCTCCCTCGGTAAACCAACAAAGCGGAACGGCATATGCGCAAGATCGAAAAAGAACAGTCGGGCTTGAAGTTGCTGAAAGACTTTTTCAGATGTCGGCCAACTTAACCCAGACTCTTCGTCAAGTGATGGTCGATAGTTTGACATATTGTTCTGCCACGACTGCTTGCCCAATTTTGATAACCGAGGCGGAATTGATGCTGCGATGTTTTCGCATATTGACTTAAAAAGCTGGACTCGCCAAAGCTTAACAATCTCGGCATCTGGAAGCGATTTCTCGTCTTCACTCGCTTTTATATTTATCGAACATGATCTATTTAGTTGGATGCAGACTGCTGTTACAGCGTCTAAAATTCTTCGTAAAGCGCCAAAATCCTCGCAAGCCGTCGCCAGCTTTATTACCCGTGGTAAATAAACGGATAAGTCAAAGAAAGTCGGTAGCACTAAAACATGATCGATAAAAGCACGAAAGAAAGCTTTACGATGATCTTGCCAAGCAGAAGGGGGTAAATCTCGTTCGTAAGCTTCGAAGTCACGGAGTTTAATCGCGAACCCTGCACGTCGCATGGTCAAACTATCAGCTTTACGGAGATTATCGGCCGCCTCTCCATCGCTCTGCGTTGCTGCAAGCAAATCTGTACCTACGTACTCTGCACTTGATGGTATCCTTGGCATGGCACGCCATTCGCTGGCACGAGCGTAAATTTGATGTTTAATTGCTTCAACCAAAGCTTTACCAGGTTCACCAGTTAGCAGAAAAACCTTATTTTTACTGTTTGCGAATCGTATTTTGCTGTTTTGCAAATAGTCGGTGGAGAATGCAATTTCTTTTTTTTCTGTATTGTCTGCCCACGCTAACTTTCCAAACGCACGGCTAAACAACCATTCCCATACTTCGGCACTAGAACGAAACCCTGCACCGTTTTGCATTACTAATAAAATGTCATCTACGTAACGCCCATAATACAAAGGCATGACTTGTTGCTCTACAAAGCGATCTAGCTCGATCAAAGCAACATTAGCGATCACTGCAGAAGCTGGCAAACCAACTGGTAGGCCCTTATTTAGAGGACTGTTTTGCGCCCATGCTTTCAGAGCGTTGATAAATAACCGATGCAGTTTCTTTTGTTCAACATCCAAATAGATGTTTAATACCCGCTCAAGAAAGTCACTATTTAGCATGAAATCAGGGTTAAGTTCGTGGTAGAACGAACTAACATCGGCGGTCAACGCAACTATTTTTTTCTGTTCCGTCAAGGCAGTGTGCATGGCTTTAATGCCATTATCGCGCCAATCTCGGAATGGTTTTAAATAAGGTGCGAAAGAGCCCAGAGAAAGCGGATTAATAGATTTGCCATCTTGAGTACGACGCAGCCGATTACCATAAGCGCATTTAGTTAGTTTTGCATCGAACAAATGCCCAACCTTTAAAAGCCATAAAGTTGACAGTACGTGAAAATCAAGACTACAAGCAGCCATTACTCTAAACTGTGCTGCAGGAGATTTGACACTTTGTTTATCAGTCAGCTCTTCGCAAAGATAATCCCATTCATCAGCCGGAGATGAAAAAATAAGACCATGACCTTTATCCTCGCAGTATTTATCCCACTCTTCAGTGCTAACTGACTTTGTTGTCAGAGTCCAACTACCTAAAAAATCAGGGCTAGCGATCCAACTTTCATCTGTTCCCACTATTTTAAAGAGTAATCCGAGAAGGTTTTTTTCTAAATTCTCTTCGTAATCAGCAATTGAAGTTAGGCAGGGGTGCGATGAGTAATATAGGTCTACTTTGGCTTTGCGATAAGCTAGCCCCATATCAGTAAAGAGTATACTCACTCTAAATATTCCTTGTGTTAATCACTCTTGTTACTAATTGAATTGCTTTGGTTATTATTTGAAAAATTTGCTCAGTTAGTAACTTCTCTATATTTTTGTATAGTAATAAAATTTGGCAGTGCGCAGTAAACTATTGGTTTGTTATTCCGTCCAGAATAATGCATTTTTCCAGCTACTAACACATGTGCACCTTCAAGTGCTTCAAGTTCTTCTATTTTAAATGCTTGTAAGAATTTATCTCTAATATCTTCGTAGATTTTAATGCTTAGACCACGTTTGGACCTATTACTGTTCAACCAAATACCGTTATTTTGAAATTCATTTTCTGCATTTACTATTACACCCCAGAATAACTTGTATTGATCAACCATCGTTTCATCAACATCCTCGAAATTGACAGCAAGATCTTTTATAGCACCATTCACTTTTAATTGCCCTGATTCAGAATACAAAACAACCTTTTTGTCTGAAGTTCTGAAATCAGGGAATCGCTTGAGGTAAGACAATATTTGACGAAGTGTTTTGCTCAAATGTGTTTCATAGGCTACGCCAGCTCCCTTACCAATGGCTCCACCACTCGGTTTAGGTGGAACAACAAATCCTTCATTAGGTATTGGCTCAAGTGCAATGTCTGTAATCGCTCCACCGATTTTGGAGTCCAAATTGACTAAGTACTCTGCAACTACTGGTACTTGCTCTACCGTTGTTTTACCGCTATTTGCTTCATCATCTACTAGAAAATATGACGTCCTAAATTCGCATTCTTCACCATGGTGATGTGAGTTGAAATGTGCAATTCTTCTAACCTTAGCACCGGGCTTTGTCGCAGATTTGAACCAAGCTACATCACCGCAACCAAGGCAAGAAAGTGTTAGCTTTAACCCCTTACGTTGCGATTCAGATAACGCTTCAAATTCCTCAGCGGTATAAATTCTATTAGATTCTGTTGATACTGCTCTATCCATTCAATTAGCCTCATCAAACTAACATTTAAACACATCCATATTGTCATCGAACTGAATAACATACACGTTAATATCTATTAAAGAGCCTTGGCTTTATGATCATCTAGCCAGTCTATGGAATAGGCTGCGTTTAACTTAGTGTATTAATTCAATTATTATCTACCAGTATACAGATACCCATCCTTTGGTATTGGAAGATCTAGCCCCTTTAGCGCTATTGCAATGTTTACAAAGGATCTGCAAATTAGTAGGATCGTTCGTTCCTCCTTTAGCTAGAGGCACAATGTGATCTATTGCTAATTCCTGACCAGTTGAATAAAGACCTGTAAGATCAGTACAGCATATTGCACAGTGGCCTTTCTCTCTGTAGAACAAACCATCTTTCAACCATTTTGGCCAATAATTACATCTAAAAAATGTTCCGTCTCGTTCAAAATAGTTCTGAGCGGTGAATTTTCGTATCCGTCTAACATATTTTGCAGCACATTCGTTAAATGCCTTTAAAACTTCACGGTCTTGAAATAGCAGGGTAAAAACCTCGTTACTTAATTGATTGAGAACGTAAGCACCCAACTTCTTCATTATATAGTTGTTATACTCATCACCTCTGTATTCATAGATACGTTTATACTCAGCTTGGTGCAAATCCAATATTTCGTAAATGTCTTCTATAGTTTCATCAAAAGCCTTTCGAATACAGTATTGAGTTTCCAAGTATATACTTTCATTTATAAAATCATGCAGCAATGTAACTTTATTTGGCTTGATTGCTTTATTAAAAAAATCAACCCCTTCTTGCTCAAAAAATGATTCAACATCGGATAAACCATTGCTTCCATTAATGATCAAACTACGAATATTATCTGCATAACCATATGTCCACTGGAAAACAAATTCTTTAAATCTACCCAGATTGGCCTCCTCAAAATAGCACGTCTAATTCGATCAGAGTTTTACTAGACAGTTTCTAAGCTTGCACTTTAACGTATATTAAAGTGCAAATTTTTAACTAGATCAGCGACAAAGTGCGTACCTTGTCACTAACATAGTTAATTTCGATACTTCTGTCACTACTTTAGCTAAAATTTACACTTGTGCAACACAGATTAGCTCTTAGCGTAGCTGAACAGCAGAAACTGACTAAAGTATGTTCAAGCACATCGCTGCGAATTTTCAGGAGGGAATTACAAGATATCCAGGGAGGTAAGGTGCCCAACCTTGGCCAGGCATTGTTAACTATCCTCCTGTAAAGGATCAGATTTTATTTTCGTTATATAGATAGTTTGCATGAGAAAGATTCTTAGGCTTGTTCAAGAAAATAAAAATCTTCATTGCGATTCCACTATAGTCGTCTATTGTTTTTCTAAATATCAAATTGGAACGAATTTTGGACTACTCCAACGTGTCACCAGATATGGCTGGTCGATTAAAACTCCTGATTGAACGGATAGATGAATCAAAAATCCCGGCATCCAAACTTGATGTCAGTCTAAACATTGCAACTTGGAATATTAGAGATTTTGGGAAAACACCTCGCACAGATGACGCCATTCTATTTATTGCACAAATACTCTATCAATTTGATTTAATTGCAATCACTGAGTTACGTGACAACCTGCTTGATTTTAAAAGAGTATTGCAGCGTTTAGGGCCGCAATGGAAGTTTGTGATGAGCGATTGGCAAGCTGACTTTGGTGGCAACTGGGAACGCACGGCCTATTTATATGATGAGCGTATGGTTATTTTTACTGGATTAGCCGCAGAAGCACAGCCAAATAGAAAAAAAATCGGTTCAGAGTTCATTAGTAACCAGTCATGGTGGAGAACACCTTATATCGCCTCGTTTAAAGCAGGAAGCTTCGACTTCATAATGCTCGCTATGCACGCCAGATGGGGAGACGAAGCTGGTCGTATCAAAGAACTACAAAGCTTCGGCGATTGGATATCCAGTCGATGGGACGATAATGCAGATAAAGTTTTTGATCAAGACATTATCGTTGTTGGAGATTTCAACATACCTAAAATTGGCGATGAATTTTACAAAGCACTGACAGAAAGCAGTAAGTTGAAAATGCCAAAAGCCCTTGAAGGCATCCATGACACAGCAGTCAGCCCCGGGCATAAGCGATACGACCAAATACTACACAGAGCCAAAGGAGCTTTTAGTTATTCGGGTAAAGGCGGGGTTATTGATTTCTCAAGCAATGACCTGATGAAAACTCTGTTTAAAGGAACAAATATTCCTACGAAAAAGCTAACTTGGCAGCTAAGTGATCATTTCCCATTATGGGTTCAGATCAAAACTGATAATGATGTAGCCCGACTCGATAGTATTATCCAACAAGATTAATTCGTTTCCATGAGAAATGAGAAAAGAGAAAATCCAACTCACGACAGAAGCTAAGCTCATTATTTAGAACGTGCAGTTATATTTCTTGGTCAAAAGTTTAACGAAGGAGCCAATTCATGGACATCAAGCATTCTATAAACTCTGAAAAATTATATCAAAGCAGCTGGAAGAGTGCATACAAAAGAATTCGCGAACTTCAGAGATGGTGTCAAGATGAAGAAGAATTACCTAATTCTTCTTCATCTTGGTTAGTAAAAAATGCTACTAAAGGACGAAAATACTTTGAGGATTCACTAAAAAAATATTTTACTATATGCGAATTCTCCCAGTGTGAGACACCTAAGCTGATGCCTGATTTTATCGACGAACTACGCCTTATTGCCAATTTGAAGTCGAGTTATGACAAGAGAGAAACCGGGTTTGTATTTGAAGATGTATATCATTTGGCCTTCGACAAACTTTCTTCTAATTGGCGACCTTTTGGTTGTGAGGTTGCGTCAGTAAGTGATTGTCATAGGTTGTATCGAGGTCAGCGGAATGATACTTGGGGTGTTGGAGCTAGCATTTATGTAAACTTATCGAATAGCCAAGTACCAAATGATAAACTCAGATCAGATGCCATAAAGGCATGTGAGGCAGCGCAAGCAATCGCTTCTAAGCGCAATATTCCGTTCGCTCATGGCATGGCGATAGCTCAGCATTATAAGGAAATAACCAAAGTATCTACCTGGTTTGGCGACTTCAGCCGTGATCCGTGGGTTGCTCTCTTTTTTGCATCCTATGGAGGCCTATCGGAAGAACGTGGTGTTGTCTGGGATATTTCCGTGGATGAATGGAACAGGCTCTCATCAGGTGTTGGAAATCCACTCGGTTCCTTCGAGCTTATTGTCCCTAGCGGTATACAAAGAATCGATAACCAAGCCGGTGTATTCCTCGTAGCAGGAATTCCTCGGCTCTTTGAACAGTACGTAGCTTCAGGGTTTGGAACGAGATTTAAACAACATAATGGTCTTCATTTTGAGGATGAATCACTGAATATCACGTCTGAAATTATGTTCCCAGATGACGACCCTTTGAAGAAAGAGTTGTCTGAAGCCTTAGAATCGATCAAGAAATGTACATGCGATCGTAGCTCTCTTGCTTGCTACATACCCCATCAAGTATTTACTGATCCACTTGATCCCCAAACCTATGAGGACATTCTTACTTCTTGGGTAAATACATTTCAGGCTAATGGTGACAAAATTACAGAGGATTTTGACCTACAATCAAATTTGGCTCTTTTAGCTCGATTTCACGCACTCCTGCAGGCACCGGATTATGCCAACAATTTACCAGACATAGTCTGTAGGTCACTAAACCGTCTAAATGATGCGTATATGCGGTTGCTTTCGAATATTACAGAGTCGAAACCGTTATTTTTCCGTGATACGATTTATCAAGCATATGTCTATCAGAACTTATACCAAACTGATACCGTTCCTATAATATTAACGGCCTTAGACCTGATAGCGCCAACAGATCAGGATAACAATTTGATTGAATAGGCCATATAATTCACTAGTTGCTTTTTTGTATAAGCCACTTTTGGGGGCATTTGCATACTTTCTACTTCAGCAGAAACACAAAAGAATCTGAACGTATGTCTACTTTTACCCAAAAATCTTAACTTATCTGGCCAAGATGTGACTTAGCTGAATGCCAATAGGTACTCAGATGGATGGAAAGCAGTTTTTAGATAAAAAGTATCTGATTTTCAAATCTAATATTATAGACCCCATGAAAAATTGATAACAGTTACTCACCAATTTGAATTTCTAATTTAGCGAGAGTATCGGGCTTTACATCAACTATTCGCTCAATTGTAAGAGGTTGTCCAGAAGTCCTAACAATTCTCACAACGTGGCGGCCAGGAGAAACATCCATTTGGGTCCAATAGTTGCCAAGAAAATCTACCGGAGTGTTATTATCAAGACAAATTGATATAGGCTTAACGCTACCATTAAAAATCAATGAAACTTCTATTGCTCCTAGAGTCTTTGCCTTTTTTTCCGCAATTGTGGTGCTCTCTTGCAATGTCAGACTAGTTCGAATCGATTCTAACTTCTTGTCAGTTTCTTCTCGTTGAGTCTTAATCATACTGTCTAAAAGGGCAATACTTGTATTGAATTCTGCTACCCATTTAGTGGTTTCTTCAGACTGAAGCTTCATCAGTTCTTGTTCAAACACATGAGCAATTTCAAACAGTGTTCTGGCATCAGCGATTTCAAGTGGCTCAGTCTTGGCAACCAAATACTTTCCCCATTCCATCTGAAATGCTCTTGTTAAATTCTCCATTGTTGTCACAGTGGTTATGTATCGCATCCAGCCACTCGACCAACCAAACACTCGATCTGCGAGTTGCATCAACCCAGCTAAGATCAAACTTGCCACTCCAACCTGAGTCAACCATAGCTTCTGACTTGGTGTTTCCTGTATTGCAGCTATTATTGGAAGCGTTGTACCTAACGCTAGTAGTAAAAACGCAATAACACGCACTGCCAAAGATACATTTCTTTTACTTCTGATGCTTGACCAATACCAGGAGCACATTTTTCGCGATGTATTTTCGGCTTTTTTGTATACTGCTTCAATAATATCATCAGGAGCTTGTCTCTTGTATTTATCCCAATTTTCTAGTGAGGTTTCAGTAATATCGGGTATTGTCATTCTTCAAATCCTATAATTAGCGCTAGAAATATTGCTTGCGTTATTACTACTTATTAATTAATAGCACATGCATCTTGAAAAATTGAACAAATTATTTATGTATAAATCCAATATGAATTCTAGGAATAATATATTATGCAGCAACCGACTGTAAAGCAAACACCGGGCAGTCTACTAAATCTCTCTTAGTATAGTAGACTAAAATGACCAAATCTAGAAATTACATATAACCTGCTTGAATAAACAGACTTTGCCGATGGTGATTTTATTCATTTCGGATAGAAAAAAAATAATTCAAACCTAACGTTGCATTTTGAGATGAGCCATATCATAAGAAAAATTAGAAATGATGACCACGCCAGTCAAAAAAATGCATTAATGGAATTCCATTTACAAAGAACGACTATAACCTTGCTACAATAAATGTCTTAACAGGAAAGAATAGTACAACTAGAACTGATAACTCTTGTATTTTTCAATCTTTTTCTGTTTATTACCGAACCAATCCATCAACTCAACATTCACATAAATGCTATTTTCACCGTTACCACGGTTAGCGAAGCCAAAACTAAAGTTATTATTAACATGGAAGGTCAAGCCATGACCTACAGAATTACCAAATTCCCTGTCCGCATACACAGATGTAATGGATACACCAAATGGAAATTTCAAATTCCAGGCATTGAAGCCTACCCATTCTAATGCCAGTGCAAGCTCATCACGACTACCTTGGGGCGCATCAGGTAGGTGTTCATAAACCAAACTGGGACGCAACGCAAACAGTTGAAGTGGCGGAGGCGACACGACGCGGTCTGACAGCGAAAGACGTTTGCGGTAAACGAACGACGTGAAGGCTACATCTACAAATGTCTGAAAGCGTGAGTTATCCGCGAACTTGTCCCATTGCGCTTCCTTTTCTTTGACAAAGGTTTCGAATTCAGCAGACTTTCTTAGCTTTTGAAACACGCTAATCTTATTAGTGACTTTATTGAATGCCTCAAATACTTCATCACAATCAGCGGCACCATTAAACGCTGATGTACAGTAAGTATTCTGCTCACCCGAAAGCGAAAACTGCGGACGTCTGAGTGTTCCATCAGGTTTGGATAGATAATATGTAGGAAATATATCATCGATTGCTTTATCGAATCTGGGAGGCCTTGGTGCGTGATACTGGTCATAGCCTGCGGTTGGTAAATCAGTCTCGTGCAGCCAGCTTTCATAATGGGTTTTGAGAATCGGAAATTGCGTGTTGGGTGTATTGAGTTTAAAGGACGTAGCAATCTGTTCAAGATTGGAGGAGAGAATAGCGACTCGGTCTGTCTGAGGCCAGTAGATATTAATATCTCTTTGTTCTTTTTTACCGAATATAGCCAAGCAAGCCTTGAGTGCTTTCTCCGTCACGAACTTATCATAGTCAGGGAACCATTTGTCAAATTCATAGCCTTGAAGTTTCAGTTCCTCAAAATCGCAGTGATTTTCAATATATTTAGTTGCTATGTCAAAATTATTAGACGGGACATCCTGTGCCGAAGAACAATCTGTAAACGCAAAGAACAACCCAAACGCAAGTGCTAGTCGTTTCATTCTAAATCTCCCTAAGTTCCCTTAAATTCATCACGTATTTCATCAATAAGTTCAAAAACACGTGTCAAGGTTTCGACTTTTTTCTTCATTCCATTAAACCCATCTGACTGCTCTTCAATCAGCTTTAACTCCGCCTTAATTTTATCTACGCTACCATTGATACTACCTGCGAGAGTCGTTTGGCTGTAACGAGCTTGCGCAGCTGTAAAATCGTTCATGTCGATTTTAAGCACGCCATTTCGCGCTAGAAATCTTCCACCTACAGCTGGATCGGCAAAGTACTCGCGAAGGTCGTGTGGATTAATTCTCATTGATTCACTACTACCATAAATTTTCTTCAAATCTCTGACGTGCTTGGTTTCTATGAGCACACCTGCATTGGGCATTCTGTCGTAGCGCTTAAACCAACAGAATGGGTCGAATTCGTTATAAACTGGGAAAAACGATTTACAAACCCCGAGCTTGGATTCGCTATGGTCTGTAACGATTGATTTCATGGGGTCATGTTTTTGCGTTATCATCTGCGTCAATCGAGAAACTGTTGCAACTGACCACAATTGATCTAAAGCAAAAACTGATGGGTCAAGGTGTTTTGAGTAAACCTGTGTCAAACAATCATGAATAAATGCGGTTCCCAAGCTATGTGCTACAACTATAAGAGGGTCATCATTCAGATCATTGATGTTGTCTTTGATAGCTTCAGCGAAAACTTTATGCAGTTTAACTAATTGGTGCTCACGAAGGACACTTGTCAGATAGAACAATACATCTACCAAATGAGTGTGCAAGAAATCATCGTTATCAAATTCATCAATGACGTTATAAATGCTTTGGATCAATTGGGGAGTTAGTGAAAGTGACTCTTTTATTTCACCATTAAGATGCTCTGCAAAGGCTTTGCGCTTTTCATCCCAATACTCAGAGTAGTTAAAGGTCTTAAGCGTAAACTCAGAATTTACATCGAAGTTTTTATACCCAAAAAACTCCATGCATTTTTCGAGGCCCACTTTGAATTCATCTTTAACCGATTGGTCGGAGTGAGTTCCCATTCCGTGAATAAGCAGCACAACAGGTTTTTTAGCCATGATAATACCCTCAACGAGCGCTATCACAGGGACATTGATTCATATCCATATGAAACTTCAGCACAGCAAAATTGCCATTAAGCTCACAATGTTATTCTGATGAGCACCTACTACAGCCTAACAGCTATTTCATATAAATCAATTCAACACCATTAACATTTAAACATCATAACAGCATCTAATTAATTGCCTTTATATTTTATATTCCGGGAATCTCTGGACATACAATTGAGAGTTCTATCTATAAAAAAATAGATTTGCTCATGAGTTGGCCTATAAAGGTGGTTCTGAGCTTCCAATCCAGAGCTCGAAATGCCGCGAACGTATACCTGTTGAGTTTTCATACCCAGGTATGTACCTCGCCTCAATACCTGGTCTTATTCCTTGGATTATTGATGCAATACCTTCAGCTTCAACCTTTTCACTTTGCCGGAAGTAGCGAACCTCGCTTTTCACTGGGCTCCGTCGGTTTAATTCAATCCCAGGAACTATTATTGATGCCCCCCTTAGCGCTCTAGCTACTGACAATGCTAAATCTCTTTGGCGTTCTTCAGCTATATGTATGTAAGTTCTGGCAGACAGTGCTGATGTCATCGAGGGCTTAGGGCTAAGCTCGGATTCGAGTTGGGCTACCCGAGCGAGTAACTTTTCCCGAGTCTCTTCATCTAAATCTGTATTTTTCGCTTCCTGTTGTAGCCGATTTTTTTCTGCAAGTGTCTGCAGATATTCATCCTCTATTATTTTTGCATAGGCGCTCCACCGTTCTCTTAATTCAGCTGAGCGTGTCACATGCGAAAAATACTGAGCCAGACGCCGTCTAACACCTATATCCTCTTGTAAAGCCTGTTCGAGGAATTTGGCATTAGCCTCTTGTTCTTTAATTTCGACTTCCCGTGTTTGAATTTGGTGACTGATGATAGTTGAAAATAAGCCCAATACTACTGTACCTAATATAAACTGCCAGAACGTCAACCAAGCTTTAAAACGGTCGTCACTCAATTTTGTATTCCTTTTGTCTATTATTAGGTATACAGAGTATTGTTCACAATATAGGTAGTTGCAAACACTTAGTCTTGTTTAAGCAGATGAGATGTGATTATCAGGCAAGAAGTGGATTTAGCCCAAATCTCATAGACACTCGATAGCCTCTTTGAGATTAGCTTTGCACTTTAATGTGCATTAAAGTGCAGATTTTTAACTGGATCAGCTACAAAGTGTATGCCTTGTCACTAACATAGTTAATTTCGATACTGCTGTCACTACTTTAGCTAAACTTTACACTTCTGCAACACAGATAAGTTCTGAGCGCTGCTTAACAGAAGATACTGACTAAAGTTAGTTCAAGCGCATAGCAGCATAATTTCAGGTGGGAATTTAATGAGCAAACGTGCTTAGATTGCCCACGGCTGAACGCGAGGACAAAGGACGTCCAAGCCGGCCTGACGATCATCAGGGATGTGTATACTCAGAACCCTGTGCGGCGAACTACAAACAACATGTTTTTAAAGTTACTAATTTACATAAGCTTCAGCTTATTGCTGATGCTGAAAGGCTGGTTTAGCCGTTTCATCACAAAACCAGCCAGTCCTTTTTACGCTAAGCCAATTGCGGCAGTTTTGCCAATACCGCCTTACTGCAAAAACCGTAAAAAGCCGCAATGGGTGGTGGACAAGGTGCTCTATCTGGCTGCCATATCCGGCTACGGGGCCGGTAAAGTAGCGGAGTTATTTAATCAGCGCTACGGTCATAACGGTGACAACGTGGGCAAAACCTTTGTGTATTACCAGATGAAGATAAAACAGTACCAGATACGTATTCTGCGGCAGGACATTAAAAACACTCCGCCCAGAGCCATGCCGGTTAATCAAACCTGGGGCATGGACTTAACTACAGTCACGCTAAGCAAACAGCAAAAACTCATTCTTGGAATTGTCGATCACGGTTCAAGGCTGAGTATTGAGCTGCGGGAGCTGAGCTCTAAACATTCCGATGTGCTGCTTCTGGAGATCTGTCGGGCCATAAAGCAATTTGGCTTGCCGAAGTTTATCCGTACCGATAACGAAAGGTGCTTTACCTCCACTACGTTTAAGCTGGCATTAAAGCTGCTGGGAATACAGCACCAAACCTCAGATATCGCCAGTCCGTGGCAAAATGGTCGCATTGAGCGATTCTTCGGATCATTCAAGGAGAAGTTCAGGCAACTGGATTTCACCGGTTGCGACCTGCAAACCGAGCTGGCCATTTACCGCGCCTGGTATAACCACATCCGCACACACCAAAATTTAGACGGCTTAACACCAGCCGAAGTTTGGCGCGGCAAGCAGAATAATAATGCAGATCAGGCGCAATGGGTCGGTGCTTGGCAGGGGGTGTTATGTGGCTATTATGTGCCGGATTAACCGCCACTATTTTGCGGCAGGATAAAAAGCAACATTCGCACAGAATGCCACTTTCTCCTGCCTGAAATACAGAAAAGCGGCTGACCAAAGGCAACAGACATAAAAAAATCCAGCGAAAATGCCAGATTTTTTATGGTTAACAACCGGAAGCTGATTAAATCCCAAACAAAAACGGGTTGTTTTTATACAACCCAAGCGTGTGAACGATATGAACGGGACATTAGATAAAATTAACTTTAATTGTCTCCGACCCCTTTTTCCAGGCTCCGCCCCCTTTTTCCCGTTTTTCCGGTGGGTTAGTGCCTGGCATGGCGTGTTATGCGGCTATTATGTCCCTGATTAGTAAATGCCGGTTTTGCAGCAGTGGGAAACAGCATTCGCACAAAATGCCACCATCCCCTGCCTGAAAAGCAGAAAAGCGGCTAACCAAAAGCAACATACATAAAAAAATCCGGCTAAGCAGCCAGATTTTTTAAGGTTAACAACCGGAAGCTGATTGAATATCCAACAAAATCCGGTTGTTTTTGCCAGTCCCCAGTGTGTGAACGGTATGAACGGGACACCGGACGGGACAGGGACGCTGACAGCTAATACATTACATACCATATTCGTCAGCTAACCGCCTTAGTCGAATTGTAAAATCAATTATCTGCTCTTTTGAGAAAGAACAATATGTTGGTAGAGATTCCTCTGGAACATTCTGTAGTAATGCAGCTCCACAGGAAATTATATAGCGTACTTCCTGTTCAGTTAACTCGATACTAATTTTTTTTGAATTCATACTATAATCCATCAGTTTCTAGGCACTTGAGAATTAATATAATTTTCCCATCCAATACCGCCTTGATCAGGTCTAAATGCAGTGGCTTCACCTCTTTGCCCTCTAATAACTATTGTTTTCGTTGTTTCGTCTAGATAATACACTGTCCCATCTGCTGCTTCACGTCTTATTACAGCGGGATTAGTTACAATATTCTCTACGAAAGAAGCAAACTGTTCTTTAGTTTCAATGCCTAAATCGGTAAATTCTTTACGTTCAAGCACATGCTTAGCAAATGCATGTCCATTTGCCACCTCATCAGCGATAAGCTGAGAATTAAGCTTTCCTTGGTTGATAGAACTAACCGCATCACCAGCAACCTTAGGATTAATATCTTTCAGCACATCACCCGCAGCTTTTCCAGCCCCGGCTGCAGGAAATAATGCTCCAGCTACCATCAAACCATCCAAAGCAGCATCTACAGCTAAACTACCCCACTGTCCTTGCTGAATTTGCTGGGCTTTTTGAACTATTACAGCCCGCTCCTGTATACAGGTTTCACTGCCGCAAGCTGTCGATATCATCAACATTTCATTACGGGTAAACTCCATGCAAGCGGACGTTTCGCAGTTACCTGCTAGTTGCTGGTAAATTGATTCTGCTGCTTGATCAAATACCTGCTGCCGTTCAGGAGTAAATCCGTTTTGCTGATTTGCCAGCTCCCTATACTCATTAATCGTTTCGGCTAAACAGCTTTCTCCCTGACAAGCATCTAATTTCTGTGCAAAGGTGCGTTGCTGCCCGGGATGCAGGTAATAGTCTAACGCTTGTTCATCTTCCTGACGGAAGTTGACATTATTGCCAGCAACCAACGTAGCATTTCTGACAATGTCCTCAGATGTTACTCCTAAGCTATGGCTATTTCCTCCCGCCAGGCTCGAACCATTCTGCGCAAAGTTAAAACTTAGATAATCCGCCGTAGCGTCGCCCATAATATCCGCGTAGTTTTCCCGGTTCGCGTTGTACTGCTCTGTACGCTCGGCATTCGGGTTTTGCTGATTATCCAAATAATGCTGCGTTTCATGCCCTACGGTGTTGACCGCCTCTGTCGCATTGTTGTGCGCCAAGTCGTTAACGTAAACCGTATCAGTATCACGCGAGAAGGCACCAGCAAACTGCGGGTCACTTTCCATCAGCACTTTAGCTTCAGTTGGGTCTACGCCCATATAGGTAGCAATTTCATTGACCAACGCCGTATAGGCTGCCTGCTTTTGCTCCGGCGTGGCGTTGTCGTTGGACAATGTCGCCATATGCTCAGCATTATTGGCATTTTGGGTAAAGTTTTTCGTTGCCGTAAAGTAGTCTTGTGTATTACCAATATGGTCACGCAGTGAGTTTTCACCTTCACCAGAACCTGTAAGCGATACACTGTTTTCTGCGATATCGATAATGGCTGAACCCAGTATTTCAGTGCGCTTTGCATCTTCTGCAATCTGCTTTCTGCCTTCCTCAGTCAACAACCTATGGTCTACCGTCAGGTCGATATTGCCTTGTTGGCGGTCTACTGCGTATAGCTCTTTATTGATATTGTCGACATCGCGGTTTAAGCCTTCCGGTGAGGCGTCTTCACCGCCCACGGTGATATTGCCCTGACCTATGGTGGCTAAGGATTTATCCAGGCTCTGACTGCTTTCATTCTGATAGCTGTAGTTGCTACTGTTGATATTGGTTTGGTTAGGGTCGCCCGGGTTTTCTTTACCGCCAATGCCCACACTACCACTAACACCAAAGCTTTGGTTACTGCTATAGCTGCGGTTATTCAGGTCGGTAAAGCTTAAACTACCGGTATTCAGGCTTAAGTTACCGGTGTCGTTACCCTCTTCATCCAATGCGGCAAGTAAGGCACCGGTTAGCTGGGTGTTGCCGTTTACATCGATATTCACCGTACCGCCGGTAATGCTGCTTAGTACGGTTTCGGTGGTTTGGTAACGGCCATGGCTGGCATTAACACCACCATTTACGCCACTTACACCATCGCTTTGGCCCACTGCAGTGGTTTTGGCTTCTTTACTGTTGGCCGCAGCGCCGTTTTCATTGGTAAACACACCGCCTAAGCTTATGCCACCGCTGATACCAAAGCCTTTGTTGCTGCCGCTAAAGCGGTCTTGCACTGATTCCAGCGTTAAATCACCGCCAATATCCATATTAACCGCAGTAGCACCATGCAGGTTGCCACCGATAATATTAGCATCGCCGCTGGTGACGATGTTCAGGTTATCGGCTGTTAAGCTGCTGTTAGTGTGTATGGTTTGTTTATCCTGCTGCTGGCTGCTGTTTAAGCTGGCATTAACGGTTGGCCCACCCGCGGCGCCCCACACTGTTTGTGCAATGGTCATAGTACCGCTTTGGGTATCGGTTTCTGAGCGCTGCGTATCCTGGCTAGCCAGCACGTTTAGCTCGCCGGTAAAGATATTCAGGTTTTGGTTGGCGTTAAGTGCACTGCCCTGAATAAGGGTATTGCCGCTTTGGCCCGGACCATTTTCATTGTTGCTGCCGGTAACAATGTTGATATTGTTGCCGTTAATGATGGAGGCCACTGAGCTGGTCGCATCCAGGCTGCTGTCGGTTTTGCTGGCCGCAATATCCAGTTGTAAACCGGCATTAAAGCCATAGGTAGCGCCGCTTTGTGCTGCCGCTGCGGTCTGTTGTCCCAGCAAAGTAGTTTTACTGACTAAGTTAGCACTGGCGGTAGCAATACCGGCTAAGTACCAGGCTTCGTCACCTTTTACATCATCCAGCAGGTTACGCAGCTCTACTATGTCGCTGTAATTAACGCCAGGCACCTTGTTCTGATAATCCGCTTCCAGTTGCGCTAAGGTGGTTTCCAGCTGGTCTTTTTCTTTCTGGTATTTACGGTAATCCGCCTCGGCCTGTTTTACCTGGTCTTTAGCGTCATCTACCGCTTTTGCTGCCTTGGCAACCTCAACCGCTTGATGTTGTACCACCAGGCTGATTTCCGCCTTGCCGTGCACTTCTTCGCGGGTTTCGCTGTAGCTGTCTGTGGCTTCTTTTACAATAACATCGCCGCCGGCCAGCAAATTGACATCGCCTTGAGCATTAATCGCCGAGCCTTCAATCTTGATATCTGCAACCGAATCCAGCTGAATACCCTCACCAGCAGTTAACTCACTGGCTTTGTGGTGAGTGGCATTGCTGGCAAAATCAACTTTATCGTAAGTGGCACTGCCCAGGCTCAGTTTTAACTGGCCATCTTCAGCTTTTAACAGCTCGTCCGGCCGGGTCAGGGCTTTTAATGCATCACCAAAGCTGACACTGATATTCTGCTCGCGCGAATAGGTCTCGGTAGTCTCCTTCGCCGCCAGTACCTGAATATCACCGATATCCGTTTTAACCGATATGCCTTTATCCGCATCCAGTACCGAGCCAATTACAGTGGCACTGCCGGCATCGATAATAATATTGCCGCTGGCGTTAATGGCAGAGCTGTCGGCCGTGATACTAGCTGAGCCGGCTAAGGCTTCACTTGAGGAGAATAAACTGCCGCCACTGAAGAAACCGCCGGATTGACTGCGTGACTCGCGAATACTGCTTTCTTCACCCGAAGCTATAAGCACTTCGTTAAAGGCGGTTAAGCCGATATTGTCGCCCTTCAGCTCGCTGGCCAGGATGGCGATATCGTTACCGGCATTAAGCAGAATATTGCCACCCGCAGTTAACTCAGAGCCTGCCAGTAAGTCATCCTGGGCCAGGTCTTCACGGCTTTTTGATTTTAAGCCGCCAAAGCTGCTCTTGCTAGTGTGGCTGTAATCGTAGTCCTGGTAAGTGCCTGCTGTTACGGTAATGTCATTACCAAAGGCAATAATATTTTGCTCAGCACTGAGATTACTGCCTACCATAGTGATATTGCCGCCAGGCAATTGCACTACATTGCCCGCCTCATCCACTGTGGCATTGAGCAGAATATTACCGGCGCTAATGCTGGTGCCTTGTACTTCTTCGTGCAGGCTGATGTTTTCAGTAACTTTTTTCTTAAAGGTACTCTTTTTGGTTTTTTTATCAGCGTCATAGTGCGACTCCACCACCGCCAGCAGGTTCATATCTTCACCTGCAGACAGCGCCGCTATGCCACCTGCGCTAAACTGCGCCCCCTCAGACTGCAAATTATTGCCCGCCACTACGCTTAAATTGCCACCGGCGTCGAAGCTGACGACATCATAAGTGCGGTGCAGCTCTATATCGTGGCCGCCTTTAAAGTACTTCTCGTGCCCGCTGAGTTTTTCTACTGCGCCCAGCAGTACGTCGTTACCGGCATTGAGGCTGATATCGCCTGCGGCGCTGAATTTACTGCCCTGCAGGTCAATATTATTGCCGGCTGTCATGCTTAAGCTGTCGGTCGAGATAATTTGCGGCGCATTGCCTACTGTGGTGTACGTTTTGCTATTGCCGTTGTCATAGTTAACGGTGTGCTGGCTAAACTCGGTGCGGTTAATAATATCGCCACCGGCATTTAGCAGCACATGGCCACCGCTTAGCAGGTTCTGGTTAATAAGATTATTACCGGCACTAATGCTTAAGACATCGCTGCCGGTTAAGCTGCCAAGGTTGGTAAAGTCACCGCCAATATCCAGCCATAGCGTATCGCTTTGCAGGTTCATAGTGTTGGTAAAATCGCCGCCCAGTTGCAGGCCCAGTAGGTTTTCGCTGTCGAAAAAGCCGAAGTTGCCCATATTAAGGCCGCCTTCGCTGCGCAAAATTAAACCTTCACCGGCAGCGATGCCGCTGTTGATATTAAAACCGGCATCGGCGGTAATATCGATAGTGCCACCTGCGCTTAAGGTGACGCCGTCGGCCAGTAAATCGTTCTGGCTGATAGCGGCATACAGAGCTTGCTGGCCTTTATTAATGGCGTTGGCGTCAAAGCCCAAATCTTCAGTCAGCACGCGCATTTGCTCGTCGGTAATAAACACATTCTGGCCAACCTGCTGTCCGGTAGCACTATTACCTTGTGTAGCACTTTGTTGCTGCACACTATTTTTTTGCTGCGCGAGCGTGCCCTGCTGGTTATCTACCAGGCCTTTGATAATTAAATCAGGGTTATAGTCGCCGGAGCCTGCGATATTACCGTTGCCAACCAGGCCACCACCTTGTTGCTGGCCGGGGCCTTGTGGTGCAGTGCCTTGCGACACCTGCAAGCTGGCGGCCATATCCGGAGACATAAAACCAATACCCTGCACACCCATACCGGCTTGCATAGCGTCGGCCTGCTGCCGTGCAGGATCGGTTACCTGTACATTACGCACATTACCCTGTGTGGCCACTAACTGCGCAGGGCCGTTGTCTACACCGCCTTTATGCAACAGATCACCGGCATTAAGCTGGCGATTGTCGCTGCTGACAGCCGTTATTTGCTGGCTGGGGTTATTTACAGCAATATCAGCAGCCGAACCGGCATTAGGGTTAACCACCAGTTGTACTGCGTCAGCGCCGCTGAAATCAGTGTTCAACCCGGCCTGTTGCTTAGATTGCAGCGTTGCACTACCAACTTGTCCGGCCTGCTGTTGCTGGCCTTTTAGTTCAGCACTGTTGACTATGTTCTGCCCTGCAGCATCGAGCATATCTACCTGCCGCGCTGTGGCATCAGCCACCTGACCAATGCCGACATTACCCGGCTGATTGCCCGGTTGTACGCCGGTATGGTTAACATTGCTGTCACGCCACTCGGCATCAACAGTACCGTTATTACCGGCAGCAACGCCATTGGCAGAGCGGTTAGCACCGCTGGTATTCTGGCTGGTACCATTGCTACGGTTAACGGCAACGGTGCTGCTATTGCTGGCACCGGCATTACTACCACGAGAAGCACTGCCACTGGAGCCATTGGCGTTGGTGGGTACACCAGACACCAGGGTGCCATCCAGCGGACTGGCACTATTTAACTCCACCTTATCTTTTAAGGTGCCGGTAATATTACCCTTAACATACACCGTACCTAAAGAGCCGCCTGTAAGAGTCGTTTCGGTATACTCACCAACTTTGACAGGTTCTTCCATACTCAAGCCAGGACCTGGCTCAGCACAGCCTCTGTCTGTATAAGGAACGAGACAACCAACAATTACAGTATCTTCATAAACTTCAACCTGGTGGATCTGCTGGTTTTCCGCCGATTTGCCGATAAAGTTAGTACCGGTAACATGCAGATCACCACCGACAGAAATTTTGCTGTAATTGTTGGTAGTGTGGCCATGCAGATGCATATTCCGACCAGAGGCGATAATACCGGCCGTGCCGGATAGTTCAGCACTGTAGGTTGTTGTTGTACGACGTTCAGCCGTTACTTTGATAACTTCACTAGGGCCGTGCTGGTCGTAGCCGGCATAAAAATCATCAACGTAACTAAGCCCTCCGGTTGTTACTTCACCTTTAACAAACTCAACATTACCGGTATGGGTATTAACAATAGTACCGCTAATGCTTAAATCCCGCGCTGCGGCAATAGTACCGCCGGTATTGGTTACCGTTGCACCTGAGATAACCGCATCCTGGTTAGAGTAAATATTGGCAGTATTACTGACATTACCGTCGATAGTGAGCAGGCTACCGGCGAACAGCAGGTTGCGGTTGTCGATATTGCCATTAATATCTAAATGGTTACCCGCAGCCAGGGTACCAGTGTTGGTAGTATTATCTGCATTTAGCGTTAACACCGTATTACTGCTGACAATACCGTTATTGGTTAACCGGTTAAGGTCTAGCACTGCATTACCGCCGGCGCGGATCACGCCAGAGGCATTATTGGTCATATCTGTAGCATCTACATTTAAGGTACCGCTGGCAATAATATTGCCGCTGTTTGTGATATTGCCATTGCTATTTAACTGCAGGTTACGGCTGGCACTTAGCAGTTCACCATTTTGCAATGCTATGCTGTTATTGCTGCTAAGCTGCAGATCGCGGCCATAAATCTGACCTACAGACAGGCTGTTTACTGTAATAGCAACCTTACCGTCAGACTGTACTTTGCCGCTGGCGTTGTTCAGTGTACGTACGTCCAGCTCTACTGCTGTTGCACCGCTTAGGGTACCGCTGTTGGTTAGCGTTCCGCTGCTGTAAATATCTACCTTACCGCTACGGCTGGCCAGGGTACCGCTATTAGTGAGGTTAGTACCCGTTATCGTAAACAGGTTGGCAGCAGAAATAACCCCGGCATTATTCAGCGCGCTGCCGCTATTGAGGTTGATACCACCATTACTGATAATCCGTGAATTTGCCGCATCATTGGCAACTGAACTTGCCGTAATAGCCAGATTACCGCTACCGGCCAGCAGGATACTGCCGTTGTTATTATCCAGTGCAGCACTATTCAGAGTCAGGTTAGTGCCATTGGCCGCAATATGTCCGCTGCGGTTAAGTAAGGTGCCACTTTGAATACTGCTTGAACCAGCTCCGGTACCAACAATCTGCCCGTTATTATTGTTAAGGGTACCACTGCTGGTAAGCTGGTACTGGCTGGCAGATAACACACCATAGCTGTTATTCAGGTTACCCTGAGCCGTTGCCACTAACTGGCCGGCGCTTTGCACCAGGCCTGATTGCTGGTTTAAATGGCTGGCGCTTTGTAGTGTCAGAACACCATTACCACCGTGCTTAATTTGACCGTTACTGTTATTCAGCTCGCCACTGCGGGTAATAAGGCTGAAGTTATTATTGGTGGCCTGAATAACCCCGCCGTTGTTGCTCAGGCTGGCTGCACTGATTTGCGCATTATTCGTGCCGGTTGATGTAATACTACCGCTGTTATTGTTAAGTGCCCCCGACGTCAGGCTAAGGTTTTGCCCTTGCAGACTGCCGCTGTTCGTCACGCTACCGGCGGTATTAATGGTCAGGTTGCCGTCACTTAGCAGGCTGCCGCCCTGGTTATGCAGCGCGCTGTTTACCTGCATATTGCCTTTGGTATACAGCTGACTGTTGTTGGTAAAGGTACCACTGCCGTTAATCAGCATGCCCTGCTCAGCATAGACGGTGCCGGCACCGATAATACTGTTTTGCAGGGTGGCCGTACCGGCGCTGGCTATACTGCCACCGGCGTTGTTGATGCTGCCGTTATTGCCAAGCCGCAAGTTACCCGTGCCGGCATGAATAATACTGCCGCTGTTGCTCAGGTTACCGCCCAGGCTCATATCACTGGCATTGTTATACAGGGTGCCGCTGTTGGCTAGCTGTGCCGCATTAAGCTGCAGGCTGTTGGCTGCAGTGGCAGCGTTAATCAGCACACCGCTTGCCTGGTTTTGCAGCGTATTGCCGGTATAAGTTGCGGTATTGCTTTCAATGCGGCCGCTGTTTTGCAACAGATTAAAGCCGGTTACATTCAGCTTATTGGCTGACCAGGTGCCGCTGTTGCTAACATTAGCAGCATTTACCAGCGCATTATTGCCGGCATAGAGTAAATGGCTGTTAGTTACACTGGCAGCACCCAGCTGCAGGTTATTCGCAGCAGAAATGCTACCCGCGTTGGTAATACTATTGCCGGCAGCATCAAGCGTAATATTATTGGCAACCAGCACGGCACCGGCCTGGTTAGCCAGACCTGAATTAAGCTGCAGCTGTTGCTGTGCCTGCAAAGTACCGCTGTTGCTGACATTACCAGCATTTATCACCAGGTTAGCATTAGACGCTATAGTACCGGTATTGGCTAAATTTCCCGCCTGCGACAAGGTAAAAGTACCAGTGCCCAGATGTAACAGCTTACCGTTGTCGTTATTCAGACCCGCGAGGGTAAAATCCCAGTTGCGGCCATGGCTGGCCAGGGTACCACTACTGTTATTTAACTGAGTAACCTCGGTTAGCTGCAACGAGTTATCGCTGGTGTCGGTGGCCAGAATAACACCGTAACTGTTGTGCAGCGCGGCGGTACTTAATGCCAGTGTCTGGGCGTTAATCACCCCTGCTGCGTTATTGATACTTTGCTGGGCATTTAGCTGGGCCGCTGTGGCCTGTAGGGTACCGGCACTGTTTTCAATGTGCTGTGCGCTGGCTACAAGGTTGCCGGCGGCTTGCAATAAGCCCTGGTTGTTGCTAAGCCCGGTAGCAGCTGTCAGCTGTAAATCGGCATTAGCGGCTAAGGTACCCAGCGTATTATCAATACTGTCTGCGGCAATCGTCAGCGAATCTGCAGCAAACAAGGTGCCCTGATTATTGCTCAGGGTGCCTGTCAGCTGCATGTTGATATTATTGGCAACCAGGTTGCCGCTATCGTTATTCAGGGCACCACCACTGAGGTGCAGTGCGCTGCTGCTCTCTATGCGGCCGGCATTATTGCTAAGCTGGCCAGCACTGATATTGGCATCAGCCAGCGCTGAGATTTGGCCGGCGTCGTTAGTTAAACTGCCGCTGCTAATACTCAGCTGAGTGGCACTGCCTTGCTGGTAAATGGTGCCAGCATTATTGTTCAATAGCGCCGTGCTGATATCCACAGCCCCACCCTGGATCACGCCGGTATTGTTGTTCAGCCGATCTGCTGTTACTGCTAAATCCGCTGCAGCAATAGTGCCGTCGGTATTATTCAACGTGTTATCTACCTGCAGCAGCAAACTGCCATCGCCCTGCTGGTAAATCAGGCCGGAGCTATTGTTTAAATCCGCGGCCGTTATTGCCATATTACCGGCAGTGGTCAGTATGCCGTCGAGGCTGTTGTCTATTGCACCGCTGATAGCCAAATGATAGCTTTGCCCGGCAGCAGAAATTTTACCGCCCTGGTTAATCAGGCTGGTACCACTGATGTCCAGCTCTTCGCCTGCATGGATCACACCGGCAATATTGCTGATGTCAGTGCCCGCAAGCTGCAGATCGGTCGCCGCCTGCATGATGCCCTGATTGTTATTCACCACACCGGCCAATGCTACCGCGCCCTCACTGAGGATGCGCCCCTGCTGGTTATTCGCCAGTGCACTGATATTTAGCGTGCCATTACCCAGCAAAACCACATCGCCTTGCTGATTATTCAGCACGGTATTCAGATGCAAAGTATTGCCGCGGCTTTGGATCAGGCCGCGCTGGTTGTTCAGCTCAGTAGCGTTGATTTGCAGCACACTGTCGCTGGCTAGTGCCGCTATGGTGCCGTCGGTATTATTAAGTTGATTAGCACTGATAAAAAGGTTATTACCCAGCAAATTCCCGCTGTTGCGTAGTTGCTGTGCCGCCAACTCAACGCTTGCAGCTTGTATTAAACCGCTGTTGGTTAACTGCTGTGCCGTTACGGCTAATACGGTTCCGGCCCCTATTTCACCATTATTGTTAAGCGCATCCAGCGTCAGTTGCATCTGGCCGGCGCCGTGCTGCAGTATTAAGCCATCAGCATCGTTGAGCAGACTCTGGGCTGTCAGTGTCATATCACCCTGGCGGGTATACAGCACACCACCACTATTATCTAACACCGTATCCAGATTAACCGTTAAGCCACTACCGGCCAGTATCTCACCACTATTGTTGTTCAGTGCGCCTGCCTGAACCTGCAGTTGTTGCTCGCTTAACAACTGCCCGGCAGTGTTAGTTACCGCGTAAGGCGTTACCAGTGCTAAAACTCCACTGGCAATAATCTGGCCGTCATTATTATTCAGGGCAATACCATCTTGCTGGCCTTGTAAATCGAGGCTGAGTTCGCCCTGGCTCACCAGGGTACCTGAGGTATTGTTCACGTAGCCTGCTGTCACCTGAAGGTGGCTTGCCGCTTCGATTATCCCGCTTTGGTTATCGAGTACGCTTGCCTGTACTAGCACATTTTGCCCACTTAACAGGCCCTGATTGCTCAGTGTGTCTGCATTCAGCGCTAATGTTTGACCGGCGCTGATTTGCCCGCCCTCACTAAGGCTAAGCTGCCCTGCACCGATATTTACCAGGCCGTGCCCGGCAATAACGCCATCAGCCAGTACCACCTCCGCAGAGTGTACGTCCAACTGCGAACCCGCACTGACAATAATACCGCCGGCATTACGAATGCTACCGGCTACCTGCAACTGCGCAAGCTCACCTTCAGTGCTTAGCTCACCGTCGCGATTATCCAGTGCAGCGACATCCAGCAGCAAATTGCCACCGTTACGGATCGCGCCACTGCGGTTGTCCAGCTCGGCGCCACTGATATTTACTGTGCCCTGCGCTTGCAGTATGCCTTCGCGGTTTAATACCTTACCGGCGATTGTTAGTGCATTACCTGCATACACATTACCTTGCTGGTTGGATAACTGCGCCAGTTGCAAGTCGCCGTTACCGGCATGTACCAGCGTGCCGGCATCATTATCCAGCGCATCGTGCAGTATCAGATCCTGGCCATGGCTTTGAATATGGCCGCGGTTGACTATGCCATTCGCCACATCAAGCTGCAAAGACTCACCCACAGTACCGCTAGCCAGTAACAGGCCCTCATTGACCAGTTGCGTGCTGCTAAGCCGGGCATTTTCCGCTTGAATAGTGCCACTGTTAAACAGGCTGTCACTTACCACCATCAGCGTAGCGGCATCTACCAGGCCACTATTGTCAAACTGCGCTGCATTGATGTTTAACTGCTGTGCACTATGTAGCGTCCCGCCGTTATTGGTTATAACACCGCTGTTAAGCTGCAGGCTCTCGGCTAACTGGCTGATAATACCGTCATCGTTATTGAGGTTGCCTGCAGTGATACTGGCATTGCCGCCAGTTATAATAAGCTCGCCCCGGCTGTTATCCAGTGTCTGATCTACCTGCAGTAACAAGCTGTCGTTGGCAACGATCAGGCCGGCATTATTACTCAGATTTGCTGCTTGTAATTGCAGTTGATCACTAAACAACCGGCCATTGTTATTGTTAAATGCTGCAACTATGATGTCTGCCTGTCCGGCCTGAATAAGCCCCTGATTGTTGTTGACACTGTCAGTCGTCAACAACAGTGAACCTTCAGATATGATTTGGCCAGATTGGTTATTCAGACTGTCCAGTACGTCAAGATGCAACACACCAACACCCGATTGCGCTACAATGCCGGAATTGGTTACCCGATCGCTGGTAAGGGTTAAGTTACCTTCACTAAAAATAGTGCCGCTGTTGGTCAGAGCTGTGCCGTTCAGCATCAGTTGTTGCTGGGCCGCAATCAGCCCGCTGCTATTAGTATTATTTGCCCCCAGTTGCAGATTAGCCGCCTCAATAGCACCGCTATTAACCAGCGTATCTGCCTGAATATGTAATTCCTGCGCACTTAGCTGGCCGGCTGATTCCAGTTGCTGCGCTTCAAGCCATAGTGCATCATTACTGGCGATAACGCCGTCTGCACCATTAACTATACTTTGTGCCGTCACCAGTAAATGGCCACTACCGGCATGCACTACGTTACCGGCGGTATTGAGTAAACTATTAGCGCTGATTACCGCTTCGCCACCTGCGCTGTACACTACACCTGCGCGGTTATCTAACTGCTCTGTTACTGCAACGCTGAGACTACTGCCTTGCTGAGCCAACGATAATATCTGCCCACTACGGTTATCCAGTTGGTTACTGCTTAAACGAATAGCCTGTGCCTGTAACTCACCACTGCGGTTGGTCATAGCTTCAGTTTGTATCGCCAGATTACCCGCACTGTATATCGTGCCGTGATCATTCGTTACTACCTGCTGGCTGTCGATATGCAGCAACCCAGAGCCTAAGTTCAGCAATTGCCCGTCAGTGTTATCCAGTTGCTGCACAGTCACGTGCATATCTGCTGCAGCTAATAACAGCCCTTGTTGGTTGTTTAACGCCGTAGCCTGCAAATTCAATCTATCCGAGCTTTGTATCGCCCCATCGCTATTATCCAGTTGTGCTGTGTTAAGGAGCAAAGCCTGCTGCGCTATCAGCGAACCGCTGCTGTTGTTAATATTACTGCCGTGCATATTCAGCCGGCCCGCAGAATATATTTCGCCACTGCTATTATTCAGCTCAGCCAGAAATTCCAGCTGCAGCACGCCGGTACCCAGATGGTAAATTTGCCCCTGCTGGTTATTTAGCTGAACATTCGTCAGGCTGAGGTTTTCACCATGGCTTTCGATACGTCCCTGATTGTTCAGTACATCTGTTAGCAGAACCAGAGAATCACCGTGCTGACCCGCTGCCAGCAAGGTGCCGGCGTTATCAATAACCCGGCTGGTTAACTGAAGTTGCTGCCCTTCTATTCTGGCTTGGGCATCATTGCGCAGCGTGGTTGCGGTAATATTTAACGCTGTGCCACTGATTACGCCAGCCTCACTATTTTTCAGCTCTGTGGTGTCTATATTCAGCTGCCCGCCAGCGGCTACTGTGCCTTGCGCATTATCCAGTAACCCGCTGTGCAGTTGCAGGTTAGCACCGGCCAGTAACTGGCCACTATGGTTATCGGTACTGCCCTGAACCTGCGCATTAAACGAATTAACACCTTGTATTACGCCAGAGCGGTTATTCAGCTCTGCCGCACTAAGTTGCAGCGTCTGCTGGCTGTTGATAACGCCATCAAGATTGGTTAACTGCCCGGTGCTGATATTCAGCTCTTCCGCTGCCAGCAGTTGCCCGCCGGTGTTATCCAGCGTATTGCCGGTTATATTAAGGGTTTGAGCCGAGATAATGCCACGCAGGTTGGCCAGCAACGGGCTGTGTAAATTCAGCTCATTCTGCACCAGTATCATGCCGTCGGTGTTAGTGAGTTGCGCTGTGTTTAATAGCAGCTTATCTGCCAAAATCTGACCGGCACTGTTGTTGACACTTGTTGCGTTAATACTGACATCGCCCAGCGCGGCGATATAGCCCGCCTGGTTCTGCACATTGTCTGCAGTTAACAGCAACTGGCCGTTAGTTTGAATTTGCCCCTGCTGGTTTTGCAGTGTAGTGGCACTTACCTGCAGGCTACCATTGCTGCCTGCCAGTACAATATTACCGTCAGTATTATTAAGCTGCCGGCTGGTGATGACTGCAACGTCAGCGGCACTTTGGAGAATACCCTGTGCGCTGTTATCAATAGCCTGGCTGAAGTTTAGTGTCAGGTTGTGACCGGCGGCTGAGAATGCGCCAATATTACCGGCGCGGTTGTCCAGATAAGCGCCATCCAGTGTTACCTGTTGTGCACCAATGACACCTTGCTGGTTATTCAGCGTTGCCGCACTGATGTTGATATCTCTGGCGCTGATCTCACCCTGAGTATTGTTAAGCAACGGCGTATTAAGCAACAGGCCGCCACCGCTGTGGATCAGCCCCTGCTGATTACGCAACTGCTCGCTGGCATTAATGGTTAAACCATCAGCGCCGGATAACAGCAATGAGCCCTGATCATTAATAAGCTGCTTAGTACTCAGGCTTAACTGCTGGCCTTTCGCCAATATAAAGCCCTGGCTGTTATCCAGCGTATCGCTAATGTTTAACTGCAAACTCTGGCCAGATCCGCCCAGTGCAGCAATACTGCCCTGCTGGTTATTCAGCTGCTGCGCGGTTATGTCCAGCAACCCCGCCTGGATATTACCAGCCTGGCTATTAATATTGGTTGCGCTAAGCACAAGCTGCTCTGCGCTTAGGGTACCTTGCTGATTCTCTATCTGTGCAGCAGATAGCTGCATACTGCCGTTGCTCAGTATCTCGCCGCTGCGGTTGCTTAACTGCCCGGTAGCCTCAACTGAAAGATCACCCTGCCCCAGATGATAAATTTGCCCGCCATCGTTATTAATAGTTGCGCCAGAGAGCAAAGCGTTGCTACTAAATTGCAGCAAACCCGCCTGATTATCCAATGTGTTGCTAATGTTAAGTGCAGCCGCCTGTTCACCGGCAAACAGCATATTACCACTATTATTCAATGTATCTGCCGTTACGTCAGCCCCGGCCAGCAGCTGCAAGGTGCCACTGTTGATAATATTTGTAGCGCTAATGCTGGTATTACCGGCAGCTAACCAGTTGGTATTATTCTGTATTTCGCCTGAGACATTAACCTTTGTGGCACCGTCAGCCGCCAGTAAGCCACCAGCTACCAGCAGGTTTTCACCGCTGAAGTTAAAACTGCCGTTGGCGCCGGACTGATAAAGCATGCCATCAAGCAGACTAAACTGCCGGGTATTGATATTAAGTTGCTGTGCTTGAATATGGCCAGAGCTCTGTGCACTGTTGGCAGCGAGTGTCAGGCTAGTACTATTGATAATGCCCTGGTTAACAAGCGATTGGCTGCTGATATTGGCAATATCGCCCTGTACCAACGCACCCGCATCATTCTGCAGCTGGTCTGCTGCCAGCGTTTGCTGGCCCTGGCTGATAATGCGGCCCTGGTTAACCAGTTCGCCACTGATATTAAGTTGCTGCGCGGCTGTTTGCTGCCACTCGCCTTGCAGATTAACGCCGGCAATCAGATCGCCACCTTGCTGCATGCCGGAAGCAACCACCTGCATAGTGTCTGCAGCGGCTATAACACCGCTGTTATGCAGTGTACCCGCCAGTTCAATATTAACATTCTGGCCATAGGTGGTACCGCTGGTAATAATATCGGCCTGCTGCGAGCTAAGAGTCAGGTTACCACCGGCAACGGTATCTTTTAGCTGCAGTTGGCCGTCGGCGGTTAGTTGTAAGCTATCAACACTGTTAATCAGCCCGTCACTGCGCACTCCCAGGCCTTTTTCGGTGCCAATCAGGCTGATGCTGTTGGCATACATGGCTCCCAACGCTGAAGCATCTAACGCAAACTGATAAGCAGGGCTACCCGCAGTCTGTTCTGCATTTTCCTGCACCTGGCCGGTGCGAAAATCGTAGTAATTGCTGCCGGTACGGATATTCAGCTCGTCGGCATAGAGTGCAGCATTTAGCTGCATAGCGCGGGTAAGGATGTCAAACTTGCTGACATTCGCTGCATTAAGGCCAGCGCCTTCAATGCGCACATCACCGCCGGAGATATTAATGCCGAGCAGCTCACCGTTTAACAAATCAGGGATACCGGTAGCTAGCACAACACGTGGTGTATTGATAAAACCACAACCGTTACAGGTAATACCATTGGGGTTTGCCAGCACAAACTCGGCTGCATCGCCTAAAACCTCGGTATAACCCAATAAACTGGACCGGCCGGAGCCGGTTACTTCGGCCAGAATAAGGCCGGCGGTACCGCCGCTAAGACGACGGTTACCGTCAGTCCAGCCGCCGAGTACAGAAATAAGCGGATCTTTGCTGTTATTAAGGATCAGGCCCTCGGCCGGCACATTAAACTGATTAAATCGGTTGTGCGACACACCGCGCTGGCTGGGAGCAGCAATATCAATAACAGTGGTACCATTAGCCGATGTTTTAATGCCAGCTTGTTGTCCATTTGCCAAGCTGACACCTGTGCTTACCGACGCTGTGGCCTGGGCTACAGTTTGGGCAGCGCTCACCTGCGCTGTAGCAAGTTGTTGCCGCACGCGGGCCAGCTCGCGCTGCTCTGCCGCCTGCTTTACAAGATGCTCGTTGGCTGTGCGCTCCATACCATGCGCAGCAAAAACAATCGGATTACCCACCATGACCAGGATCAGGGTTCTTGCCACTGTGACACGCCATTTCATGGTTAACATGCTCGCTTCCCTACCTTAAAAACTAAACCGGACAGAAAAATCAATTTCCTGTTGTTTTTGCTGTAAAAAATCAGGTACCCGTAGTGCTCTGGCATATGAAATATTCACGCTCAGATGACGGTCATACAATTTAATACCAACGACAGACCCCGCCACCCACTCAGAACCCCTGTCCGGATACTCCGGCAAATTTGATGAACCAATATCAACACCGGCGTAATACTGCACCTGATCCAGCCAGGGCAGCGAGGTTTCTGCGGGCAGGCTGAAGTCGTTGCGGATATAACCGCCTTTGTAACCAAACAAGCTACTTTGCGATAAACCCCGTACCGAGTAACGGCCACCCACTGTCAGGCCTTCTGATGCCAGGATCACTTTAGGGGAATACAGAAAGTCTGCTGCCACAGCATAGAGCAGCGGCACAGAGCCCAGGTGAAACTGCGTGTTATAAGCCAGATTCAGCTGGTATTTGGTAAACTGAAAATCATCCTCAGCAGCCACCAGCTGTTGCTTGGCATCAAACCAGGGCACACTTTTATGAATATGCGCATTAACGCTGAGGGTACCCTGAGGAAAAAAATGCCGGTAATTGCCAGCCAGATCCCAGATATACAGCGTGCGTGATGAGGTCTCTAAAAACACATCTTCGATATAGTTTTTGCTGTCTTTGCGGATAAAACTGGCAGAGACATCCAGTTTACCGGTTTGGCCACGGTATAACGTGCGGTTCAGCTGTACACTGCTGTTAAGTGAAGAGCCATGAATGGAAAAATTAACAACGTTACCAACAACGGTCTGTTCATACTCATAAAAACTATTTTGTAATGACCACTGCCAGTACGCCACCGGCATTGACCAGGACACGGCATAACTGCGTGATAACGCATGCGGCAACTCATGCTTACCAATATTGGTTGATGCAGAGAAAAAGGTCGTATCATTTACCCCCAACAGGTTATCAAGCACCAGATTGCCATCCAGCTGATATTCGCCGGTGCTGTCAACACCGCTATTATTAACACCCAGCGAACCGCGCCAGGCTTTGGATAACTGATTAGTTATTACCACCTGGGTACCGCCTTGCTTAGCGCCGGGGTTAAGCGCTACCGTAGCGTTGTTTTGCCCAAGCGTATTTAAATTTTCTACGCCCTGTTCAATATCGCGGATATTAAGCACCGTTGCCGCATATGCAGGGAAAGCCAATTGCAGCTGGGAAGTGCTGATACTGCCATCAGCAGAGCTGATGTTTTCAATCACGCCTTCCAGGACAACAATATCTAAAATGCCGTCAGACAAATCCTGTGGGGCAATATAGGCACGGCTGGTGACATAGCCGCGTTCAAGATACAAATTGGATATTACGCCCAGCAGCGCATTAATATGCTCGAGCCCAAGGCATTGATTAAGATAAGGTAAGGTTGCTTTTTCGATTAAGGCAGCAGAAATTATCTGTGCGCCCTTAAGGTTGATAGCAGAGATGTTAAAACACGTACCTGTTGTTTCTAAATCAGAAAAGTCTGTTATGGCCTGCTGAGGCTGCTGCAGACGAACGTCTGGCCGCTCACGCAAAGGCGCCAGCTGCTGCTCTAGACGATCCAGCCCCTGCTTTAGCATCTTCTCGTGATCCGATAGTGATGCTTCCTGCGCCTGCAAAGCTGTTGCCATCAATCCCAGCGCAACCAGCACATACATAAGCAGTATCTTAGATACCCCAAAGGGTATTTTTCGAGGCATCATCACTGTTAAATCTTTCCTGCAATAATCTACCAGAGCGTTAAACGCACATAGATACTGAAAAATAAATTTCTGGCTGCATAAAAGACAAACTACATAGAAAGCGCAAATGCGTACTGCTGCACATTGGCAGTAATGCGGTACATCTGAAGGATGCGACTAAGCTAATGTAGCCTCTGCCATCATTAGTATTTAAACAATACTGTTAGATCAGCGGCTTTGCGTCCTGCCCTTTCGGTGCAGTTTGCCTTTTAATTGTCTTAGCCCGACGGTAAACACCTTAAATAAAGGTGAATTCAAGCTGAACGCGCGAAAGATATACAAATAATTACAATTAGGCAAGCCAATTTTTAACCAAAACTGCAACATACCGAACAACCAGCTGAGCAATTTTCGTAAAAAGATGTACATAATTAACAGATACGTGAACGACTTAAGTCGCCTATTTTGAATGCGCCTGCAGGTCCAGCCTCCTCACAGAAGTTGTACTAATAAATCGGAAGCTTGACCTGACAGACACACGCCAGTCGATATGGCCACACCATAATCCAATATATGTAGCTTAGCGCTTTTGAACAGCAGATACTGGCTAAAGTACATTCAAGCAAATAGCACCGTATTTCCAGGAGGGAATTTCAGGATATCTAGGGAGATAAGGTGCCCAGCTTAGCCAGGCACTGATACTAGGTTACTTCTTAGATAGTATCTCTTCGCCATTAACTGCTGCCCATTCGTTCCAGGCATCAACTTTGGAATTGTAGTTTTCTAGCGCTTGCGCTGTCGCCTCAGCGATTAGTGCATCTACCTGTTTAGCATATTTCTTGTCTACTTTTGTCACCGGCACAACTTCAACACCGCGGTCTTGCAAACCCTTTTTCATAGTGTGGGTACGCAGCAGGTTAAGTTGACCATTTTCTACGTAGAAGTACTGCTTATCTTTGTTGATCGTTTTGAATTTTGGCTTAACTGGGCGCTTACCTGTTTCAATATCGTCTTGCTGGATAGGTGAGCTAATAACATCGTTACTGAGTTTGTAACCAAGCTGCTCCAGCGTAAAACCTTGCGACTTAGCTAACTGCTCAAGCTGACCGATAAGTTCTACTTCTTTTTGACGCTCAGCAATTACGCTATTTAGTGTGTCGATAACTTCTTGCAGTTTTACCAGAGTTAGCTCTTTTGCAGCCTTTTTCAGTTCACGTTTATCAAGCAACAGGGACATGATTTAACCTTAGTTATAATGGTGAGTATACTCACTATTATCGTGGCTAAAGCTCCCGTTTTAAAGAGGTTAATTGTAATAGCACATATCGTACGCAAATAATCTTTCATACGATATGTGCGCTCATCTATTTTTTGGTTACCTGATGTCCCGAACAAATCTCACATTCAAGTTCCCCGTGAACTGAGCAACCCTTCCGTCTCTAAAGCCAACATAATCGTAATGTGGGCTTGAACTCTTTGCTGCAAATCCAAAGGTATTCGTGGGTGTATTGGGAAAAGCAGTCTCGATAATAGTTGGAACAGTAAAGTCACCTCTGCAAATGATACTACCAGTAGCTGGATAGTAAGTAAGGTTATCAGAGCCAAGCCAGTAACTCGGATCTCCCGATGAGCAATAAACTAAGCTTCGTAGTTCAGGTATGGTAGGCATGCGCCAGTCATCATAGTTTTCATCATTATAATCAACTAGATTAGCACCGGTGCCTGTCATAACTATCGGTTCACCAGTGCAAGTACCGTCTTGCCAAGTCATGCCATACGCACACCTTAGCCACATTAGATTAGTCTCAGTGTCCGTGATAGTGCCGTCTTTATTGTCGATATAGCGTCCCACAACAACGCCACTACCTTGCTCGGTAAAAGTCACGCTAATAGCACAATCTGAAGTGATGGGGCCGGTTACGAAGTTGTCTTCACTAATATCACCACCACAGCCAGAAGCACTTGTTAACTCATATCCAATATCAGGCGTTAGTTTAAAGGTCGCATGATCGCCATGTGCAATAGTCAGTCCATCAGGTGCAATAGTGCCATTTCCAACGACTGTTGTTGATATTGTATAAGTCTTCAGTTCAAACACTGCACTAACCTGACAGTTAGCCGTTATTGCACCTGTCGTATATGTGTTACCACTTAACGAACCGGCACAACCGCTTAGATTATCTATCTTGTACCCGTCGTTCACTGTTACGGTAAACGAGCCAGTCTGCCCTGATACTACCTCTAGTTGTGTCGGACTAATACTGCCCCCACTGGTCACTGACGTAGTGACTAAATATTTCTGAGTCTGACCGCCACCACTTCCACCACCTGTACCAGTATCGGGCTCTTCACTGCCACTTCCACCACCACAGCTTTGAATCATCAGCATTAATACTGGCAGAGCTGCCAATCTATAGCGACTATTGAGCATAAACATATGTCCTTACATTCACTGGGATTATATGCCTAGGACTATAATCTATAGACCGCAAGAGGGCAAATCATCATAGTCGCGTAAATTTAAGAGGCTTTTGATGAGTAAGCAGTTTTTAAGCGCCCTCGGGCAAAATGTTAAGAACAGACGTCTGCAGAAACAGTGGACGCAGCTTGAGCTATGCTATGCTGCCGGTGTTGATTTGAGCTACATCAGCCGTATAGAACGCGGACAGGTGAATGTGAGCATTGAAGCACTGCTTAAAGTCTCGATAGCGCTTGATTGTGACGCAAGAGACTTACTCCCCGAAAATTCTGTGGTCGACGCTGACAACACAGAAAAGTAGACACCTCAAGATAATCTGTACAAATTTTAGTCATCATTAAGTAACAAAATCTGCGCATGATGCTTTCTGGTTAACCATAGAAAGGCATCAAAATGAAAATCAAAACTACCTTCGTGTTAGCAGTACTGACATTTCTGTCAGCATCTCAAGCGTTCGCTGCAAACTGTGTTTATGGCTGCCCTACCGGTAAGTCAGGCCAGACAATTGAGCGCCCAATTTACACCCTACATAACAACAGCAGCACTAAATTTGCTAATTGGGTTGCTTACAAAGTGACTAAGAATACTATTGATGGGCCGAGTCGTACCCGGACATGGCGCGCAGATCCCAATATCAGTTCTGCCTATACCCTTGAACCAGCTGATTACACTGATGCTGCTGCGGTGCTTGGTACTGACCGAGGTCATCAGGTGCCGCTGGCTGCTTTTAGTAATACCGCATATTGGGCAATGACGAATTACTTATCTAACATCACGCCGCAATCGGCTGACCTTAATCAGGGAGCATGGGTAAAGCTTGAAACAGCCGTTAGAAACTTGGCCCGTACCGGTCAGGATGTCTATGTCATAACAGGGCCGTTATATGAGTGGTACTTCGGTACTTTGCCGGGTGCGGATGAAAGTCACACCATACCATCAGGTTACTTTAAAGTGGTGATTACCGACAATGCAGGCTGGGTAGAGGCATCGGCTTTTATCATGGAGCAAAACTTAAGCCGCTCTGCGAGCTTTTGCCCACGCGAAGTGACGATTAATCAGGTTGAGTCCCGTGCCGGCTTAAACATCATGCCATCGCTCCCGTCATATAAAGAGCCGGCGGTTGAAGGTCAGGTCGGTGGTTTGAAAACTGAACTAAGTTGCTAGTGATTTGCAATACTGCCCGAGGCTAATGCCTAGGGCAGTTTACCTACACTTCGCATCTGCTATTGGTCTTACGTCAAAATATGTTTAATAGGTCTTCATCGAACCGCACACCAGTGAGATAGTGTTTTTCACAGCATTGCTTAAATGCGTCAGATACGAATAGTGCTCTATAGCCCTCAAGCTCAGACTTAAAGATGTTTAAGTCCTGCAGGCTATTTTCATCAAAGACAAGTGTTTCTAATCCGCACTCAAACCCGTCCAGGTATTTTTTTAAGCATAACTCTGCCTGCTCTTTTCCTGCAGACATACAGTTAAAAAAGTCATAATGAACACCGTCAATTATCAGCGGCAATAACTCACCGTCATTTGCAATTAACGGCATAAGGCACTCTTTCGCTTTACTGTTCAGCAGTAAGAAGCCACCCCAAAACGATACGTCAGGTAGCGGTGTTCCATTTTGAAACTGTTCGCTTAAAGGACATTCTGGCAGCACCCAGCGATCTTTAATGCTTTCGTGCAATCTGACAAACCGTCGAACCAATTTTAAATCTGTATCACCAATCAACTTGGCCACTTGCATCAGATCCAAATCCGGCACTTCGTACGAATTAATCTCTCGTTTTAAGCGATAAACTTTCGTGCTCATAATTAACTACTTCTTTTCTCTTCGAGGATTTTCACTGGATGCGTGCCGGTTTTAAGCTGGACTTTAACAGCATGAAGTCGATTTAAATAAAGTGCTTCAGGCAGATTGTCGTTAGACAGCAAATCGCTAATCCACTCTTCATACTGATAGGTATGTAGCTTGCGGTGAGCAGGGGCTTCAGGAGTAGCCCAATCATCAGGGGTATTTCGGGTAAAGTTTCTCAACCACACACCGTTTACAGGATCGTTAATACCAATGCCGTACTGATGCAAATTAAGGCGACACGTCAACATATCCACTTTCAAATATCGGCCTTTGCCTGGAATAATATGGTGGGCTTCATGAAATGATGTCGGCTTCACTTCGCCTACGGCTCGCAGATTTCTCACAAGGCGTTTTGTTGGGTGGTGTTCCTCTGCCTGTAATTCAGTCGAGGATTTCAGCTTATTAGCAGCACGGTAATCTGTTAGTTGAGTTTGCAATCTAACGTGGGCTGCAATTTTCCGGCGCTCCATCCGTAGATGTTTTTGATCACGCTCACACTTGGCAATTCGCTGTAGTTTGGCTTGTGGACACTCGTTTTTGGGTGCAGCTTTATTTCGCTCAAGATGAAACGCTCGGGCCTTAACCTCATAGTTATAGATAACCATTTCGAGTGGGCTTGGGTTCAACGGGCGTTGCGGCATTGGCATAGCAGGAAAGTTATGTGCAGTAGTCGGTTTCATCCTGAAGTTTACTCCCTATTTCTCTCAACAGTTGACCGCATTCTATTACCTGAGCCATTTGACATCAATCATTTGTAAATCTATTTTTAACCAATAATTCACTTTTAGGATTTGGTTATGGATAATCAGCGCGTCACTGAGCAACAGGCAGTGCAACTTCTGCAGCAATGGAATGGTGTTGGCCATGATTTGCCGTCTCTGGCAAAACTCAAACCGGCCAGCGATAAACAGGCAATACTTCTATTACTACCCGGCTATTTGTGTAATCAGTGGTATCAAGTTGGCGAAACCTATAGCTCTTATAGGGAGGCACTAACCTGCTTAGGCTCCCTAATAGATAGAAGCCAGACGACTTCACAGCTAACAAACTAAGCGAGCATTAAACTTATTGGTATCAGAATTGCCAATTCTGCCCTGACTGATATACTGTATATCCATACATATACGAGGTGGGTATGTCAGTAGTATTTATTGGTAACGCCGATTCCTGGCCGAAACAACAAATTCCCTTCTATAGCGATCCTGTCAAAGCGGGCTTTCCCTCACCGGCACAAGATTATGTTGAGCGAACGCTGGATTTAAACGAACTCTGTATTCGTCACCCTAATGCTACGTTTTTTGTTCGGGTTGAGGGAGATTCGATGATAGACGCCGGTATATATGATGGTGATGTGTTAGTTGTAGACCGCTCTGTAGATGCCGAGCATGGTGATATCGTGGTAGCTGCAGTAGGAAATGAGTTTACCGTGAAAGAGCTATGTACTCGGCCTTCACTTTGCCTCTTGCCCCGTAACCCAACATATAAACCCATTCGTCCGCGTAATGGCGAAGAGCTGAACATCTTTGGCGTAGTGACCAACGTTATCAGGCAGATGAAACGTAAATGACAACCCCCGTATTTGCGCTGGTGGACTGCAATAACTTTTACGCCAGCTGTGAAAAATTGTTCCGGCCTGACTTAACGAATACGCCAGTAGTAGTGCTTTCTAATAATGATGGCTGTGTGGTTGCTCGCTCAAGAGAAGCGAAGAAACTCGGTATTAAAATGGGCGTGCCTGTATTTCAAGTCCGTGAGTTAATGCAAAAACATGGTGTAGTAGCATTCTCTTCCAACTACGCACTTTATGCCGATATGTCACAGCGCGTTATGAGCACCCTTGAAAGCCTGGCTCCCAGGGTAGAAGTATATTCTATTGACGAATCTTTCTTGGATTTGACCGGTGTTGATTTTAGCCAGAGCCTCACCGAATTCGGCATACAAGTACGAAAGGTCGTGCAAAAGTGGACAGGCATTACCGTCTGCGTAGGTATAGCACCAACCAAAACACTGGCAAAACTGGCTAACCATGCAGCCAAAACATGGCCGAAAACAGGTGGCGTAGTCGATTTAACTGACAAAGTGCGCCAGCGTAAGTTGCTTGCCTTATTGCCGGTAGATGAAGTTTGGGGAATCGGTGGCAAGCTGACTAAGCGGTTACAGCAACTGGGTATCAATACCGCCCTGCAACTTGCCGATGCTGATCCAGAGTATATTCGTCAGCAATTTTCTGTAGTGGTTGAACGTACCGTACGCGAACTGAACGGTGAAAGCTGTATAGCGCTAGAAGAGATGGCACCTACTAAAAAGCAGATTGTCAGTAGTCGCGCCTTTGGTGAACGCATTACTGATAAGCAACAAATGCGTGAGGCAATAAGTGAATACATTAGCCGTGCTTGCAAGAAGCTGCGCCAAGAGCAACAAACCGCAAAGCACCTTACTGTATTTCTGCGAACCAGCCCGTTTAGTGACAAAGATGCGCCCTACAGCGCCAGCAAAAGTGTTGAGCTCGACATACCAAGTAACGATACACGCATCTTTCTTACCCATGCAATGAAACTATTGGATGGTCTGTGGTTAGACGGTTACCGATACGCTAAAGCGGGGGTAATGCTGGCTGACTTTTATAACCCCGGTGTATATCAGCCTGGGCTATTTGACGAACCTGTTGTTACAAAAGAGTCTGACCAAAAGCTCATGCACCTTATAGATCAATTAAACACTAAGCACACTAAAACCATTTGGTTTGCTAGCCAAGGCAATAAGCAGGAATGGAGTATGAAGCGAGAGCTGCTCTCGCCAGCCTACACGACCAACTGGCAAGAACTTCCGATAGCGAGATAATTTCCGCTTCGAGCGTGATGCAGACATTAACGCCCGGCTTACCGAGCAATTTTTGATGGCGGATTTTGTGCGTCTTTTTTGCACAAAAGGTGACAGCGGCAATTTGTCCGATGTAGCCCTTTGCTTCTTTTATTTAAAATATGCTGTATAGCGTCTCGACACCCAGCCCTGTTCAAGCGTTCCATCAATCTCTACTTCGACTAAAAGCCATGAGCGGTTTGACTTATCTATGACCTCGACTAACGAACCAATTGGCAAAACCGTTATTATTTCAGATCTCATACTGGGGCCTTCTCTAAAGTTAAGGGATTGCGCTGTTGTTACACGAAACCGTTTTAAGGAAGATCGATCAAAACTGTGATTAGGTGCGCGAGTAAATTGCCTGACCTCGGAAGGCGTAGATATAGACTCTAGCTCTTTTCTTGCTTCCTCTGCGTTGGCCATTATGTAAGCAGCTAAGCAACCAAGTAAAATTGGCAAAAAATAATTGTGGTATAAATAGAGCAAGATACACTTAGTTTTGTCAGAAAGCGCATTAAAATCTTTTTGTGAATATATCTCTGCGCTAATTTGAGTATCTAGCTCTTTAAGAGATTCATCAATTATATCGGTGCTGCTAATTTCCGTTGTGAATGTCAAGACTGCATTTTGAGGAAATGGGCTGTTATCTAGACTGGCTAGAGCTTTAAATGACGCCAAGTTACTGATTTGAGATATTTGCATAAATGCTTCAGATTGCTGCAAGGCAATTGATGCAAGCTGGCTTGTTTTTGCAAAATTTTGGAGCTGCTTCGCAACTCCAGACTGCTGAAATGCTATAGAGGATAGTCGAACTGATTCTGCGACTGCCTTAAAAGAGCTCATAGCATCTGATTCTTGTAGAGTTAACATTGCCAGCCGACTTGATTCTGTCAGCTGCCTAATAGACTTCATGGCATCCGATTCGTGAAAGGCAAGCGAGGCAAGTCGGCTGCTGTCGGCTGCAATCCGAGCGGACCTCATTAATTCTGACTCGTTAAAAGCCAAGGATGCAAGCCTTGCTGTTTCACTGAGATTTCTTATTGTTCGCATTGTTTCAGATTCCTGAAACACTGAAGCAGTAAGGTTCAATTGCTTTTCCATCTTCCTTATTGACTCCAGCCAAGACGGATTAATGATATTTTTGATACTTTTATCCATGGTTCTATATGATCTTCCGTCTTAGCAGAGGCAGAGGACAGTTAGCGGCTATCCCAACCAAGAGAGAGCGACTACAAAGGTTTTTACGCACTATCGCATAACCTTTTCTGCTCCTGCAATTTTGACTGTGTAGCCTCGTTGTGAAAGATTCTCGTATACTCGCGTTAAATTCACCTTGCTGAAAAATGGAAGGTTTTCCTTAACGCTATGATTAGCGTCCCCCAGTATCAGAAATACAATTTGGTAGTCTGCACTCTTTAAACCATCGAGTGGAACAAGATCTCGTGCATTATGATGAACACGGCCCAATACCTTTCTGGCTTCCTTTCGAAATGTCCTGTCACCGAGCATAACTTCCCCAGAAACACTGCCTTGTGCAAAAAGATGGCTTAAACCAGCAGACCCGCCTTTTCGGTGCTTGACGTGAATCAGCTGCTTGGCATTCGTCAGGAGGTCACAAAGTTCGATAGGTGACGTCGTCTTCGAGCATTTCACAAGTTTCTTATCCAGCAAGTGGAAGCCCAAGTGCCTGGCTGCTCTCAGGTTGTAATCCCCTTCAGTTTCAATCTTGTTTTCCTCATCTTCCTCCCAAATCTCAACACCGGGAAATTCGATATCGCTATGACTGATAAGAGCCAAAGTGGCTTCGATGCCATGCATGAAAGATTTATCAATCTCATACCAGTTACCGCCGAACATTACGCTTTTGGTAGTATCGCCGTCGAGCTCGAAGTACAAGCAAGTATAAATTGAGTAACCAAATTCGTTGCCATGTACATCGGTGATGTAGAGACGGTCTCGGCGGACAGACTCTATAGAGACAGAGTCGGGATCTATATTTTCAAGATACTTGCCAGCTTCTATTGTCGGAGATAAATCACGCTTTGAACGAGTAAAGCTAAACCCGAGTACAGAGTCCCATTCGATGATCTCCGGTAATGTCACAACAATACCGGCATTTCGACTCCTCAAGGCATCCAGTAACGACTCGTCCAAATCCGAAATCGACGATGCATCTTTCACTCGCCTTATGTTGTCGACCCAACCAAAGGAGTTTTTATAAAGATCTAGTTCATAGAATCTTAGGAGATCTTCGGCAATTTGTGGTATCTCTTCTACCAACATTTCTACACCAAATGAATAGATCGCGTCGCCGCCAGAAATATTCTTGTAGCCCACACCAGCTCTAGGAGAGCCTGTAACTGCACGAAGTACGTCTCGAAAAATGTCAACACCAAACACGCTAGCTTCTGAACCACGGATTGCTTGTGATTTCTTTTGAATTGGTTGATCTTCGAGTGTATGAAGATCAACACTGCGTAAGCTCTGATGGTTAAGTGTGTTCAGCGCCGTTTTAAGTCCAAAATCTTGCTCAAAATGTCCCGTTTTAAGCAAAAAACGCCCATATCCAAAGGTGAATGCAAGCACCTTGCCTCTTACTCGGATGAGTAGAACCGCAGAACTGGATTTGTTCGATAGTTGCTCTACCTCCTGGCCAACGATTGTATCTATGAGCTGCGCCCAGTTCGGACGCTTCTCCTGAGAGTTTTTTATGTACAAGAGTCCTTCGAAGTCGTGTTGCTCTAACACTTCCAGCTGGATAACACGTGCGTCTTCACTCAGAAAATCTCTGAAATTGTTTTCCCCAAACTCGCTTCTAGCCAAAAGCACGTTTAGATACCTATACGGTTTACGCTCAGGCATAACTCTCCCTATATCACATAACGCTTATTCAGCGGGTACTTCCATGCTTAAACACCGATCAACCTGTATCCGCGCATTTAATATACAAACACTACATCGATTCTTTCAATCTGACAATCACATATAGGTACAAACCATAGTTGTACATACTGCAAATATAAGATCTGGCTGCTGCATCTAGCAGTGAACTTGATTCAACTAGAACACTTACAATCTTGCGGGTTGTAAGGTACGTCCGCAATCGGCACACATCAGAAGTATCCAGTGCGTATCAAACTCTTTAAATAGCTCATAATACTATCATCTGAACGGTAAATTGAGTTCAAGGTATGTGTGGCAGACTTAACGTAATTGATGATCCCGGCGTCAGAGAGTTGTGTGAAGGACTACAGATCCAGCTGTTCCCTGATAGCCAGATATTTAGCAGGTTTATTAGGGCTACAAATCATGTCAGTATTGTCAGGCAGAAAGATGGTGTTCGCAGAATGGACAACGCTATTTGGTGGCTGTTACTCGAACCATCCACTACCGGCTTTAAGCCCTCCAAGTACACCTCTTTTAACACCCGTTATGACAAACTAAATGTTAAGGGCTCTGCTGGCTACCAGGCATACCGCCATAGTCGGTGTGTTATTCCAGCTAAGGGCTTTGGTGAAACTGAGTACCTGAACAACAAGCCTCTTCATTACCATGACCTTGTTGCTAAAGATGGTGCGATATTACTTGGTGGCCTGTGCAGGGAATGGGTTAACAAAGATACCGGTGAAACAGCATTATCTTGCTCAGTTATAACCCTGCCGCCACACCCCAAGCTGATGCACATCCATACGAAGGCATCACCACTATTACTGCCGTTAGACATGGCATTGGTGGACCGCTGGCTGGACGAAAGGATTACCGACCCGAGTGAATTTGAGCCATTACTGCAGCCACATATACCTTATGACCTTACTGCGGTGCAGATCGATAAACCGAGCACGCATAATTTTCTCGGTTCAGAAGCAATCTGTGCTGACTAAACTGAATAACGTTAATCTATCTGCTTCACGTCAGCTAATAATTTTGCGAGCATGTTTTCAGACCTGAAGTCTTTCCATTGTGAGAGTTTTCCATATCTGTTGGACGGACTACCGTAATACCCCAAACCACCCGAACATCGCACTACAACCAACTCATCCTCTGCACGAGTAAGAGCAACATATGTGTTGCAGAGCTCTTCATTATAGGACGCCAGTCGTGAATAACTAAAGAGCGGGTCAATGACATAGCTTAACTTTGCTTCAAGACCCTTAGCACCATGATAAGTTAGTACCTTAATCTGCTCATCTTCGCCGGTTTTAATACCCACTGTGTTTAACGTACTCTCAATCAACTCGACTTGTTTGTTGTACCTGCAGAGTATCAATACCGAAGTTGCTGTAGATACACACCCTCGATGCCTAATATCACTGACTAACCAATTAGCTACTTGCCCGATGTCATCGCATATTTTCACAAGCGGCGGTATTCCATCAGGCCTTACATAAGGTGACTTTAGATACTTCCGGTTTATCATGGTTCGTACTTGATTACAAAGTGACACTATCTCGCCGGTAGTTCGATGATTGGTCATCAGGTAGAACTTTTTACCTTCAGGAAAAACCTTTAGGAATTTCCTCAGATTAACATCCGAAGCCCCCCTAAACTTGTACATCGATTGGGCGGGGTCACCTACACAGAAAAATTCTTGTCCTTTGTCGTGCAAGGCGTCGATAATCCCCCATTGTGCGGGATTGGTATCCTGAACTTCATCCAGGATAAGGTGTTTGTATTTGCGAGCAACTGACTTTGCAAAACCTGTTTTGGTTAGTTTCTGGTTGAACGAAGTAAATAGATCGTCGAAATCTCTAAGACTGTTTATAGCCTTGTACTCTGAGAGTTGTTTATGCACTGTCTGCACTTCAGCTAGAAGTCCTTCATATTTTGGCATGAGTTTTCGTAGGCTACGTTTAACATCAGGTGTAGGAAAACTCGCCGCGTGACTAAACACTGTTTTAAGACGCCTAGCAATGTCCTCTGGCGCGCTTTCTTCAATGAGTTTTCGTCTTTTCGATACCAGTTTAGTTAGCTGCTCTAAATAAGCTTCATCATCCAAAATAGCCGAAGTTTTTCCATCATCATCCTCAATAACAGAGCGAGACCAGCTGCTAAATGTACCGACAAACATAGCTTCATCATAAAAACCCTCTTCAATTAACCGGTCCTTAAAAACATTAGCCGCATCGTTGGTGTATGCTAAAACACAGATTTCTGATGGTTTGACACCTCTTGCCAGTAACGCCCCTACACGTGACACTATTAATCGAGTTTTACCTGAGCCCGGCCCTCCCTCGACATAGATAGCCCTTTTTTTAGATTGGAGTATGCGGTCGACGGAATCATCTTTTGTTCTTCTCTTTTCTATCAAAGGCGAAATGGCAGCTCGTGCATCGAGAACAGCCTGAGCTCGATTTACCCGTTTGATGTCTTCTAGAGGCGGTTGGAGTCCTAGCGCATCTTTAGATCGGTTTTCCCCTTTCCCGTATTTTTTCGGCTCAGTAAGATCAAGAATAATGTTTTTAAATTTTGTCAGCTTTTCACGAATAGCGTGTCTGAGAACGCTTTGGTCGAAGGTTACTGTCACTGATGGAATGAAAAACGTACCAAATTCCTTAATCAGAGGTCTTGTTCTACCAATCGTTTTTGACAGTATTAGCTTTCTAAGTCGTTTTTCATCAAGTGGATAAAGTGCTTTGGGTAGGATGAACTTTAACTCTTCTAATCTAGATACAATGTTATCCATCTCTACAAAGTTAGGCTCTTCATCAGTCTTATAAATATTACGAGACTCCACGCGAAATGAACTGGCCTGATTAGGAAACCACTCATTTATCCCTTCGAGTTTAGATGCGACTTCGGAAAAACTAACAGGAAGGCGTCTGAACACATCTTCAATAAATTTTTTATTCTCTTTTAGAACTTTGTCATACCCAATTAGATGGTGAGAACTACGACTGCCGACGTAGGTTGTTTCAACAGCGTGTTTGCGATTTCTGGGAATGCATGAGCCTGACGTAGTTTTGTTATTCGTTGTAGATAGAAAACCAAACAACTGCGACACACCATACATGATATAGCCGGTATCAATTCGGCCTATGGTGGCGGTATTTATTAACTGCTTAAAACGTGTATTTCTAAAAACAGATTTGAGGTGGGAAAACGCTATTTCTATCTGTTTTTCGCTGAGGCGGGTAGGAATAAACTCAATTTCGAAATTGTAACGTAAGTCTCTGCCTGCATTCCTATGGTGATTTGCTTCCGCGCAGTAAATTTTGATGTTCCGGTAACTATCGTTATCCAGAACCATCTCAAAACCTTTGTTAAAAAAAGGCCTGAGATCTTGCTTTTTAAATCCCTCATTTCTCTCACCAGGATCACAGCTCGTTACGCGCAACCGTGCTTGGCGAGCAGCAGTGCGCACTTTGAGCATACCGTTTTTTGCATCAAGCAAATGTTTGAAGTCTGTAGCAGAGAGGCCTAGTTCAATCTGAATATGGTCTATATCAACCGTATCTACCGAAACATCATTCAAAGCTTTAAGTAAAAGCTGATTCTGATACTCAATGGTATCGGGGTTAGTTAAGACCTGTAATATTTCATCAAGCTTTGAGGTATATCGAAATTTCAGTGGGTTTGTTAGTGCCCCAATAGAGCGATTTAGCGCGATATCTACATGTGAATGTTTACTAATATCAAAAATGTTACTCGGTACGAGATAATCGAAAAACTCGTGGTGCGCAGAATCGCTCGAATTGGGCATGGATTACATCCTATCCAGTATGGAACTGTAATTCCCTGAAATATAGCACTAAATAATTTTCTTCTGACATTTAAGCATAATTTCACCAGCGAAAAGGCACAAATAGGCATGGATTTGTCATTAGGTGACATTTAATAAGCAATCCTTATGGTATTGATATAACGGGATTAATGGCGCATATTAAAAGGTTATCTCCGGTTCAAACAGTAGCGAGCTCGCAATTGCGAGCTCGCTGTTGGCTTTCAACTAACCTTATTCCTCCTCGTCTACAGCATCCTCTTTGTCTTCGAAATTATACTCGTCGTCATCAGCACTTTCTTCGGGTTCATCATCGTTATCCTGATTCAGCAAAATTGAAGATTTGGCATAGATGTAGGTAAGATCTTCATGATCCAAGATCTCAAAAAACGCTTTCATTAGTGCCAGTTTTGGGTGCTCTACAACATCGCTAGTATCCGTCAGGCTCTGAAGCTTACCAATTAGCTTGCGACGATCAGCAATGTATTGCTCTTTATCTTGGGCTGATTGAGGTCCTGGATAATTATTCTCTAAATCGTCAAGGTCATAGAAATCCTCTTCGCTTTCAATTTCATCATCAATAGCTTCCTGCTGCTCAATGAGATTGTCTACGCTTGGTAACGCCGAACGATAAATTTTATAAACGTAGTCAAAAATATCTTTAGGTCTCTGCTCAGCAAGTGCCATCGCATACTCAAAATATTCAGGTTTATGACGCTTCACGTGGAATAACAGTTTTTCTAGTGAAGAACGAGCACCGATTTCGTCCCATAAAACTTCAGTATCATCAATCATGGCTAGGTAGTCATACTCTGGGTCATAATCATCATCCCAAATACACTTACCATTTTTATCTTTGATATCATTCTTGCTTTTTAAGACCATGTTGTCTTCATTTAACTCAAAGCCTTTCCCTAGCTGGTGTGCCTCTTCATCATCTTTTGTAACAAGGCAATGTTTTTTCCACTCTGCAAAATGTTTGTGGTTGCTTGACTGCTCGACAACTTTCTCGATTTCAGCTTTGGTAAGGTCTAATTTGGTCAATTCGCTAGCCTTCTTACCTTTGCTCGCTGCAATAGCGTGAATTACTTTGACTTGATGTTGAAAATCAAGTCGCCCAAGCGTTAACATTGAGTTGTCGCTAAAATGCCCTATCTTTTCATGTCCAAAAAGTTCATTGGTAAAATGTGCTGACATAACCTGCTTTATCGCAGCGTGGTAGGTTATAGTTAGCTCATTCTCCACGTAACTTTTGAAAGAATTGTATTTAATTTTAAGGTACGCCTTTGTATACCAGATCAAGTACATAGCAACACGAATATCTGTAAGATTCTTATTAATCATCACAGTCATGCTATTTAACAGTTCACCTGTATCGGCCAAAAGAGACTCATGCATACTGGTAAAGTACTTTAAAACATCGTTCATAATTTGCATTTTGCTGTCCTCGACATAAATTTAAGTATCAGGATTATCAGCGCTGATGTGTTCATGATACACATCCACACGTACCTATAAAATGGAAAAACAATTGCGCAACAGCTTAAATCAATTCTATTTAACTCAACACTTTTCAATATGTTAGAGATAGCGGGTTCAAACTAACCATTTCAACACGATAACTATGGCAATAATTAAGCGTAAAAGTCATATTTATGCCAAACTAAAGCAAAAGCCACAACGAAATCGGTAATTCAAAAAAAATTTACTGATATGACATTGTTTTTATTTAAGATAAAAAAAGCATTACAAAAATCTAATTGAGTCAAAACCAATAATTTGGAGGGCTGCGCAATGGTTAATCTAGGGACAGAAGAGAATCGAATAATAGGATGCAGTATTTTCTCCGATCGCAGTAAACTTGCTGAACTTACAATTTCTGGAAATGGCAAATGTACACCTGACCGAGTTCCTGAAGTGGTAGAGACTAACTATTTACTTCTCAACTTAGCGTCGACACCCAACCTAAGTGTTAACGACATAAAACTTTGCTTATTCTTTTTTCACTTTGTGGCTAACGAAGATGAGCGAACAAAAATCGACAACGTGTATTCGCTCACAAATAAGGATGTAAAACTAAGGTCAATTGGTAAAGATTACTCTTTGTTTATCTATAACGTAGATGAGGACATAACTGAAGAGTACAAAATGCCGTTTGTCAGCCTCCACAATCGACTTCGAAAGGCAAATATTCACATTCCGCTGCACTCCTTAAGATCCTCGCTTGAGAATTTACATGAGTTAGGCTTTATTACCATCACCGAAATCAGCTCAGAGGCTGCTGAGTTTGAGACAGAAGAATACGTGTGGACCGATTGCATGTTAGTCAAAGTAAACTACTTTATGATGTTCACCAGACAAACTCAGAGGTGGAAATTGTCGGGTTAAAGATACTCGTTCTTCGACAATAACCGTGTCATAAATACTGGTTGTATTTCCACCAACTCCAGCGCTACCATGGCGTAGCGCTCTTTCTGGCGCTCCTTCTCTCACCCTATTTCAATCTGATTATCACTATCTAACGAGGTGCTCTATGAGTACAGCTTCGCCGTATTCGCTTTATTTAAGCAGGCTATCGGCTAATAGCAGAGCGTCTATTGCGTCACAGCTCCGCAGTATCGCTAAGATTATGGATTGGCCGGTTGATGATGTTAACCGCTTTAATCAAGTTAACTATCAAGACATGCTGCAGATACGTGCCATGCTGCAACATGCTGGCTGGTCGGCACGTTCGATTAACCGCGCACAGGTGGCAATTCGCAGTATCGTCAAAATTGCTGTGATGATGAAGCTGTCTGATAGTGAGCAGCTTAATCAGCTTTGTAGCCTAAGTAAGCTAAAACATGCCGAATACCCCGGCACTGCGCTGACTAAACAGCAGGTTCAGGCTCTATTTACACTACTGGAGCGTTCAACATCCGCAGTAGGTAAGCGCAATGTGGCGCTATTTGCAGTATTGCTTGGCACTGGCCTTCGACGTAGTGAGCTGGTAGCACTAGAGCTAAAAGATGTCGATTTGAACAAGCAAACGCTGCTGGTGCGTAACGGTAAGGGCAATAAATCCCGCACTGTATTCTTACCCAAGTGGTGCCTGAACTATCTGCAAAGCTGGCTGAAACTGCGCTCTATACAGCCTGGCTATCTGTTTTGCTCGATGTTGATAAACGGCAACGTTAAACCGGCCAAAGCCTTAAGCGTTTGGCTGGTGTACAGGCTAATCAAAGACAAGTTACAGCATATCGGTGTTGAGAATGCATCACCGCATGATTTACGCCGCACTTTTATTACCCGTTTGCTAGAGCAGAATATCGACCTTAATACGGTACGACAGATGGCCGGTCATGCGTCTATTACTACCACGACCATTTACGATAAACGCGATATGCAGTTTATGCAGCAAGCGGCAACGGCACTTAACTATGATATTTCCGGGGGCAAGCATGATAACCCCGCCTAATACGCCATTGCCCTGTCATTATTTAGCGGCGTTTTATGCCAGAAACGTGATTAGCTTAATAGATGTGGACTTGGCGATGACGAATGCTAGTCGCGCCATTATAAAGCGCATCAGCGGCAACGTGTTTGATAGCGATATTGAGCTGACTACGGCTACTGCGCTTAAGCACCTAAATATTGCTGATGCTATGCCTGAACTCACTGCCCGAGTAGAGCAAAACTTAGCGACACTATGCACCTTGTTTAATGTCGCACCAAACTTTGGTCCTGCCCTGGGCTTTTTGGTACTGATGAACATTAATCAGGGGCTTAATCAGCTGGTGGATTTTGTGGGTGGCCACTTTGAAGAAAAGGCACTGGAAAGACTGCTATGTGAGGTATCCGGTTTAAGCGCTAACGATGTCTCGCACAGCTTATCGATATTACAGCAAAACGGCGTGATATTGGTAGACCGGTATTTGAATGAGCTGCACGACATCACGATACCGGCCAGCATACTGTATGTACTGACCAGTGAGCAGATTGAAAGCAAAGCGCAGTTGCTGCGCCATCTGCTTTGTCCAAGCATCGAAACACCGTTAAAAACGGATGATTTTGGTTATGTCGATGTCGCGCTGCTGCAAGGCTATCTGGCCGAGGCGATAAGTCAGCAGCTTTGTGGCGTAAACATTCTGCTTTATGGCGAAGCCGGTAGCGGTAAAACGGCACTAGCCAAAGTGCTGGCGCAGAGTTTATCCGTACCACTCTATGAAGCCCGCAATATGCGTATGGACGATGGCTTTTTGTCTAACGAGTTTGGTGCAAAAAGCTCCGACACCCAGCGCATCCAGTACATCACTATGCTGCAAAGCTTAATGGGCGGCAGTGCCATGATGTTGCTGGTTGATGAATGCGAGAGCTTGTTCTATAGCGCCGATACGCATTACTCGAAAGAATCTGTACATCGGCTATTAGAGCAAAACGCCGTGCCGACTATCTGGATAACTAACTATGTTGACCAGTTAGAGCACAGCTACATTCGCCGCTTTAAGTTGGTGATGCCGGTTAATGCACCCAAAGATGAAGTGCTGGAGAAAATGAGCCGTGCTGAGTTTAAAGGTTTAGGGATAAGCAGTGAGTTTCATACACGGCTTAGTAAAACCCCTAACCTGACACCGGCATTGCTGGCTAACGCGTCCCATGTTGCCAGAACGCTGGGCGTGAAGCGCAATCTGGCGCAAGGCGTTATCGAGGATGTGATTGAGAACAGCCTGACGGCTTGTGATTTGTGGGATGACAGTATGCGCTATCAGGCAGAGCTGGCGTTTGATATGTCGCTGCTGAACATCAAAGAATCCGGAGAGGTGCTAAAGCAGATAAACCATGCGGTTGCCACTAATGCACCGATACGGGTATTAATCAGTGGTCCACCTGGCACCGGTAAAACCGCGCTGGCGCATCATTTAGCCGAGCAGCATAAACGGGAGTTAAAACGCGTATTAAGCTCGGATGTGCTGAGTAAATATGTCGGCGGCTCTGAGAAACAAATCGCCCGGCTATTTCAGCAAGCGCACCACAACAACCAGATGTTGCTGCTTGATGAAGTAGACAGCCTGCTCACCAGCCGGGAGCGGCTAAACATGCACCACGAGCGGCAAGTGGTGAACGAACTGCTGGCGCAGCTTGAGTGCTTTAGCTTCCCGCTCTTTGCTGCAACTAATTTCGAAACAGCTTTGGATAGCGCCATATTGCGCCGCTTTGATTTCAAGCTACAGTGTGACTACTTGAGCACACCGCAAGTGTTAACGCTGTACAAGCGCACTGTGAGCGCTCCACAGCTATCGACGTTAGAGACTGAGCAGCTAAGTTCACTTAGCAGATTAACACCCGGCGATTTTGCACTTTTAACCCGTCGTTTGCGCTTTAGCGCAGCGCACGAACATCGTCAGTTAGCGCTTGCCGTACTGACCGATGAAAACAACCGCAAGCAACCTAAAACCCCCATCGGCTTTGTGCAATAGCCACTAAGCCAACACCATAAGGAAAACACACTATGTCTATATTGAGTTCGCTCAAGGTTATCGCTCGCCCAAAAATTGAGCCCAAACCACCTATCTTAGGTAAACGCCTGAAGCTGATTGAAAAGCTGGATGAGCAGCAGGCAATGGCGCAGGCCATGTTAGATGGTCAGGCTTATGAAGCCTATAAAGACAAAAAGGTGAAAGACCCCGAAACCGGTGAGCGCAAAACCGTGCGTACACGCAAAGCGGTTCGCCCCTGGTACTTTGATGACAACGAGCACTACTACTTTGAAATCAAAGTTGGGCTTAAAACACTGGAGCTGGAAAAAGGCAAAGCGGCAATTGATGTCGGCAAGAAAGAGGATTTACCAACCGTCATTAGCACCATCATCAAGGCAGTTGAAAGCGGTGAACTGGATGCGCAGATATTGCAACTTTCACCGGCAAAACCACCGAAACCGCCTAAAGCCAAAACCACTGACAAGAAATGATGCGAAATGGCCGGTCACAGTGCCGGCCAATTCATTCAATCAGGTTAAAAAACGTTTAGCAGGTTTTGGAGGTGCATTATGGCAACCCTTAGAGAAATAGAACTGGCCTACCGCTTTAAAGAAGTGAACTGTGACATTACCGGTAAAATGGCAAACAGCCCTGAAGTTATCGGTAAGCTTTTTGACTACCTAAAGCATGAAACCAAAGAAGTGTTTATCGTGGTGAACCTCACCGCACAGCACGAAGTGAATTGCTTTGAAGTGGTAGCAAAAGGCACTGCCGATGCAATCAGCACAAGGCCGGTTGAGCTGCTACGCACGGCAGTCATTTTAAACTTAAAGGCGGTTATCCTAATTCACAATCACCCATCGGGGTTAAGTGAGCCGAGCCAAGCCGATGTGCGCTTTACCGAGCGGGTCATCGAGATTGGCAACATCTTAAATATCGCCGTGCTGGACCACGTGATTATCGGCCTTAACCAACACACCAGTATGCGACAAACCCACGCTCATATTTTTAAGTAAACACCCCATCTATTCAGGAGTAATCATTATGCGTATTCAGTACGAGGGCTTAGCTTTGCCTGTTTCAAAGCGATTTATAGATGCACTGATTAAAGCCATAGAGCCGCACCGAGAGCCATTAGCAGAATTTGTCTGCGTAAATTTTCGGGACCCAAAATACAGTGCAGAACAAGGCGGCTACCATCCCGTTGAGATACTACTGACCGGCACCAGTGGCCGTTATGACATCTGCTACATCACCGACTTTTGTTATGCCGGTATCGGCGATTGCGCAGAGCTGGTGAAGTCTTTGGACTTCGAGTTTATCGCTGGCACCTTTCAGGATATGACCGGCTACTACCCTATTGAAGTCGCAAGAGAAATCTACCCGATATGGGAAGATAACTTTTTAACCTACTGGCTGGATATGGGGGTTTTTGAGGTGGGGGTAAGCTAATGGAAGCATACAAACCTAAACGGGGTGAAGCCCACTTAAAAGCCAGCCCTAAACGCATTGCACTCGGTAATTGGTTACGAGAGCAGCGAAACGCTAAAGGTCTTACTATGCGTGACATGGCAGCGATCAGTGGCTTACCACATAGCTACTTCGGCAAGATTGAGCAGGGTATTCGGGGGTTGGATATTCTGGAGTTTCTGGAGCTCTGTCAGTGGCTAGGTATCAATTATCGTTCAGCTATAAACCAGGTAGACAAATTGTAATTCCATCTAGAACGAGGAATGCTTGCTTTACATCTAAGCAAGCATTTTTATTATATTTAAAAATTGACCTTATAGAATAAATACTAGCAAGGAATTCAAATACCTAGCGCTCGCCTAATGAATGCCTGATCGACGTACCCAATAGATCTATTCCAAATATCTTGAGTATCGCGAAGATACTGGCTTAACACATCCACATCGGCTTGTTCTGGAAACTCCAACAATTCTACCAGTCTGTGTAACGTCTGAATAGGAATGCCCATTTCCTCAAGAGAGTTAACTCCTGGCGGTAAGTGGTGACTCTCAAACATCAATTTAACGTGAGTGTAATCAATTTTGTTGCTGAAGCCCCTCTTCAGCGCATTGTGTTTAACGACATCTTCCATCAAGCTGAGCACCTTCGGTAGTGTATATCCGAATGTATTTGTGATGATCTTCAAGTCATTGTTTAGATAGAAAGAAAGAGTATTTTTTTCCCCTTCAGATATCCTCTGCCGAGCGTGATCAATCTGATCTTTAATATACTCTGAATAGCTTGCCGCATTATAATAGGCTACAAGTTTTGCAACTATGACATCAGTCGGCTTAATCGGAACCCCATTTCGGCGGAATGTGTGAGGAACTAATCTGGCAATAATATTTGCGAAGGTCTTCATGAAGTTTGTCGCAGGTGTCCAGTGAAACACAAGCGAGGCAAATTCTTTGTCGTCCATCATTTCCAATATGCTTTGTAGTTCTTCTAGTTGTTCAACACGGAAGTACGAGTGTCTCTTAACGAGATTAATGGAAATGCGATCATCGCCAAAGACATTGTTGAAGCGATCTTGTGAAAACTCAGATAAATGATCTGGCTGAACATTTGCTAAGAGATTGAGCGGTGTACCAATGTCTTGAATTCCAAGCGGAATATCAATTTCTTGATTTAGTTTATCTTCAGGGATTGCTTCCAAACAAAAGATTTTGCCAACGAAGTGAACTCCCATTCGTCCAGCACGCCCTTTAATATTACCGTGAGTGAATTTATCGATGCTGCGTATCCCGTCGCGGTTGTCATATATTACGACGTTTTTTGCAACAGTATTAACTCCCTCAATTATTGTCGAGGTACAGAGTAGAAAGCGGAGTTTTCCAGTATTGAATTGATCTATAGTATATTGCTGCAGTGCTCTGGGCAGCGCACCAAAATGCAAACCTATGCCATTCTTGAGAGCAACAGTATAATCCCAATCGACATCGAATTCGTTACTGATCCATTCGATATGAGGATTCTTAAACGAGGTGCCATGTCCTAGCTTGATAAGCTCACGAGCGACTTGTCCTGCGACCGTTGGTGATTTGCAATAAATAATCGTTGCGCCCACACATCTGTGAGCTATCGCCGCCAAAGCGTTTTTCTTCGCAACATCATCCGTCGGTTTGATGTTGAATGTCTCTACATCTAATGCGACTGTATTGAAGTCAGTGGATACAAAGGTATGTGAATAACCTAGCCTTTCGAGACCATGGATGCCTTTAACAAACGGTCCGGTTAGGTAAAATTGCTTTGAAACCTTGAGCAGCTTGCTCAGCGCAATATTCAACTCGACGACTCTCTCGTCTTGATGATCTACCTCGCCATTTTTAAATTGTCGGAATGCAAGCTTATAAAACTCGTCAATCACAAAAAGGTCGATGTCGACAATATCGTTTCGTTCATTAACCCGCTCTTGAGTTAACACGTAAACAACTTTATCAGAATGACATATTTGAGAACTATGGTGAATGATCTGGTATCTGTCACCGAACCTCTCATGCAATCGACGGCGAGTTTCGTCTGCTAGGGCCACAGTTGGAACTACCAAAACAAGCCTATGTAATGTGCCCAAACCTAGCAACGAATCTACGATAGCGCTTTTTCCCATGCTTGTCGGAGCACTGAGTACCACATTCTTGCCGGCCTTAAGCAAATCGAATATTTGGAATTGCATAGAATGGAAGACAAAGTTCTCTGAAAATGGCGTTCGGTACACATCAAGCACTCTGAGCTCTTCCGGCGTCAGATCGGAGAACTCTTTAACCAAATACGGAAACAAGCCAGATTTTCTCACCATATTTTTCAAGATGGTGGAGTGTGAAACAAAACGCTCCGGAACATCTAGAGCGCGCACGATTAAGTCCCGCCCGAGGTCTCTCGATACAGGGTTGGACAGTAACTTGTTAATAGCATGCAGGTAATTGAAGCATGAAAAGCATTCATCGCGAAGGCTGCTTTTCGCTTCCTCATAGACCAACGTCATATGGCCTCCTTTACTTTACTCTCAACCAACTGGGTCAACCGATCAAGACTCGGAGCAGGATAGATGAATACCTGGACGCAAATTCCCGTGAATGGAGAATTGTCCTTTAGATCCGAAGCAAATTTGTCAAAAAGCTCTACCGTTTCTTTTTCTAAGTCATCCTCGTAGCCTAACGTTTCTGGTTCAGTAAGTAATTTTGAGTTGTAACCTACAAACAGTACGAAAGTAAATCGATCTAGGTGGACATCGAAAGGTTGGCTGCCGTCAAGAATTTCATTGATGTCGTGACGAAGTAAGTAGTTATCATCTTTGATGTCTAGTATTTTCTTGCGAGCCACATCGATACACTCCAATATCTCTGCGTACAACTGATCACGTATCTCTGGTAATCTCACTGCAATGTCGATATCAGTTACCAACTCACTGAAGCCAATCCAAAGCTGATCATCATCTGGATCCCGGCGAACGATGTGTACGTTTTCAAGAATTTTTTCCGTTCCATTCTTTTCCATAAAAAGTAAACAGGGTATCGGCTGGCTATCGTGATATTGCCTGATCGTCGCATGCAACAGCACTCGGCCCAGGAATTCCCTAACGTCATTTAGCGAGTTGAAAACAGATTGTTTTAGCTGCTGTCGCTTTTCAACTAATGTGAGCTTCAGACTATCAGCCATTTCGTTAGGACGGAGAAAGACCTCATCTAACCATTGGCAGATATTGTCTGCGATGTGCTTATAGCGATATTGCTTGAGTGTATATTGCTGATGCAGGACTTGCCCTTTGCGCTTAGCGCAGGTCGAAATCATTTGAGCTCTGAATGGGGTCAATATATGCGGCAAATCTCTTTTGACATAGATTTTTCGGCCTGAACGAGATTGATCATTTTCTACATATTGCTTAAACCATTTAAGAAGATCGGACCGAGAGTAAGACTTGTCATCAATACTATTGATGCGTCGAGATAGTTCGCCTTTAAGTGTCACAGAGTGAAGAATATCGCACCAGATATCCTCTGCGACGGTTTCGGAACTGAGAATAACTCCATGAAGATCATTAGAGGCAAGTCGTATGTTCTTTATACCCAGTAGTTCCAATTCGCGAAGAGAAGAAAATACTTCCCATGTTGCCGAATCGACCCAATCTGAAACACAAATACCAGAGTTTGTTTGATAATTGTTAGTCCGTAAGTTCAGATCATCAATTAGCTCCTGACGACCAGGCTTGCCGTGCCTAGCGTTCTGACTGATTAAAAGGTACTCGAGGGTATTATTAACTTTTTCCTCTGTTACTATGGAGTATCTTCTGCCAAAAGCTGGATCCGACTTACACTGCATCGATTTATGCAAAATTGAGCTGTGTGGAATGGTTTTTTTGTTGCTTCCCTTGGAATTCAGAGCGAGTTGTGCAGTGCTCCATCGCAATTTGTCGGTACTTTTTACCTGAACGAAATCAATATAGCCGTCATATACAATATCAATGTCATCTGTGACCTCACAGCGAACACTTCGAATATTCTTGTCTCGGAGCATTCGAGTAACATGATAAGCAGCTACGCAGTCCTGAAATAGAAAACCGTGTTTTGCAGCTACACCACCTGAATCGTTTGATTCCATTTCAACATCCATGACTATATTTCGGGAATTTAAGAAGTATATTAAAAACTAAAAATCCCACCCCCTTACAAGCTCTCTCAACGCAAGCGTTACTCGAGCTAATTATTTTTCTTGGAGAAATGAGCCAGAATTTATACTCTTTGTACCAGAGTCTGCCACAACCCTAGATATAAAAACCACTAGTTAGGTTAATTATCAAAGGAATATCAAGAACCATTTTGAAATTTGCTAGGTATTAGTAAAAGTTAAAAGCGTCAAAAATGTAATTATAAAGTTAAATTTTAGGTGGGGAGCCATTTTAAATTTTTGAATCAAGCCAAATGCATTCTTGCAGCTGAATTTTATAAAACCGATTCAACTTTCGATTAGTTTCGATGCTAGCATTGAAATCAGACTGTTATTTCGATAACGCTTGAATATTATGGTTTAATTTCAACAACTAAAGATCAATCGCGATTAGAAATACCAGGTTTGGAGGAGTTAGTAATACTTATCTATTATGGTGCCTAGGGCCGGACTCGAACCGGCACGTTGTCGCCAACGGTGGATTTTGAATCCACTGCGTCTACCAATTTCGCCACCCAGGCATTGAGAGGACTTTTTCTTTTGTAACTAACCTAGTTACAGACCTTTGCAAAACTTTGCAAGCGACCTGCACTTTTAACCTTTGTCGAATCGTAGACTATTCAACAGGTTATGTCTACCTTTCCCTAAGACGCTTTGCATTTTGAATCCGCTGCGTCTACCGATTTCGCCACCCAGGCACTGAGGGATATTTTGAGGTAAACGCCTGCATTATACGATGCGATTAGCGTTGCGCAAGCGAATTTCTGTCATTCGCCGTTAGTTGCACAAAATATCAACAGCTTCGAAAAAGCCTTGCTGCATGCTACACTTGCGCCGTTTTTTTACTTCGGATAACACTATGTTTGCTGATGCACCCCGTGCCGGGTTACTGCGCCGTTTAGCGGCGTTGTTGTATGACTGGTTGATTTTAGCTGCGCTTTGGATGCTGGCGATGGGTATTGCCATGGCAGCTGTGGCGCTGCTAAACCAAGTAGGGCTGATTTCGCTGGCGGGTTACACCGACTATGCCGACTTTACTACCCAGCATAAAATCTGGTTTCAGCTGTATTCGGTAGGCTGCTTTTTTTGGTTTTATTTGTACTTTTGGTATAAAGGCGGCCAAACATTGGGCATGCGCGCCTGGCGCATGTTACTGGTGCAGCAAGACGGCAGCGCAATAAGCCTTAAGCAGGCAGCGTTGCGCGCCGTTACTGCACTGCTTGGGTTGGGTAACCTGTGGTTATGGTTGCGCTGGGGTAAAGGGCTGGCACTGCAAGACCAGCTAAGCGGCACTCAGGTGGTGGTGCTCACCAAAGAGCAAAGCAAGCAGTTAAACCTGCACAGAGCAGCCCGTTAATACGGGCGCTTTAGCAACCCTAATCGGCTAGACCTTTTTTCGCATAAAATATAACGACAACCCGATAAACAGCAGACTGGGCAGTAAAGCGCCAGCCAGTGGTGGTAGCTGATACACCAGCGCTACCGGGCCAAACACCTCGTTACTCATATAAAAGCCAAAGCCGGTCAATATGCCCATTAACACCCTGGCCGCCATAGTAACACTGCGCAGCGGGCCGAAAATAAACGACAGCGCCATTAATAACATGGCAATAATGGTGAGCGGCTGCAGCGCTTTACGCCAAAACGCCAGCTCGTAACGGCTAGCGTCCTGCGAGTTTTGCGCCAGATAATCCATGTAATCGGTCAGCCCCTGCAACGACAGCATTTCCGGCTTAATAGTAACCACACCCAGTTTGTCGGGCGTCAATGATGAACGCCAGCTCTGGCTTGGCCACTGTTGTTTTTCAACCCGCTCTGGCGTAAAGGCCAAACGCGTAACCTGCTGCAGCTGCCAGGCGTCCTGCTGATAGACTGCCGTTGCGGCACTGAGTAACGACACCAATTGCAGCTGATCATCAAACTGATAAATCACTACATCCTGCAGGTTACCAAAATCATCCACTTTGCGGATATTGACAAACTGATCGCCATCTTTGGCCCACACGCCCTGCTGGGCGGCAAACAGGCTGCCATCTGAAATAGCCTTGGTACGCAGCTCGCGCGCGGCTCTGTCACTGACCGGCGCGCCCCACTCGGCAATGGCCATCACCAGTAGCATCATCACCACAGCGGTTTTCATCACGGAGTTAATAATATTCACCCGGGATAAACCCGCCGCCTGCATAACCACCAGCTCACTGCTGCTGGCCAGCATGCCCAAGCCTATTAAGCCACCTATCAGCGCCGCCATCGGGAAAAAGGTTACTAAGTCGCCCGGTACGCTATACAGGGTAAATAGCGCTGCATGCACCATATCGTAATAACCGCGGCCGATAGAGCGCATCTGATCGATAAATTTAAACATGGCCGAAATAGCCAGCAGCACACTCAGCGTGAGTAAGCTGGTGCTTAAGATGGTACGGCCAATATAGATATCAATTATTTTCAGCATGTTAACTTCTACCTGCCAGCCAGGCCTGGAACCGCTGCGCAGTACTGCGGCTGCGTAAAATCAGCACGGTACCCAGTAATAAGGCAGCGCCATGTAGCCACCACATCCCCAGCGCTGGCGGAATTTTGCCATCTTCCAACGCCGAGCGGGCAATGATTAGCAGAGAATAATACCCCAGATACAATAACAGTGCCGGCAACAGGCGGCCAAATTTGCCCTGACGTGGGTTCACCCGGCTCAGTGGCACAGCAATCAGCGTAAGTAGCGGAATAGACAACGGAATGGCAATACGCCAGTGCCATTCTGCAATGGCTTCGTTACTGGGGTTGTGCAACAGTTCGGCGGTTGGCACACTGCCCAACTTGCGCCGGCGCTGCTCTACTTCCTGCTCGCGGATCTGCATTTGGTAGCGCTCAAACTCAGTCACTTCAAACGCCGGCGAGCTGACGGCACCGGTATAGCGCCGGCCTTGCTCTAGCTGCAGAATTTGTGCACCACTGGCATCTTCCCGCACACTGCCACTTTGCGCATACACTATGGCATGGCTACCGGGCTCATCACTGGCGCCACTTTGCGCCACAAACACCCGCGCTAAGCGACCACTGTCATCGCCACGGCCAACCTCGTGCACAAAAATTACCGCTTTTTCGTTTGATGTGTGCTGGAACCGCCCCGGCACCATAGATAACAGGCCAGCATTGGCATCAGCTTTTTCCAGTAGGCGGTATTCCTGCTCGGTGGCCCAGGGGCTTAAATACAAGGTGACGCTGCCAGCGAGAATCGCCATCAGCAACGACAATACCAGGGTAACACGGGTAACATACCATTCGCTGACACCGGTAGCATGCAGTACTGTCATTTCGCTGTCAGCGTAAATACGGCCATAGGCCACCAAAATGCCGATAAAGGCACTTAACGGCAGAATAATTACCGCCAGCTGCGGTAACTTTAACGCGACTATACTCATGACCAGTTGACCGGGCAGCTCACCCTCGGAAGCATCGGCCAGAATTTTGACAAAGCGCTGGCTGACGATAATGGTCATTAAAATGAGAAATACCGCCAGCTGAGATTTAAACACCTCCGCTAACAGGTAACGAAAAATAATCAAAACGCCCCCTAAAAACCTGCCTTTTTGCTGGAACCCTGGCGATTTTTCAGTAAACTTGATATTTATAGCAATTATTATCGACCAAACGGCGCAGAAAACCGAGCTTTTTTATAAATTCGCGGTAGAATTTAGCCAATAATGTGCCCGTTATCCTAGCACAGTCTCTTAGAATCAGGAGTTAGTATGGAGTTCAGCGTAAAAAGCGGAAGTCCGGAAAAACAGCGCAGTGCATGCATTGTTGTCGGGGTGTACGAACCACGCCGTCTTTCCGCCGTGGCAGAACAACTGGATAAAATCAGCGAAGGTTATATCAGCAACCTGCTGCGCCGGGGTGATTTAGAAGGCAAACCCGGCCAGATGTTGCTGTTGCACCATGTGCCTAACGTACTGAGCGAACGCGTATTATTAGTAGGTTGCGGCAAAGAACGCGAATTAGACGAACGTCAGTACCGCCAAATTATCGCCAAAACCATCAGCACCTTAAACGAAACCGGCTCAATGGAAGCAGTTTGCTTCTTATCCGAGCTGCACGTGAAAGGTCGCGACACCTATTGGAAAGTGCGCCACGCGGTAGAAACCACCCAAGACTGCTTGTATGTATTCGACCGGCTAAAAAGTAAAAAAGATGAAACCCGCCGGCCACTGCGCAAAATTGTCTTTAACGTACCCACCCGCCGTGACCTGACTATTGGTGAAAAAGCGGTTGAGCATGGCCTGGCGATAGCCGCCGGTATCAAGCAGTGTAAAGACGTTGGCAATATGCCACCGAATATCTGTACGCCACAATACCTGGCCGAACAGGCGCAGCTGTTAACACAGCACAGCGACAAAGTATCGGTTGAGGTACTGGGCCCGGACGAGATGCACAAATTGGGCATGCACTCTTACCTGGCGGTAGGCCGTGGCTCGGTAAACGGCCCTCGCATGGCGGTTATCCACTACAAAGGTGCCGGTAACGACAGCGCACCTGTGGTATTAGTGGGTAAAGGCTTAACCTTCGACTCTGGTGGCATAAGCCTTAAACCGGGCGAAGGCATGGACGAGATGAAATATGACATGTGTGGTGCCGCCTCGGTGCTGGGTACCATGCATGCGGTGGTAAACCTGAACCTGCCGGTAAACCTGGTGGCGGTATTAGCCGCAGCGGAAAATATGCCTGATGCCAACGCTTACCGGCCAGGCGATATTTTAACCACTATGTCAGGCCAGACGGTAGAAGTGTTAAATACTGACGCCGAAGGCCGGCTGGTACTGTGTGATGCCTTAACCTATGTTGAGCGGTTTGACCCTGAGCTGGTGATTGATGTGGCCACCCTAACTGGCGCCTGTGTTATTGCTCTGGGTAAACACGCCACCGGTTTAATGAGTAACCACAACCCACTGGCGCACGAGATTTTAAATGCCTCTGAGCAAAGTGGCGATCGCGCATGGCGCCTGCCGCTGTGGGATGATTACCAGGAGCAACTGGAAAGCCCCTTTGCCGACTTTAGCAACCTCGGCGGCCGCGCCGCCGGCACCATTACCGCCGCGTGTTTCTTGTCGCGCTTTACCCGCAAATATAACTGGGCGCACCTGGATATCGCCGGCACTGCCTGGCGCAGTGGTGGTAAAGACAAAGGCGCTACCGGCCGGCCGGTACCGCTACTGACCCAGTTTCTAATTAACCGGGTTGGTCAGCAGCAGGATCATTAATGCACGTTAGCTTTTATCTGCTAGGTACTGCGCAAGTAGACTTAGCGGCGCCCCAAAATGAGCTGAGCACCACGCCAGCTCATTTTGCTTTAGCCTGCCAGCTCTGTGCCGACTTGTACCGCGCCAGACAACGGGTTTTCGTTTATACTGCCAGCCAACAGCAGGCCGAAGCGTTTGACGAGCTGCTCTGGCAATTTGATGCCGAGCGTTTTGTACCGCACAACCTGGCCGGCGAGGGGCCCAAGCACGGCGCGCCGGTAGAAATTAGCTGGCAGCCGCCACGGCAAAACCGCCAGGTGTTAATTAACCTGGCCGACACTGTGCCGGCCTTTGCCAACCGCTTTAGCCAAATTATTGAATTTGTTCCCGTTGCCGAGCACGACAAGGCGCTGGCCCGGGCACGTTTTAAACAGTATCGCCAGCTGGGCTTAAACCCAGACACCATTAAAGCTGGCTGAGTAACAGGTATTATCATGGAAAAGACGTTTAACCCCAGTGAAATTGAGCAGGCAATGTATAACGCCTGGGAAGCTAAAGGCTATTTTAAACCCAGTGGCGATGAGCGTCTGGGTAATTACTGCATTATGATCCCACCGCCAAACGTTACCGGCAGTCTGCACATGGGCCACGCTTTCCAGCAAACCATTATGGACGCGCTTACCCGCTACCAGCGTATGCAGGGCAAAAACACCCTGTGGCAGGTAGGTACCGACCACGCCGGTATTGCGACGCAAATGGTGGTTGAACGCAAACTCGCTGCTGAAGGCCAACCTGGCCGCCATCAACTGGGCCGTGATGCGTTTATCGAAAAAGTCTGGCAGTGGAAGGCGGAGTCAGGCGGCACCATCACCTCGCAGATGCGCCGTTTAGGTAACTCGGTAGATTGGGAGCGCGAGCGCTTTACCATGGACGAAGGCTTGTCTAATGCGGTGCAGGAAGTGTTTGTACGACTGTACGAAGACGACTTAATTTACCGCGGCAAACGCCTGGTAAACTGGGATCCTAAGCTGCACACCGCCATTTCAGATTTAGAAGTAGAAAATAAAGAGCAGAAAGGCCAGATGTGGCACCTGCGCTACCCATTGGCCGATGGTGCCACCACAGCCGATGGTAAAAGCTATTTAGTCGTCGCCACCACGCGGCCGGAAACCATGCTGGGCGATACCGGTGTGGCAGTAAACCCGGAAGACGAGCGCTACAAAGCGCTGATTGGCAAAGAGATCATATTGCCACTGGTAAACCGGCGTATTGCCATAGTTGGCGATGAGCATGCCGACATGGAAAAAGGCACCGGCTGCGTCAAAATTACTCCGGCGCATGATTTTAACGACTACGAAGTCGGTAAGCGTCATCAGTTGCCAATGATTAACGTGCTGACACCGGACGCCACCATCCGCAGCGAAGGTGAGTGCTTCTTTACCAATGGTGAGGCTAACCCGAACCAAAGCGCTGCCATACCGGCAGAGTTTCAGGGCCTGGATCGCTACGCAGCGCGTAAAGCCATTGTTGCCGCCTTTGACGCGGCAGGCTTGCTGGATAAAGTAGAGGATCACAACAACACCCTGCCTTACGGCGATAGAAGTGGCGTGGTAATAGAGCCGTTACTGACTGACCAGTGGTATGTGCGCGTAGCACCGCTGGCGAAAACCGCTACCGAAGCGGTAGAAAACGGCCAGATTGAGTTTGTGCCTAAGCAATACGAGAACATGTACTACAGCTGGATGCGCGACATTCAGGATTGGTGTATCTCACGCCAACTATGGTGGGGACACCGTATTCCAGCATGGTATGACAACAACGGCAACGTCTATGTTGGCCGCTCGGAAGCTGAAGTGCGGGCGAAACATCAGCTGGCCGATAACATCACGCTTACGCAGGATAACGATGTACTGGACACCTGGTTCAGCTCGGCACTGTGGACCTTCTCAACACTGGGCTGGCCGGAAGATACTGATGCCCTGCGCACTTTCCACCCGACTGATGTATTGGTCACCGGCTTTGACATTATTTTCTTCTGGGTGGCCCGCATGATCATGATGACCATGCACTTTATTAAAGATAAAGACGGCAAACCGCAGGTGCCGTTTAAAACCGTGTATGTTACCGGCCTTATCCGCGATGAAAACGGCGATAAGATGAGTAAGTCTAAGGGTAACGTCATCGATCCGCTGGATATGATAGACGGCATCAGCCTGGCCGATTTATTGGCCAAACGCACCAGCAACCTGATGCAACCACAACTGGCAGAAAAAATCGCCAAAGCGACCGAGAAACAATTCCCGGATGGCATTACCGCCAGCGGCACTGACGCGCTGCGCTTTACCCTGGCAGCACTGGCATCAACCGGCCGTGATATTAACTGGGATATGAAGCGCTTAGAAGGCTACCGTAACTTCTGCAACAAGCTGTGGAATGCCAGCCGCTATGTGCTGATGAACACTGAAGAGCAGGATTGCGGCTTTAACGGCGGCGACATGCAGTTATCACTGGCCGATAAGTGGATTTTGGCGCAGTACCAGCACACAGTAAAGCAGGTGCGGCAGTATATCGACAGCTACCGTTTTGATATGGCGGCCAATACGCTGTACGAATTTACCTGGAACCAGTTCTGTGACTGGTACCTGGAGCTGACCAAGCCGGTGCTGTTTAAAGGCAACGACGCGCAGCAGCGTGCCACCCGCCACACCCTGGTGACCGTGCTGGAAAGCTTACTGCGCTTAATGCACCCGATTATGCCGTTCATTACCGAAACCATCTGGCAATCGGTTAAACCACTGGCAAATATTCAGGCTGACAGCATTATGCTGCAACCATACCCGCAAGTGGACACCCGCCTTATCGATGAGACGGCTACCGCTGATTTGGAATGGTTAAAGGCAGTCATTACCGCGATACGTAACGTACGCGGTGAAATGAACATTGCACCGAGTAAACCGCTTAGCATACTACTGCGCAACCTGGGCAACGACGAGCAGCGCCGTTTAAGCGAAAATGAAAACTTCCTGATGAATCTGGCTAAGCTGGACAGTATTAAAGTACTGACGGCAGGCGAGCCAGCACCGGCTAGTGCAGCCCAGCTGATAGGCAGCATGGATTTATTAATCCCAATGGCTGGTTTAATTGACAAAGACGCCGAGCTTAGCCGCATTGCCAAGCAGCTGGAAAAAACCCAGCAGGAACTGTCACGCGTTGCCGGCAAACTGGCCAACGAAGGCTTTGTGGCTAAAGCGCCAGAAGCGGTGCTGGAAAAAGAGCGTGCCAAACAGGCCGAGCTTGAGCAGGCCGTAGCCAAACTGCAGGCACAGCAAGCCGAAATTGCCGCACTGTAACACAGCGTTATTTGCCGTTAAAAGCCGGGCCCGACAGCCCGGTTTTTTTATCGCCGAGATTCCTACTACCTGACGGCTTTGCCCTTGATAGCCCTAAAGATCGCAGTTGTAGAACGTGAAATTTTTGCTATGATTGCGCGGTATTTCGGCAACTGGCTGACTATACGCTTGCACTGCGTATTTATGCAGTAAAGTCTGGTGTTTTACGGCTGTTTTTTTACAGCAGCACAAGGCTGATAAAGCAAGGAACCGCTCCGTTGAGTTGGGTTATCTGCTGCAACGGTTCACTTAATTTTTATCCGGCCTGCCGGATTTTTTTACAGAGAAAAATAAATGATGTCAGCAGATACCCTGGTCGAGAGTCTCGCCGAACCTGTTGCCACGGCGGCCGAAGCGGCCGCCGTTGTTGTCAGTGCCCCCCCTTCTGCACTGAGTTTAGTGCCGCCTGTAGTGGTACTGTTATTGGCCGTATGGCTCAAACGCCCCATCTTGGCCCTAATCATTGGCGCAGTCGCGGGCCTACTGCTGCTCAGCCCGGCTGAATCTTTATCTAATTTTTCTGATATCTCGGTCAGCGTGATGCAAGACGAAACCATCGGCTGGCTTATTCTGGTCTGCGCCGGCTTTGGTGCGCTGATCGGCTTGTTAATTCATACTGGCGGCGCCGTAGCATTCGGCCGGTTTGGTGCAGAAACAGCTAAAGGCCCACGCTCATCGATGTTTATGACCTTTGTGATGGGCTGCATTATTTTCGTTGACGATTATCTCAACGCCCTGTCGGTCGGTGAGGCCATGAAGCGCGTAACCGATAAGTACAAGGTGTCGCGGCAAAAGCTGGCCTACATCGTCGATTCAACCGCTGCGCCTATTTGCGTATTAGTACCAATTTCTACCTGGGCAGTGTTCTTTGGCGGTCTACTGGAAGATAACAACATTGCCGAAAAAGGCCGTGGTGTTGCAGTGTATATCGAAGCTATTCCTTACATGCTCTACCCGATACTTGCAGTACTGATGGTGATGCTGGTGGCGCTAAAAATTATGCCCGATATTGGCCCGATGAAAAAAGCCGAACTGGCAACCCAGCAAGGCACACCCATTGAGTGTGAACTGGCCGATAACCCTCAGGCCGGTGCGCGTCTGCAACACCATGCTGCAGAGGAAATGCCGTACCATACCAGTGATGATTATGCGGTAAGCTCGATTGAAGAAGAGTTCGAAAGCAGCAACAAGCAAGGCAAAGTGCACAATTTTATGGTGCCGATGCTATCGTTGATTGTCTTTACCGTGCTATTGGGCGACTCGTTAAGCGAACCTGATGTGCTAAAAGGCGTAATTGCCGCCTTGCTATTTTCTATAGTGTATTACGGCGTACAACGTGTCATGTCGCTGTCAGAAATGATGGACGTGATGATGAATGGTTTTAAAACCATGCTACCGGCCATCAGTACTGTTATTGCTGCCTTTATCTTTAAAGACGTGTGCGACAAGCTTGGCTTACCGCTTTATATTATCGAAAACCTGGCGCCGTACATGAATGCGCAGTTACTACCCGCGCTGGTGTTTTTCTCCATGGCTATTCTGGCGTTCGCTACCGGTTCATCCTGGGGAATTTTCGCTGTGTCTATCCCTATCGTAATGCCACTGGCGTTTGCGGTAGAAGCGAATATCCCGTTGGTAATTGGCGCGCTGTTATCAGCCAGCTCCTTTGGTAGCCAGGCCTGTTTTTACAGTGACTCCACGGTATTGGCCGCACAAGGCTCTGGCTGTAACCTGATGAGCCACGCTCTAACGCAGTTCCCTTACGCCTTTATTGCTGCTGTTTTGGCGTTCTTTGGCTTCCTGGCATTGGCCTGACAGTAAACCACAGGCACTAAAAAAGGCGCTTTAAGCGCCTTTTTTATTCACCAGGCCAAGCTTACTCTGCGGTGGTAAGAAACTGCGGCTGTCGGTATGCATCTAAATAGCGCTCAACCGCAGCAGCTAATGAAACAAGCTGCGGCTCAGACCAGGGTAAACCCACAACACTGACACCCAACGGCAACACGCCATCAAAGGTTGCCGGTACCGTCACCGAAGGATATCCGGATACGGCTGCAGCGGTTGAGGTACCAAAGTTAAACTTATCGCCGTTAACATGATCAATAGGCCAGGCCGGGCCATAAGCCGGTAAAATTATCGCATCATAGCCCTGCTGCAAATATTGGTTTAGCGCCTGCTCAGCAAGTTGCCGGCTTTGCTGTAGCGCAACCAGATATGCCGCTTCGTCTTTTGCTAAATCAATCGCCGCAGCCTGCTCAAGATACTCTTGGCCATAAAACGCTAACGCCGTTTTACCTTGTTGCTGGTTAAACGCGACAATTTTAGCCAGTGTGTTTACACTGCTATCGACCTTATATTCTGCCAGCCACTGCTCCAGATCGCGCTTAAACTCATAAATTAATACATTAAACTCCGCCTGATACAGCTCAGCAGGCAATTGCCAGCTGTCAGCATTAACCACCTCAATGCCCTCGGCTTGAAGCATTAGCGCAAGCTGATTAAACATCGGCGCCAAAGCCGTATTGCGCTTGTCATAGGCTCGCACCAACAGCACTTTTTTTGCCTGAGATGGCTGTAACGCCGCCTTAGCCAATGGTTGTGCGATTTTGCTACGTGCCTCGTCAGTTAACATGGCATCCAATAGTAGCGCCGCATCATAAACCTTGCGGGCCATTGGACCGGCGATATCCTGAGCATGCGCTATTGGAATAATACCTTCACCAGATACCCCCCCCCTGCTCGGTTTAATGCCAACGATACCGTTACTGGCTGCAGGACAGGTAATAGAGCCATCGGTTTCAGTGCCAACAGCTAAAAGGGTAAAATCGGCTGCCACCGCAACGCCTGAGCCCGAGCTGGAACCACAAGGGCTATGGCTGAGCAAATGCGGGTTTTTTACTTGTCCACCCAGCGCCGACCAGCCACTGGCTGAACCCTCACCACGAAAGTTGGCCCACTCCGACAAATTAGCCTTAGCCAAGATCACAGCACCCGCATCACGTAACTGCTTTACCAGCTGCGCATCTTTGGGCGCAATATGCCCTTTTAACGCCAGTGCGCCAGCTGTGGTCGGCATGTTATCTGCGGTGGCAATATTGGCTTTTAGCACCACAGGTAAACCATGGAGTGGCGACAATACCGCACCTGCAGCGCGCTGCTGATCTAGTATTCTGGCTTGTTCAAGCGCGTCCTTATTAATATCAGCTATAGCAGCAATGTTGAGGCCCTGCTGGTTATCACGCGCAATACGCTCAAGATAGTGTTGTACCAATTGCTCACTGCTCAGCTGGCCCTGCTGCATCGCCGTTATCGCCATTTTCGCATCCAACCACTGCGTGCTTTGCTCTGCGAGACAGGCCGTAGAAAGTAGTAGAGCGCTGCAGCCGGCTATCGTATTTCGTATCATGAGTTTACCTTCTTAGATTTGTATTAACTGATATTACGTGACATGCGCAAAAGTCGGTGAAATTTTGTCCTGTAAATCCCTCTATTGCCCGCAAAAACGGCATCTTGATAAAACGCTGCGGCTACAACACTTTGTCACTTTTTAATCCCTGACAAATTAGCGCTACACTGTTACCTTAGATAACAATCTATTACAGCGGGTTTACCGGGGGTATTATGCTGACATTACTGGCACGGATTTTAAAAGTACTTAACTCTCAGGCGTCGCCCTGGCAATTAGGCTGGGCGGTTGCACTGGGGCTGTTTACCGGCATTTTACCCTTTGGCCTGCTAAGCCTGCTGATTGTGTTACTGGTGTGCCTGCTGACCATTAACCTGTCGACCTTTATTCTGGTGTGGGGGTTAACTGAAGGCCTGATGCTACTGCTGGCCAATCCACTGGAACGCCTCACCTGGCACTATGCGCAGAACGAACAGTTACTGGCACTGCTTGCCAACAACGAAACCCTGCAGTTACTGCACTTACACCATACCCTGACCCTGGGTGCGTTTTTACTGGGTTTGTTATTGCTGCTACCCATTGCCTGGCTAAGCCAGCTGTTGGTTACACAGTACCGTGAGCGGGTAATGAACAATGTACAAAAGTGGAAGTTGATGCAGATGCTCAAAGCTAGCAAGCTGTTTACTCTGTACGAAAAACTGCAATAAGGAGCCGGCGATGAAAAATGCTATTGGTTTACGCCCCTCAGGCTGGTTAGTTTTTATCATTTTTTCCGCGACGTTATTAGCGCTGGTGTATCTGTTGGCCGGCCCGGCTATTCGCGTAGGCATGGTATATAGCCTGGAAAAATCTGTCGGTGCTGAGGTCAATATTGACAAAGTCTCACTGCAATTAGCACCACTGGCGCTGCGCATTGATGCGTTACAAATTACCGACCCCGCCAACCCCAGCCACAACAGTTTAAGTTTTAGCCAGGCCAGTGCCGCTATTGAGCTGTGGCCGGCGCTACTGGGCTATTATGTAATAGACGAGCTGAGCATAGACGGCCTGCAATATGGCGCACAACGGGATAAAGCAGGCGCTGTGTACCGCCAGCCCGGCACGCTTGGCGAAAGCATCGACCTGGCGCAGCTGCTACAAGTAGACCTGCCCGATGCTGATGAGCTGATTGCCCGTGCCCAACTGCAAACCCCTGCTAAAGCCGAGGCGCTAAAACAGCTGGCCCAGGCCGAACAGCAGCAGCTAACGAACCTGAAACAGCAGCTACCGAGCAAAGACAGCCTGGCGCAATATCAGCAGCAGGTGAAAGCGCTGACTGACAGCAAAATAGAGAATGCGACGGATCTGGCCGCCAAAGCTGAGCAGTTACAGCAGTTGAAACAGGCGCTGGGCGAAGAAAAGGCCAAGGTGGAGCAGGTAAAACAGCAACTGTCGCAAAGCAAAACTGCGCTGCAGCAAGCGGTAGAAGAGCTTAAAGCCGCCAGCAAAGCCGATTATGCCAAGGTGCAGCAACTGGCCAATTTAAGCGACGGCGGCCTGGCCGGCATTAGCCAGATCTTGCTTGGTGATGTGTGGGGACAGCGCATCAGCCAGTTACAAAGCCTGTACCTGCTGGCTAAACCCTACCTACCCGAGCAATTACCGCAAGGCGCAACAGGCAGCGCTACTAGCGCGCCAGAGGTAGTATTACCCAACCGCATTCTGCCACTGCCAAGCCAACCCTACCCGAATTTTTGGGTAAAAACCGCCCGGGTTAACTGGTTACTGGGCGGCGGCGAAGGCACCCTGACGCTAAGTGATATTACCGCCCAGCATGCGCTGATTAACTCAGCGACCAAATTTGCGCTGGATGTTAAACAGCTGCCGCAACTGGCGGCGTTTAACTTAAGTGGCGATTTTGCCGTACTCGATCAAATGGTCACTAATCTGAGCTGGCAATTAGAGGGCTTAAACCTTGAGCCACTGTCGTTGGGTAAAGGTGATACCGCCCTGGATTTAGCCGCCGGCTTATTAAGTTCCAGCGGCACCTTAAACCTGACCGATAACCAGCTGTCGCAGCAGGCCAGCTTGGTATTAAAGGCGGCGAATTTTAACAGCAGCGGCAATAAGTACCTGCAGCAACTGGCCAGTTTGCTTAACCAGCAAACGCAAATTCCGCTTAACATCAGCGCCAGCGGGTTAATCAGCGCCCCTGAGGTCAGTGTGCGCTCCTCACTGGATAAGCTGTTAGGCGATGCCCTGTTAGGTGAAGCGAAGCAAAAAGTCGCTGCCTATCAAAATGAGCTGTCGGCCAAACTCAACAGCCAGCTGCAAACTGGCCTGGGTGGGCAGGATGACTGGGCCGCCATGTTAACCCAGCAGGATGGTGAAGTAGCCGACATCAGCGCCAGCATTGAAAATATGCTCAATGCCAAACTGGCTGATGTCAAAGATCAGGCCAAAGACAAACTGAAAGACAAGCTGTTTAATAAACTGGGTGGCGGCAACTAGCTAACACCTTACAGGCTGTAACCAGCTGTTACAGCCTGTAAGGCTTTATGAATGGCGCGCCGTCTGACGCAGAATTTCCTCCACTTGCCCCATCAACATCGCTTTTTTTCTGCCAGCCGATAGATTTCAGCCTACTTCAGTGTCTGAGACTCTGCTATGAACCTGACCCGCAGTGCGCTTACTAACCCCGCCAGCGTCATTGTTATCGCCATCCTGCTGTTGCTGTTTGGCCTTATCAGTTTATTTAAGCTGCCTATTCAAATTACGCCGGATATTGAACAGCCGCAAATTTCGGTATTCACCGGCTGGCGCTCAGCCGCGCCACAGGAAGTAGAGTCGGTTATTATTGAACCGATTGAAAACGCCATTAAAAACACCCGTGGCGTGGTGAAAGTAGAAACCAATATCCAGCGCGGCTTTGGCGCTATTACCCTGACCTTCGATGTGGGCGCTGACATGCAGCAAGCCACATTGGATGTGATCAACAACCTGAACCAGGCACCGCCTTTGCCACTGGATGCAATAGAGCCCACCGTGGTTGCCGGTGGCGGGCAAAACGCGCCTAATGCCGCATCGCTGCTGATCCGCACCTTACCGGGTAACACAACACAGGACATTATAAAGTACCAGCAGCTGATTGAAGATGTCGTGTACCCGCGTTTAAGCCGTATTCAGGGTGTTGGCCAGGTGAACTTAAACAGCCAGCGGCCACGGGAGCTGAAAATCAGCTTCGACCCACAGCGCGCCGCTGCACTGGGACTTAGCATTAACCAGATTGCCAGCCAGGTACGCGCCGCTACCGATGCCTCCGGCGGCTTTGCCGATGTTGGTCGGCGCCAATACACAGTGCGCTTTGCCGGCCAGTTCAGCCCGGAAAGTCTGTTGCAGATGATCATCGGCTACAGTGGCGAACGGCCTATTTACCTAAGCGATATTGCCACTACCGAGCTGAGCTATAGCGACCGTACCGGCTTTACATTGCGTAACGGCGCTCAGGCTTATTACATCACCATCGCCCGTAATAACGACGCCAACACTGTTGCCCTGCTGGATGAAATTAACCTGGCGATAGCCGAGCTGAATCAGGGGGCATTGCGTGATGCCGGCCTGATAATGGAGCTTAGCTTTGATGCCTCGGTACATATTCGTAATGCGCTGGCGCTGGTAAAAAGCAATCTGGGGCTGGGCGTATTACTGGCACTGGGCTTGCTGTGGCTGTTTATGCGTGGCTGGCGTGCCACCGCCATTATTGCGCTTAGCATTCCGCTGTCACTGGCGATAGCGCTTATTACACTGCAGTTGATGGGGCGCAGTTTAAACGTGATCTCACTGGCTGGCTTGGCGTTTGCCGTGGGCCTGGTGCTGGATGCCGCTATTATTGTGCAGGAAAATATCCTGCGGCTGAAAAGCGAGGGGCTGGATGATAAAAAAGCCGCGCTACGCGGTGCCGCTCAGGTCAGTGGCGCCCTGCTGGCCTCCACCGCCACCACAGTGGCCATTTTTCTGCCCATTTTGTTTATGGCCGGCATTGAAGGGCAGTTATTTTCTGATCTGGCGTTAACCCTGTCAGTGGCCGTGTGCAGCAGCTTTATCGCCGCAGTAACAGTGATCCCGCTGGCAAGTCGGTATTGGCTGGGCAACACTCCAAGCAGGGATCCGTTCAGCCAGTATTGGCAGCGCTTAAGCCAGCTGATTATGCAGCTGACCAACAGCCGGCTAAAACGCTTAAGCTGGGTCGGCGGCCTGTTGCTGTGTTCGGTTTGTATCAGCCTGCTACTGGTGCCACGCACCGACTTCATGCCCAGAGCTCCCACTGATGGCTTTTTCTTCTCGTTTAGCCTGCCACCGGGCGGTAATATCGATTTTATTGAGCAAGAGCTGGCCAACCGGGTAGTACAGCGGCTGCAGCCCTATTACAGCGGCGAAAAAACGCCTGCTATTAAAAGCTATAACTTTTATACCTATGGCCCCAATGCCAGCGGCGGTTTTATTTATGCCGCCGACCCAACCCAGGTCGAACAACTGATGCAGCTGGTGCGTGATGAGGTATTTGCCGGTATTCCCGACACCCAGGTATTTTTATTCCGCGGCTCGATGATTAACGTCTCTGGCGGCGGTGATGGCCGCAGTATTGAGCTTAATTTGCAGGGGCCTGACTTAGCCGCGCTGATGCAGGCCGCACGCACTGGTGTCGCCGCCGTACAGCAGCACTTACCCGGCGGCAGTGCCCAGCCGGTACCGGCGCTGGATATGGCCGAGCCAGAGCTAAAACTGCTACCGGATGACAGAGCTATCAGCCAGGCAGGCTTAAACCGTGCCGAGGTGGCTAATTATGTGCGCGCCTTTACCAGTGGCTTGTTTGTGTCGGAATACTTTGATGGTAACGACCGGATGAATGTCATTCTGCGCGCCGGTCAGTGGCACACGCCCGAACAGCTGGCCGCCATGCCGCTGCTAACCCCGCGTGCAGGCGTGCAACCGCTGGCCGCCATGACACAATTGCAGCAAACCGTTGGCCCCTCACAGCTAAGACGGATTGGCGGCAAGCGTACCTTAAGTTTAATTGTGCGCCCGCCCGAGGGCATGTCACTAGATGAAAGCATGGAAATTCTGCAGCGCGAGGTACTACCGCAAATGCAACAGGCACTGCCTGAGGGCGCCAGCTTGCTGCTTAGCGGTAACGCCAGCCAGATGAACTCCGCCATTGACGAGATGCTGATTAACTTCGCACTGGCGCTGCTCATTTTGCTGCTGTTAATGACGGCGTTGTTCCGCTCGTTACGCGACGCCCTGCTGGTGCTATTAGTGATGCCACTGGCCATCGCCGGCGGCGTGATGGCTCTGGCGCTGGTAAACCTGTTTACCGTGCAGTCATTGGATTTACTCACCATGATTGGTTTTATTATCCTGCTGGGGCTGGTAGTAAATAACGCCATTCTGCTGGTAGATCAAACCCGCAGTGGTGAACGCTCCGGCCTTAGCAGCACAGACGCTGTGCGCCAGGCTATCGTTTTGCGGGCACGGCCGGTATACATGAGCACCCTGACCAGCCTGTTTGGCATGCTGCCATTAATGCTGATCCCAGGCGTTGGTGCCGAGATATACCGCGGCCTGGCGACGGTGATTGTTGGCGGCATGACAGTCAGTGCCCTGTTTACCCTGATTTTACTGCCGGCGGTGCTGCAGCTTCAGCGCCCGGCTGCGTTAACTACCCCGTTTGCCGCCGCAGCGGCTAAAGGATCTGCCCATGCGTAATACGTTACTACTGCTTACCCTGTGCTATGCCGGTATGGCTGCTGCGCAAACTGCGCCGGCGACGTCGGTGCAACTGGGCGAAAGCCGCTTATCCTATGAGGTGCCTACCACTGAAGTGGCCGGTACTGTGTACAGTGTAAACAACACTGAGCTTACCGCCGGTATCGATGGTCGTTTAATCTGGGTAGCTGAGGCCGGCAGCCGGGTTAACGCCGGCGATCCGGTGGCCAGGCTTGACCCGCTGCCGTTGCAGCTACAACAGGCAGAGCTAAATGCCCAGTTGCAACGTGCCCAGTTACTGGCCAACTATTTACAGCGCGAGCATCAGCGCCTGCAAGAGCTGCAACAAAGTCAGAGCATTTCCCGCTTACAGCTGGATAAAGCCCTGTCAGATTATCAGTTAGCCCAGGCCGATGCCGACATTATCAGTGCCCGTATGGCGCAGCTGTCCGATCAGCTTAGCCGCACTGAAGTGACCGCCCCCTTCGCCGGTGTCGTGGCCGCGCGGCTGCGTGAAGCCGGGGGCGATGTCAGCCGCAGCACGCCGCTGCTGCGGCTGCAAGATGTTTATCAGCTGGAAGTGCGCGCCTATGTGCCGCTGCAGTACGTGCGCTTTGTACAGCCGGGCGACACCCTGAGTATTCACAGTGCGCAGCAACAGGGCAGCGCTGCGGTAAGCGCGGTTATTCCGGCAGCTGACGGTCAAAGCCAACGCGCCGAGCTACGGCTTAAACTGGGTACTGCGTCGAAAGACTGGCTGGCTGGCGAGCTGGTGAGTGTAAAAGTGGCCACCCGCGATGCCAAAGCCGCTGTTACCGTGCCACGCGATGCCCTGCTGCTGCGCAGCGACGGCACCTATGTCGTTACAGTGGATGACAACAATCTGGCGCAGCGTAAAGCGGTAAAAGTCAGTGACGGTAATGGCGACTGGGTTACGGTAGATGAAGGCTTAAACGCCGGTGAAAAAGTGGTGACCCGTGGCGCCGAGCGGCTGCGCGACGGCCAGGCCGTCACGCAAAGTTAGCTTAGCAACGTCAGCGACTGCTTTTAGCAACTATATCAGCGACTATGCAAGGCAACTTTGTTGCCCTCGCTGTCGGTGAATATGGCAATAAAACCATGCTCGCCAATCGACATTTTACTCTGCAACACCTTGCCACCTGCATGGCTAATGCGCTCCAGGGCGTTGTCGATACTCTCTACCTCAAAGTAAATCAGCGTACCGCTCTGGCTTGGCTCGTAGCCCTCGCCCTGCACCAGGGCGCCGCTGCTGCCGGCTTTGTCATGGTCAAACGGAAAGCAGGCCATACTGCAACCCGGCATCTCCATTAAATGAAACTCTACGCCCAACACCTGATGATAAAAGTGCCTGGCACGTGATAAGTCGGTTACGGCGATTTCAAACCACCCCACCGGATTTGGGTTAAACATAACAAGGTCTCCTGTAAGTCAGCTATCGCCGCTAACTATAGTCGTCACAGCGCTCTCGCTCCACTTAACAGCCAAAAGAAAACCGCCAAACGGCGGTTTTCTTTACCAGTGTGTTTTATTCTTCATCGTCGTCGTAATCGACATCGTCGTCACCTTCAAAATAGGTGCCCCATCCGTCGTATTCTACCTTGTGCTTTTTCGCCAGCTCTTCGAGTTTAATGGCATCGGCAACGATGCTGTCAGCATCCAGTGACTGCTCGCGAATGGCATCGAACACCCAGGCATTACCGCCATCTTCAAACTCGACTTCTTCGGCGTCAGTGACTTCATAGCCCAGTTTAAACAGCTCTACCGCCAGCTTTTCCAGCTTGGCGAAGTCGCGGTCATAGAAATGGTGCTCAATGGTGTAAAGCGCATCCGGATCGCTACCATCTTCTAACAAGGCGGCGATGGTGTCTTCGGTGAATTCCTGCCAGTTTTCCATAAAATTACTCTTTAGCTGCTTTTGTGCTGGCAGTGTAGTCGTTGCCCAGTTCGCTATCAAGCAATGCTATCTGCGCCTGCATCTGCTGGTGCATATTTTGTGCGAAGTCGCGGATGTTCAGCTGCTCTTTGGGCAGTTCTACTGGCGCCATTACCTGCACTATTACTTTGCCGTTATTCCAGCGGTTTAGTTTAAACTGGCCATGGGTGCTGCTCATACACACCGGCACCACCGGCACGCCGGCTTCCAGCGCTATATGAAAGGCGCCCATTTTAAACGGCAGCAGGCCGCGGCCATAGCTGCGGGTGCCTTCGGGGAACATCCACACTGACAAGCGTTTTGCCCGGATGCGCTCAGCCGCGGCCAGCATGGTATTCAGTGCTTTAGATTTGTTGTTACGGTCAATCAGGATATTGCCGCTTAACCAATACAGTTGGCCAAAAAACGGAATAAACTTCAGGCTTTTCTTACCAATGGTCACGGTACCGGGCTCTACCGCATTGCTGATGGTAAACAGATCCAGATTATTCTGGTGGTTTGCAATAAACACACAGGGTTTACCAATAGGCGCCCCCTGATAGGGCCGTACTTCCACCTTAATGCCAAATACCCGGCTCATAAAGCCGTACCAGTGCGAAAAAATATACACATTGTTGGCATGAAAGGGTCTGAACAAACAAATAATCAAACCTGCCAGGGTGCTGAGCAGAAAAAACAACACCAACACCAAAATACGAACCACCGCTACCACTGTTGTCTCCAGTTGCCGGTACTGTTATTACCGGCCAATAAAAAGGCGCCTGAAAAAAGGCGCCCAGTATAACGGCTTTACTCGCTCAGGCTGGTTTGATCACTGTCCGGCTCAGCGGTCTGATTCACCAGCACCTGGTCGATACGCTGCAGGCCGCGCGGTAATTTATTGCCGCGCCGGCCGCGCTCGCCCTGATAATGCGCTAAATCGTCGGCTTTAAGCCCCAGCTTACGCTTACCTGCCACCAGCGTAACGCTGCCACCTGCCGGCACCACCGCCAACTGACAGACATATTCCTCACGACTGGCAGCACGGGCCGAGGGGATCGACATCAGCTTATTGCCTTTGCCTTTGCTCAGTTTGGGTAGCTCGGCGACCGGGAACACCAGCATACGGCCTTCGTTAGAGATACACAGCAGCAAATCTGTCTCCGGCTGTTTAATCACCAGCGGCGGCAACACTTTAGCGCCCACCGGCAAGCTTAATACCGCTTTACCCGCCTTGTTGCGGCTGAGTAAATCAGCGTATTCGGCGACAAAGCCATAACCGGCGTCGCTGGCCAGTAATAGCGCCTGTTTTTCGTCGCCCAACAGCACATGTTCAAAACTTTCGCCGGCAACTACGGCAAAGCGGCCACTTAACGGCTCGCCCTGGCCACGGGCCGAGGGCAGCTCGTGCGCTTCGGTGGCAAAGCTGCGACCCGACGAGTCAATAAACACCGCCTGCTGGTTCGAGCGACCACTGGCCAGGGCTTTAAAGGCATCGCCGGCTTTATAGCTTAACGCATTGCCATCTATATCGTGGCCTTTGGCGCAGCGTACCCAGCCTTTTTCCGACAGCACTACCGTTACCGGCTCGCTTGGCAACAATTCTTTTTCAGTTAAGGCTTTGGCTTCTTCACGCTGCACGATAGGGCTTCTGCGCTCATCACCGTATTTCTCGGCATCGGCCAGAAGTTCATCACGGATAAGCTTGGTGAGCTTTTTCTCTGAACCCAAAATAGCCTGCAATTTGTCGCGCTCTTTGGCCAGCTCGTCCTGCTCGGCGCGAATTTTCATTTCTTCCAGCTTGGCTAAGTGGCGCAGCTTCAGCTCTAAGATGGCTTCAGCCTGGCGCTCGGTAATGCCAAAAAACGCCACCAGCTCGGGTTTGGGCTCATCAAAGGTGCGGATAATCCGAATCACATCGTCAATGTTTAAGAAGGCGATTAACAAGCCTTCCAACACGTGAATGCGATCGAGTACTTTATCTAAGCGGTACTGCAAGCGGCGGCGCACGGTGTCGCGGCGAAAGCTGAGCCACTCGGTTAAAATGTCGGTCAGGTTTTTCACCCGAGGCCGCTGGTCCAGCCCCAGCACATTGATATTCACCCGGTAGCTTTTTTCCAGATCGGTGGTGGCGAACAGATGCTGCATTAACTGCTCGACGTCAATGCGGTTAGAGCGCGGCACGATCACGATACGGGTGGGGTTTTCATGATCCGACTCATCGCGTAAATCACTGACCATTGGCAACTTCTTCGCCTGCATCTGGCCGGCAATTTGCTCCAGCACTTTCGCGCCCGAGGTTTGGTGTGGCAGCGCAGTAATAATAATGTCGCCATCTTCCAACTGATATACGGCACGCATTTTTACGCTGCCACGGCCGGTTTCGTAAATGGCGGCTAAATCCGCGGCTGGGCTGATGATCTCCGCATCAGTTGGGTAATCTGGCCCCTTGATGTACTGCATCAGGTCGCTGACGCTGCTGTGCGGGTTATCTAATAGCGCCGCACAGGCATTGGCGACTTCACGCGCATTATGCGGCGGAATATCGGTGGCCATACCTACGGCAATACCGGTAATACCGTTGAGTAAAATATGCGGCAGCCGCGCTGGTAATACTTTAGGCTCTTCCAGGGTGCCGTCAAAGTTCGGCAGCCAGTCAGTGGTGCCGGAACCCAGCTCTGACAGCAGCACTTCAGAGAAGCGTGATAACTTGGCTTCGGTATAACGCATGGCAGCGAACGATTTCGGATCGTCCGGCGCCCCCCAGTTTCCCTGGCCGTCTACCAACGGGTAACGGTAAGAAAACGGCTGCGCCATCAGCACCATGGCCTCATAACAGGCACTATCGCCGTGCGGGTGAAATTTACCCAGCACGTCACCGACAGTACGCGCCGATTTTTTATATTTGGCTAAGTGCGATAAACCCAGCTCAGACATGGCGTAAACGATACGCCGCTGCACCGGTTTTAAACCGTCACCTATGTGTGGCAGCGCGCGGTCCATAATGACGTACATCGAATAGTTTAAATACGCCTCTTCGGTAAAACGGCGCAGCGGCAGCTGCTCAATACCATCTTGTGAAATTACCGTTTCAGTCATCGCTTATCCTGTCTGTTTACTACCGGATGCGCCGGTGGCCTGCTGTTTAGCACTACGCCGTGTCAATTGCCACAGCAGTAAAATAAGCAGCACTAAGGTACTGCAGCCTAATATCGCCAGCCATAACCATTGCACTTGCCGGCTTCGCTCGACCTGTTGCAGCTTAAGGGCGTTAATTTCGTTATCCTGCTGCAGCAAGCGGGTTTGCTGTTGTTGTCGTTCGTGTTCAAAACCGGCGCGGATTTGCTCAAACGCCAGCTCATTTTCGCGGTTACGCATATCCTGATACTCTGCGACAAAGTCATACAGCTGGTGATAGGCTTTTTCAAACTCGCCCTGCTCAGCAAACAACTGGGCTTTTAAATGCCAGATAGCCAAGCGGCTGGCAACATCTTCGCGCAGGCCCTCTTTGTTCAGGTTTTGCTCCGCCAGCAGTACCTGCTGTTGCGCTAAGGAAACTTGCTGTAGCTTCTTGTACATCAGCGCTTTTTCATAGTAGTGAGTGGCAACATGGGCGCTGGATTGTAACAGCGGCAGATACTGCTCGGCCTTGTCCATATACGATAGCGCCGCGTCATGCTGTCCAGCATCCATGCTGGCTATCGCCAGGCCGGAATAAGCATGATACAAGTTAACATTGTCTTGTAGCTGCTGGCTTCGTTGCAGCATCTGGTTGTAGGTTTGCAGCGCCAGCTCGTAGCGGTCCAGATAACTGTAGGTACGGGCCAGATTGTACAACACGGTAATCTGGTTTTTCGGCCAGCCCAGCTGCTGATACTGCGCTAGGGCCTGTTGCAGCAGACTGACAGCTTCTTCGTCATAACCCAGCGAGGTGTACAGTAAGCCCAGCTCAGCCGTCACTTCAGCCAGCACTTCTTCGTCGTTCAGTTGCTGCGCGCGCTGATAGGTGTCTTTTAACAAGGCCAAGGCCTGCTGATCGTTATTTTGCAACGACAACATGGCAGCATGATTAATTTGGCCCAGTAACAGGTATTTTTCGTTCTCCAGCTGCTCCGCCAGTGTCATACCGGCCAGATAGTGCTGCAGTGCTGCCGGGTAATCGGTTTGCATTTCACGGGCAAAGCCCAGCTCGTACAGCAGTTTAACTTTTAACAGGGCGTCACGCTCGCCCAGTACCGCCAGGCCACGCTCGGCCGCCTGTTGCTGCTGTTGATGACGCCCCAAGGCGTCCAGTAACGCCGCCTGCAAATAATACCATTTGGCCTGTAATACAGGGCTTAACCCTGCCAACTCTGATTGGTGCTGTTGCAACACAGCCAGCATCGCTTCCGGTTGCTGGCGTTTTTTCGCCGCCACTTCCGTTAGCCAATCAGGCTCGTTAGCCGCTGCAACCGGCAGGCTTAGCATGCCCAATAGCGTTAGCAGTAAGAGGAGTGGATAAAATCGCTTCACAATCAGTTTGCCTTGTTATCCGTCACTAGACCGCAATGGCGGCTTTATCACCCTTAAGTTCCAGCCAGTCACGCCGGTCGGTGGCACGCTTTTTCGCCAGCAGCATATCCATCACTTCCAGCGTTTGTGCCACGTCGTCTACCGTGAGCTGCACCAGCCGGCGGGTGTTAGGGTCCATGGTGGTTTCGCGCAATTGCAGCGGGTTCATCTCGCCTAAGCCTTTAAAGCGCTGCACATTCACTTTACCGCGCTTTTTCTCCGCTTCTATGCGGTCGAGAATGCCGTTTTTCTCATCTTCGTCCAGCGCATAATACACTTCTTTACCAATATCGATGCGGTACAGCGGCGGCATCGCCACATAGACATGGCCCGCCTCAACCAGGGTGCGGAAATGACGCATAAACAGCGCGCACAGTAAGGTGGCAATGTGTAAGCCGTCAGAGTCGGCATCGGCCAGAATACAAATTTTGCCGTAGCGCAAACTGGATAAATCGCTGCTATCCGGATCCATGCCAATCGCGACAGAAATATCATGCACTTCTTGCGAGGCGAGAATTTGCCCCGACTCGACTTCCCAGGTATTAAGAATTTTACCGCGTAGCGGCATTACCGCCTGAAATTCACGGTCACGGGCTTGTTTGGCGCTGCCGCCGGCCGAGTCCCCCTCTACCAGAAACAGCTCGGTGTGGTTTAGATCCTGTGCCGAGCAGTCGGCAAGCTTACCCGGCAGCGCCGGGCCTGAGGTCACTTTTTTACGTACGACCTTTTTCGCTGCTTTTAAGCGTTTTTGCGCGTTGTTAATACAAAAATCGGCCAGGCTTTCGGCAATATCAGTGTGCTCGTTTAGCCACAAGCTAAATGCATCTTTGACAATCCCGGTAACAAAAGCGGCTGACTGCCGTGACGATAAGCGTTCTTTGGTTTGGCCGGCAAATTGCGGATCTTGCATTTTCAGCGACAAAATATAGCTGCAGCGATCCCAGATATCTTCCGCCGACAGTTTAATACCGCGCGGCAACAGGTTGCGAAACTCACAAAACTCACGCAGTGCTTCCAGCAAGCCCTGGCGTAACCCATTCACATGGGTGCCGCCCTGTGCGGTAGGAATGAGGTTCACATAGCTTTCGGTCACCAGCTCGCCGCCCTCGGGTAACCACAGCAGCGCCCACTCGACCGCTTCGGTGCTGGCACTAAAGCTGCCGGTAAACGGCTGCTCGGGCAGGCAGATGTAGTCTTTTACCGACTCAGCCAGATAATCTTTAATGCCGTTTTGGTAACACCACTGATATTGTTGCTGGTTGACCTTATCGTCAAAGCTAACGGTCAGGCCCGGGCATAACACCGCCTTGGCTTTAAGCACATGCAATAAACGGCTGACCGAGAACTTTGCCGAGTCAAAATAGGATGCTGTTGGCCAAAAACGCACCCGGGTGCCGGTGTTGCGTTTACCCACAGTGCCGGTGATGGTTAACTCACTGACCTTATTACCATGTTCAAACGCCATCTCGTACACATTGCCGTCACGGCGCACTGTCACGTCAACCCGGCTGGATAACGCATTCACTACCGAGATACCGACACCGTGCAAACCACCGGAGAACTGGTAGTTTTTATTAGAGAACTTACCGCCGGCATGCAAGCGGCAGAATATCAGCTCAACCCCGGTAACACCCTCTTCCGGGTGAATATCGACCGGCATACCGCGGCCGTTATCGATGACTTCCAGCGACTGGTCATCGTGCAAAATCACCTGCACCGCATCCGCATGGCCAGCCAGCGCTTCATCCACACTGTTATCTATTACTTCCTGGCCTAAGTGGTTTGGCCGGCTGGTATCGGTATACATACCGGGGCGACGCTGCACCGGCTCAAGCCCGGTCAGCACTTCAATCGAATCGGCGTTGTACTGTTGTGCAGTCATAGTTTCGGTCACTGGCTGATTGGATGTAGCGCGTTTTACGCGAGTTGGCAAAAGTTGGCAATAGTTTCCAGCTGTGCAGCATAGCCGACATAGCTGTGATCGCCACCCTCACTCAGTTTTATGCTTGCGCCCTGATAGTAATCAAGCGCAAGACGGTAATCTAACACTTCATCACCGCTTTGCAACAGCAGCAGGTAATTCTCTGGTTGTTTCAGCGCTTTTGGCATTAGCTGCTCGAGTATCGACATGTGTTCAGCGCTAATCTCATAATGCTGTTGCAATACCGGATGATAATAGCAGCCCAAATGCTGATGCAACACCTTATGGGGTGCCACGGCAGGGTTAATCAGGCAGGCGCGACAGCCCAGCTGCTCAGCGATACAAGTCGCCAGAAAGCCGCCCAGTGAGCTGCCAATAAGCGCGACGTCGGTTGCTTGGCCGATATGCTGGCGAATACGCGCCAAAGCCGCGTCCGGCGCGTAGGGTAAATCCAATGCCGCATAGTCGATATGCGGGTAATGGCTGAAAAAAAACGCACTGGTTAACAGGGCCTTCTCCGATTGTGACGAGCTGGCAAAGCCATGTAAATACACTACTTTTTTAGTCATTATTACTACTTTTGCTTAAATTAACGCGCTGAAACTGCCAGCGCACCTCACCATTGGCACTAAAATGCCAGTCGCACCACTGCGGCCCCTGATCAACCGTTTGCCAGTCGGGCGTGGGTAAAAACTGCACTGAACTGGCCGGGCAGCCGACAATGTCAACCTGTTGCTGCCGCCGATGATAGGCATAATGTGCATGGCCATGGCCAATACCACGAATACGCGGCTGCTGGTTAATACTTTGCCACAGCGCTGCCTGATGCCGCTGGCCATGTTTGTCGATAAAGCAGTTAAGCGGCGCCGGGTGATGATGACAAAACAACCAGATAGCCTCAGCGTCTGTCTGCTGACATTGCTGCTGCAACCAGTGCTGCTCGGCCGGCAAAAACACCCCGGCCGGGGTGTCGCCTTTGGTGTTCAGCAGCAACAGCTGCCAGCCGTCCAGATTAAGGCTTCGCTCAGGGCGAAACGGCGCTTGCTCACATAGCCATGCTAATTGCTCTACATCATCATGATTACCCGGCAGACAAAACACCGGGCAACTTAGCGGCGCCATAATATGGCCCAGCAGCTGATAAGACGCTGGCGTATGATCCTGGGTGACATCGCCGGTTAACAGCACAGCATCTGGCTGTTGCTGTACTAAGTGCGCCACAATCGCCGCCAGATAAGGGGCAGGCTGCACGCCCTTATATAAACCTTCACTACTGGCCAGTAAATGACAATCGGTAATTTGCGCCAACCGGTACTGCGCTTTTTTGGCAAAACGATGTTGCATTAAGCAAACACCAAACTGTCACGCCGGTAACCGCAGGCACTGCACAGTTTTAGCCAATCGCGCAGCAATAAATTAATCTGTCGTTTTTCATCTGGCAGCAACATCTGGCTGTTCGGGTAATCGTAACGGGCAGCAATACGGCTGAGATGCTGGCAGGTTAACACTTCGGCCACCTGGGCATCATGGTATAGCCGTACAGTAAAGCGCGGGGTAAAAAAGCTGCCCTGCTGCAGCAATTCAATCTGCAAGGTGGTGGTAAAGCGGGCCAACTCAGTAATGGTGAGCCGGTAGCAGTGCTGGTCTGTTACCTGAATATCCATGCGCTGGCCTTCGCGCACCTCAGCGCTAAGGTAACGGTTAAGCTGCGCATAATTACGCTCGCACAGCGCCAGAAAATCCGGCAACTTTGGCACATACTTCTGCCGTTTAAACCACACGTTAGCCTCCCCAGGCTTGTTTTACTTTGTCCAGATTAAGCGCCAGCCACTGCAGCGCTATCACACTGGCGGCATTATCAATCTTTTGCTCAGCCAACAGCTGCATCGCATCAGTTCGGCTTACTACATGCACTTTAATGTCTTCGTGTTCATCGGCCAAACCGAACACCCCAGCACTTACCGGCGCGGTTAGGCGGCCCAGGAACAACTGTATACGCTCGGTGGTACCACCTGGGCTGGATAAGTAGCTAAGCATAGGCCAAAGCTCGGTAATTGTTAACCCTGCCTCTTCTTGCGCTTCGCGCTGCGCCACCTGCTGTGCACTCTCTCCCGGTTCAATCATGCCGGCAATCGCCTCCAGCAACCAGGGGCTTGGGCTTGACGCCAGCGCCCCCAAACGAAACTGCTCAATCAGCACCAACTCATCGGTTTGGACGTTATAAGGCAGCACGACTACCGCATGGCCGCGCTCAAACATTTCCCGCTGCATCGGCGTACTCCAGCCGCCGTTAAACAAACGGTGGCGCAGTGTGTAGCGGTCGAGGCGGAAAAAACCCTGAAAAACCGTGCTTTTGTCGATAATCTCAACATCCGTGGCGCTAAATGACGGATACTGCTCAGCCTTGAATTCTGACATTACTGTACTCACATTCTGTTACACTCTAGCGCGTAACTTTACGGTTTAAAGATTACCTAGTTTACCGTAACAGAGTATTATTCGTGCAGTTTCCTTTTTAGACGGCCAGGATAGGTAAAAATGAAAAAGACCTTATTGAGCACCTTGTTAGCCACCGGTTTCGCGATGTTCAGCGCTCAGGCCGCTGACAACCTGCAAAGCATTTACCAGTTAGCAACGCAAAAAGATCCGCAGTTACTCAAAGCCATGGCTACCCGTGATGCCGCCAAACAGGGCATTGATGTGTCCAAAGCCAGCTTATTGCCCCAGGTAAATTTAACGGCCGGATACAGTAAATCGATGGCCGAACGCGCGCAGTTGTTAGAGTCTGGCTTGGCCATCATCGACAATGACACTACCGGTTGGAGTGCACAAGTCAATCTGTCACAGTCATTGTTTGACTGGAACAACTGGGAGAATTTAAACACCGCTGAAAAACGGGCGATGCAAAGCCAAACCAACCTGGATGCGGCAACTCAAGGCTTGATCGTTCGGGTATCACAAACCTACTTTAACGTGTTAAAAGCGGTTGACGATTTAGGCTTTGCCGAAGCAGAAAAGCGCGCCATAGAGCGCCAGTTAGAGCAAACCAAACAGCGCTTCGCTGTAGGCTTAACGGCGATTACAGACGTGCATGAGGCCCAAGCTCAGTTTGACAGTGCCCTAGCCCGTGAAATCACTGCACAGAACAACCTGGAAACTGCCCGTGAAGCCCTGCGCGAAATTACCGGCCAATACCATGACGAGCTGGCCAGCTTAAATACTGATAAGTTTTCCACCCAGACGCCATCACCTGCAACCGCAGATGAATGGGTAAAACTGGCCGAGCAGCTGAACTTAAGCCTTAAAGCCAATAAGTTAGCGTTGGAAATTGCCCAAAACGACATCGATAAAGCGGTTGCTGGCCACTACCCAACCGTCAGTCTGGACGCTTCTTATGGCACCTCTGACAACACCACTGAAAACACTCTTGCAGGTCAGACACAAAAAACCAACCTGCCGCGTTTGGACAGCAAGCAAATCGGTTTGAACCTGCGGGTGCCGCTGTACAGTGGTGGTGCTACTGTGGCACAAACTAGCGTAGCACGGGCTAACTATGTTGCTGCCAGCCAGGATTTAGAGCTCAGCTATCGCACAGCAGTCCGCCAGGTACGCAGCTCATTTAATGATATCAACGCCAATATCGCCACCATCCGTGCCTTAGAGCAGGCTGTGGTGTCAGCAGAAAGTGCGTTAAATGCCACTGAAGCAGGCTTTGAAGTGGGCACCCGTACCATTGTTGACGTACTGCAAAGTACCCGTAACCTGTTTGAAGCCCGCCGCAACTTATCCGGCGCACGCTACAACTACATTATTGCCATTCTGACATTGAAACAGGCAGCAGGTAACTTGTCGGAACAAGATTTACAGGCTATTAATCAGGCTCTGTCCAGCTAAGCTCTCCTTGCAGGTTCACCGCAGCGGCGGTGAACCTCTTACCAGTTTTCACTATCCCCCCGGTCAATTTTCGCTACAATAGCGCATCATTTTTTCACTGAGGATATCGCGTGGTTCAGGCTCCGCAGTTCAGCTGGCGTTTTTTATTGCCACAATACTGGTTACTTTGGTTTGGCGCAGCGCTGCTGTGGATAATCAGTTGGTTGCCTTACCCGGTATTAATGGCACTGGGCAATGGCTTTGGCCGCCTGTTAGGTAAAATGCTTAAATCGCGCCGCAAGGTGGCCCTGCGCAATATCCAGTTGTGTTTCCCCGACATGCCCGCCGCCGAGCAACAAGCCCTGGTAGAACGCAATTTCAGTGAGACCGGCAAAGCCCTGTTTGACACCGTCATTGGCTGGTGGTGGCCAAACTGGCGGATAAAAAAACTGGCGCATTTTAGCGGCTATGAACACATTGAAACCGCTTTAGCCGAAGGTAAAGGCGTACTGCTACTAGCGGCGCATTTTTTACACCTGGAAGGCGCTTGCCGCGTGTTTGGTCTTACTCACCCCAGCGTCGGGTTTTATCGGCCCCACAACAACCCGCTGATGGACTATCTGCAGTACCATGGCCGCAACCGCGCCAATAAATATATGATTGGCAAACGCGATGTTAAGGGGCTGATTGAAGCACTTAACCAGCAGGAAGTGTGTTTTTACTTACCGGATCAGGACTATGGCCGCAATCGCGCCGAATTTGTGCCATTTTTTGCCGTGCCAGATGCGGCCACCACTACCGGTACGCTATTATTTGCCAAAGCGGCCAACTGCGTGGTTATCCCGGTAATCACCAGCCGGCTATCGGGCAGCCAAGGCTACAAAATTACTGTATTACCCGCGTTAGAGGGTTTCCCCAGCGGGAATGACAAAGCCGACGTTACCCGGGTGAACCAGTGGGTAGAGCAAGCGGTACTGCAACATCCGGAGCAATATATGTGGTTGCACCGGCGCTTTAAAACCCGGCCCGATGCTAACGCGCCGTCACTTTATAAAGGACAGTAAAAATGTGGTTCTGGATCCGTAATATCAGCTTGCTGCTTATTTTAGGCGGCCTGGCGTACCTGCTTTTGACCAAGCCGGATTTTTTGATCCGTAAAGACTCCACCAATGTGGCGGCTGAGGGCTTTAGCGAGTTTTACAGTAAAATTCGTGGCTCATTAGCCGATGGTGCCCGTGAACTGTCGCAATTCAAACTTACCCTGCCCGATACCAGCGACAAGTTAAGCACACAGCTGCAGCAGCGCAGCGCTGTAGTGGTGCCGGCCGACATCAACTGGCGCGGCTCTGTGACCGACCGGCGTTTTCGTGAGGGTGATACGCTTAAAACAGAACTGACCGAGTTCGCCCGCGCCGAAGGTCTGGAGCTGTTCTGGACCTTACCGCGTGACTACGTGGTAAAGCAGTATTTTCAGATTGATGACTCGTTAATTGCCACCATACATAAAGTGTCTGTTGCTATTGCACCGGATTTTTCGTCCCCGGTACAGGCGTTCTTTTGCCCGGGGGAACGGGCCGCGGTGATCACAGACAAAAGCAATCCATATCTGTCAGAGCACTGCATCAGTGCCGCCACGCCGCCGAAAAAAGACTAGCCGACGGCTCCGCCAAACAACTGTTGCCACACCTGCGCCACCTGTGCTTTCGCAATCTGTAAACTGTCATCGGCCGGTAAGGTAGCCGGTGCCAGGGTTTGTCGGTGGCCGTAACCGCGCAGCAACTGATAAGCCTGCTGTAGTTGCTGTACTTGTGCGCTGCTGAGCAAACCGCACTCGGCGGCGGCATCTAAAATGCGGATATTATCGCTGTAACGATACAAAGCGGCATGCTGATGTGCATAGGCCAGCACTAAAAACTGGCTGATAAACTCCAGATCAACAATGCCGCCACTGCTGTGCTTGGGGTCTTCCGTCTCCACACCATGATGCTGCCGCAGTTTCTGCCGCATCTGCACCACATCAGTAGCCAGTTTGGCTAATTCGCGCGGCGAGCTGAGGATCTGCTGACGGATATGTAAAAAACGCTGTTGCATAGCGTCGGTGCCATAAATGGCGCGCGCCCGCACCAGTGCCTGATGCTCCCAGGTCCAGGCCTCTTGCAGCAAGTACTGCTGGTAAGTATCGATATTCACTGCCAGCAAACCTGAATTGCCCGACGGCCTGAGCCGGGTGTCAACCTCGTACAGTACACCGCTGTTGGTGCGGGTAGTACACAGATGCAATACCCGCTGCACCAGCTTTAAATAAAACTGTTTGGAATCTATCGACCGCTCGCCGTCCGTCGGTGCCTGACTGTCACAATTGTGCACAAAGACTAAATCGAGATCTGAGCCATAACCCAGCTCCCAACCGCCCAGCTTGCCATAAGCAATTACTGCCAGGCCTTTGTCCTGCTCACTGGCATTGGCAGGTATACCGTAACGCTGCACCATTTGCTGCCACGCCAGCTCGACAACCTGCGCCATGATCACTTCGGCCAGCCAGGTCAGATGGTCGCTCACTTTCATTAGCGGCAGTGCTCCACTGATGTCGGCAGCGGCGATGCGCAGTTGCTGCGCCTGTTTAAACTGGCGCAGGGTTTCCATTAGCAGCTCTAAATCATCATCAGGCACCCGCAGCATATGTTGGCGCAGCCGGTCGCGATAATCGGCGACGGTGGCAACCTGATATAACTGAGCCGGATCAATCAGCTCATCCAGCAGCATCGGATAGCGCGCCAACTGCTCGGCCAGCCAGCCACTCTGGCTACACAGCAACACCAGCTGTTTTAGCGCGGCATTATTTTCAAATAACAGTTCCAGATAAGCTGTGCGGGTGACAATTTGCCGGAACACGCCCAGCACGCGGTTTAGCACCGCCGCTCCGGCCTGTTGTTGTTGCAGTAAATACAAGAGTTGTGGCACCAGTTTGGCCAGATAATCGCGGCCACGCGGCCCGACACTGCGCCTTTGGCAGTCCTGTTTAAATTGCTGCAGCGCACTAATCAGTGCTTGCGCTTCCTCTTCTGCTAACCATTCCAGCTGGCTGGCCAGCTCAGTCGGGCTTTGCTCGCTGTCCCAAATCAGCCGACCTAAGCTGTTGTCCTGAGCCTCGGCCTCATCGCCGTTATCGATAACCTGCTTAAACTGCTGATGCACCCGCGCCATGGCAGTATCGAGCTGTTGCTGTAGCACTTGCCAGTCGGTTTGCCCCAAGGCGGCCAACAACTGGCTGCGCGCCAGGGCTTGTTGCGGCAAGGTTTGGGTTTGTTGATCATCAATACCCTGCAAAAATTGCTCAACACGGCGCAGCAGCAGGTAATCTTCGCGCAGCGCATCGGCCTGCTCTGAGGTTAATATCTGTTCATTGCAAAGTACCTGAAGGGCTTTCAACAACGACGGCTGCTGCAGTGCCGGAATACGCCCGCCGCGAATAAGCTGCAGGGTTTGCACGATAAATTCCACTTCACGGATGCCGCCAACCCCGAGCTTAATATTGTCACGCCGGTTTAAGCGGCGGTTCTCCTGCTCAATTTGCTGCTTCATGCGTCGTAGCGACTCGATAGCAGAAAAATCAATATAACGGCGGTAAATAAATGGCTTTAACAGTTGCTGCAGCTCCCGGCTGTGATAGCCATCGGAGTTTAATACCCGGGCTTTTAGCATGGCATAACGTTCCCACTCGCGGCCCTGCTCCTGGTAATAGTCTTCCATCGCCGCAAAACTGAGCACCAATGGCCCACTGTCGCCAAAAGGTCGCAGGCGCATATCAACCCGATAGACAAAGCCATCGGCCGTTACCTGATGCAAAGCCGCAATCAGCTTTTGCCCAAGCTTAGTAAAAAACGGCTGATGTTCGCAGCTGCGCCGCCCGCCTTGGGTTTCGCCATTAGCCGGGTAGGTAAAGATCAGGTCAATGTCGGAGGAAAAATTCAGCTCAGCGCCGCCCAATTTACCCATGCCCAGAATAAGCAGTGGCATCGGCTGACCACGTTCGTCCAGCGGCGTGCCCCACTGCGCCGTTAACTGCTGATAAGCCCAACGATAGGCCGCATTAATCAACTGATCAGCAAGCGCAGATACCGCCAGCAGGCTTTGCTCTATGCTCTGCAGCTGAAGCACATCGGCGGCTAAAATGCTGCCAAGCCTGGCATTGCGTACCTGTCGCAGCAGGCGAAACAATGCCGCCTCGTCCAACTGCTCGCAGCCGGCTAAGGCTGCGCTGGCGTAATGCTCCATTTGCTTTAGTTGGTTGGCGTCGCCAAACACCTGAAGCAGCGCAGGCTGCTGCACCAGCGTACGGCCAATAAAGCTACTGGCGGCCAGCAACTGACCAAGCTGCGCCTGTTGCGCTTCGGTTAACTGCCCGGTATCAAGCTGGCTAAGCTGCTGCGTTAACACCTGCGCTAAAGCGCCGTCCTTTATCATGTCAGCCGTTGCCATCTTGGCCTCCGTCACCACTTTGCTGATACAGGTAGTGTGATACGTCAAGTAGCCACAGCTGATAAGCAGTAGAGGCAAAGACTGGCTCGCCTTCGGCACAGTGCTGTGCCCACTGCTGCGCCTGTGCCGCCTGGGTATCAAGCGCTATCTGGTCCAGCGTGTCGGCCAGCTGTTGCAGATACTGCGCCGCGACCGGCAAGGCCAGTGTGCCCTGCTGTGGGTAACAGGCTTCCGCTTGCTGCAGAGCACTCAGCTGTCTGGTCAGCTGCTGCTGTAAATTCAAGCTGTCTTCAGCAACTGGCGCTGCAGGTAACGCCAATGACCGGTCGGCACGCAGCAAATAACCGCGCGCCGCTTTACTTAACCAGCCGGCCTGTAGTGGCAGGCTACTGAGTAACTGTCGGGCCAGGCTAAATAAGGTCTCACCATTGCCACTTAGCAGCTCTAACTCTAATTCTGCAATCGGTTGCTGCTTGCATGACGCCTCAATACAACCGGTATCGTAAGCCAGCTCGACCCTGCTGCCATCACGGGTGTTAAGCTGCCAGCTATGGCGGATAAAATCGGTGCGAAACAGTTCGGTAAGCTTACTTTGCAACGCTTGAATGTCAGTATTTGCCGGCCAGATATGTGGCGGAAAGTCTGCCAGTACCGGCAGTACAGATGCACAGGGCATATTGTATTCCGGCCGCATTTGCAAGGCGCCATGCTGCTGGCCGGATAGCTTGATGGTTTGCTCATAACGGCCGTTTTTCAACCGGCTGCGCAGCCCCATATCATGGCGGCGAAACCAATTATCGGCGGTATCGAAATAGGCATTCAGTAACGCATGCTCAGCCTGGTGTTGCACCTGCGCCAGTTGCGGCAACAGCGAAATTAATTGCGGTAAATACGTTGCCGGCAAGGCAAACTTCAGCTCAAGTTCATTACTCATCTGCTACTCTGTGACGTTGGTGCTGGCAATAACAGCCATTACCGTTTTAAACCTTGTCAATTGCGGCGCAACTCCCTATCATCCAAGGTGTTGGCAGCAAAGCTGTTTTATAAAAATAAGCTCAGGATACCTATGTTCAGATTAATTAAAAGCACCCTGCTGGTATTATTTTCCGCTTACTGGCTAACACTCAGCGGTGCCGTTTACGCGCAAGCTGAAGCCAAACCCGCTTTCGTCAGTGATGCCCTGTTTGTTTACCTGCACTCTGGCCCCAGTAACCAGTACCGTATTATCGGCACCGTCAACGCTGGACAAAGTATTACTTATTTGGGCGAAGACGCTGAAACCGGCTATGCCCACATTCAATATGACGCCGATAAAACCGGTTGGCTGCCAAAAGAGTATGTCACCTTTACTCCCGGCTTGGTGGCACAGCTGGCCGATCTAAAAGCGCAATATGCCAAACATAATGAAACCGTGCTGGCGTTAGAGCAACAACGTGACGAGTTAAATAGTCAGTTGACTCAGGCAGTAACTGAGCGTGAAACCGCTTTGGAGCAATTGCAGCAAGCCAACCGCGCTTACGAGCAGTTAAAAGTACAGCTGGAAAACACACAAAGCTCGATTTGGGAAAAGCCCATGGTGCTGGGCTCGCTGATTTTGTTGGCGGGTTTAATCTTTGGTTTAGTGTTACCACTGCTCATCCCTAAACGCCGCAACAGCGAACGCTGGATGTAACCAGGCAACCTTAGCCCGTTGTAGGCGGGCTCTCTGTTGGCTTAATCGGCAAGCCTGCATCATTTTTCACCTGTTCAATCACCACATAAGTATGGGTTTGCGCCACACCAGGCAAATCGACAATCAGTGCCAGTATACTGCGATAAGCATCCATATTAGGCAGGCGCAACTTTAACAAGTAGTCAAAACCACCAGCGACCATATGACACTCTGCCACCTGTGGAATTTGCACCACGGCATCGCGGAATTTATCAAACACTTCACTGGTGGTTCTGTCTAGCGTCACCTGAATAAAGGCCGCTGTACCAAAGCCTAGCTTGGCGGCGTTTAAGCGCGCCCCGAAGCCGTCGATGTAGCCTTCTTTTTCCAATCGTTTGACCCGGTCAATGCAGGGGCTGGCACTTAAATTGACCTTTTTTGCCAAATCAACATTAGCAATGCGGCCGTCGCGCTGCAGGGTGTCGAGAATACTGAGGTCAATCCGGTCTAAGCCTTTACTTTTTGCAGGTGTATTCATGGCAGTAATTTTTCTGGTTTTACTGAATTCATACAGAATTATATAGGGTTAAAACGCAAAAATAACCACCCTATGCTGCGGACATTTTACTAAAATGCCGCATTCTTATTCTTGTCAGGAAGCTAACTGCAATGTTGTATAACGGTTCCCTGGTTGCCACCCAACCGCTGCGTCAAACTATCCGAGATTTCTACCGTGCTGATGAAGACAAGGTATTAAGTTACCTGTTGCCACTGGCCGATATTGGCGTTAATGCCCGCAGCCGGGCCTGGGAGCGCGCCCGCCAGTTAGTGCTGACTATTCGCCAGGCCCAGGTGGGCAAAGGCGGCGTTGATGCCTTATTAAATGAATTTTCTTTGTCGACCGAAGAAGGCCTGGTGCTGATGTGCCTGGCAGAGGCCCTGCTGCGGGTGCCGGATAAAACCACGGCCGACCGCCTTATTCGCGACAAACTGTCACAAGGTGACTGGAGCGCACACTTGGGCAACAGCAGTTCGCTGTTTGTTAACGCCTCAGCCTGGGGTCTGCTGTTAACCGGCAAGCTGGTGAACTACTCAGACGAGCAAAAGAAACAACAATTTGGCCTGTTAAAACGCACTTGCGGCCGTTTAGGCGAGCCCGTGATCCGTCAGGCAGTGCGTTATGCGATGCAAATTATGGGCGCGCAGTTCGTGATGGGCACCACTATTGATGCCGCGCTTGAGCGTGCAACCGAAATGGAAGCTAAAGGCTTTCGTTATTCCTACGACATGCTGGGTGAAGGTGCCCGCACCATGGCCGATGCCGATCGCTATTTTGACAGCTACATGCGCGCCATCGACACCATTGGTAAAGCTGCCAAAGGCCGCGGCCCGTTTAACAGTCCGGGCATTTCCGTCAAGCTGTCGGCCATTCACCCGCGCTATGAATTCAGCCACCGCGACCGCGTAATAAACGAGCTGGTGCCGCGGGTAAAACAGCTGGCACTGGCTGCCAAAGCCTATGATATTGGCTTTACCATTGATGCCGAAGAAGCCGACCGGCTGGATTTGTCACTGGATATTATTGAAGCAGTGTTTAGCGATCCGGCGCTGGATGGCTGGGAAGGCTTTGGCCTGGCGGTGCAAGCGTACCAAAAGCGGGGCATCCATGTGATTGAGTGGCTACGCGAATTAACGCTGAAAGTGGGCCGTAAAATGATGGTACGGCTGGTAAAAGGCGCCTATTGGGATACCGAAATTAAACTAAGCCAGTTAGAGGGTTTTAGCGACTTCCCGGTATTTAGCCGCAAGCCGTCAACCGATGTGTCGTATCAGGCCTGTGCCAAGAAAATGCTCAGCTACCGCGACAGCATTTACCCGCAATTTGCCACCCATAATGCGTACACTGTTGCCACCATTATGGAAATGACCACCGATTACAGCGGTTTTGAGTTCCAGCGCCTGCATGGCATGGGCGATGCGCTGTACGACGAAATCGTTATTAAAGATAAGATCCCCTGCCGCATTTATGCGCCGGTGGGCGAGCATTCTGACTTGCTGGCCTATTTAGTGCGCCGTCTGCTGGAAAACGGTGCCAATAGCTCCTTTGTAAACAACATCGTCGATGAAACCATACCGGTGGAGTCACTGCTGACGGATCCGGTTGAAACGGTTCGCGGCTGGCAAAGCGTGCGCAACCGGCAAATTCCATTGCCGGCTAATTTATATGGTAGCGAGCGGCTCAATTCTAATGGCCTGGATCTGACCGACATTGACCAGTTAGAGCAGGTTAAAAAAGTGGTGTCGCTATGGTTTGACAGCATTAAACAGCTGCCAGTGCAACACGATGCGGTGCCGGTAACCAACCCGGCGAATCTGGATGAAGTGATAGGTTACCTGCACTACGCCGACGAAAAGCAAATGCAGCAGATTTTGGCCAATGCCGAAACGGCCTTTGCCAGCTGGTCTCAGACCGACGTAAAAGAGCGCGCCGAGCTGCTGCGCCGTATTGGCGATGCCTTAGAAGTACACCGCAATGAACTGTTGGCGCTGTGCGTCAAAGAAGCCGGTAAAACCTTAGGCGACAGCGTGGCTGAAGTACGCGAAGCCATCGATTTTTGCCGCTACTATGCCGCCCGCGCTGAAGAGCTGTTTGCCAAGCCGCAGCAGGCGCGTGGGGTGTTTTTATGTATCAGCCCGTGGAACTTCCCACTGGCCATTTTCTTAGGCCAGGTGGCAGCCGCTATTGTTACCGGTAACACCGTGGTCGCCAAACCGGCCGAGCAAACCAGTTTAATTGCCATTCGCACTGTAGAGATTATGCGCGACTGCGGCATGCCCGAGCATGTGGTGCAGCTGGTGATTGCCCCAGGCCGTCAGATGGGCGAGCACATCGTGCCAGACAGCCGCATTCAGGGCGTCATGTTTACCGGCTCTACCGAAACCGGTTGCTGGATTGCGCGTAAACTGGCCGAGCGCGGCGGCGAGCCGGTACCTTTGATTGCAGAAACCGGTGGCCAAAACTGCATGATCGTTGACTCTACCGCCCTGCCAGAGCAGGTGGTTGACGATGTGATCTCATCCGGTTTCCAAAGTGCCGGCCAGCGCTGCTCAGCCCTGCGGGTACTGTTTTTACAGGACGATGTGGCCGATAAAATTATCACCATGTTAAAAGGCGCCATGGCGCAGCTGCATGTCGGCGACCCGCAGTGGCTTAGTACCGACTTAGGCCCGGTCATCGACGCCAAAGCCCACGAGCGCTTAAGCGCCCATGTGCAGTATCTGGCCGATAAAGCCACCTTGCATTATGAGTGCGCCATCCCGCAGGAAGGCAAACACTACTTCTTTGCTCCACGTTTATATGAAATCAGCGATTTAACCGTGCTGGAGCGTGAGGTATTCGGCCCTGTAGTGCACATTATCCGCTTTAAAGCCGATGAGCTCGATAGCATTATCAACCAGATTAATGCCACCGGTTATGGCTTAACCATGGGCGTACACAGCCGTATTGAGCAGTTTACCCGTCGTATTGCCCGCGACATTAAAGCCGGCAATATTTACGTTAACCGCAATATGATTGGCGCTGTGGTCGGCGTGCAGCCGTTTGGCGGCCGCGGTTTATCCGGCACCGGCCCTAAAGCCGGCGGTCCGCTGTATTTAACCCGGCTGGTGAAAGATAATCTGGATGCCAGCTGCGCAGCGCTTAGCGAGCAAAAACGCCACAGTCTGCTTAGTGAGACCACCAGTAACGCTGTCGCTTACGCTATGCCAGTAGCCGCCAGCGCCCAACAGGCCTGGGCCATGCTGCCCATTAACCAGCGCACCTCGGTACTGCGGCAGTTCTTAGCCTCGCTGGCCGCAAACACTGTGGTTAATAAGCAAGAGCCTGATTTAGAACAAGTGCTGACGCTGGCGCAGCAAAAACTGCAGCGGGTCGAACGTGAACTGCAACGCCCAGTGAGCCTGCCCGGCCCCACTGGTGAAAGCAACACGCTAGTGCTTGACCCGCGCGGCGTGCTGGCACTGGTACGTGACGACAGCAGCAGCTTTAGCTACTGGCTGGTGGCGATTATTACTGCGCTGGCGGCCGGTAATGCCGTGATCACTGCGGTAGAAGAGCAGGATTTTGCCGAAGCCGAAGCCTGCATTAAAGCCCTGCAGCAAGCCGGTATGCCACAGCATTTGCTGGCTGTAGTGCGGCTGGACTGCCTGACAACCCTGCTGGCGCATCCCGACCTGGCCGGTGCCATGGTAGAAGTCAGCAGTGCAGTAAAACCGCTGTGCGCCGAGCTTGTTGCTGCGCGGCCGGGTGCCATACTGCCACTGATTACCGCGCCAGCCGGCCCGCAGTTACTGCACCGTCTGGTAACGGAAAAAACCATTACCATCAACACCACTGCCGCCGGCGGCAATGCGTCACTGATGACGATGGCAGACAACGTCGGTTAATATTTCTCCGCCACCTTTACGATAAAGCCCGTTTTTACGGGCTTTATGCTATGTTTTAATTCAGATTGTCGCAGCGCAGCGACAAATCATCTTTTTGTTAATTTATAGTTAAGGTGCTTCAGGTATACTGAGCCGCTAACAGAGCGTTTGGCAAAGGTGTTATAGATGCCGTATCAGGAAGTCCGCATCGCTGATCTGCAGCCGGGAAGCTACGTGGTGCAGGTACTACAACAAAGCGGCGAAGTGATCGTTAAACATGCCGGTTGGGTGCGCACTACCCAGGCCGTCGATGTGCTGCGCCGCAAGGGCGTGCAGGTTGTACTGATTGATCCGGCTAAAACCCTGAAACCAGAGCCTGTTGAAAACCTTACTGATAGCGCCAGCCAAACCACCCGCAGCGATGAAGCCCCAGCGCGCAGTGTATTTAGCGATGAGTGGCCCAAAGCCGAACGTGCCCTGCTAAATACACAAAAGGTTCAGCGCCAGCTGCTCGACGCCGTGCGCCAGCAACAGCAAATTGACCTTACCCTGGTTTATGAGGTCAGCGCCGGTTTAGCCGAGTCGATTAGCCGCAATCAGGACGTGCTGTTGTGCTTAAGTCGTATTGCCGAGCAAAGTGACAGCCTGCTGCAGCACAGTATTAATTGTGCTGTGTATATGGCGGCTTTTGCCCGTTATCTGAATTTACCGCCACACAAGGTGCAGGCCCTGATTACCGCCGCACTGCTACATGATATTGGCAAAGCGATAAACCCCGATTTGCTGCAAGCCGAAGATCACAAAGCGATACCGGCCAGTCTAAATGCGCTGCAAAAAACCGCCAATCTCGCCGGTGAAGTGTCATTGTGGATCAGCCAGCACTGCGCCCACTTAGATGGCAGCGGCTCACCGAAAATCAGCGCCGGCCAAATCGAAAAAGCCAGCCGCATGCTGGCTATTGTTAACAGCTACGAAAAGCTTACCTCACCGCAAACCAGCAAATTGGGACCGCTGGCAGCGTCGCGCATGTTACTGGAGCGTACACCGCATAAGCTGGACGCGGAACTGTTACAGCAGTTTATTAAATGTATTGGTATTTACCCGCCGGGCTCAGTGGTAAAACTCAGTAGCGGCAAACTGGCGCTGGTACTGGAAAATAACGCCAAAAAGCCGTTACTACCGAAAGTAAAAGTGTTTTATCACAGTGTGCATCAACACCATATTCCGCCTAAGGTACTGGATTTAGCCCGCCAGCAGGAAGAACAGATAGACAGCTGTGTGGAGTTAAAAAAATATGGTCTGGACGTGCACAACTATATCTAGTCTTAGCAGTGCAATCACTGTATTCGGCTGCCAGCCTCAAACACCCTGCCATTCGCTTAACGCGGCCATGCTAAACAACTGATTGCCCAGCTGCAGCAGCACGAACTGCGGCGTAATTTCTTTAATACGAATGTCGGCCGTTACCCACTGGCCTTCCTGCAGCGTCTTGCCATTCACCTTGACCCAACGCTGGTTAGTGCTGGTGGCATAGACATGCGCCTCAAATTTAAGCGGCGGGATCTGCAGCTGTAATGGCCGCTCCAGGCTGGCGATATCCACTGCCGGCGCGTTATGGCTGCGCACTGGAGCTGGACGTACATTTTGCGCCGTAGCTTCTAACGCTGAGGCAAATTTGTCTCTGAGCTCAGCCGACACTTCGGTACTGTTAGCGATTGGCTCGACACCGGTTTTACTGGTGGCCTGTAGCGGCTGAGGCTCAGCGGCGGCAGTGCCAGCCGTCATGGTAGCAACCGGCGGCGGGGTAACAAACTCTTCTTGTACCGGCGCAGGCGGCGGGTTCAGGCTTTGCTCCAACTGCTGTGGCAGCTGTGTCGGTGAGGCGGTATCGGGGTTTAGCGTTAATGCCGCACTAATTTGCTCGCTGCTGGCCGGTGTGGCTGTCTCGTCGGCTGCTGCCTGGCGATTAAGCTGCACAGCGGCAGGGCTAAACCAATAGGCCAGCAAGGCGCCAAGACACAGTGCCAACAACAGGGCTAATGCCAGTGCCAACTTGCGCCAGAAGGCCAGGCTGTCATTGGGCTGCGGTAGTGTGTGTTGCTGCTGTTGTTTCAGCGCATCCATTAAAATTGACATCTCGTCTCTTCTACACCTTGTCGTTAGGGCGCGGTTAACCAGGGTAGCACCAACATGGCTAATCCGAAGCCCAGCACTATAGCGCAAAGGCCCAGTACAGGCCAGAACCAGCGTGGCAATGCTACGGCCTTGCTTTGCTGCGATAATGGCAAAATTTCACCGGCAGCCTGACGTACCAGCTTGTCGCTGACGATCGCCTGCTGCTGGCTGTAAGCGCCCAGTAAGGCCCGATCAGCCATTAAATTTAATAGCCGCGGTATACCGCCAGACAAATGGTATAAACGTTTTATTGCCGCCTCACTAAACACCGGCCGGCTGCAGCCGGCTACCTGCAAGCGAAACTTCAGGTAGTGCCTGACTTCGTCTGGTGTTAATGGCAGCAGGTGGTAACGCGCAGTGATGCGCTGGGCTAACTGGCGTAAATCATTACGTTTTAACAGCTGCTGCAGCTCGGGCTGGCCTATTAGGATCACCTGTAGTAATTTGCGGGTATTAGTTTCCAAATTGGTCAGCAGCCTAAGCTGCTCCAGCACAGCTGGCTGCAAATGCTGTGCTTCATCAATGATCAGTAAGGTGTGTTTACCGGCTTCGTGGTTTTTCAGTAAGCGGGCTTTAATTTTGTCGCCCAGCAGCTTTAAGCTGGCATCGGCTTTTTTGTAGCGGATTTTCAGCTCATCACAAATGGCGGCTAATAGCTCCAGCTCTGACAGCGTTGGGTTTAAAATAAACGCCACCTCGGCTTTATCATCCAGCTCCTGCAGCAAACAGCGCGATACCGTGGTTTTACCGGTGCCCACTTCACCGGTAAGTAGCACAAAGCCGCCCGCTTCGCCTAAGCCAAAACGTAAATGCGCTAAAGCCTCGGCATGGCGCGGGCTCAGGTACATAAAATCCGGGTTGGGCGCAATGGAAAAAGGCGCACTGCTTAAGCCAAAAAATCCGGTATACATACGGCTTCCTGCTGGTTGAAGTGAACTGCATCCTGGTGCAGCCGTGCATTTTGCAACTCGGCGGGTATAATGGCAAAAAATTACGCAGCAGGAAAGCCGGTGCAACGTTATCTGGTGGGTGGTGCCGTTCGCGACACCCTTTTAGGTTACCCGTTTCATGAACGTGACTGGGTTGTGGTAGGTGCCACACCCCAGCAAATGCTGGATCTGGGTTATCAACAAGTCGGGAAGGATTTTCCGGTCTTTTTACACCCGCAAACCAAAGAAGAGCATGCACTGGCGCGCACCGAGCGTAAAAGTGGTCGCGGTTATACCGGCTTTAGCGTCTATGCCGCACCGGATGTCACTCTGGAGCAAGATTTACAACGGCGTGATTTAACCATTAACGCCATAGCGCAAGCCGATGACGGCGAGCTGATTGATCCCTTTGGCGGCGTGGCTGATCTAAAGCATAAAGTGCTGCGCCATGTGTCTGAGGCCTTTGCCGAAGATCCGCTGCGCGTACTCAGGGTGGCACGCTTTTATGCCCGCTATGCGCATTTGGGTTTTAGCGTGGCGGCAGAGACGCAACAGTTGATGCGCACCCTGGCAGACGAGCTGGCGACGTTAACCCCCGAACGGGTATGGCAGGAAACCGCTAAAGCGCTGGGCGAGCGCACACCGCAAGCCTACTTTCAGCTGCTGTATGATACCGGCGCCCTGCAGGTGTTAATGCCAGAGCTGGCCGCGTTGTGGGGCGTACCACAACCGCCACAGTGGCACCCGGAAATTGATACCGGCGTGCATACCCTACTGGTATTGGCGCAGGCCGCCGTGTTATCAGCACGTATCGACATCCGCTTTGCTGCGCTGGTGCATGACTTGGGTAAAGGCGTCACTCAACCCGAACTTTGGCCGTCGCATCATGGCCACGAGCATACCGGGCTGCCGCTTATAAACCAGCTGTGCGACCGTCTAAAAGCACCCAACGACTGCCGCGAGCTGGCGCTACTGGTGTGTGAGTATCATCAGCTGGTGCACCGTGCTCTTGAGCTAAAAAGCGCCACTGTGCTAAAGCTGTTTGATGCGATTGACCTGTGGCGTAAACCCGCCCGGCTGGATGCCATTTTACTAAGCTGCACCGCCGATTTACGTGGCCGCACCGGCTTTGAACAGGCAGAGTACCGGCAGGCAGACTACCTGCAAGCGCTGGCCGGCGCCGCGCGGCAGGTTTCAGCAAAAGATATGGTCGCTCAGGGTCTGCAAGGCGAAGCGATAAAACAGGGCTTACACCGCGCCCGTTTAGCCGCCATTGAGGCCGCCAAACAGCAGTGGCAGGCAGGGTAAGGCGCAAGCTTAGCGCGGTTTAAACCGCGCTAAATAAGCTCTGGGCGCTAATCAGGCTGCGCTGCTCAGCACCAACAGCAACACCACACCCAGAATGAGCCGGTAAATGACAAAAGGCAACATGCCCATACGCTCTATCACTTTTAAAAACAGGTGAATACAGATAAAGGCACTGATAAATGACAAACCGGTGCCAAGCAAAATGGCACTGACATCGTACTGGGTGGGTTCGGCTATTAGTTTGGAGCCCTGATAGCCGCCGCTGAGAATAATAATAGGAATAGACAACAGAAACGAGAAGCGCGCCGCACTCACCCGATCCAGCCCCAGCATCAGCGCTGCTGTCATGGTAATGCCGGAGCGCGACGTACCCGGTATAAGCGCCACTGCCTGGGCAATACCAATCAGTAGCGCCTGCTTCCAGCTCAGCTGTGCCATGCTTTGCACCTGCTTTGCTGTGGCATCCGCCAGCCAAAGCGCCAAACCAAATACGATAGTGGTAATGGCAATCACATAGGGCGAGCGTAGAAAGGTTTCAATTAAGTCACCAGCCAATAAGCCAAACAGCCCGGCAGGAATGGTCGCCAGGATCACCCACCAGGCCAGCTTACTGTCAGTACTGTGTTTACCTGCTAATGACTGCACCCAGCCGACCGTCAGCTGTCCGATATCGCGGCGAAAGTACAGCATCACCGCCAGTAAAGTGCCAACATGCACCGCCACATCAAATACCAGGCCCTGGTCCTGCCAGCCTAAAATGGCTGACGGCAAAATAAGGTGGGCAGAAGAAGAAATAGGTAGAAACTCCGTCAGGCCCTGAATAATGGCCAGAATAATCACTTCCACTGTACTCAAGGTTACTCGCTCCAGTTAAATGGCACCGGCCATAGTTTTTGTTGTTTGCTGTAGCTCTGCCATAAGCTGGCATAGGTTTTACCGCTGCTTGGATGCAGCACATCAGGGGCAAGTTCCGCCAACGGCCACAGCACAAAGGCATTTTCAGTAATTTCAGCCCGCGGCAATTCCACCGGTTGCTGACAAATCAAGTTATCATAAGTCAGTAAGTCCAAATCCAGTGTACGGCCACTAAATTTGGCCGCGCTGCGATCGCGGCCAAACTGATCTTCAATCTGTTTAAACAGGGCAATACAATCTGCCACTGACAAATGCGTGTCTGCAGCAGCAACCAGGTTATAAAATGGCTCGCCGACAAAGCCGACCGCTTCACTTTCATATACAGACGATAACTGCACGGCGCCAAACTGCTTTTGTAATTCGGCCACAGCAGCGCGTACATGGTAGTCCCGGCGTGTATTGCTGCCAATACTGATATAAATACGTGCCATTAACTGCGGCTCCGCACTATTTGCACGCCCACGGTTTGCGCTTGCTGCACCGCCCCGGGCTTACTTACCGTCACCTCGACTTTTTCCGTGGCAAACTCAGACAGCAGCATGGCCGCCACCCGCTCGGCGACAGTTTCTATCAGCTCAATCGGCTGGGCAGTAATAAGCGCCGTGACTTTTTCGGCGATGACGGCATAGTCCAGGGTTAATCTAATGTCGTCCTGATCTGCTGCTGCTGTTACATCCGTATACAGCGTAATATCGAGCAGCAGACGCTGCTGAATGGTTTTTTCCCAGTCGTAAACGCCAATCACGGTGTCTACTTGTAGCTGTTTTATAAAAACTATGTCCATTCAGTTACATCCGCATTGCGTTATTTCTCGTTTCAGGTAGGCTGGTCGGATAGGCAAAACCGTGAAAACCCTATATTCTGCTGGCGTTTCGCCGGGATGCAATCTTAACGTAAAAACTGGTGCTGAGGAACCGCCTTAATGACCCCGCTGATTGGAATTATGATGCTGGCAGCCTATCTTTGTGGCTCCATTTCGTCGGCAGTGCTGGTCAGCAAGCTGTTTCGCTTACCCGACCCCCGCTTACATGGCTCGGGCAACCCCGGCGCCACTAACGTTCTGCGTCTAGGTGGTAAATTACCGGCGGTACTGGTGCTGGTATTTGATATTTTAAAAGGCACTATACCGGTATGGGGTTCGTATTTTCTTAAAATTGAACCGCTGTATTTGGGCCTGATTGCCATTTGCGCTTGTCTTGGACATATCTTCCCGCTGTTTTTTGGCTTTAAAGGCGGCAAAGCCGTTGCTACGGCGTTTGGCGCTATGATGCCAATTGGGCTTGATTTAGCCGGCCTGTTAATTGCCAGCTGGCTCATTATTGTCGCGCTAAGTGGTTACTCATCACTGGCCGCCATTTTAACCGTTAGCCTGGCACCGCTATTTACCTGGTTTATTAAACCGCTGTATACCGTGCCGGTGTTAATGCTGAGCGTGCTGATTATTTTGCGCCACCGCGAAAATATCGTGCGGCTGTATCAAGGCAAAGAAAGCAAAGTTTGGGACAAATCCAAACGCATTCGGGAATAATCAAACCGCCGGCAATTCTTGCATTGGCCAGCGTGGCGTCACACCGATGGTTAAATCCTGCTGCTGGCCCGCCGCTAAGCGGTAGTAGCCCGCCAGCGCAATCATGGCGCCGTTATCGGTGCAAAATTCTTTGCGTGGGTAATACACCTCACCACCATGACACTTAAGCAGCTTGGCTAATTGCTCGCGCAGCGAGGTATTGGCACTAACGCCCCCGGCGATCACCAGCCGGTTATAACCGGTTTGTTCTAGCGCCCGCTCACATTTAATCACCAGGGTGTCCACCACCGCTTGCTGAAACGACGCAGCTATATCGGCCTGAACCTGACTGCTGTTGCCCTCTTTGGCAATGACATTCGCCGCCGCCGTTTTTAAGCCACTAAAGCTAAAATCCAGCCCTGGCCTGTCGGTCATTGGCCGCGGGAATTTGTACTTTTTGCTGTCGCCCTGTGTTGCCAGTTTGGCCAGCAGCGGGCCGCCTGGATAATCCAGCCCCATTAATTTCGCGGTTTTATCAAAGGCTTCGCCGGCCGCATCATCGATAGACTCGCCCAGCAAGGTGTAACGGCCAATACCCTCTACACCGACTAACTGCGTGTGGCCACCGGACACCAGCAGCGCTAAAAACGGAAACGGCGGCGGGTTAGCTTCCAGCATCGGCGCCAACAAATGGCCTTCCATATGATGCACCGCCAGCGCTGGCTTGCCCCAGGCCAGTGCCAGTGAGCGGCCAATGGCGGCACCAACCAGCAAGGCACCGGCTAAACCCGGGCCGGCAGTATAGGCCACGCCATCAATACTGGCCGCGTCGCAATTAGCCTCGCTAAGCGCCTGTTTAATCAGAGGGATCGTTTTACGGATATGGTCACGCGAGGCCAATTCCGGCACTACACCGCCATAGTCAGCATGTAACGGAATTTGGCTGTACAGCACATGGCTAAGTAAACCCTGCTGGTCATCATAGATGGCAATACCGGTTTCATCGCAGGAGGTTTCTATACCTAAAACTCGCATCTGGGCCTCAAGTCCGCTAAAATGGCGGCCATTGTACCGGCTCTGCACCAGCAGAGCCAGAGGATCGGATTTAGATCGCAGAATTGCTTTACATCGCCCCGTCTTTTTGCGTAAAATGCCGCACCATTTTTAATCGTATTGGTTTCGAGATAACCAATTTGGCCCTGAGGTGAGAATTTAATGCCTGTTGTTAAAGTAAAAGAAAACGAACCCTTTGACGTAGCGTTACGTCGTTTCAAGCGCTCATGCGAAAAAGCAGGCGTATTAGCTGACGTTCGCGCGAAAGAATTCTACGAGAAGCCAACCTGGATCCGTAAGCGTAAAAAAGCAGCAGCTGTTAAGCGTCACGCTAAGAAGCTGTCTCGCGAAAACGCTCGTCGTATTAAGCTGTACTAAGCCAAACTGCTTAGGGTACCCGCTTTACGACCACGGCACTGCTGGCTGGTCTGTCAGCCGCTAAAAGCCGTAGTGATATTGCAAAGTTGATATCTGCATACCGTGCCCGCAAGGCACGGTTTGTCTTTTTCTGAATTACGCCGAAGGAAAAAGGTGGCAGGACAAATCCCAAAACAGTTTATCGACGATTTGCTGGCCCGTACCGACATCGTCGAACTGATTGACCAACGCGTACCGCTGAAAAAAGCCGGTAGAAATTACGCCGCCTGCTGCCCGTTTCATAGTGAAAAATCACCTTCTTTTACCGTAAGCCCGGACAAGCAGTTTTACCATTGCTTCGGCTGTGGTGCTCACGGCAACGCCATCAGTTTCATGATGGAGTTTGAACAGCTGGAATTTGTCGAAGCCATTGAAGAGCTGGCCCAGCTGCATCACCTTGAAGTGCCGCGCGAAAAAGGCAGCGGCCGTGCCCGCCCGGCGGCGCAGGCGGACGATTATCAGTTAATGCAACAAGCAGCCAGCTACTATCAGCAGCAATTGCAACAGCACCCCGACAGCCCTAAAGTACGCGAGTACATCGCCCGACGAGGTTTAAGCGAAAAAACCGTGGCTGATTTTGCCTTAGGCTACGCGCCTGAGAGTTGGGATGGCCTGCTAAAGCAATTAAGTCCGGTAAATCAGCGTGCACTACGCGACCAACTGGTCGAGCTTCGGCTAGTTAACCGTAACGATAATGGCCGCGAGTATGATTTTTTCCGTGACCGTTTAATGTTCCCTATTCGCGACAAACGCGGTCGTGTCATCGCCTTTGGCGGCAGGGTGCTAGGCGATGGTACGCCCAAGTATTTAAATTCGCCGGAAAGCCGTCTGTTTCATAAAGGCCGTGAGCTGTACGGCTTGTATGAGGTGCGCCAGCAACCGGGCCATGTCGAACAAATACTGGTGGTCGAAGGCTATATGGACGTGGTGGCACTGGCCGAGCATGACATCCGTTTTGCCGTCGCCTGTCTGGGCACCGCTACCACTTCAGACCATATGCATACCCTGTTTCGCTATACGCCCAAAGTGGTGTGCTGTTACGACGGTGACCGTGCCGGGCGCGATGCTGCCTGGCGTGCGCTACAAAGCGCCCTGCCACAGTTAAAAGACGGTGTTGAACTGAATTTTGTGTTTTTGCCCGACGGCGAAGACCCCGACTCCTTAGTGCAAAAGGAAGGCAAAGACGCCTTTTTGCAGCGCATAGCCAATGCGATGCCGCTGAACCAATATTTTTTCGAGCACCTGCTGCAAGAACATGATCCCGCTACCGACGCCGGCAAATCGGCCTTATCGGTGAAAGCGGCCGAGCTGATTAAACAAATTCCCAGCGAATATTACCGCGACAGCTTAAGCGATAAACTGGCTAACCTGCTGGGCAAAAGCCGTGAACGAACTAAAACAGCAGCTACCCGGGCACCCAACCGGGTAAAGCCGGCAGCCATTAAAATAACACCGATGCGCCGGGCTATTGGTTTATTGCTGCAAAACCCCAATTTAGTCAATATCATGCCCGATGCACCTGAGCTGGCCGATGCTGACATTCCGGGCATCACCTTGCTATTGAGTTTACAACAGCGATTAAAGCAGAACCCGCAGCTGACCACAGCCCAGCTGATAGAACAGTGGCGCGATTTACCCGAGTACAGTTTCTTAATGACGCTGGCCAGCTGGGAGCATCAGATAGAGCCTGAACAGTTGTCGCAGGAGTTTATTGATACCTTCCATTTTATTGAAGATCAGTACCTGCAAAAGCAACTGGACGAGCTGGCAATAAGAGCAAAACTAAATCAGCTGACTAAAGCTGAATGGCACAAATACAACCTGCTGCTGCAGGCGCTGAAAAGCAAAAAACCAAAGCTTGCGACCTAATGCAGCTGGCTAGAAAAGCCGCGCTTTGTTATAATCGCTAGTTCGCAATTTTACATTAATCAACATTGGTGGAAGATAAGTCTCTATGGAGCAAAATCCTCAGTCGCAGTTAAAACTCCTGATCCTGAAAGGTAAAGAGCAAGGTTATCTGACCTTTGCCGAGGTGAATGACCACCTGCCGCAAGACATTATCGATTCAGATCAGATAGAAGACATTATCCGCATGATCAATGACATGGGTATCCAGGTGTTTGAAAGCGCCCCTGATGCCGATGACCTGATTATGTCCGATGCCACCACCGACGAAGACGCGGTAGAAGAAGCCGCTCAAGCGTTAGTTAGCGTAGATAAAGAGCTGGGTCGCACCACCGATCCGGTGCGGATGTACATGCGTGAGATGGGTACGGTTGAGCTGTTAACCCGCGAAGGCGAAATTGATATCGCCAAGCGCATTGAAGACGGTATTAACACCGTACAAAGCTCTGTCGCCGAATACCCTGAAGCCATTACCTACTTATTAGAACAGTGGGACAAATACGAAGCGGAAGAAATTCGTTTAAGTGACATTGTTACCGCCTTTATCGATCCAAATGACATCGACGAAGCGCCAATCTCTGGCAGCCACATCGGTTCAGACGTGCCAGAAGATCAGCTGGACGATGATGATGACAGCGACGATGATGACGATAGCGACGGCGACTCTGACGATGGCGACAGCGGCCCGGATCCAGAAATGGCACGGCAGAAGTTTGGTGAATTACGTACGCAATATGATGTGACGCGTAACTCTATCGTGCAAAATGGCCGTGAGCACGCTACCACTAAAGCTGAAATTGAAAAGTTAAGCGAAGTGTTCCGCTGTTTCCGTCTGGTACCCAAGCAATTCGACCGCTTGGTTAAAAACATGCGTGAAATGATGGATCGCGTGCGCGTACAAGAACGCATTGTGATGAAGCACTGCGTTGAATACGCCAAAATGCCGAAGAAAAACTTCGTTAAAGCGTTTACTGGCTTTGAAACCTCAACCGCCTGGTTAGACGCCGAAATTGCGGCGAAAAAACCCTATTCAGAAAAGCTGGACGAGCACAAAGACGAGCTGGTTCGTAGCATTGAAAAGCTGAAGAAAATTGAAGAAGAAACCGGATTAAGCATCTTTAAAATTAAAGATATTAACCGTCGCATGTCGATTGGTGAGGCCAAAGCCCGCCGGGCGAAAAAAGAGATGGTCGAGGCCAACTTACGTCTGGTTATCTCGATTGCGAAAAAGTACACCAACCGTGGCTTGCAGTTCCTTGATTTAATTCAGGAAGGTAACATCGGCCTGATGAAAGCGGTAGATAAATTCGAATACCGTCGTGGTTACAAGTTTTCAACTTACGCCACCTGGTGGATCCGTCAGGCGATTACCCGTTCAATCGCCGACCAGGCCCGCACCATTCGTATCCCGGTGCACATGATTGAAACCATTAACAAGCTAAACCGTATTTCACGGCAAATGCTGCAGGAAATGGGCCGCGAGCCATCACCGGAAGAGTTATCTGAACGCATGCAGATGCCAGAAGATAAAATCCGCAAAGTACTGAAGATCGCCAAAGAGCCTATTTCCATGGAGACACCGATTGGTGATGATGAAGATTCGCATCTGGGCGACTTTATCGAAGACAGCAGTGGTGAATCACCGCTGGATTCGGCCACCATGGAAAGCCTGAAAAACGCCACTAACGAAGTGCTGGCTGGCTTAACCGCCCGTGAAGCCAAAGTGCTGCGTATGCGTTTTGGTATTGATATGAATACCGACCATACGCTGGAAGAAGTCGGCAAGCAGTTTGATGTAACGCGTGAGCGTATACGTCAAATTGAAGCCAAAGCTCTGCGTAAGCTGCGCCATCCGTCGCGTTCAGAAGTATTAAAAAGCTTCTTAGACGAGTAAAAGGCAAACACAGTCCCGCATTAATAAAGGCGCTTCAAGCGCCTTTATTGTTTTTATCGCTTAAAGCCTAAAAAAGCAGCAGTTAAGTACCATTAGCCGAATAAGCCGGATGACAAAGCCGGTAAAAGTTTTTATACTGCCTGCCGTTTCACCTGTGATGGCCCCATAGCTCAGTTGGTTAGAGCGCTCGACTCATAATCGATCGGTCGCTGGTTCGAGTCCAGCTGGGGCCACCATTTCAAGCTTCGCTTTCATGCTACCCCTCAGCGGACTATTCCCTCTTGCAGCTCAAGCTGCTGCGCGTTCAACTCGCGCAAAACGATGTTTTGCCACAGCGCTCGTTTCACCCAGCTGGGGCCACCATTTCAGGCTTCGCTGCCATCCTACCCTTTGAGAAATTTTCTAAAACTTCGTTAGCATGGCTTAACGCTTTGGCTTACACTGGATTACGCCCTGTCTGAGTTGTGATCACCATCTATTATGCTGCCACCTAAACTGCCACTGAACGAAGCTGAACGCTTGCAAGCGTTGTATACCACAGGGCTGTTGGATAGCCCGGAAAGTGCTGATTTTGATCGTTTTACCCGTCTGGCGCAGGCGCTGTTTGGTTGTAAAATTTCGCTGTTTACCCTGATTGATGAAAACCGCCAGTGGTTTATGTCGCGCCAGGGCACAGCACTCAAAGAAACGCCACGTGATGTGTCGTTCTGTGCCCACGCCGTGTTTGATGACAAGGTGCTGTATGTGCCCGATGCCAGAGCGGATGCCCGTTTTGCCGACAACCCGCTGGTAACCGGCCAGCCGGCAATCCGCTTGTATGCCGGTGTACCACTGCACTCCGTTGAGGGGCTACCGCTGGGCACGCTGTGTATTATCGACGACATGCCGCGCGAGTTAAATCAGTTACAGCTTACTTTACTGCAAGATCTGGCCGCATTAGCCGAGGCAGAAATAGCCCGCGGCAGCCTACAAAAACAAGCAAGACAACTGGCGCAGGAAAAAGAGCTGCTGGAGCACCAGCGTCAGCGATTATCCGCCTTTATTGAAGGCTCACGGCTGGCAACCTGGGAGTGGAACGTGCAAACCGGCGATGCCATGTTTAACGGGCGCTGGGCCGAAATTATTGGCTATGAACTGCACGAGCTGATGCCGCTGAGCGTTGAAACCTGGTTAAAGCTGATCCATCCGGCAGACAAAGCCCGCTCTGAACGGCTACTGCAACGGCATTTTGATGGCGAGCTGCCGTTCTACGAACTGGAGTGCCGTATGCAGCACAAAGCCGGACATTGGGTATGGATTTTAACCCAGGGTAAAGTCATCAGCCGCACCGAGCATGGCGCGCCACGTATTATGGCTGGCACCCACCAGGATATTACCGAGCGTAAAGCCAATGAGGACGCCATTACCGAAGCATTCAGCTTGTTGCAGCGCGTGTGCCGCAACGCTGGTTTGGATATTAGTCATTTGAATAGCCGTTAACAGGCGCCGATTTGTTGTAGGAACCTGCATGAAAATTGTTATACGAAGTTTACTCACCGGCCTGGCCATAGTGCTGCCACTGATTATCACGATTGAACTAGCACGCTGGCTGCTGAACCTGGTAGAAAGCAGCCTCGCTCCCGCACTTAAGTGGGTGCTGCCGGCACACTGGTACCTGCCGGGCATGGCGATCCTCAGCTTTATGCTGCTGTGTGTTGCTATTGGTTACAGCTCGCGCTGGCGGGGTTTTAATTGGCTGTGGCAACTGCCCGGTCAGGTGCTATTAAAACTGCCGGGCACCAAACAAATTTACGGCATGCTGCAGGATATTATCGATTTAATGGCCGGCAAAAACTTTGCCGATGGCTCGGTAGTGATGCTGAAGCTGCCACCGTCGGACATAGAGTTAATTGGCATTATTACCAAGCAAGGCGGCCAAAGCGATGATCGTATGTCTGCACTTATGCAGAATGATCAAATCGCGGTGTTTATTCCAATGGCCTACAACGTGGGTGGCTATACCGTTATCGTGCCACGCAGCTGCACCCGCAATATTGATATGAAGCCTGCTGAAGCCTTGCAGCTGGTGTTAAGTGGTGGTTTGGGCAGCAACAAAGCACCCGGTCATCGTCAGCAGTGAACCAAACGCTATAGCCCCCGTTACTTCGTCAAACACCCAGCAAAATCCGTTGCATGTAAAAGCCACCTTTCGGTGGCTTTTTCGTTAGGCGCTGTGGCAGGTGTTCGCCGGATTACAGCAGCTGGCTTTGACTTCTGTCGCCGGATATCCCGCCTCTGTTAAGACCTCCATTACCTCTGCAGAGCTCAGTTCCGTGCTGAGCTGCAGCGTTTTGTCGGTCAGGTTAGTCTGTATTTTTGCATCACCATCTGCTGTGAGGATGGCTTTGGTAACCATGCTAACGCAGTGGCCACATGTCATGTCAGCGATATGGAATTTCATAGTGTTTCTCTCCTGTAGTGTGTTCATGACACAAGCTAATGCTTGCCACTGTGGTACAGTCAAGCCGCTATTTTAAATTTTTTTGAAAGTTGTTTGACCTTGCCATAATGGTAAGGTTTAGTCTTGTTATGCCTGATAACATTTCTCAACCTGGAGTTACGGATATGGCAGCAACAATACAACTTGCAATAAAGGGCATGACCTGTGCGTCCTGCGCGAATCGGATTGAAAATGCACTGCGCGCTGTGGCCGGCGTGACCTCAGCCAGCGTCAACCTGGCAACAGACATCGCAACGGTAGCAGGCGATGCCCGCTTTGACGAGCTTAGTGCAGCGGTAACCAGTGCGGGCTATGAACTGGACACGGCTAACCGGCAATATGCGGTAAAGGGTATGACCTGTGCGTCTTGCGCCGGCCGGGTGGAAAAAAGCCTGTTAAAGGTGCCTGGTGTGCTAAGCGCGTCAGTAAACCTGGCCACAGAGCAGGTAAGCCTGACCCTGTTACCAGATACAGAAGATAGCGCCCTGAAACTGGCCGTTGCCGATGCCGGGTATGAGCTGATCCTCAGCCAGACTTCGTCTGTGGCGAAAAATACCCCAAGCAAAGCTGTGCGTTTTTATCAGCGCGACAGCTGGCCGGTGATCGGTGCTGCCCTGCTCACTTTACCTTTAGTACTGCCGATGGCTGGCATGTTGTTTGGCGCCGACTGGATGCTCCCAGCGTTGTGGCAATGGCTGTTAGCAACACCAGTACAATTTTACTTTGGCGCCCGCTTTTACAAAGCCGGCTGGCATGCACTTAAAGCGGGCACCGGCAATATGGATTTGCTGGTGTCAATTGGTACCAGTGCAGCTTATGGTTTATCGCTTTATCTGTGGTACAGCTTTGATGGGCATCATGGCGCACCACACCTGTACTTTGAAAGTGGCGCGGCAGTATTAACCCTGGTACTGCTGGGTAAGTTACTGGAGAAACGCGCCAAGCGTCGTACTACCGATGCGCTGCAAGCGCTGGAAAACTTAAAACCGACATCAGCGAGGGTCTGGCGCAATAATAGTTGGCACAGTATTGCAGCGGCTGAGCTGGTTAAAGGTGATCGCATTCAGGTGCTGCCAGGAGAGCGGATACCGGCCGACGGCATAGTGACAGAGGGCAGCAGCCATGTGGATGAGGCGCTTATCAGCGGTGAGAGTGTGCCGCTGCATAAAACCTCTGGCGATAAAGTAACGGGCGGCTCGGTTAATCTCGATGGCCGGCTCGAGTTTGAGGCCAGCGCCTTAGGTGCAGAATCCACCTTGTCAAAAATTATCCGCCTGGTAGAGCAGGCTCAGGGCGCGAAAGCACCAGTACAAGCCCTGGTGGATAAGATAAGCAGTATCTTTGTACCGGTAGTACTGCTGGTCGCCTTAGTCACCGTGCTGATTTGGGGCCTGGAGTTTGCCGATTGGCAACAAGGTATTCTTAATGCGGTTGCGGTATTGGTTATAGCCTGTCCCTGTGCTTTGGGTCTGGCCACTCCGGCGGCCATTATGGCCGGTACCGGCACAGCGGCGCGCCAGGGCATTTTGGTAAAAGATGCTGTCGCGCTGGAGCAGGCGACAAAAATTGATTATGTCGTGTTTGATAAAACCGGCACCCTCACCGAGGGTAAACCCGTATTAACGCAGCTGAATGCGCTTAACAACGAAACCGAGTTGGCCGCATTGGCCTATGCGTTATCACAGTACAGCGAGCACCCACTGGCCAAAGCCATTGTTAGCTATGCTATCAACCACAATGTCGATTTATTGGCAGTGTCGGATTTTGCTGTAGTGGCCGGAAAAGGCGTGAAAGCTAATGTCAAAGGCCGCGCGGTAATGCTGGGCTCGGGTAGCTGGATGCGGGAGATGGGGCTGACATTACCGCAAGATCTTATCGCTGTACCGGGCGCCTCGGTATCTTGGCTGGCAGAGAAAACGGATCAAGGCATAACATTACTCGGTTTGCTGTGTTTTGCTGATAAAGCCAAAGCCCAGGCAAAAAATGCGGTACATAAATTACAAGCTGCCGGTATTCAGGTTGCCATGTTAACGGGTGATTCAGCGGCTAGCGCCGAGTATGTCGCCAAAGAGCTGGGGCTAGACAACTTTAATGCCGAAGTGCTGCCGCAAGGTAAAGCAGAGGCCGTAGCGACCTATCAGGCACAAGGCTATAAAGTAGCGATGGTGGGCGATGGCATTAATGATGCCCCTGCTTTGGCTCAGGCTGATTTAGGTATCGCGATGGCAACAGGTACCGATGTTGCGGTCAGTGCGTCGGCATTTACGCTGATGCGTGGCGATCCGGAACTGGTGGCGACAGCATTGTTGCTTGCCAGTGCAACTTACCGCAATATTCAGCAAAATCTGTTCTGGGCCTTTGCCTTCAACACCATTGGAATACCGCTGGCGGCGATGGGCTTTTTAAACCCTGTGTTAGCTGGTGCAGCGATGGCGTGTAGCAGTGTGCTGGTGGTAACCAATGCCCTGCGTTTGCAACGCATGTCTTTTAAATAAGGAGCGATATATGGCGACCTTACTCACCATTGGTGATGCGGCAAAAGAAAGTGGCTTAAGCGCCAAAATGATCCGGCACTATGAGCAATCCGGTTTGCTGAGAAAATCACCACGCACTGATGCCGGTTACCGGCTTTACAATACTGAGCAAATTAACCAGCTACGTTTTATTCGTCAGGCGCGCAGCCTGGGGTTTTCGTTACACGATATCCAGTCGCTGCTGGCATTATGGCAAGACCCACAGCGTGAAAGCCGGGTGGTAAAACAGCTGGCTCAGCAACACCTGGATGAAATTGCCGGCAAAATTGCCGAGCTGCAGCATATGCAGCAGGTGCTGACTGCGTTGGCCGACAGCTGCCGGGGCGATGGCAGCCCACATTGCCATATCTTGCAGCAACTGGCGAAACCCGGCTGACAGTGTCGGGCTTCAATAAAAAACACCACTTTAAAAGTGGTGTTTTTTTAAGCGCCTATTATTGGCTACTGCATCGAAGCATCGCTGATGTGCGCGTAGACGCTGGCGCTGCCATCTTTGTTTAGCAGCAGAATGTCGTACGGCATAAAGCGGTCTTCGACTTCCATGCCCGGTGAGCCGAGCGGCATCGCCGGTACACTCAGGCCAATCGCATCCGGGTGCGACTCTGCGAGGAATTGCCGGATGTATTTAGCAGGGATATGGCCTTCAAAGGCATAGCCCTGCTCCGATACGGCGGTGTGGCAAGAGTAATACTGTGGTGAAATGCCATAGCGCGCTTTTATGCCACTTAAATCATCATAATCTTTCGTCTGTGCAACCACGCCTTGCTGCTCTAGGTGCGATACCCACTTTTTACAGCAACCGCAGCTTGGCGTTTTGTACACCGTGAGAGTTAGTGCTGTCGGATTGCCGGCACTGTCAAGCATAGCTGCAGTTTCAGGCTTAGCCAGGCCAGCGTCTTTACAACCGGCCAATAGCGCAGTTGCGGCCAGCACTAGTGCTGTCAGAGTTAACTTCATAATGAGCTCCCGCTGTTGTCTTAGTGCGACCAGTGCACATGCACGATCTTCCAACCGTCGCCGTTATCTACCAGCACCAGCGTTTCTTTACTGACTACGTCAACCGGCTTGCCTTTATAGTCGCCCGTCAGCTGGGTGCGGCTTACCGAGTAGGCCACATTGCCCAGCACCTTGGTCTGATGTTCCAGCGCCTGCGCCTGTACCGCCGCCATAAATTTCATATCGGCCAGCATATGGTGACTGGCATACTCGTCTGCCGAGCGCTCGACGCCATTACCTTCGACAATCAGCACGTCATCTGCCAGCATGGCGCGCACCGCTTTGGCATCACCAGCGCGTAACGCCTGATGAAACGCTGTTACCGTCTGCGCAGCGGCGGTGCTTTCGCCGACAAACAAGGCCGGGGTGGCAGGTTTTTCATTGCCGTGTGCCAGCGCACTAACGGGAGAGAGCAACGCCAGGCCCAGGCTGATGGCAGACAACGTTTGAATTTTATTGCGAAACATATTAGGTATCCTGTTGTAATTATTAGAATAAAGTAGGCTTAATGGGCTAAGCCCACCACAGTGGTAAAGCTGCTACTGGTTGCCAGCACCAATAGCGCTAACAGCATTTCGATAAAAATAGACCGCGCCAGCAAGCGGCTGTTCTGATGTTGCGCCAGCGCGTTGACCAGACTAAATTTGTGCCAGGCAGCTAGCAGTAACATGGCCGCGACCAACATCAACTTAAACAACATTAAGCGGCCATAGTCGGTGACAAACAGCTCTCTGGGCGAGTCAAGCAGTTGCAGTAAGATCAGCACGCCACAGCTGATCAGCAATACCAGCAGATAGAGCGCAACCTGACCAAACTGCTGCATCAGCACCAGCAGCCTGTCCGGAGCCAAGCGGTAACAACTTTGCCACAGCGGTAGCAAGGAGCCTACCCAAGTCGCTATTGCCAGCACATGCAGCGTCAGTAACAGCTGCCACAGGCCAGTCAAACTGGCCACGTGGCCGGTTTGACTAAAACTGGCCGCGAGCAATAGCGCGCCGATACTCACTAGCGCAATACTCACCGCTTTGCCGCTATGCTTAACGCGCCAGGCCCAAAGCCACAGCGTCGCAAAACCACATAACAGTAAAAGCAGCTGGGTACGCATTGCCGATTGCCAAACCATCTGCAGCATCACGCTGTCAGCCATGCCTGCTATACCCGCCTCGGCTAGTGCGCCTGCCTTTAGCGGCAGATACAGTAACGCCAGTACCATCCCTGCGGCCGACCATCCCAGTACAAGACGTTTTAACCACAGCCGAAAGGCGCAGCTGTCAGACTGTGACTGTGATTGCCCCTGAGTTAAAGCCGGTAACAGCAGCAAAAACGCCGCACCAATACTGCCGCTCACCGCCAGATAATTCAGTAGTTTGTGAGCAAATAAGGCTAACACCCAGGCATCGCTAAACATCGATAATCTCAGCCCATCTAGTGCTGATGCGCGTGCGCGCTATCAGCTTTCACCCCGGCGTCAGTGCTGGCGTGCAGCATAAAACTGAAATCACCTTTCATTTTATGCCCGTCTTCGCCCAAACCTACCCAGTTAACCTGATAACTACCGATCTCCAGCAATGGCAACGGCCAGCTAAACTGCGCGGCAGCAGCAGTGGGCGTAAAGCCAAAATCGATAGCACTGCCGTTATCGTGCAACAGCGTGACTTTCGTCAGCCGGATCGGGCCACTAAAGCTGATACTGAGTACATCCGGTGCCTGCATTAGCATGGCGTTATCCGCCGGCACCGAGCCGCTTTGTTTAACATGCGCCAGCACCAGCCCGGCAAACGCCAAACAGAGCAGGGTAAGCAGCGAGATTAATTTTTTCATGTTGATCACCTTATTTATTAAAACCCTGATCTATTAAAACCAGAAACGCACACCGGCAACCCAGGATGTTTCTGCTGTCGATGTATCCTGCAGGCGGGCAAAATCTGCCGTGTTACCATATTTGTTATGCCACTCTACCCCAACATAGGGTGCGAACTGGCGGGTAAATTCATAGCGCAGCCGAAGCCCGGCGCCCAGTGAAGACAGGCCTTTACCCAGCTGATTGACCTCATCGTCTTTGCCATAGGCTGTCAGCTCCGCCCGGGCCTGCAGGATCAGGCGCTGCGTTAACAGCAGCTCATATTCCGCTTCGGCACTTAACGCGGTGCGACCACCACTGCCCAGATAAGCCGTGACATCCACTTCAAACCAGTACGGCGCCAAGCCCTGCACACCCAATGCTAGCCACTGCCGGTTTGTACCATCGGCAACCTGATCAGCGCGCAGCCCAAGCTGACTATCCCAATAAGCCGCTATCGCATGGCTCCATAACAGCTCGGTGCTGCTCTCTTCCAGCTTACCGTCACTGATTTCCGCTTCGGTTTTCAGCACCAACCGATCATAGGTCGTGCCGTACCAGGCTTGCAGCTCCAGTTCGGTGGCATCACTGTCGGCATTGTATTCCAGCCGATCGCCCAGCACCGACCACTGTGGATGTTCAACACCGTGCTTTAAATGGCGTGAATCGGCCATGCCATAGGGCCCATCAGTCAGGGTGTAGCCGTTGGAGTAAGCATGCGGATCGCGGGCATTAGCCGGCGCCTTACCGCCTTGCATCTGCATATCGGCATGGTTCATCGTGCTGTGATCCATACTGCTATGATCCACGGCCTGCTCAGTGTGGCCCATTTTGCTGTGGTCCATACCGCTATGATCCATCTGACTGTGGTCCATCTTGCTATGGTCAACCGTCGGCTCTGTGTGGCCCATTTTACTGTGGTCCATGCCGCTATGATCCATCTGACTATGATCCATATCACTAGGGTTCATCTTGCTATGGTCCATCTGGCTATGGTCAACCGCCTGCTCAGCGTGGTCCTTTTTACTGTGACCCATCTGGCTATGGTCCATTTTGCTGTGCTCCGTGCCACTGTGCGTTGGTACCGGCGGTTTCTCAGTGGCGCTCTGCGCTGCCACGCCAGGGCTGAGCGCCAAAGTACAGGCCAGCGTCAGCAGCGACAAGGTTAGCGTAACATTGGCTGTTTTCATGACACCACCACTTCTCTGAACATACCCGCATCCATATGGAACAATAAATGACAATGCCAGGCCCAGCGCCCGACATCATGCGGCGTGGTTAAAAAGCTGATGCGCTGCGCCGGTTGCACCGGTATGGTATGGCGGCGCACCTGTACGGCACCTTTTTCACTTTCCAGATCACTCCACATACCGTGCAAATGCATGGGGTGGGTCATCATGGTGTCGTTTTGCAAGATCACCCGGATACGCTGGTTCAGTTTCATATGCACCGGTGTGCTTTTACTAAACTCCAAACCGTCAAACGACCAGGTGTAGCGCTCCATATTGCCGGTCAGATGCAGCTCAATTTCTGCCTCCGGGCCGCCCGGCTCAATAATACCGTCCAGCGAATGTAAATCGGCCAGGGTCAGCGCGCGCCGCCCGGTATTGCGCAAACCAATACCCGGATCGTCCAGGTTGGTTCTTGGCATATCCACCCGCATATCCACCGACGGGCCATACTCGGTGCTGGCATGACGCACCGTTGAACTGGCTTTGGCATAAGGCACCGCTGGGCCATGCTGACTGTGTTCGATAGCCATAGCACCATGCTGGCTATGATCTTCCGCGCCATTGCCGTGCGCCATATCGCTGTGGCTGTCGCTAGCGCCATGGTTCATATTGCCCATCATGTCAGCCATCGTCAGCCACTCCACCGGATCCAGCGCCGGCACCGGGGCGTGCAAGCCCTCGGCCACGGCCAGGGTACCGCGGGCATAACCACTGCGGTCCATACTCTGGGCAAAAATGGTGTACGCATCCTCTTGTGGCGACACGACAACATCATAGGTTTCGCCCGGGCCAAAGCGGAACTCGTCCACCGTTACCGGGTGCACATTCTGGCCATCGGCCTGCACCACGGTCATTTTCAGCTCGGGAATACGCACATCAAAAAAGCTGTTGCTGGAGCCATTGATAAACCGCAGCCGCACGCGCTCGCCGCGCTTAAATAAGGCTCGCCAGTTGTTCAGTGGTGTGCTGCCATTCATTAAATAGGTAAAAGTGGCCGCAGAGATATCCGCCAGATCGGTTGGATTCATGCGCATTTGCTGCCACATCTGCCGTTTTGCCAGCGCCGCGTCCAGCCCTCTGGCCGTGATATCGCGCAGCATGTCCTGCACCGTTGGCTGATTAAAATTATACAAATCGCTTTGCACTTTTAATTTGCGAAACACCGTATGCGGATCTTCATCGGTCCAATCCGACAGCTGCACCACATATTCGCGGTCGGCGGCAATCAGGTCCTGCGCTTTGGGTTCAATGATCAGCGCGCCATACATGCCGGTCATTTCCTGAAAGCCACTGTGCGAGTGATACCAGTAAGTGCCGCTTTGTTTTAGCGTAAAGCGATAGACAAAGGTTTCGCCGGGCATAATTCCTCTGAAGCTCATGCCGGGTACGCCGTCCATCTGGTAGGGTAAAATAATACCGTGCCAGTGAATTGAGCTGGGCACCGACAAGGTATTGGTTACCCGAATGGTTACCTCATCGCCTTCGCGCAAGCGTAAAGTCGGTGCCGGTATCGAACCATTGATGGTGGTGGCTTTACGGACCACGCCGGTAAAATTTACCAGCGCTTCGCCGATGGTTAAATCAATTACCTTACCGCTCAGCTCAGTGGCATAGCCGGTAAAGGCATTATCTTTAAAGGCGCTACCCGCCCTGACGATATGCGGAAAAGTGGCCAGCACGCCCCCCACCGCCAGCCCCTGCACAAACCGGCGCCGTGAAACAGATACCGGCATCTTTGCGTTGGCCTTTATCATCTGCAACCTCCAATACACTCTGTATGCGTAGCAGTGTAGAGGACGAAACTGTCAGCAGCATGACCTGAACATGACAAAGTTGTAATCTTACTGTCATGTTGCTGTTTGGTGGTTTATGGCCTAATACTGCCAGAGCGGTTTTTGGAGAGAACAACGTGCGTTTGCTGATTGTGGAAGATGAACAAAAAACCGGCGACTATCTGAAGCAAGGCCTGAGCGAAGCCGGTTTTCAGGTGTCACTGGTCAGAAATGGCCTGGATGGCCATCATCTGGCGATGACAGAAGATTTCGATTTAATCATGCTGGATGTGATGCTGCCGGACGTCAGCGGCTTGCGTATTGTGCAGGCGCTAAGAGAAAACCGTAACCACACGCCGGTACTGTTTCTGTCAGCCCGCGACAGTGTCGACGACCGGGTAAAAGGCCTGGAGCTTGGCGCCGACGACTACCTGATCAAACCCTTTGCTTTTTCAGAAGTGCTGGCCCGGGTCAGAACCCTGCTACGGCGAGGTCAGGCCGCACCGCAGTCAGAATTATTGCAGGTCGCCGATTTACAACTGGATATCGCCAAGCGTAAAGCCAGCCGTAGTGGCGCTAAAATAACACTGAGTAATCAGGAATTTAGCTTGCTTGAACTGCTAATGCGCCGCCGTGGCGAAGTACTGCCGCGATCCTTAATCGCCTCGCAGGTGTGGGATATGAATTTTGACAGCGACACCAATGTTATCGACGTGGCAATCCGCCGCTTGCGCGCCAAAATTGATGATGGCTTTGCGGCAAAACTGATCCATACCGTGCGCGGTATGGGCTATAAACTGGACGATGAGCAAACTGATGCATAACGCTGGCAAACGCCCACTCTCAATCACCGTTCGCGTGGTACTCTTTGTCGCGCTGACCATTTCGGTTTGTCTGTTCTTCGTGCAGCAATTGCTGCTCAGCTCCGTCGAACATCACTTTATCGAGCAGGATGCCGACGAATTAGCCGTGATCCTGCACGCGGTTGAGCACACGCTGACTACCGCTCAGGACGGCCAGCAACAGCCGGCACAGACGCTCTCCAAAGCGGTATCGGGCCATCACGGTGTCTACTATCAGGTGATGGATAGTCAGGACCGCTTACTGTACCGTAATGCCGACATTGACTTAAGCCAGCTGGCAGCCAACACCCCGGCCAGTGCCGACTACAATGCCAAAGCCATCCACAACTGGCAGCTGGACGGCAAAGCCTATCGCGGCGTGTTCAGCCGCCTTAATACGGCAGATCAGCAGTATCTGGTGATTGCCGCTATCGACATCAGTTTTCATGCGCATTTCTTAGCGCAGTTACAGCGCAGCCTGGGGCTGATTTTACTCGGCTCTGCGCTGCTGACCCTGCTGGCCGCCTGGTTGGCGGTGCATCAGGGATTAAAACCGCTTAGAGGGTTAAGCGCGCAAATGCGTGATATTCAAACCAGCAAACTGGATATTCGTTTATCACCAGGCGAGGTTCCGGCCGAGCTGCGGCATATGGTGCAGTCTTTTAATCTGATGCTAGACCGGCTGGAGCAAGGGTTTACCAAGTTGTCGCACTTTAGTGCCGATATCGCCCATGAACTGCGCACGCCGCTGACCAATATGATCACGCAAACCCAGGTCAGCTTATCGCGCGCGCGCAGCGCCGACGAGTACCAAAATCTGCTGTTCTCTAATCTGGAGGAACTTGAGCGGCTGAATAAAATGATTAGCGATATGCTGTGGCTGGCCAAAAGTGACAATGGCCTGTTAACGCTGCAAAAGCAGCCGCTGGACCTGAAGCAGGAAGTAACCGCGATTTTCAACTTTTTCGAAGCCTGGGCGGCAGAAAGTCAGGTTGGCCTAAGCTATCAGGGCGCCAATATTATAGTGCAGGCCGATCGCACCTTACTGCGCCACGCCCTGACCAATTTATTATCCAATGCGCTTCGGTATACCCCGCCCGGCGAAACCATTAGCGTCAGCACCACGGCAGCAGCCGACAGCACCACCATCACAGTAACAAACCCCGGCACACCTATCCCGCCACAGCATCTGCCGTTTTTGTTCGATCGCTTCTATCGTGCTGACGCCTCGCGCCAACGGCAGATAGAAGGCTCGGGTTTAGGCCTGGCCATCACCAAAGCCATAGTCGATGCACATCAGGGCCAGTTAAGCGTTGAATCGGATGCGCGCTCTACCCGCTTTAGCATCAGGCTTAAACTGGCGTAACGCCGGTTAAATTCAACGCGTTGCTGTGCGGTATTAGCCGAGTAACATCCATAGCGCCACGCCAAACATCAGGCTGGCGCCGATGCGGTTTAAATACTGCACCCGGTTGGTTTTGCTGAAAAACAGAGCCAAAGCTTTGCCGCCACTGGCGTACAGCAACATAGAGCCAAATTCCAGCAGCAGAATAATGACCACTAACACCAACAATTGCGGCCAAAACGCCAACTGGCTATCGATAAAGGGCGGCAACAACGCCATATGAAACGCCCAGCCTTTGGGGTTAGACACGGCAGTAATAAAGCCCTGGCTAAACAAAGTACGCCGGGCCAGTTTAGCCGGTAACTCACCGGGCTGCGGCAGTGCCAGCTTGCCCTTAGCGCGCCACATCTGCAGGCCAATCCAGGCCAGATAGGCCGCGCCTACCAGCTTAAACCACTGAAACAACGTCGGAAACTGAAGCATGATTGCTGCCACACCGCACACCGCCAGTATCGCCACCAGCGCCACGCCGAGCATTTCGCCCCACATCATCCACAAGGTGCGGCGCACGCCCTGGCTCATGCCCAACGTCATCGCCAGCGTCATGCACATGCCCGGCGTGACAGAAACAAACAAAAACGTCGGAATAAACGCGCCCATCAACGCCAGATTAACCATAACCACCTCAGCAGCAAACTGGCGCTATTCTGGCCGGTTGTAGCAGTGCCAGCAAGGGCTTTTGGCAGGGTTTTTCGTAAGATAATCGCAGTGCGACCAAACCGATACTGACATAATTATCGGCGTGCGATCCAATCCTGTCCCACTGTTTCGACTAAGCTGTGGTACAGCCATTTCATCAACTCTACAGTATCCGGATGCCGCCAACGCGTGTTAAACGGACTAATCCGTATTAGTCGTCATCGTTATTGTCAGTTGTACCTATAAGTTATTGTAATTTTTAAAGAAGCGCTGTAGTGTTATAAACATTAAATTTACAAACACCCCAAAGCGTTAGCGGGCTTTCATCTTATGACAATACGTTGTCGATAAAATCCAAAGTACTGCCAACAATCACACTACAGGAGTTGCAGACCTCGATGAAGGGAATTATTCGCTTTTTGAAATGGGCCTTTGCCATCATTTCAGTGATTGGCCTTGCCTCACTTGTGGCAGGATTGTCGTTTCGCTCGGGGTTAGGCACGCCAACCACAGAATTCAAAGAAAAAGCTGTGTATGCACCGCATGGCGTAGTGGCGACCAGCCAACCCTTAGCCAGTCAGGCTGGTTTGGCCGTGCTGCAAAATGGTGGCAACGCCGTGGATGCGGCAGTGACCGCCGCGGCCGTGTTAAGTGTCGTGGAACCCTACATGACCGGTATTGGCGGCGATATGTTTGCGATGGTTTGGTTGGAGCGTGAGCAACGCCTGATCGGTATCGATGGCAGTGGCCATGCCGGTGCGCTGATGACGCTCGACAAATTGGCGGGCCGCAATCGCGTACCCGACGAGGGCGCGCAATCCATTACCTTGCCCGGAGCGCTAAGTGGCTGGGCCACCTTGCTGCAAACCCATGGCACTATCAGTCTGGCACAAGCCTTGGCACCAGCGATTGAATTGTCCGAAAAAGGCTTCCCCATCTCGAAAACCACAGCACAGGAATGGGGCCTTTTTGAAAGTAAAATCAATTATGACCTAGGGGCAAGAAGCACCTTCTTAATGGATGGCGGCCGCACACCTGTTGCCGGTGATTGGTTTGTCAATCCAGACTATGCCAACACACTGAAACGGATCGCAGCAGAAGGACCGCAGGTGCTGTATGGTGGTGAACTGGGTGAGAAAATTGCGGCACGCGTGCAAGAGTTAGGTGGCTATTTGACCGCTGACGACTTTGCTAATTATCAGGCGAAGTGGGTAGAGCCGATGTCAGTGTCCTATAACGAATATCGTTTATGGGAGCTACCGCCAAATGGACAGGGCATTGCGGCGCTTGAAATGCTGAAAATCTTAGAGCCCTATGATTTAAAGGCGATGCAGCATAATTCAGCCAGCTATTTACACCATCTAATTGAAGCCAAAAAGTTAGCTTATGCCGACCTCGAACATTTTGTCGGTGATCCCGATTTCATGCAGATAAAAGCGGAACAGTTGTTAGAGGATACTGTTATTGCGAAACGGCGTGCGTTGATTAAGCCGGAACAGGCCATGCAGCAAGCAGAGCCGGAAGCGTCCCTCACCACCAGCGACACCACCTATTTGAGCGTGGCAGACAAAGACGGCAATATGGTGTCTTTTATTAACAGCATTGCCGGGCCTTTTGGTTCAGGCGTTGTGGTCCCGGGCACCGGTTTTGCTTTACAAAATCGCGGTGTCGGTTTGTCGCTACAACCCGGCCGCGCCAACACCGTTGCCCCCGGCAGAAAGCCATTTCATACTATTATTCCTGGTTTTGTCACTAAAACGGTTGCTGGCGGTAAGCAACAACCCTGGTTAAGTTTTGGTATTGTCGGTGGTCCGCAGCAGCCTCAGGCGCATGTGCAAATGCTGCTGAATATGGTGGTGTTTGATATGGATGTACAAGAAGCCATTGACGCGCCGCGGTTTCGCCATTGGGAGGGCAATAGCGTCAGCTTTGAACAGGGCATCCCTCAGAGTACTGTGGATAAGCTCTATTCGCTTGGACATGCGCCGCAAAACCCGGTGATGGCAACCGTACAGGGCTTTTTTCACGGCAATAACCCCGGACTGGTATTTGGCGGCGGACAAGGTGTGATGAAAATGTCCAAAGGCTATGTCGCAGGTTCGGATTCCCGCCGCGATGGCGTGGCAGCGGCACATTAGCTTGCATAACTAATAATGAGGGTCATTTCAACATTAAAGCTGCTATATAAATAGGGTCAGATAAACCTTAACGCTGCTATAGCCAGGTTAATGTTGCTCTGACCCCGTTTAATTGAACGCGCTTCGCACAATTTGCCTGCATCGCGGGCGGCGAGGCGCGCACACTCTGCAACAACAGGTAACGCCGATATGAACGACAACGAAGGGCTAACAGGCAAATGCACCTGCGGTGACGTTGAGTATGAATTGAAACAACGCCCTATGTTCGTGCATTGCTGTCATTGTAGCTGGTGTCAACGCGAGACCGGCTCTGCATTTGCTATCAATGCGCTTATCGAAGCCGAAAATGTGCAGCTGCTGAAAGGTCATCCCGACAAAATAACGGTGCCGAGTAATAGCGGTATCGGGCAAACAATTTGCCGCTGCCCGACATGCAAAACCGCGGTTTGGAGCTACTATGGGGCGGCAAAAGAGAAGATCTGTTTTGTGCGTGTAGGCACGCTTAACAACCCAAATGCATGTCCGCCAGACATACACATCTTCACTTCAACCAAACAACCATGGCTGGAACTTAGCAGCGCGGTACCTGTAATGGCAGAGTACTACCAAAGAAGCAAGTACTGGCCACAGCAGAGCATCGACAGGTATAAACGCGTCGTTAATAAAGCCGAATAAGTCACCTAAAAAGGGGGCCGAGCCATTTAACTCGAAAAGTGCTCCGCCCCCATTTTCGTTTTGAAGTTGCGCATCCACCGGTTATGTTCTAGATTGGCTAATCGGTACAACCTGATAAATATTAATAACTTCAATTACTTTTGAAAGTAGTTCTTTGTTGGCCAAGATACGAGAAAGGGATGTCTTATGAAGTTGAGCCACGTATTGTCTGAAAAGTGCTACGACCCCATTTTCATTCAGAAAAGTGATCCGCCCCCATTTTCACTTAAGATCATCCGCAAAAAGAGATTTAAACTCTTCATATACTTCATAGATATCTGTCTGATATGACGTTAATTTATCGTTTTTTGCAATAATCTTACTGATTGCCAGCAAACTGTAAAAAGCTCCATATATTGCATTTTGGGCGTGATTAACTTCAATTCGACCAAATTTCCCCTTTGAGAGAATCCGATTATCAAATTCGCCAAAACTAATGGCCCCACTTTTTATCTGGGCTCCAGCAAGGCTACCGTGAATCATCTCTGAGGCATCTGAATACACTGAAATATAGGATGCAGATAGAAGTGATGTTAATCTTTGTCCAAAAACCTCATGGATTTTCTCTATCCTTCCCGGTACTTTGGTATCTGTCCAATCTTTGATGTAGCCTTTCTTATTGCGAAATTCGTTCAACAGTATTTCGAGGTCTTCGGGAAGTACATCAAATAGTTTACGCTTAAGGGAAAATCCTCCCACATTTTTGTCGTTTCTCTTGTATCCTTTTACCACTGCGTGTTCGATTGCTCTGCGCGCTATCGTATCTCCGCTAGCCAAAATGAAAGCTGCATTAATTGATGTTTCAATGATTGCTCTTGCAATAAATAGACATTCACCCTTGGATATCTCTGGGGGGCTATTGGCTAAGTACCTCAGAGTCCCGCATGATGACCGAATTGATGCTAGTAACTGTGCTACGACTATCGTAGTTGTAGAAGTTTTACCTATTTTTAAGGTTTCAGTATCGGTGACTATTTCTCCCCCGACATAATAAATGATAGGGAGCGCCAGATTGCGTGAGAGTTTATCAAGCAATCCGTCAATATCAGGCATAGGTCTATAGCTATTCGGTTTGTTGCTTTTATGCATTGTTATAAGGCACTCCAGAGTGAGAGGTTGAGTCGGCACTCATAAAATAAACTCTCTCATGTCATTCTCTGCAATATTTTTATCCTCCAATCAAAAGCTAGCCACTATATCCGCTTTTCGCTCAAAGCAGACAATAAAAAGCCGGGCACACCCGGCTTTGTTCATTCAAACCAACGCTATATCAACTGTATCCCGCCACCAAAACTTCGGTAGATGCCTACTAAACGAATAAAGCTTTGCTGTTGCACCAGCGCTAGCTGATCGCGGGCGCGCAGTAACTCGCGCTCGGCGTCGAGCAAGGACAAGAAATCACCGCTGCCGGCGTTATAGCGATCGCGGGCGATTTGCAGGGCTTTATTCGCCGCCTGCCACTGTGCTTCGGTGCTAAGCTGTTGCTCGCGACTGAGGTTGTAGCTAAACAGCGCTAACTTCATTTCATTCAGGGCGTTAAACACCTGCTGCTCAAACTGCGCCAGCGCAATTTGGCTACCGGCCTCGGCCTGACGGATACGGGCTTTTACCGAGCCTAAATCGGCGGCTTGCCAGCTTAACGTGGGTGCTACCGCCCAGCTTTGCGTATCGCCGTTCAGCGTTAAACCCGGGCCGGAGATAAAGCCTAAAAAGCCGCGGACCGACAGGTTCGGGTACAGATCAGCGGTTGCCACACCAATTTGTGCGGTGCTGGCCGCTAAGGCGCGCTCGGCCACGGCGACATCGGCGCGATAGCGCAGGTAGTTTTCACCCTCGACCAGCGCCACCGGCTGTTTTAGCTCTGGCAAATGCGGCACCGCGCCAAGCTTTAACTCGCCCGGTTGCTGCGCCAATAATGCAGATAAGGTAGCGCCTGCAGTTAACAGCGCCGTGCGATACACCGGCACCGCGGCTTTTACCTGATGCAGCTGCACGTCGATTTGCGCCAATTCCAGCTCGGAGGCCATACCGGCATCATAGCGGGCTTTAACAATATCGCGGCTTTGCTGCAGGTTATGCAGGTTTTGCTCGGCGACCACTAAACGCATTTGCGCGCCGCGATAGTCACCATAAGTGCTGGCGACCTGGCTGATGAGCTGCAAGCGCGCATCCTGCCACAGTAGTTCAGCTTGCTGGGCATTAGCTTCGGCCGCTTCGGTGGCGCGGCGAATTTTACCGAACAGATCTACATCCCAGCTCAGGTTAGCACCGCTGTTATAGCCGCGGCTGATTACACCGTCGTCCAACGCCGACACACTGGGGTTTTCACTGGCCTGGTAGCCTGCGTCCAGTGTGCCTTTGGGTAGCCAGTCGTTATTGGCATCGCTAAACACCGCATAGGCACGCTCGGCATTGTAGCGCGCCTGCGCCAGAGTGCGGTTTTGCGCCAGCGCCTCAGTAATCAGTTGGTTCAGCGTGGCGTCGTCAAACGCCTGCCACCAGTTTTGCACCTGTTCTGCCTGCTGATATGGCGCGCTGACGTTGATATTAGCGACGCTTTGCGGCGCCTGATAATCCGGGCCGACGGCACAGCCGGTAACCGCGGCCACCAACAGTGCGATAGCCGATAGTTTTACGATATTACGCATGGCTTGCCTCCGCGCTGGTTGAACTGTTTAAGGCTGCGCTGTCGCTTTCTGTGGCGGCAATGTGCTGCTGCGCCGCAATCGTTTTGCCACGTTTAGCCAGCATGTAATAGAACAGCGGCGTTAAAATAAGGCCAAATACCGTGACGCCTATCATACCGGCGAATACCGCTACCCCCATGGCCTGGCGCATTTCGGCGCCGGCACCGGTTGAGAACACCATTGGCACCACGCCCATAATAAAGGCGATAGAGGTCATCAAAATTGGCCGTAAGCGTAAGCGGCCAGCTTCTAATATCGCCTGCAGTGCGCTCATACCCTGATCTTGCAGCTCTTTGGCAAACTCGACTATTAAGATGGCGTTCTTGGTGGCCAGGCCAACCAGTACGATCAAGCCGATTTGGGTGAAGATGTTGTTGTCGCCACCGTAGATCAGCACGCCGCTTAGCGCCGATAACAGCGTCATCGGAATAATTAAGATAATCGCCAGCGGTAAGCGTAAGCTTTCGTACTGCGCCGCCAGCACCATAAATACCAGCAGGATCACCAGCGGGTAGATCAACATGCCCGCATTACCGGCCAGAATTTGCTGATAGGTCAGCTCGGTCCACTCGTACGTCATGCCGTTTGGCAGCGTTTCAGCGAGGATTTTCTCAATCGCCGCTTGCGCTTCGCCGCTGCTGTAGCCTGGCGCCGGGCCACCGTTAATTTCGGCGGTAGTAAAGCCGTTGTAGTGCATTACGCGGTCTGGCCCTGCGCTGTTAGTGACGTTAATAAAGGACGCCAGCGGGATCATTTCGCCCTGGTTATTGCGCACCTTTAACTGGCCAATTTGCTCTGGCGTTTGGCGAAACTTCTCGTCAGCCTGCATATTCACCTGGTAAGTGCGGCCAAACTGGTTAAAGTCATTGACATACACCGAGCCCATATAAGCCTGCAGCGTCTGGAAGATTTCATCCATCGCCACGCCCTGCTGCTTAGCTTTAGTGCGGTCGATATCTAAATCCAACTGCGGCACATTCACCTGATAGCTGGAGAACACGCCGGCCAGCTCAGGCGTTTGCCAGGCTTTCATCATCACCTGCATCGTCACGCTGTACAGCTCTTCGTAGCCCAGGTTGCCACGGTCCTGAATTTGCAGCCGGAAACCACCAATGGTGCCCAGCCCCTGTACCGGTGGCGGTGGGAAGATAGCAATAAAGGCATCTTCAATACTGGCGAACTTCTGGTTCAGCGCACCAGCAATGGCATTGGCCGATAAGGCGGCGCTGTCGCGTGCCTCAAAGCTGTCTAAGCCGACAAATAACACGGCACTGTTCGGGCTATTGGTAAAGCCGTTAATGCTCAGGCCCGGGAAGGCAATAGCATTGGCCACGCCAGGGTGCTCCAGTGCAATAGCTGACATGCGTTTTACTACTGCATCGGTGCGATCCAGTGACGAGGCATCCGGCAACTGGGCAAAGGCCACCAGGTACTGTTTGTCCTGCCCCGGCACATAACCGGTTGGCGTAGTGGCAAACTGCAGGCCGGTTAAGCCAACCAAGGCGATATACAGCACACCAACGATGGCGCCAAAGCGGATCACTTTACGCACCAGATAGCCGTATCCCTGGGATAATTTGCCGAAGAAACGGTTAAACGGCGCAAATAACCAGCCACCTAACAGTTTATCCATGGCGCGGGTTAAACCATCTTTCTTCTCGCCATGGCCTTTTAACAGCAGCGCGGATAGCGCCGGGCTTAGCGTTAACGAGTTAATGGCCGAGATAAAGGTCGAAATGGTAATGGTTAAGGCGAACTGCTTATAAAACTGCCCGGTTAAGCCCGACATAAAGGCGGTAGGAATAAATACCGCTGCCAGTACCAGCGTGGTGGCAACGATAGGCCCGGTCACTTCTTTCATCGCCTTTTGCGTTGCCGCTACCGGCGATAAACCCTCACTGATATTACGCTCGACGTTTTCGACCACTACGATGGCGTCATCGACTACGATACCAATGGCCAATACCAGACCAAACAGGGATAACGCATTAAGCGAAAAACCCATCAGCTGCATAAAGGCAAAGGTACCCACTAATGACACCGGCACCGCCACCAGCGGAATAATAGAGGCGCGCCAGGTTTGCAGGAACAGCACGACCACTAACACCACCAGCAATACCGCTTCCAGCAGGGTTTTTACTACCGCTTCGATAGAGCCGCGTACAAACACTGTTGGATCGTATACGATGTCGTAGGTTAAACCGTCCGGGAAGCTTTTTGACAGCTCGGCCATTTTGGCACGTACATCGTCTGAGATTTGAATGGCGTTAGAGCCAGACGCCTGGAAAATCGGAATGGCCACCGCTTCTTTGTTATTTAACAAAGAGCGCAGCGCATAGGTTGAGGCCCCCAGTTCAACCCGGGCTACATCTTTTAAGCGGCTAATTTCACCATTAGCTCCGACTTTAATAATGATGTTTTCAAACTCTTCTACCGCCGCTAAGCGGCCTTTAACGTTAATCAGCAACTGAAACTCAGCCTCGCCACTTGGCTGCGCCCCCAAACTACCGGCAGCGGCCTGCTGGTTTTGCTCACGAATCGCTGCGGTGATCTGCGACGGCGATAAGCCCAGCGCAGAGACCTTGTTCGGGTCCAGCCAGATACGCATGCTGTAATCACCGGCGCCGAACAGCTGCACTGAGCCAACGCCTTCAATGCGCGCCAGCTCATCTTTGACATTCAGCGCGGCATAGTTTGACAGGTACAGCATGTCGTAACGCTCGTCGGGCGAGGTTAAATGCACCACCATGGTTAAATCAGGCGAGGATTTCTCGGTCACCACACCTAAGCGCTGCACTTCCAGCGGCAGGCGCGGCTTGGCACGCTCTACCCGGCTTTGCACCTGGGTTTGCGCTAAATCGACATCGGTACCAATGGCAAAGGTAACGGTTAATGTCATGCGACCATCAGAGGTGGCCTGCGATGACATATACAGCATGTTTTCCACACCGTTGATTTCCTGCTCCAGCGGTGAGGCCACCGTTTCGGCAATCACTTTCGGGTTAGCGCCCGGATAGTTGGCGGTCACCACTACCGTTGGCGGCACCACTTCCGGGTACTCGGTAATAGGCAGCTGCCACACCGCGATAGCGCCGGTGATAAAAAACAGCAGCGAGATTACCGCGGCGAAGATCGGCCGCTTAATAAAAAATTGCGATAGCATAATGTGTTCCTTAACCGCGTCCCGGCGTTTTGCCGGCATCAGCGGTTGCTGCCATATCAGAAGTTGCTGCGAAAGCAGCTGCGGCCTGATCCAGCAGCTGCTGCGCATCTTTTAATGCTGCCAGCTGTTCGCTGGAGGCCATATCCACCAGTTTCGGTTCAACCTGCATGCTGGGGCGTACACGCTGCAGGCCATTTACCACGATGCGATCGCTAGCGCTTAAGCCTTTATTGACAATACGCAGGCCATCGAGCTTCTCGCCCAGTTCAATAGCACGGTATTCCAGCTGGTTAGCGTCATTTACCACCAACACAAACTTGTTGTTTAAGTCGGTACCAATGGCTTTTTCGTCAATTAACACGCCATCATACGAGGCGCTGCCAGCCAGCCGCAGTTTGGCATACAGCCCCGGCATTAACTGGTTGTCAGTGTTGGCGAAACTGGCGCGCAGGCGGATCGTACCGGTTTGCGCATCAATGCGGTTATCAACAAAGTCGATATGGCCGATATGGCTAAATTCGGGCTCGTCAGCCAGCGCCAGATACACCGGGTTGGCGTGCGCTTCACGCGTATCGACCCGTTTACCGTCTTGCGCTAAGCGGGCATACTTAAGATAGGTTTGCTCATCAACATCAAAGTAAGCGTACATTTTTTCAATTGACACCAGGCTGGTGAGCTTGGTTTGGCCGGCAGTAACATAATTACCTGCGGTAACCAGTGCGTTAGACACCCGGCCACTGATCGGTGCAGTTACGCGGGTATAGCTTAAATCCAGCTCGGCGCGCTCAAGTGCCGCTTTAACGGAAGCCACTGTCGCAGCGGTTTGCTTTTTGCGTGCCTGGCGGTTTTCCAGTACCTCCACTGAAATGGCGCGCTGTGCCAGCAGTCGCTGCGCCCGCTCGTATTCGGCATGCGCCAGCTCTGCGGCGCTTTGTGCGCTTAACAGCTCAGCCTTCAACCGCGTCACCTCGGCAGCAAAGGGTTTAGCATCAATGGTCAGCAGCACATCACCGGCTTTAACCAGTGCGCCCTCCTCGAACAGCACCTGCTCAACATAACCCGAGACGCGCGGCACTAAGTCTACCGTTTGCGGCGCCTGCAAGCGGCCGCTAAATTCGTCCCACTCGGTAATACGCTCAGCTACTACTTGCGCCACACTGACCTGCGGCGCAGCAGGCGCCTGCTGCTGGCTGGCCGCCTCGGGGTTGCCACAAGCGGCTAACACCACGGCAGCGACGCTGGCTAACATAAAGTTTCTTACAGTGTTTGTTCTGCTCATGACAGTTGTCTCCACGCCTTTAACATAAACTTAAATTGAACTTGCTAGTTTTGTACTGGTCGGTAAATATATAGATCCTGCAGCGACAGTCAATTGATTTTTGTACCGACTGGTATATTAATTTTTTTCTAGCCCAGATGATTTTGTTCTAATGGGCTGTTAACGGTAGAGAATGTGCCGCTGTCGTGCCCAATATGTACTAAGTGGTAAGTAACCCTTACTGGACAAGGGTTATTTTGCTGTTTACTATATGAGCATCTTTGAATACAGGAGCTGGACAATGTCAGCAGTAGGTAGCTCTTCGCATGTCGGCCGGCCACGCGCTTTTGATATGGACACGGCGCTGGAAAAAGCGTTAGAGGTATTTTGGCGCAAAGGTTATGACGGTACCTCGTTGTCGGATTTAACTGAAGCGATGGGGATTAACAAACCCAGCCTGTATGCTGCTTTTGGCAATAAAGAGCAGTTATTTTTAAAAGCCATAGAAAAGTACGAAAGCCGGCCCTGCGCCTTTTTTATGCCGGCGCTGGAAAAGCCCACCGCCTATGAAGTAGCCGAACATATGCTGTACGGCGCGGCGGCCAATATGGCGACTAAAGATCAGCCGCAGGGCTGTGTGGTGATCCAGGGCGCGCTGTCGTGCTCGGAAGCCGCCGCTGTGGTAAAAGAAGCACTGATTAACCGCCGGCTGGAAGGCCAGCAAAAACTACTTGAGCGTTTTGAACGCGCCAAAACTGAGGGCGATTTGCCCGCTTCAGTGGATGCCGAGACCCTGGCACAGTATCTGGGCACGGTGCTGCAAGGCATGGCCATTCAGGCCAATAATGGCGCCACATCGGAGCAACTGCGTCGCGTTGCCGAGATGACCTTACTGGCCTTTCCGCGCGTCTGAAACCTTGCTTAAAAATTCTGCATTTTCTGCTTGACCTTACCTCAAGGTAAGGTTTTACCCTGCCTGACATCTTGTTCAGATGGAGAACATCTTATGTCAGCACTCAGTTCTATGTCGGCATCACGCAGTCATTGTACGCATGACACTAAACCGCCTAGTCTGTTGCAACCCGCGTCGTTGCAGCACGGCGCCACGCAGCTGATACACCAACTGCAGCAGGCGTTTTTTCAGCGCGATCTCAGCGCAATGGCACACTGTTTTGCCGAAGAAGCCATACTGGTAAATATCCTGGGTCAGCGTTTGCATGGCCGCGACGCTATTTGCCACTATATCCACAGCACCTTTGCCGATTGGCAAGACGAGTGGTTAAGCTACCGTTTAGAGCACATTACCCCACTGGCTGACAATATGGCAGTGGTTAATGTACAGCAGTACAGCTACCGCCGCAGCGACAATCGCATCAGCGGCATCAGTGCCGCACCGCTGTGGGTCATTGGCTTTGTTGCCGGCAGGTGGCAGATCCTGGCGTGTAACGCGCTGTGAACAGCTTTGCTAACGCGGCAGCGATAAATATTTGTTGTGCACAGACTGTTTATCGCTTGCCCTCTCCAGTAAGATCACGCCGCTGTGCTTAAGCGCCTTGGACACACCATGCAAAATATCCTGCTGTACCTGACCACCGTGTTTATTTGGGGCTCTACCTGGTTTGCTATCGAGTACCAACTGGGTGAAGTGGCTATCGAAGTGTCACTGTTTTACCGTTTTGTTATCGCGGCCGTGCTAATGTGGCTGTTTTGCCTGTGGCGCCGGCTGGATATGCGTTTTAGTCTGAAGCAGCATGGTTTTATTTTGCTGTTGGCCAGTTTGAATTTTGCCCTGAATTTCCTGCTGATTTATCAGGCACAGCAGTATTTATCGTCAGCCATGACCGCCATTGCCTTTACCACGATGTTACTGATGAACATTATTAACACCCGGCTGTTTTTTGGCTCGCCGGTGGCCAAGCGCATTTATTTTGGCGCCCTGTTTGGGATCGCCGGCATCGTCGTGCTGTTCTGGCCCGATTTGGACGGCGTCGATTTGAGTAACGCCAGTTTAATCGGCCTGATATTGATTTTGGCCGGTGCCTTGTCGGCATCGTTTGGCAATATGGTCAGCGTGCGTAACTCGCGTGAAAATATGCCAATTATGCAGGTGAATGCCTGGGGTATGCTGTATGGCAGCATCGTGCTGGGGCTGGCCGCCTGGCTTAAAGGTGACAGCTTTACCTTTAGTACCCAGCCCTCTTATATTTTGTCATTGCTGTATCTGGCAGTGTTTGGTTCGGTTATTGCCTTTGCCAGCTACTTCGCCCTGCTGAAAAAAATTGGTCCGCAGCAAGCCAGTTACACCATAGTGCTGTTTCCGTTGGTGGCGGTGGTGCTGAGCACCTTATTTGAAGGCTTTGTCTGGAGCCTGTATACCGTAAGTGGTTTTGCATTGGTGTTGCTGGGCAATGTGCTGGTGCTGACACCGTTTGAGCGCATTAAACCGCTGCTACAGCGTCGCCGCACGCTGCCGTCGTCACTTTAACGCCAGCTTAAACCAGTCCAGCTGGCTTTCACTGACAGAACTTGCCTGGCCCAGCATATTCAGCAGGGCCAGCAAATCCTGGTTTTCTTCGTTATCCAGCAGTTTTCTTACGCCCAGGCTCCAGCGCGAAAAATCGCGCTGTGCGATCGGCTTTCGTTGCAGTAGCCGCACCTGAGTATGACGCGGGTCGCGGCAAATACTGGCATAAAGCGCATCAACCACCGCCGCTTCACCTTCCAGATACTGTAAGAAATAGCGCTCGGTATACAGCAGTGCTCCGGTGATATCCCGCTTGTGGTTATTATGCTCGGCGCGCAGTTTAATTTTATGAATCGCAGCCTCATCAGTATCAGGGCTGCGTTCACTGACATACACCAGTTGGATCTGTTCTTTTGCAGGGGTAGCTATGGCCACAATGCTGTTCCTAAAGCGCAAGTGTTTCAGTTATAGCTTTAGCACTTCAACAAAGCAATGCCATGCACAATATAATATAAAATCAACACATTACAGCCCACTACTACGCGCTACGCGCCGCGCTATCGCCTGCTGCAATAAGGCGGGGTTGGCACACAACAAGCTAAATTGCTGCTTCGCCCGGGTAATGCCGGTGTACAGCAGCTCACGGCTTAACAGCGGGCTGTTGTCCGGCGGCAGCACTAAACAGCAGTGGTTAAACTCCGAGCCCTGCGATTTATGTACCGTAATGGCAAAAGCCGTTTCTACCTCGGTTAAACGGCTGGGCAGCACCCATTTAATGCTGCCATCGGCCAGTTGAAACACCACCCTCAGCTGCCCGCTGCCTGGCTGAGGCAGCGCGATGCCAATGTCGCCGTTCATTAAGCCTAAGCTGTAATTATTACGCTGCATCATCACTGGCCGGCCGGCATACCACAGCCGGCGGCCATCAATAAAACCGGCCTCGGTTAACCACTGGCTCACCTGGGTATTAATGCCCTCAACCCCCCAGTCGCCGCTACGCAGGGCGCACAGCAACTGAAACTGGCTGTAGTGTTTAAGCACGCTACGTGCCCAGCTATCGGCATCGGCGTCGTATTGCTGCAGCAGCGCCAGATACTGGCTAAAACCAGCCAGTACCAGCGGTTTTAATGCACTGATATTTTGCCCCGGCAATAAGTGGATATCGGCAAATTGGTCAAACAGCGCCGGCGCACCGCTATCGCCGCGGTTAACCGCAGCGGCTAGCATACCTATACCGGATTTGGCATCAAAGCGATGGCTGTGGCGCAGCATGACGGTAGCCTGATTAAGCGCACTGCCGTCACCGGCAAACGCAATAAGTGGCGCTTCGCTGTAAGGTGCCAACAACTTCAGCGTATTGGCATGGTAAGCGCCCATTTCGGCACCGCGGCAGAGATCGCCCAGCACAGAGCCGGCCTCTACTGACGAGAGCTGATCTTTGTCGCCCAGCAGCACCAGTTGTGCCTGTGCCGGTAAGGCGTCTAATAGCGCCGCCATCATTTCCAGATCGATCATCGAGGCTTCATCAACCACCAGCACATCCAGCTGCAGCGGGTTTTGCCCGTTGTGTTTAAAGCTGCGTCGGTTCGGCAGTGCGCCCAATAAGCGGTGCAAGGTGGTCACTTCTGTCGGAATGCAAGCGCTTAGCTCCGCCGGTAAACGGCTTAAAGCGCCGCTAATCGACTCGGTTAAGCGCACCGCGGCTTTGCCGGTCGGCGCGGCCAATTTGATCGTTAACGCCTGCTGTTTAAGGCGGGCGCCATATTGCAACAAGGCTAACAGCTTGACGACGGTGGTGGTTTTACCGGTGCCGGGGCCGCCGGTAATAATGCTAAAACGCCGCTGCAGCGCCATGGCACAGGCCAGTTTTTGCCAGTCGATGCCGCTAGCTGGCGTTAGCGTTGGCGCAAACAGTTCAGCCAGCTTTGTCGCAACAGCGTCGGCCAACGGCAACTGCTGTGACAGCCGTGTGCTTAGCTGCTGCTTGACTAATTGCTCAGCCTGATACAAGCGGTGCAAATACAAGCGGTGGTCACTAAGCACTAAAGGCGCGGCATGGCCGGCAGCTTGTGTCAGCCAGCGGCTGTTTGCCAGCGCCTGCTGATAATCTTGCAGCGTCAGGCCACGTAATATGCTTGAGGGCCTGTCGCTAAAGCGTTGTAAAAATTGGTTTTGTGGCGGTAGGCTGAGCAGGCCGTCCGGGTCATCAACTAAATCACTGAGCAAAATACAGCTGTGGCCTCGGCCATACTGATGGCACAGCAGCGCACATAAAAGCCAGATCAGCGGGTTTGGCTCGTTGCTTAACTGATGCAGGGTTTGCGGCAGCTGTGCATCTAAAGCGCGCAGCCAGCGCCGCTCAACCCAGCGCTGCAGCAAGGCTTGCATTTGGCTTAAATCGTCAAGTGCGCTGGCACTGACTGAGCTGTTAACGGCAGTCTGGCTGGCAAATAAATCCAGTTGTTCACGCTGTGACATCGGCAACCTCCTCGCCAGCAAACAGGGCATCCAACTGCCACAGCAGTGGCATATCGGCGTTAAGCGCCAGCTGGCCCGGCTCGGGCGCGCGGATAAACCAATATAGTGCGCCGCCCAGATACCGCTCGGGCGCGCTGGCATAGCCGGGTTGACGCAGCTTTAACAGCCGGTGCAATGCCAGTAAATACAGCGCAGCTTGCACGTCATAGCGTTTATCCAACAGCGCCTGCTGCATCTGCTCAGTACTGTAGTGGCTGTTATCCGGCCCCAGCCAGTTCGATTTATAATCCAGTACCCAGTAGCGGCCATCACTGCCTTGCAGGGTTAAGTCGATAAAGCCTTTAAGCATACCGTTTAGCGTATCGGGCAGTAGCGCCGGTCGCGCCATACCAGGCAAGATTGCCCGGCTAATCAGTTTATCCAGTTTAACGACATTTACCTGCTGGCTTTGCAGCCAAAACTCCAGCTCAGCACGCACCTGCTGTAGCCCGGCCAGGCTGCTGCCTACCGCAGTAAGCGGCGTGTGCAACATCTGCTGTAGCCACTGGCTTAATACCCCTTGCCAGCTTTGCCAGTTATGCCGCGCCAATTGCGCCGCAACTAAGCTTTCGATAACGCTGTTGTCACAGCGGGCAAAGCCGTGTTGCTGCGCATCTTCCAGCAGTTGGTGTAAAAAAGTGCCCGGCAGGGCGCCGCGTGGAAAATCGTGCATAGATGCCTGCTGCTCGCTGTAAGCACTCTGCTCTAAGGCTTCTTCCTGCAACAGCGCCAATAATGGCGTATCGGCTGCGCTCTGCTCAGGTTGTGCCGCTTGCTCACCAGGCGTGTGCTGCTCAGCGGTTTTTAACGCCGAATAACTGGCTATCCACCAGTGCTCACGTTTTAACGCCTGGTGTAATGTCAGTGCGGGGGCTAACTCTGCCTGCCGTTCAGCGGGCGTGAAACGGCAATAAGGCGGCAGCGGCTGCGCCTGCCAGGGCAAGGCAGCCAGCAAACTGTTTAATTCGGCCAGGGTGGGTTCATCTGACACCCCCAGCAAATAGCCCAGCGCACTCTGGCTCAGTTTGCTGCTTTTGCCGGCGCCTTCACTAAATAGCCCCAGACCAAGATAGCAGGCATACACCGGCCGGGTCAGTGCCACATACAGCAGACGGATATCTTCCAGCAGGCGCTCACGTTCGGCTAATTGCAGCGCTTTATCGTCGGGGGTTAAGTCCAGCACCATCTCAGTGCCGTTAAAATAGCGCTGCGGCTGACCTTTTTTCACACTTTTAACGCCACAAATAAAGGGTAAAAACACCAGGTTATATTGCAGGCCCTTACTTTTATGAATGGTGACCACCTGCACCAACTGCTGATCGCTCTCCAGCCGCAGCTGCTGCTCATCGCTGCTTTTCGGGCTGGCCAGCTGTTCGCTAAACCAGCGTAGTAAGCCGCTTTCGCCATCACGTTGCTGGCTTTCGCTTTGCAACAGCTCCGCCAAATGCAGCACATTGGTCAACCGCCGCTCGCCCTGCCCGTCTGCCAGCCATTTGCTGGGTAACTGAAAATAATGCAGCCAGCTACTGAGCATCGCCAGCACGCCCTTAGTGCGCCAAATATGGCGAAACTGCCGCACTTGCTCGGTAAGCTGCTCCCAGGCCTGTTCATCATTAAACCACTGGCTTAACTGACTGTCGTTGTTGCTGCTTAGCGGTAACGCCAGCGCCGCACGCAGCAGGCTCTCATCCTCTACCTGCTGACAGGCGCGCAGCCAGTACAATACCGCCTGCGCCTCGTCGCTTTGAAAAATCGACTCGTTGTCCGACATATACACCGAGCGCACATTACGTGCACTGAGTTCCCGGCGTACCAGCGCCGCTTCGTTTTTATCGCGCACCAAAATGGCAATATCGGCCGGTTGCAGCGCGGTTAAGCCGTTAGCAGAGCGAAAACCTGCTGCGCCTTGCTGAGCTTGCTGCAGCAGGCCGGCAATTTCATCGGCGCAAGCCTGCGCCATTACTGCCTGGTAAGCACCTTTTTTCAGCTCAGAGGCTTCATTAGGTGCCAGGTAATAATTTACTGCAGGGATTGCCTTACCGCTGCGCTCAAGCTGCTCATCTTTGCCGTTGGCCTTAACCGGCAAAAACGGCAAGGCGGTATCGGAGGCTTTGCCAAAGCCGAAAGCACCGCGTTGCTGCTCGGCCGCGTTAAACAGCTGGTTTACCCCTTCAACCAGATCGCGGGTGGAGCGAAAGTTAGTTGCCAGACTGTAATGCCGGCCGCGGGTAAGCTGGCGCGCCTGTAAATAGGTGTGCAGGTCAGCGCCACGAAAGCTGTAAATGGCTTGTTTGGGGTCACCGACCATAATCAGGCCGGTGTCACGGCTATCAACGTTGGGGTAAATGGCACGAAAAATAGCAAATTGTAGCGGGTCGGTATCCTGAAACTCATCGACCATCGCCAGTGGATATTGCGCCCTGATTCGCGCGGCCAGCATGCTGCCGGCTTCGCTATTAAGGGCTCTGTGTAGCTTCAGCAGTAAGTCGTTAAAGTCCAGTTCGGCGCGGGCGCGCTTTTGCCGCTCAAATTCACACTGTAAGTACAAGGCAGCATGGTGGCGCACGGCCAGCGCCAGCTCAGGCTTGCCATTAAGTAGCACGACACTTTGATTAAACAATTCAAACAACGGGTGGGTAACCAGTGGCTGGCCTTTTTTCTGCCCGGCGGTGAGCTTATCCGCGCTGAATTTTTCTACCATAGCGGAAAAATCGGGCTCGCTGCTGTGCAAAAGCGCAGGCTCGGCCAGCATACGCTGCCACCACTGCCGCTCACTGCTCCAACTGGCGGCGCGGTATTTATTGCCGTTTAACCAGCCGTTGGCATAGGCATCCTCCAGGAATTGCAGCACGTCCGGGCTTAGCGCCTGTTGCAGCTCGCGGCAATGCGCGTCCATTTGACCTTGCCACTGCAACAACGGCGCAGCGGCCTCTGCCGGGCTTAGCGGTGCAGGCAGCGCGATACCGCCGGCATTAAAACGCATCGTTACGGCATCGGCTTGTAGCCATGGCCGCACATCGCTTAGCAGCGCTTCAGGCGAGCTGGCCACATTACCCAGCGCCTTTAACAGCGCGGGTTCGTCCAGCGGATAAAGAAACCGGCGCCAATAATCACAGGCCAGCGTATGTAACAGTGTCTGGTTGTCATCAGAGAGTGTTTCGCCAAAGCGCATGCCTGAGTCAAAGGCATGCTCGGCCAGCATGCGCTGACACCAGCTGTGAATGGTAAAGATCGCGGCCTCATCCATCCACTCTGCGGCGATGCTAAGCCGACTGGCACAGGCCGCATGCTGCGCCGGCGGGTAAGATGTCAGCAAAGCGGCTAAATAATCATCGTCACTCTCGCCCTGGCGAAAGGCATTAGCCGCCTGTACCAGCCGGGCCCGAATGCGATCTCTAAGCTCGGCGGTGGCGGCCCGGGTAAACGTCACCACCAGTATTTGCGGTGGTAACAGCGGCTGGGTAAAACGGCTGCTGTCGTCGCCATGGCCCAGCACTAAACGTAAATATAACGCCGCCAGGGTGTAGGTTTTGCCGGTACCGGCGCTGGCTTCAATTAAGCGGCTGCCGTGCAGGGCAAAAGTAAGTGGGTTAAGTAAGCTGACATCGCTCATGCCTCAGCCTCCTGCCCGCTAAGCCCGGCCACCGGCATTTGCAGCATAGGGGCGTATAGTTTTTCTGCCCAGTCGGTAAAGCCAGCATCGAGCAGGCTGGCAAAATCCGGGTAATAGCGCGCCAGTTCAGGCGCACCGTCCAGCTCGCCCGTTAGGCTATAACCGCCTTCATACTGCTCGCGGCATTTACCCAGCTCGCCCGTTTGCAAATAGCACAGCGCGGTTTTTGGCATTACCGGCAGCGGCTTCATCAGCCCTTGCTGCCAATAGCTGACCAAGTTATCCAACTGCGAATTGGCCTGGGTTTGCGTTAAGGGTAACAGCCGCACCGCATCGTCGAGGCCAAACTGATAGGTACTGACGGCAACGCCCTGCGCATTGGCGGCCAACTGCTGCAGATAACTGCTGCGCAGCGTATGCCAGCGCAGTTCGCCTTTATTGCGAATGGCGCTGGGCCTAAGCTGCAACAAGGCCTGTTGGCCGCTGGGGGCTGCAAACACATTGCTCAGGCTGTCGTTAAGCGCTATGCCAGCCGGTTGCAGCGTCAGTGGCAACGGCGTGCTGCGTCGCTGCCAGGCGATGCCACAACTTTGGTAACGGGCAAACACCACCTTAGCCTCGCGGCTAATCTCGGCGGCGCTTAACAGGCCAAATAGCGCCAGCGGTAATTTGGCCTGAGCAGCCAGCCTGGCGACGGCCTGGTCGATGTCTAAATCTGGCTCGGCGAGCAGTTGTAACAGCAGTTGCTGCTTCAGCTGATACAGCTCAAGCGTGTTGAGCACAAAAGGCTCGCTGTCGGCACTGACAAGCTCAGCCTGGTAAAAACGGGTTTTAAAGCGCTGCTGTAAGTAATGCCGGCACGGGTTGGCCAAAAAATCATCCAGCAGACGCAGGCTCAATGGCGGCAGCTCAGCGCTAGGTTGGCTGGGTGCATCAGGCAGTGCGGCTAACTGATGCGCCGCCTGCCATTCATGGGCATAAGTGGGCAGCGCGCCGTTAAAATACTGTGGCGAAAACGGTTGTAGCGGATAACTGTGACACAAGGCTTTTGACGCCGGCTGGCCCGAGGGGTGCCTCCAGCCGCTGTCGAGCAAGTCCATTAACTGGCTTAGCAGCACACTGGGCGGCAGCTCGCTGTTATTGCGGATATCGCGCCCCACCCAGCTTAAATACAACGCGTCACGTGCGCTTAACAGCGCTTCTAAAAACAGGTAGCGGTCATCATCGCGCCGCGAGCGATCGCCGGGGCGGTAATCGTGCGCCATTAAGTCAAAATCATCGCGCATGCGTGCCCGCGGGTAGTCACCGTCATTAAGCCCCAACAGGTAAATGCGTTTAAACGGAATAGCGCGCATTGGCATTAAGGTAGAAAAGGTTAAGCTACCGGCTAAAAAGCGCTGGCTTAAGCCACTGCTATCGGCTTGCGCCAACCAGGCCTCACGCAGTACCGCCAGGCTAATGTCGCCGCTAAAATCACCGCTTTGGGCAGCCTGTACCAAGGTCGTCATGCCATCGCTGAGGCGGGCGTATATGTGCTGATCCTGCGCCTCGCTAAAATCAAACAGGCTGGGTAGCAAGCCGTTATCTCCCAGCAGCAACTGCTGCCAATCGGCCAGATTACGCTGGCTGTTATCGGCGCTAAAACTCTGCTGCCAGCGTTTTAACTGTTGTACAAACTGCAATACCGGCCCAAGCTCGGCGGCGGCTAAGCCGGCCACTTCAGTGTAAGGCGCACAGCCTTGCCAGCTGTCGACCTCGCCAATAGCAAACCCCAGCAGCATACGCTCGATGGCGAACATCCAGCTGTACTGACTGCCCGGCGCGGCTAAATCTAAACTGGCACGCTGCTGCGCATCCAGTCCCCAGCGGGCACCGGCTTCAGTCAACCATAAACGCAGCTGCGGCAGCGCCTCACTGTTGATACCAAAACGGCGCTGAATGGCTGGTACATCCAGTAGGTCGCACACTTCACTTAAGCTAAAGCGCTGCTGCGGTAAATCCAGCAGGTATTCCAGCGCCAGCATCAGCGGCTGGCTGCCGCGCAGGCTCTGATCTGCCAGGGTATAAGGCAAAAAGCGGGCATCGTCCTGCGCCAGCCGGCCAAACACCGCATGCACATGGCTTTGGTACAGGCTGATGTCCGGCGTCATAATGATCACATCACGCGGTTTTAGCTCAGGATCGGCGGCAAAGGCGGCGATCAGGTTATCCTGCAAAATTTCCACTTCGCGTTGACGGCTGTGTGCCAGATGAAAGCTGATGCTGTTGTCGTTTGCACTAAGCCTCCGCGGCGGACTGGGCGTGGGGTTAAGCTCCAGCATATCGTGCTGCAGCTGCGCCAATAACGGCAAGGTGCTAATGTCCGCCACCGGCTCTTCGAACAAATCAATGCGGCCATTAAACCAGTGCCGGTATTGCTCGCTGTGATCAAAACCGTCCAGCAGGCTGATATAGTCCCGCCCCTGCTTGCCTAAACTGGCCAACAGTACCGGCGCATGTAAATACAACGCTTCAATATCCAGCACCGGCGGCAGGCCCGGTTTGCGGCCGTGGCGTTTTTGTGCGCTGCGCACTTCATCTTTAGCGTTAGTGATATCGCCCCAAAAATGCCGGCACGGGTTTAACACCGTCAGCAGTACCTGACGCTGAGCGCCCAGCGCCGCCAGCAGTTCTACCGTTTGCTGCGCCAAGGACGATACACCAAACACCACGATGCGATCGGGCAGTAAATCGGGCCGCGCCAGCTGGCCTTGCTGCAATGCACTGAGCGCCTTGTTATGCACATCGGCCCGGCTGGAAAAAGCCAACTCGCCCAGTACGTCACGCATCTGATTTTGCAGTAAACGCCATAGCGCCGGTTGCCACAGCTGATCGTCCGGCACCTGCAGTTGCTTGCTGCCTGGCAGGGCGTTTTCGCCCTCGCGCCAGCTTTGCAACCAGTCAGCGCGGTAGACCTGATACTGGTCAAATAAGTCCGCTAAGCGCAGCGCCAGCTGATAGCTTTTACGGCCGTCACTGTCATCCTGCAAGTAGTGCTGCAATGGCTGATACACGCTGTCGGTAAGCGTCGGCAATAAGCCAAGCAGACGCCAGCTCAGATTCAGTTTGTCATACGGCAGGCTTTTCGGAATGCCATCGCCCAGCACCGCACGGTACAGCTGCCAGACAAATTGGTTTGGCAGCTCCACTTTTAAACCAGCGGCAATGCCGGGGTGGCCATTGGCGGTTTCGGCCAGCGCCATTTTCAGCCACTGGGCAATACCATTACTTTGCACCAGTATTTGCTCGGTGCCCAGCACCGGCACCGGCTGCTTACTCAGCCACTGCACTAACAGCTCGCGCAGGCTTTCCAGCTGATTGGCGTGAATAACAACAAAACCGGGCTCTGGCATGCGAATTCTCAGGCAAAACACTATGTTGGCAGGTTAGCACAGCCACTGGCGTTTGAGAACGCGCAGCCCCACCGTAGCGGGGTGGCAAATTGGTCAAGCCGCGCTAAACACGCTAGCATAAGGCATCACGCTCAAAGTGGGAGCCACTATGCTGGCACGAAAACGCAAAATCTGGTTAGTGTTGGCGGTGTTAGTTTGCGCCGGCTGTGCCGCGCTGGCGGGTATGGAACTGGATAAACAGTACGGCCGCGCGACGCCGGATAACCGCGCCGCCATCAGCGCCGCCACCGATGAACTGTTTAACCAGCAGGTTAAGCCGCTTATCGACGCACGCTGCGTTGTGTGTCATGCCTGTTATGACTCGCCCTGCCAGCTGAATATGACCACAGCTGACGGCATAGCACGTGGCGCGCACAAAGAAAAAGTGTATGACGGCACCCGCTTATTAGCGGCAACACCACAGCGATTATCGCTGGATGCACAAAGCATAACGCAGTGGCGCGAGCGCGGCTTTTTTCCGGTACTTAATGAGCGCAGCCAAAACCCCACGGCCAATACTCAGGGGTCGGTGCTGGCCAGAATGCTGGAGCTGAAACAGCAACAGCCGCTGCCCGAGATTACCATTTTACCCAAGGCATTTGATTTTAGCCTGAACCGCGAGCAAAGCTGCCCCACCATTGAAGAGTTTGATCACTTCGCCCGCCGTGAGCCGTTAGCGGGTATGCCTTATGGCCTACCCGCCCTTAGCCGTGATGAGCATCAGCGGTTAATGACGTGGCTGGCGCAAGGCGCGCCAATGCCGGCTAGCAAGCCACTTAGCGCTGAGCAACAGGCCGAAGTGACCAGGCTGGAGCAGTGGCTAAATGCCGATGATCTGAATAGGCAGCTCAGTGCACGCTATATTTACGAGCATCTGTTTACCTCACAGCTGTATTTTAGCGCCTTGCATTCTGCGCAGGAAACACCGCAGTTTTATCAGCTGGTACGTTCAAAAACACCGCCCGGCGAGTCCATTGAAGTGATTGCCACCCGCCGGCCCTTTGACGACCCTGGCGTGACGCGGCCTTACTACCGGCTGCTGGCGCTTGACGCCACCATTGTTAATAAAACTCACCAGCCGTATGACATTAATGCCGATTTACTGGCCAAGTGGCAGCGCTGGTTTGTTGAAGCCGATTATCAGGTAACACAGCTGCCCAGCTATGAACCCGAGGTGGCCGCTAACCCACTAACGGCTTTTGTGCAACTGCCAGTGAATGCGCGTTACCGCTTTATGCTGGAGCGGGCCGAAAACACCATTATGGGCTATATCAAAGGCCCGGTGTGTCGCGGCCAGGTGGCACTAAATGTGATTAACGATCACTTCTGGGTGTACTTTGTCGCCCCCGAGATGGCCAGCAGCAAAGAGGTGGAGGCGTTTTACTTGTCACAGCGCGATAACCTGCGGCTACCCGCTGAGAAAGACAGCAGCACCCTGGCACTCAGCTGGGTCGCCTTTGCTAAACGCCAGGGCCATTACGTGCGGGCGCGCAGTGCGTTCTTAAACCGGGTATTACAAGATGGCCGCCACTTAACCGAACGCGGCCTGTGGGATGGCGATGGCACTAACGACAACGCCAGCCTGACGGTGTTTCGCCATTTTGATAACGCTACCGTAGTAAAAGGCCTGGTAGGGCAACAGCCGAAAACCGCTTGGGTAATTGATTATGCGCTGCTGGAGCGTATCCACTATCTGCTGGTGGCCGGTTTTGACGTGTACGGCAATTATGGCCATCAATTGATGACGCGGCTGTATATGGATTTTCTGCGTATGGAGGGCGAGTCGAACTTTCTGGCGTTTTTACCGCCTGATGAGCGCCGGCGCGAATTTAACAACTGGTATCAAAAATCCGGGGTCGAGCTTACTGCTTTTATCCGCGATGATATTAACTCTTTTGCCCAGCCCAGTGGCTTAAGCTTTAGCTCCGAAACACCCAAAGCCGAGCTGTATCAGCGCTTTGCCAGCCATTTAGCCAAAGTGCAGCCCAAGCGTTATCAGCTGGCCAACGCCAGTTTAACGGCAAATAGCCGCGCCTTACTGGCGCAATTGGGCTCGCTGAGCGGCAATACTGCGGCAATTTTGCCAGAGCTGACGATGCTTATGGTAGAACCTGCGGCTGGCGGCCAAGCGCAGCTATTTACCCTTATTCGCAACAGTGCGCATTATAATGTCAACAGCCTGTTTAGCGAGGCGGATAACCGCAACCCGGCTGAAGATAACATGACGCTGGTTCATGGCCTGCTGGGCAGCTACCCCAATGCCTTTTGGCGGGTAAAAGAAGCCGATTTGGCCAAACTGGTAGCACAGGCAAAACAAATTAACAGCGAACAGGATTACACCAAACTGCTGGATAACTTTGGCATAAGACGCAGCCACCCAGACTTTTGGGCTTTTAGCGACAAGCTAAACCAGCAGTTTAGGCAAAACCACCCGGTAGACAGCGGCTGGCTGGATTACAACCGGCTGGAAAACCGCTGACTTGCCCTTGTGCCACGCCCAGCGCCAATAGCCAGCCATGACCAATAAATGCTAAAGTCGCGCCACTGAGAAGGCTGTCGCTGGCAGCCGGTAGTTTGCGATTTTGCAGTGGAGTAAGCATGGATAAAATTTATCATATTGGCACTGTCGGCCAGGCCTGGGGCGCAGCAGAAACCGCACAGTGGTTAAGTGAGCAAACCGTAAAACGTAGTTTCTTTACCGAGGTATTACCGGCAATAGAGGCGTTAAGAACTGATTTTAACGTTGAACAATACGGTGAGCTGGATTACCGCTCTGTCAGTGGCAAAACCTACCCGTTGTTTGCCGTGAAAAGCCGCAACTGGCAAAGTGATAAACCCACTGTTTTAGTGACCGGCGGTGTGCATGGCTATGAAACCAGTGGCGTGCATGGCGCGCTGCGCTTTTTACAAACTCAGGCCAAAGCGTACAGTGATACACTGAATGTGCTGGTGCTGCCCTGCATTAGCCCCTGGGGTTATGAAACCATTAACCGCTGGACACCACAAGCAATTGACCCAAACCGCAGTTTTGCCGCCGACGGCAAGGCCGCCGAGGCGCAGTTAGTGCGCCAGTATCTGGCCAGCCTGAACACGTCTTTTGCGCTACATATTGATCTGCACGAGACCACTGACTCGGACAACAGCGAGTTTCGCCCGGCCAAAGCCGCGCGTGATGGTACAGTGAATAAAAACTGGAATATCCCGGATGGCTTTTACACCGTAGATGACAGCGAACACCCCTGCCCGGCGCTGCAAAAAGCCATTATCGACAGTGTCGCAAGGGTGACGCACATCGCTGAAGCGGATGAAAACGGTGAACTGATTGGCGAGAAAATTGCGCAGTTTGGTGTAATTAATTACGCCAAGGCGAGCTTGGGTTTATGCGGCAGTGTGACCGACGCGCCGCTGGTGAGCACCACCGAGGTATACCCGGACAGCCCCAGTGCCACACCCGAGCAGTGTATTCAGGCGCAAGTCGCGGCAGTGGTAGGGGCGTTGGATTATTTGCTGGCTAATAAATGATTTAAGCCGGAGATAACGACACCGCCAGAGGCTTTGCTGCGCTGAGCACATCAGGGTTACGAACTTTGATGGGCTTAATAGTGATAACGGCAGGAAATAATGGTTAGCGCAGCATCATCAACCGCATATACCAGCCGGTTGGTGTCATCAATACGGCGCGACCAGAAGCCGGATAGATTCTCCTTTAACGGCTCAGGTTTGCCAATGCCGTCAAACGGGCTGCGCTTAGTTTCTGTAATCAGTTTATTGATGCGTTTTAGCGTTTTTTTATCCTGGCTTTGCCAGTACAGATAATCGTGCCAGGCTTCATCTGTCCAACACAGTAAGCGACTAGTCACTCACCAACTCTCGCGCTGTAACTTTGCCAGAGTGGTATTGGGCGATAGAGCGTTGCAAATGCTCGGCGTTAGCGGGTGAGCGCAGTAAATGCACGGTTTCCATCAGACTGTTGTAGTAGTCGAGTGACATTACCACCGCATCTTCAGCGTCCCGCCGTGTAATGACAGTGGTATCAGCGTCGTTCACCACAGCGTCAAGCACCGCTTTCAAGCTATTTCTGGCTTCGGTAAAAGAGACAACTTTCATAGCACCTCAACATGTACGTTAAACAGCACAAGTATAGGCATAATAGCTAGACTTGTACAGAAGTCAGAACACTTACAAAACAGCGAGCAATTGAGTTACACAAAAAGTGAAAAATGTCCGCATTATCGGTAGTTAATGCACAGCATGTAACAGGACATATTCTGGACATCACATTTAGTGACGGCCACAGCACAGTTGTCGACTTTGCGCCTTTTATATTCTCTGTCGGGCATCCGGATTATGGAACATATAAACAGTTGAGGGCATTTTCTACCATACAGGCTGGAAGATGGTGGCTTGAACTGGGGTGATCATACAAGAGTTTACCGGTTGAATATCTATACTACAATCAGATAACCAAGCAAAAATCACGTTAGAATTTTTATTTAACTAATAATATCTGCTTGACCAAAATTAAAAACGAAATAATATTTAATCTTACAAGAGCCGCATGACTGAAGTAAGGAGTAGCCAGAGAGAATAAGCTCTACCACCTCAAGGAGCCAGCCTCATGAAAATGTCATATATTGAAGACAAATTTTATCTCCAAATCCAAAGCGAAATAGACAAAGTAGAGAAAAAGTCCGATGAATACAGATTCTATTACTATGCTATCAGGATATTTACTTTACTACTTTCAGGCGTTATAACAATTTTATCCGGTCTAAATTTAGGCTATTACAAACCCTTTGAGCCCTCATTAATCCAAAACCTCATTCTCGTATTTGGCGCTTCGGCAACTGTTCTAAATGGAGTTGATACCCTTTTTCAGTTTGAGAAAAAAGGCTCAACATACAAGCTAATGTTAAATGAGTTAAGGTCACTGAGGAGTGAAATCGTATTTCATTTCATAAAGAATAAAGACAGCAATAAAAAGCTTGACGAGAAAACATTAGAAGATCTTTTTTCCAAGTATAAAACAATAAAACAATATTCGAACAATCTATTGGAAAAAGAGTCTAAATGAAATAAAGACAGGGAAGATCATCACCCTAGTATATGGTAAGAAATATCACTAAATTACGCACAACAAGCAAAGCCCTACAATCGGGCTTTACTTGTTTTCTGCTTCTTCAACCACGCTCAGGAATACGCTCCAGCACGGCTAACAGTAACTCCCAGTACTGGCCAACGGTGGTGATATTGACCATTTCATCCGGCCCGTGCGGGAAACGGATGGTGGGGCCAATGGAGACCATATCCATGTCCGGGTACGGCTTTTTAAACAGACCGCACTCTAAACCGGCGTGGATCACCATAATCACCGGCTCTTTGTTATAAATGGCCTGGTAGGTGTCTTTCACTATCGCCATGACCGGCGAGGCTGGGTCTGGCTTCCAGCCAGGATAAGCACCGCTGAACTTTACCGGCACACCGGCCAGCTGCGCTAATGAGCTTAACATGCCCTCAACCTGCTCACGGCCGCTGTCAATTAACGAGCGGATTAAACACAGCACCTGCACGCTGCTGTCTGTGGTGGTAATGACGCCCATATTCAGCGAGGTTTCTACCACACCGGCAATATCATCGCTCATGCGCATTACGCCGTTGGGGCAGACATTTAACAGATTAACCAACCGCGCCTGCACCTCTGGCGTTAATACCTGCGCTGGCAGCGTGGTTTCTGCCAGACTTAACTTTAACGCTGGCTCTACGGCGGCTAACTCTTGCTGTAACAGTGCCTGATAATCTGCTACCTGCTGCTGTAGCTGGCCAAGCTTGGCTGCTGGCACGGTAAGCGTCACGCTGGCTTCACGCGGAATGGCGTTACGTAGCGAGCCGCCGTTAAAAGCGGCTACATTAAGCTCTAACTCAGCCGCATTATCGGCTAAAAAGCGCGCCAGTAATTTATTGGCATTGCCACGGCCTAAATGAATATTCACGCCAGAGTGGCCGCCTTTTAACCCCGTCAGGCTTAACGTTAGCGCTGTAACACCCGCTGCCGGCGCCTGCCACTGTGCCGGCACAGTAAATTCGGCATCTACACCGCCGGCGCAGCCCATATAAATTTCGCCTTCCTGCTCGGAGTCGGTGTTAATTAAGATTTCGGCATCCAGCATGCCCGGCTCAACGCCAAAGGCGCCGGTCATGCCAGCTTCTTCGTCTATGGTTAAAAGCACTTCCAATGGGCCGTGTTTAATGTCGATGCTGCCTAAAATGGCCAGTGCCGACGCCATACCAATGCCGTTGTCGGCCCCCAGGGTGGTGCCATTGGCTTTTACCCAGTCGCCATCGACATAGGCTTCAATAGCATCTTTGGTAAAATCATGCACTTTATCGGCATTTTTTTGTGGCACCATGTCTAAGTGCGCCTGAATAACCACCGTTTTGCGGTTTTCAAAACCCGCCGTGGCTGGCTTTTTAATGATCAGGTTGCCAACCTTGTCTTCCAGTACCGATAAGCCTTTATCACGCGCCCAGGCCTGAATATGCTGGCTTAATGCCTGCTCGTATTTTGACGGGTGAGGAATGGCACAAATTTGGGCGAACCATTGCCATAACGGCTGGGGGTAAAGGCTAGCTAATGCTGACACTACAGGCTCCTGCGGTTTGATAAAGGCAAAAACAAAGGCCGGCATTTTAGCACAGCCGGCACTTTGCAGCCTATGGCCTGCCGTTACTTGTCCTGTGTCAGCGGCTTGTCAGCTTTTGTTTCCGCTTTTACGTCACCCTCTGCCAGTGTTTGCTTAACGGCAGTAACCGGAAAGAACACACTCAGTGGTTGCTGCCGGGCCTGCTCCCAAAGGCTTTTTAACAGCAGCGGCAAGCGGCTGATACGGGTGCCACGGGCACGCAGTGCTACGGTTAGCGCCAGGGTAAAACTGACCCATAAGTTTACAAAGCCAATCAGCAGCACAAACAGCAGGTGCAGCAAAAAGCTGAGCATGCCAATTTCCCCACTGACCGCACTGTAGCCCAAATTGGCCGATGAAAACGCGACATGGCGAATATCCAACGGCAAGCCGCTGAGATAACCCAGATAGCCGGTCATGCCCAGCAGCACACCAAAGAAAAAGTTACCGGCCAAAGCGCCGTAATTATCATGCAGATAATCAGCCAGCTTTTGCCGTGGGCCGTTGCGCAGTAGCTTTTTTAACAGCGGGTGGTGAAACAAGCGTAAGCGCAGCTCCAGGCAATTGGCGCGGTTGTCGAAAAACCCCGCGATAATACCAGCGCAAAACAACCAGAGCCCGGCAATAGCAGCATACAGCAGCGCCGAGCTGGTGAAAGGTGAAATAGCAGCCAGCTGATAACTGACCTGAGCCGCATCCAGCAATGGCGTACCACGCAGCAAAACGGTAGCCAGTGCTATGCTGCTGGCCAGCACAATAGCCACACTAACATTGCCCCACACCGCGGCCCATTGTGAGCGGTTTACGTCAATCAGCAGGCTGGCCAGCTTACGGTTTACCGCGCGGCCGTTTTCGCCGCGCTCTACCTCTTGGGCAAAGCTGGCCGCGGTCATCGCCGGCTGTTTAGTAGCAATAGTAAAGTGCAGCATATGTATAAGCACAAAGCCCAAACCATAATTCAGGCTAACCAGCAAAGCACTTTTAAACGGGCTAAAGCCTTGGCTTTCGATGAAAATTTTACTCAGCGCCATCAGTGCGATAATCACACCGGCACCGGCTGCCGATCGCATCAGGGCATAAAAACCGCTGCGGTCACGGGTAATATAATGCTCACCATGGCCGCTTTTGTTCACCGTGATGCTTTTAGACAACATCTGGGTACTGGAGCGCCACAGCGCACTGATACTGTTTTGCTCGGTGCTGGCTTCAATTAAGGTGCTAAACAGGCTAAACAGTTTTTGCCGTTGTACCGCAGGCTCACTGGTGAGCAAATCGACCAGTAAGGCTATCCGATCCAGTGTTTGCTCTAGCCGCTCCAGTAAATGCGCCACGGCAACAGAGCTGCCCACACCCGCGCCACGGCGGCGCAGACGCTCTACCTGCTCGCGTGACTGCGCCATCATCACGTCTAAATGTGCGGTATCCAATAAGGGTCGTTCAGGGTTTAGCAGTTGCTGCTTGCCGCTTTCGACAAACAGGTTCATCTCACGGCTAAGGGCAATAAACGGTGAGTCGACACTGGCTAGGCGCCGGTCTATACGCATTAAATCAGGTTCAATCTCTTCGGCCGCGACCCAAATAGCCAGCATTTCCAATGCGTACAAGCTTTCTTCACGAAAATGGCCCTGCATTTTCGCTAAGGTGGCTTCGCTGCACTGCGCCGCTAAGGCATCAAAGCAGCCTAGCATGGCGTCGCTACCACCCTGCTGCAGCCACAGAGCTTCGGGCTTACCGTTAAACAGTTGCACCAGCACATCTTTAAAGTCGTTTTGGTCGCGCGGTGCCGGGTTTAACCGTTCGTACAGGCGGGAGGCGGTTTCACGAAAAAAGCCGCGGCGAGAAAACAGGCCTAAATTGACCAGTGCCGGGTAAATATTTACCTCGCCCAGCCAGTTAAACAACACTTCGCTGATAGCGGCGGCATGCTTGGGATTCGTTTGCAGCGCATCGCACAGCTTTTGTGGCCGCTGAGCGTGGTCTACCCCCAAACCGTTATAGCTTAGCCAGTTTACCAGGCTGGTGAGCAAGCTCACGGCGCAGCGCTGCTCTGACACACTTCTAACCAGGGTTACGGCACCCAGTGTATCCATCTTTTGTCTCCGGCGCTGTTAAGATATCGCAGGACTATACCCAAAACCGCCGGTAGCCGCAAAACGCTTTCGGTTAAGCCGCGTGTTCTTGTCGCCTCAGTACGGTGATAGTTCAGCGGTTTTATTGCTGTGCACCGGCAGCTGTTGTAACAGGCTGCTGAAGTCGGCATCAGCCGTTGCCTGTTCACCGTGCTCAAGTAACAAATAGCCATCCCGGCCATGCTGTTTTACCCAGTACAGTGCCTGATCAGCCAGTTGCAGTTGCTGCTGCCAGTCGGCCGCCGGCGCAAAGCTGACCGCCCCAACCGAGCCGGTTAACCGGTTAAACACCTGGCTATAAGGCCAGGGCTGGCTGCGCATGGCGCCGAGCAGCCGCTGCAGCAACTGCGGTACATCGGCGCTGTGCTCCAGGATCAGTAAAAACTCCTCGCCACCCCAGCGCACCAGATGATCGGTACTGCGACAATTTTGCCGTACGATGTCGGCTACCTGGCGCAGTATGGCATCACCTACCTGGTGGCCCAGCTTATCGTTAATGCGTTTAAAATGGTCTAGATCCAACAGTGCCAGCGTCAGCGGCTCATTGGCACGCTCAGCCCGTGCCAGGATCTGGCGCATATTGCTGTCAACATAGTGCCGGTTATACAAGCCGGTCAACGCATCCTGCATACTCAGTTGCTGCAACTTCTGGTTTGCCTCATGCAGTGCCTGCGTGCGCTCGGCCACTTGCCGCTCTAGGCGCAGCCGTGCTTTGGCCAGGGCCGATAAGCGCCAGCGATACAGCCCCCACAGCGCCAGTACAACCAGCAGCATAAACAGACTTCGTGCCAGCCAGGTTTGATACCAGTAGGGTGTTAACTGTACCGACAGCTCAACGGTATCGCTCCAGCGGTAATCACCGGCCACCCGCACCTGCAGCATAAAGCGATAGATGCCAGCCGGCAGGTTGGTATAAAACGCTTCGCGCCGGTTAAAGGCGTAAATCCAGTCTTTGTCATAACCTTGCAACTGGTAGCGAAATTCCAGCGATGAGGCCTGCAGAAAAAACGGCGCAGTAAACCGGATACGCCAGTCGCGTGCTTCAGGCGGCAAGCTAATATCTTGCTGAAGATATTGTTGATCAGCGGCGATTACCGCTGTTATGACTGGCTCTGGCACGGCACTATGGTGAATAAGCTGCTGCAACGGAAGCGATACCACGCCATCCAAAGTGGGGTACCACACCCGGCCCTGATGCACTAAACCCTTGCTGCTGCCAGCGCCATTGCAGCAGCGGTGCGAGTCGGTTTCAGCTTCAGGCCGGCGGTCATCGACCAGCATATACAGCTGGTCTATTTTTCCCTGCGCCAGCGCCGGATAACTTAGTCGGTAAAAGCCCTGAAAGTTACTGATCAGTAGCTGGTTATCAATTTTTTCAACGTGCATTACGCCATTACCAGGCATGCCACTACGCTGATTAAACCAGTGCCATGCTCCGGGCTGGCCATAAATAAAGCCCTGGTCAAAGCTGCCTATCAGTAAGTTGCCATCAGCAAACTGTTTAATCACACTGATAAAACTGCCGGACAAGGGCGTATCCAACACCGGCGTAAAACCGCTATCGTCGCCCAGATAGAGGCCATTTTCTGTGCCTATCCACAAGCGGTTCTGCTGATCTGGCAGCACTATTCTGACTTTGGCCGTTTGCAGTTGCGCGGACAAAGCATCTTGGCGTAGCTCGTCATGCTTCAGGTAATACAAGCCACCATTGGTACCCACCCACAAGCGCTCCCCTTGCCGTGCCATAGTGGTCACCAGCAAATGGCTGATATTGTCATAATTGCGCTGCCAGGCCAGCGTTTGCCGGTCTAGCCGGCTTAAACCCGCACGGGTCCCAACCCAGAGGGCGTCGCCATCTGATAGCAGGCTGTAAACAAACGGATTGGGCAGATATTGATTGGCACTAAGCGACTGAAACTTACCATACTGCAACAGTGACAACCCTGCACTGGTGCCTACCAGCACATGCTGCTGCCAGGCCTCCAACGCCCAGACATAAGGATCGGGTATGCCCTGCGCTTTACTAAAACGCTGGGTTGGCGGTTTACGTAAACGCTTTAAGCCATGTGAGCGGCTGCCAAACCACAGGTTATGGTGTTTATCCTGCAGCATGCTCTCTACCCAAACAAAGTCCTGATGTTTGCCTTTAACGTAATCTGCCCGCTGCACCTGGCCATGCTCAATCAGATAGGTGTGGCTGTAATGACTAACCCACAGCCGCTGCTGTGCGTCGGTATACAACAGTTCTATACGCGTTTCGCTGCCCTGCTCAAGCAGTTCGACGGGTTGCCAGCTTTGATTAGCCCAGCGGTATAAACCTGCCGTAGTGCCCAAATACAAATGACCATCGTGCCAGGCCAGCTCACTGATTTGCATTGTTGGTAGTGCATCAGGCTTGCCATACCATTGATAATGGCCCTGTTCTAGCGAAGCAAAACCGTCCTGCCCACCGATATAGAGTATGTCGTGGTGCTGATACAGCTGAAAAACCGGGCCCTGATGTGCCGGCACCTGTTGCAGCTGCTGTTGTTGCCAGCGGTATAAGCGGTTACCACCAATATATATAGAGCCGTCGGCCAGCTCGGCAAAGCCGGTAATAGCGCCCTGCAGTGGCGCCTCTTTATCCAGCCGGCTAAGCTGGCCGTCCTGATAGCGCATTAAGCCATTAACACTGCCAATCCACAGCCGGCCTTGCTGATCAAAGTGCAAGGCGGTGATTAAATTAGACGACATTTCCGCCGTGTTGGCCGTGTTAAATACGTCAAACTGCAAGCCATCAAAGCGGGCCAGGCCATTTTGGCTGCCCAGCCAGAGAAAGCCCTGCTTATCCTGCACAATGGCGGTCACCGAAATTTGTGGCAAACCGGCTTCCACCGACCATACCCGGTACAAATAATCCTGTTGGCTTAATACCAATGCCTGAGCACTTCGCAGTGGCACCAGGCAAAGCCAGCACAACGTGATGATATAAGCACCAAGCCTGAACAAAATACCGCATCCTTTACTGAAAACGTAAATATGATGTGACTTTACTATAGCCTGTTTTACCAACAACAGCGGCAGCCGGACGAGTGGTATTTTTAACCGCCTGAGCGGTCAACTTGCGACAATGGTCATACCAGTGTAAGCTCAACGCTATATCGCATTTCGGGACTTTCTTGATGGCCAATTCACTTCGCAAAGCTAACTGGGGCCTAAAACTTTTCGCCTGGCGTTATATTCCGCTAATCGGTTTTTGCTCACCAAAAATTGTCCGTATGGACAGCAAAACGCTGGAAGTGACCATGCCGCACAGCTGGCGAACCAAAAACCATTTGGGCAGTATTTACTTTGGTGCCCTGGCCATCGGTGCCGATCTTGCCGGCGCGTTTTTAGTATTTAGTAAAGCCAAAGCACGCGGCGTAAATGCAAATTTTGCCTTCAAAGATGTTGAAGGCCATTTTTTAAAACGGCCAGAAGCCACGGTGCACTTTACAAGCCATGATGGCGATATTATCGATGCGATGATTGATGAGTCATTGGCCAGCGGCGAGCGCATTAACAAGCCGGTATCGGTGGTGGTTACCTGCCCCAGCCTGCATGGCGATGAGCCGATGGCAACCTTTACGCTAACCTTGTCGGTTAAAGCCAAAAAGAAAAAAAGCTAGCTCATTTCGTCGCATTTCCGCCGGAGCCGGCATACCCACATCAACACGCCGTGAACCCATCCATGGGGGCTCGATTCGGCCATCCTGGCCTGCAACGGTTGACTTAGGGTATACCGACTTCTTACTAAGTTCGTATCATATTTGCAGCTATAGCCAACAACGACTAAAATCCGCAGTCTTTACGCCTTATGCCCAAGCGAGCCAGACTTTTATGCAACACTTAGCCGGCAATTTGTTTATCGTCTCTGCGCCCAGCGGTGCGGGAAAATCCAGCCTGATTCAGGCACTGCTGAAGCGCCACAGCGATATGCAGGTCAGTGTATCGCACACCACCCGCGCACCGCGCCCGGGCGAGCAGGACGGCGTGCATTATCACTTTATCAGTGTTGCTGAATTTAAAGCCTTAATTGCCAAGGACGAGTTTTTTGAATGGGCAGAAGTGTTTGGCAATTACTACGGCACGTCAAAAAGTACCATACGCGATAGCTTAAGCCGTGGCATTGACGTGTTTTTAGATATCGACTGGCAGGGCGCCCGGCAAATAAAAGCGCAGGAAAGCTCGGCCAAAGGCATTTTTATCCTGCCGCCCAGTTTAGCTGAGCTGGAGCAGCGGCTGAACAAGCGTGGCCAGGATTCAAGCGAGGTTATTGCCAAACGCATGGCACAGGCACACAGCGAGATGAGCCATGCCGATGAGTACGAGTATCTGATTATTAACGATAACTTTGACAGCGCGCTAAACGAATTTGAATGCATTGTGCTGGCGCAGCGCAACAGCTTTGGCAGCCAGGCCAGCAAACATCAGGCGCTACTGACGCAACTGTTGGCGAAAACAGCAAATTAGCGTAAACTATGCGGTCTTGTGAATACCCGCACATTCGGAGCAATAGATGGCACGCGTAACTGTTCAAGATGCAGTAGATAAAATTGGTAACCGTTTTGATTTAATTCTGGTGGCTGCACGCCGTGCCCGTCAGTTAGCCGTAGAAGGCAAAGAGCCGCTGGTCGATATCGAAAACGATAAGCCTACCGTAGTAGCCCTGCGTGAAATTGAAAAAGGCCTGATCACCAACACCGTACTGGACGAGCAAGAGCGTCGTGACCAGATGCAACAAGAAGCGTCAGAAATGGCTGCTGTTGCTGCTATTATCGGTTCAGACCACTAAAAAGCCCCGCCATCTGCAGGCCAGCGGCGTATTAGCCGTTGGCAACTGCAATAAATAGACGTATATTCATAATAAATCCCGCGCTTAACGGCGTGTCTTGTTTGCTGTCGCAGTTTGGGAGCACCGGTGTATTTATTTGAAGGTCTGAAAAATCAGATTAGTGCTTACTTGCCACCCGAGCAGGTTGCTTTAGTGCAACAGGCTTACATAGTGGCGAGAGACGCGCACGCGCCGCAAACCCGCTCCAGTGGCGAGCCGTACATTACCCACCCGGTGGCAGTAAGCAGCATACTGGCCGACATGCACCTGGACCATGAAACCCTGATGGCCGCCCTGCTGCATGATGTGATAGAAGACACCCCGGTCAGCAAAGAAGAGCTCGCCAGTCAGTTTGGTGACACCGTTGCCGAGCTGGTACAGGGTGTCAGTAAGCTCGATAAGGTAAAATTCAAAGACTATCAGGAATTTGAAGTTACCAACCTGCAAAAAATGTTTATGGCGATGACGCAGGATATTCGCGTTATTTTAATTAAGCTTGCCGACCGTACCCACAATATGCGCACCCTTGGTGCACTCAGGCCAGAAAAGCGCCGCCGCATTGCCAAAGAAACCCTGGAACTGTACGCCCCGATCGCCAACCGCCTCGGTATTCATAATATTAAAAACGAATTGGAAGACTGGGGCTTTCAGGCATTGTACCCGATGCGCTACCGTGCGCTGTCTACAGCGGTAAAACAGGCACGCGGTAACCGCCATGAATTGCTGGAAAAAATCCGTAGTGAAATTCTCAGCCGCCTGGAGCAAGCCGGTATAGCCGCCGAAGTCAGCGGCCGCGAAAAGCACCTGTACAGCATCTACCGCAAAATGAAAAACAAAGAGCTGATGTTCAATGATGTAATGGACATCTATGCCTTTCGGGTGGTGGTAGACAGCATAGATAATTGCTACCGCACTCTGGGTGTGGTGCACAACCTGTATAAACCGATAGAAATCCGCTTTAAAGACTATATTGCTATTCCTAAGCAAAATGGCTATCAGTCGCTGCATACCTCTCTGGTGGGGCCGCACGGCATACCGGTTGAAATTCAAATGCGTACCCGAGAAATGGACGAAATGGCCGACAAGGGTATCGCCGCGCACTGGTTATATAAAGCCAACGGCCAGCATCAGGACACCACCGCGCAAATTCGCGCCCGGCGTTGGATGCAGAGCCTGCTGGAACTTCAGCAAAATGCCGGTAACAGCACCGAGTTTGTCGAGAATGTGAAATCTGAGCTGTACCCGGACGAGCTTTACGTGTTCTCGCCCAAAGGCAAAATTGTCGAGCTGCCGATTGGCGCCACCGCTGTCGACTTTGCTTACGCCGTACATACCGACATTGGTAACCGCTGTGTCGGCGCCAAGGTAGACCGGCGGCCCTATCCGTTAAATAAACCGCTGGAAACCGGCCAGACAGTAGAAATTGTGACCAGCCCGGGCGGTAAACCTAATGCTAACTGGCTGAACTATGTGGTGACCAGCCGGGCGATTTTAGGTATTCGCAACTACCTGAAAAAGCAGCAACAAAATGAGTCTGTCAGTTTGGGTCGACGCCTGCTTGGCTCAGCCTTAGGTGAAGTGAAGCTGGAAGATATCGCGCCTGAGCGCATTGAGCAGGTGCTGCAAAACACCAAACAAAAATCGCTTGATGAGCTGTGCAGTGAAATTGGTCTGGGCAACCAACTGGCGATAGCCGTTGCCCGGCGCTTACTGGGCGAGTTTGACTCGGATGAGTCCAGCAGCAAAGACGATGCCGGCCCGATGCCGAAAAGCAAAGCCTTTATCATTGGCTCTGAAGGTATGCTGCTGACCTTTGCCAAGTGCTGCCGGCCAATACCGGGTGATGATATTGTCGCCAGCGCCACACCGGGTAAAGGCTTAAACGTGCACCGCGCCGATTGCCGCAATATTAAGGGCTGGGATAAAGAGCCAGGTAAGTTTTTCCCAGTACGCTGGGATAAAACCGGCGACAAACAATTCTTGTGCGATATACGCGTGTTTATTGTTAATCGTCAGGGTGTGCTGGCCAAGCTCACTACGCTGATTGCCGGCCAGGATTCTAATATTCAGGATCTGGCGACCGACGATAGAGACACCGGTGAGTATGTGATTAAAATAACGCTGTCGGTGCGCGACAGGGTGCATTTGGCGAATGTGATGCGCAAGATCCGCGTGATGCCAGATGTACAGAAAGTTTACAGAAGGAAATAACAGTAATGTCTAAAGTGATTATCCGTACCAACGATGCGCCTGCCGCCATCGGCACCTACAGCCAGGCGGTAAAAATTGGTACCACGGTATATTTGTCCGGCCAGATCCCGCTGGTGCCTGCCAGCATGCAAATGGTGTCAGACAACTTTGCCGAGCAAACCCATCAGGTGTTCAAAAACCTGGCAGCAGTATGCGATGCCGCCGGTGGTAGCTTGAACGATATGGTCAAGGTGAATATTTTCCTCACCGATTTAAGCCAGTTTGCCACAGTAAATCAGATTATGAGCCAGTACTTTGCAGAGCCGTACCCGGCTCGTGCAGCAGTGCAGGTGTCGGCGTTGCCCCGTGGCGCCCAGATTGAAATTGACGGCGTGATGGAAGTGCCGTCAACCCATTAAATGCTATGGCAAACCTGTGGCAGCGCTACCTCACCCCAGCTTTGTTGTGCAGCCTGTTGGCGGCGCAACCCGTTGCGGCGGAAGAGCCCCTGCCACAGCGCACAGCAATACAGCCACAACTGCTTTGGTGTTTGGACCATTTTCCGCGCTTTCACCACTATGAAGACGTAAACACCCCCTTTGGCCCTTCGGTAGATTTAATGCAGGAGCTAGCCAAACGTGCCGGTTTTAGCCTGGTGTTTACCCCAAGAACAGCGGTTTCACGCTGTTTTCGACTGATGGCTGAAGGTAAGGTAGATTTAATGAGCAACCTGAAATTCAGCGCCGAGCGCGATGCCATTATGCATATGCTGCCCTATAACCAGACGGTGCCGGAAAGCCTGTTTCTGCGTGCTGACGATAAAAGACGTATCGACAGCGAAGCCCAGCTGCAGCAGCTGACGCTGGTAACCATTCGTGGTTATCTGTATTCACCGGCAATGATGACGCTGCTAGAGCAGAAACAGCGTCACGTGGTGGAAGTGGACAGTATAGAATCCGGGCTGGAAATGGTATTTCGCCAGCGGGTTGATGGCCTGGTGGCGCCTACCGTCAGTACCACTAATGCCATCGAAAATACCGCAGGCTATGCCCACCGTTTTCGCCGCGCGGCTATCGATTTAAGCCGTGGTCAGCCAAGTTATATTCATATCGGCTTGTCCCGCCTGAGCCCACATGCAGCGCTGGCGGACAAATTACGGGATGAGCTGGCCTCCATGATTGCCGACGGCACCGTGGCGCGTTTATATGCCGAACCTACGCAAGCGCCCCTTGTAGGCACCCGCAAGCCCTGATGAGTACTTCCTTAGCCAAACTGCCCGTATCGGTCATTAAAGGCGTTGGCGCCAAAGTAGCGGAAAAGCTCGATAAACTGGGTATCTACAGCCTACAGGATATCCTGTTTCATTTACCGCTGCGCTATGAAGACCGCACCCGCGTCTATGCCATTGCCGATCTGATGCCGCTGATGCACGGCACTGTGCTGGGCGAGGTAGTCAGCAGTGAAATCCAGCTGGGAAAAAGGCGCAGCTGGCTGGTAAAAATTAAAGATGGTAGCGGTTATCTGACACTACGGTTTTTTCATTTTAGTGCCGTGCAAAAAAATGCCGTGACACCGGGCGTGCTGCTGCGCTGCTTTGGCGAAGCCAAGCGCGGCCCGCGCGGGCTGGAAATGCTGCACCCGGAATACCGCGTACATAATGATGAACTACTTACTGAAGTCAGTGAAACCTTAACACCTATTTACCCCACTACCGAGGGCTTGCGTCAGGCAACTTGGCGTAACCTAACCGATGCCGCCTTATTGCAGCTACGCAGCAGTGCGCCGGACGAATATCTGGCTGACTATATGGCACAAAACTGGTCACTGGCCGACGCACTGCACTATATTCACCGCCCGCCGCCAGATGCCAGCCTGCAATTGCTGGAGCTGGGTAAACACCCGGCGCAGCAGCGGCTGATTATAGAAGAGCTGGTGGCGCAGCAACTGAGCATGTATAAGCTGCGCAGCCAAAGTCAGCAGCAAAACGCTATCGCCTTACACATTGATACCGCACTGGAGCAGCGTTTTTTAAGCGCCTTACCGTTTGCCCCCACAGGCGCACAGCAGCGGGTGAGTGCAGAAATACGTCACGACTTAGCGCAAAATCTGCCGATGCTACGCTTGGTGCAGGGTGATGTTGGCTCAGGTAAAACTCTGGTTGCCGCCCTGGCCGCGCTGACAGCCATTGGGAATGGTTATCAGGTCGCGCTGATGGCGCCCACCGAACTGCTGGCCGAGCAACACGCGGCGAATTTTGCCCGCTGGTTTATGCCGCTTGGCATTAATGTGGCCTGGCTTGGCGGTAAAACCAAAGGCAAAGCCCGGCAAACGACGCTTAGCGCTATTAGCGATGGCAGCGCCCAGATGATTGTTGGCACCCATGCCTTGTTTCAGCAACAGGTGGCCTTTAAACAATTGGCACTGATTATTATCGACGAGCAGCACCGCTTTGGCGTACATCAGCGCCTGGCCTTGCGGGAAAAAGGTGGTATTGCAGGCAAATATCCGCATCAACTGGTGATGACCGCCACCCCGATACCGCGCACCCTGGCGATGACCGCCTATGCCGATTTAGATACCTCCATTATTGACGAGCTGCCCCCGGGGCGCACGCCGGTTACTACGGTGGCGATACCCGATACGCGGCGTGATGACATCATTGCGCGGGTGCGCAGTGCGGTAAAAACCGAGCAGCGCCAGGCCTATTGGGTCTGTACTTTAATTGAAGAGTCAGAAACCCTGCAAAACCAGGCGGCCGAAGACACCTTGGTGCTACTGCAGCAAGCCCTGCCCGATTTACGTATTGGCCTGGTGCATGGCCGGTTAAAAGCCGCTGATAAACAAGCAGTGATGCAGCAATTCAGTGCCGGCGAGCTGGACTTACTGGTTGCCACTACCGTGATTGAAGTCGGTGTTGATGTACCCAATGCCAGTTTAATGATTATTGAAAACCCAGAAAGATTAGGCCTGGCCCAACTGCACCAGTTACGCGGCCGGGTTGGCCGGGGCAGCACCGCATCGCATTGTGTGCTGTTGTACCATGCACCGCTGTCAAAAACCGCACAGGCCCGGCTGGGTGTGTTGCGTGATTCCAACGATGGCTTTGTGATTGCCCAGCGCGATTTAGAGATCCGTGGCCCCGGCGAGCTGCTGGGCACACGCCAGACCGGTGTGCTGCAATTTAAAATAGCCGACTTAAGCCGCGATGCCGAGTTACTGCCGCAGGCACAACAACTGGCCACCACGCTGTGGCAGCAAAACCCGCCAGCGTGCGAGCAACTGATAAAACGCTGGCTGGCGAATAAAGAAATTTACGGCAATGCCTAAGCAGATACCTGCAGGGCTTGCTGCAGATCTGCTATCAAATCGTCGGGATCTTCAACACCAATACTTAAACGGATTAAATCATCGGTCACCCCGGCAGCTGCGCGGCTTAGCGCATCCATTGCGGCATGGGTGGTGCTGGCCGGGTGACAGGCAAGGCTTTCTAAATCGCCCAGGCTTACTGCTTGGGTAAACAGCTGCAGACTATCAAGAAAACGCGCCGCCCGGTCAAAACCACCTTCCAGCTCAATACTGACCATGCCACCAAAGGCCCCGACGGTGTCGGCCAGCACCGGGTAACCGGCATCAGTGGCTAAGCCCGGATAAATGACCTTAGCCACCGCTGGGTGTTGGGCTAAAAATGCCGCTACCTTGGCCGCACCAGCCAGGTGAGCATCCATTCGAAGCGCCAGTGTGCGCAGGCCGCGCTGCAGCAAATACGCTTCCTGCGGGCCTATCGGTGCACCAATATGTTTTAGCGCTATAGTACGCACCGGCTGCATTAGCGCGGTGCGCCCGGCGACCACACCGGCAATAATATCGCCGTGGCCACTTAAATATTTAGTACCGCTGTGCATCACTAAATCGATACCGTGCTCAAGCGGCTTAAACAAATAAGGCGTTAAAAAGGTGTTGTCACACACCGTAATGGCGCCGGTTTTCGCTGCCGCCGCTTTAACCTTACGATAGTCGGTTACTTTCAGATTAGGGTTGGTAATAGGTTCAAACAGCACCAGCTTGGTGCCGGGGTTAATATTAGCCAGTAAATCGTCGTCACTGGCATAGCGGCTTACTTTAATACCGGCGCGGCTTAGCGTATTGATTAAAAATGCTGCCGTGCCGCCGTACACCGGGTCAATAAAAGCCACTTCGTCGCCGCTACTGACCAGTGCATAAAAGATACTGCTTACCGCCGCCATACCACTGGCCACCACCAGGGCTTCATCGGCCCCCTCCAGGCTTGCCAGCTGCTGCTCCAGCGCCTGCACTGTCGGGTTACCCATGCGGCTATAAATAAAACCCGGCTGCTCACCAGCAAAGCGGGCCTTGCCCTCTGCCGCCGTGCCATAGGTAAAAGTACTGCTTTGATAAATAGGCGTGGTTAATGCGCCGGTTTGCTGATCGCCATGGCTACTGTGCAGCAATTGCGTTTTAAATTTCATAGATAACATCCGCTAAATAGCCGCTTTGGCCACTTTGATAATGCGGCTATTGTATGCCTGCAGCAACATACTGAGAAGCATTTCATAACTATTAGCTATATCAAATAGAGATACACGGCCATCTAGATATATATGCTGCCAGAAAGGGTGGGTATGCTGAGACCGATAGCGCCCGCTCAGTGCTCGTCGCGGGCTAATTTCCACTGCAAAACCGCTTTTACTACTAAGGTGGCAATAGCAATTAAGGTTAGCAGTGCCGCTGCAATAAAGGCTCCAGCGGTATTGTAGTCTTGCTGCAGTAATTCGATATGCAGCGGCAAAGTATTGGTTTGCCCGCGAATGGTACCAGACACCACCGACACAGCGCCAAATTCACCCACCGCCCGGGCATTGGTTAAGATCACACCGTACAAAAGCGCCCAGCGGATATTCGGCAGCGTAATATGCCAGAACACCTGCCAGCCACTGGCGCCTAACAACACGGCGGCTTCTTCCTGCTCAGTGCCTAAAGTGGACATTAGTGGCACTAACTCGCGCACCACAAAAGGACAAGAGACAAACACCGTCACCATCACCAAACCGGGCCAGGCAAACATCAGTTGCATGTCATACTGGTTCAGAAGCTCGGCAAAAGGGCCGTTGCTGCCATACAACAACAGGTACAGCAAACCAGCCACCACTGGCGATACCGCAAAGGGAATGTCAATCAGGGTCAGTAAAAACCGCCGGCCAGGAAAGCTAAAACGTGTCACACACCAGGCAATTAAGGTACCAAACACCAGGTTTATCGGCACGGTTAAACCTGCCACCAGTAAGGTCAGGCCGATGGCATGCAGCATATCTGGCTCGGTCAGATTCTGCCAAACGCCACCTATACCGGCAGAAAAGGCGGCGATAAAAATAAACACCAAGGGCACCACCAGTAACAACAGGGTAAGCACTACACCGGTGCTGATCAGTAAGGGTTTTAGCCAGCGCTGCGCACTGTTAAGCCTGATATTATTCATTTGGGGCCACCGGTAATATGCTGATAACGCTGCTGTATACCATTGATAATAAACAGCAATGTAAGCGACACAATGAGCACCACACTGGCGATGGCCGCCGCGGCGGCGTAATCAAACTCTTGTAGACGGACAAAGATCATCAGTGAGGTGACTTCGGTTTGCCAGGGCAAGTTACCAGCGATAAAAATCACCGCACCAAATTCGCCCAGACTGCGGGTAAAAGACAACGCCGTACCGGTGAGCAGTGCCGGTTTAATTTCCGGTAAGATGACGCGGAAAAACGTCTGTATCGGGCTGGCACCCAGGGTTGCTGACGCCTCTTCATATTCAGGGCCAAATTCTTCCAGCACTGGCTGCACGGTACGTACCACAAAGGGCACACTGGTAAACACCATCGCCACCACGATGCCCAGCCAGGTGTAAGACACTTTAATATCCCACAGCGCGAGATATTGGCCAAACCAACCTTGTGTTGAAAACACCGCCGCTAAGGTTAACCCCGCCACCGCCGTGGGCAAGGCAAAGGGCAAGTCCATCAAACCATCCAGCAGCACCCGCCCCGGGAAACGGTAGCGGGTTAAAATCCAGGCCATAAGCAAGCCAAAAAACAGATTGAACACACTGGCTACGGCCGCCGCCGACGCGGTCACTTTATAGGTTGCCACCACGCGTGGGTCGCTGATAATGGCCCAGTACTCCTGCCAGCTAAGACCCGCTACCTGCAACACCAGGCCACTAATGGGCAGCAAAATCACTAAACTGATAAAAAACAGGCTACTGCCCAGGCTAATGGTAAAGCCCGGCAGCACCCGCTTACTGTTGTTGCTGCGATAAAATGCCACGGTTAGCGCTTAGCCTCGGCTAGCAATTTGTCTAACAGGCCGCCACTGGCAAAATGTTGCTGCTGCACCTGCGCCCAACCGCCAAATTTCTGCTCAACAGTAAAGAGTTCTGTTGCCGGGAATTGATCTGCCGTGGCCGCCACCACTTCAGGGTGATGTACGCGGTAAAAATAGCGCGCCAACACCTGCTGCGCTTCTTTGCTGTACAAGTAAGTTAAATAAGCTTTCGCTTGCTGTTCGGTGCCATTACGCTGAATATTTTTGTCAATCCAGGCCACCGGAAACTCGGCCAGCACATTGGTGGGTGGCACGACCCGCTCAAACTGTTGATCAGGATATTGCGCGATAATGTTGTTCACCTCTGACTCGAAGGTAATTAAAACATCGCCCAAACCGCGCTCAACAAAAGACGTGGTGGCGCCGCGACCGCCAGTGTCAAATACCACCACCCGGGCTAAAAACTGCTTTAACCACTGCTGGGCTTGCTGCTCGTCGTTATTAAAGCGCAGTAAGGCATCTCCATAGGCGCCCAAATAGGTGTAGCGGGCATTGCCCGAGGTTTTCGGGTTAGGAAACACTAGCCCGACATCGGCTTTGGTTAAATCTGCCCAGCTACTAATTTGCTTAGGGTTACCCTTGCGCACCATAAAGGCCATGGTGGAGTAGTACGGTGAGCTGTTATTGTCCAGCCGCTCACGCCAGTTGGCCGGCAGTAAGTTACCGCGCTGGTGCAAAATATCGATGTCGGTACTTTGGTTAAAGGTCACCACATCGGCTCTTAAGCCCTGAATAATCGCCTGTGCCTGACGCGATGAGCCGCCATGCGACTGCTTTATCTCCAGGGTTTCGCCGGTTTGCTGCTGATAATGCGCAATAAACAGCGGGTTTATCTCCGCAAACAACTCACGGGCAATATCGTAGCTGCTGTTTAGCAGCTCTTTTGCCGTAAGCGGTGCCGACAATAACGCCACCACTGCAGCAAAAGACAAGGTTTTGATCATCTGCATGTTAAGCCTTCCTATTAAGTTAAATATTTTCACCGAGAAACACTTTGCTGTAACGCGGCTGGATCCAGGCGACATCACCCTGCGCCAGCTGTAATTGCTTAAACTGCTCTTTGGGCAGTTCAATATGGATAAGCTGCTGGTCGCTATCGCTTAGCACTTCCAGCCTGGCAACCGGCCCGACGATGGTGACCAAATCCAGCGTCACTTTTAAGCTGTCACTGACCGGCGCTTTGTACACATCAATTTCATGCGGCCGCACATAGGCTAAACCGTCCTGCTCTTCGCCATTATTGTGCTCAGGTGAGGCTAACTTAACGTTGCCTATGGTGGTATGGCCTTGTTTTACCCGGGCATGAAATAGATTCACATTACCCAAAAATTCATACACAAACGGATTGGCCGGGTTGTCATACACCTGCTCGGGTGTGCCATCCTGCTCTATCGCGCCCTTGTTCATCACCACGATGCGGTCAGCTACTTCCAGCGCTTCTTCCTGATCGTGGGTCACAAACACACTGGTAACATGAATTTCATCATGTAAGCGACGCAACCAACGGCGCAGCTCGGCCCGCACCTTGGCATCCAGCGCACCGAAGGGCTCATCCAGTAGCAGCACTTTGGGCTCGACAGCTAACGCACGGGCCAGGGCGATACGCTGACGCTGGCCACCGGAAAGCTGTGCCGGGTAGCGATCTGCTGTCCAGTCCAGCTGTACCAGTTGCAGCAGGTTATTGACTTTTTTCGCTATCTCGGCCTTGTTCGGCCGCAGTTTTTTTGGCTTTACCGTAAGGCCGTAAGCCACGTTTTCAAACACTGTCATATGTTTAAACAACGCATAGTGCTGAAAGACAAAGCCCACACCCCGCTCAGACACATGCTGGCCGGTAATATCCTCGTTGTTAAAGCGGATACGGCCGCTATCGGCCTGCTCCAGCCCGGCGATTATGCGCAGCAAGGTGGTTTTACCTGAGCCCGACGGCCCCAACAGCGCAGTCAGCTCGCCGGTTTTTATCGCCAGGCTAACGTTATCGACGGCGATAAAGTTACCAAAGCGTTTAGTGACCTGTTCAATACTGATACTCATGAGTGCTGGGTTCCACCTGTTAAAACGACAAAGGCCATGCAAGCCAATCCTGACAATACACCTGGCATAATAAAGCGAATTTTAATTACCAATAAATAGTGATTTACAATGTTATATATCTAAAAGAAATATCAAACGATGTGATGTTGATGCTTCCAAGCGTGCTGCTGGAGCTATCGGCAAAAGCGATGGATAGCGTCTGTTTATACCGCGCCTTGTCGGGTAAACTGGCAGCCTCGGCCAGGTGGAGAATCTTATGTCTGAATTAACGCCGTATCAGTTACGTCAACAGTGTCGCAGCGGTGTCTTTAGTGGCAATACCTCGGGTTTCGCACCAGGTTTTGTGCAGGCCAATATGGCGATACTGCCCAAGCAATACGCTGCCGATTTTCTGCAGTTCTGTCATTTTAACCCTAAGCCCTGCCCGCTGCTGGGCATGGCGGCCACACCCGGTGCCATCGATATGCCAGCGTTGGCAAAAGATCTGGATATCCGCACTGACCTGCCGCGTTACCGTATTTTCCGCCACGGCCAGCTGATTGAAGAAGTGACCGATGTACGTGACTACTGGCGTGATGATTTAGTGACCTTTTTAATTGGCTGCTCGTTTTCGTTTGAAGAATCCTTGCTGGCCGATGGCCTGGAAATCCGCAATATCACCGAGAAGGTTAACGTGCCGATGTACCGCACTAACATTGCCTGCGCGCCAGCCGGCGTTTTTCACGGCGGCATGGTAGTCAGTATGCGGCCCATGACACCCGCCGATGCGATACGCGCCATTCAGATTTGCTCGCGCTTCCCGCAGGTACATGGCGCGCCGGTACATTTTGGCGACCCAGCGGCCATTGGCATTAGTGATATCAATAAGCCGGATTTTGGTGATGCGGTAACAATCAAACCCGGTGAAGTACCGGTATTCTGGGCCTGTGGTGTGACACCACAAGTGGCGATAGCCAATGCCGGGGTGGAGTTTTGCATTACCCACAGCCCCGGCCATATGTTGGTTACCGATGTGCCAAACAGTAAACTGTCGGTATTTTGATTAAGCTGCTACCGCCGCTGCAGCTCCTGGCGCACTATAGCTGCGCCAGCGGTTAACGCCTGCAGTTTGCCCTTGGCGATATGGCGCGCTAATGGCGCCATGCCGCAATTGGTGCAAGGGTAAAGTTTATCGGCATCGACATACTGCAGCGCTTTTCGCAAGGTATCGGCGACTTGTTCTGGCGTTTCAATATTGTCACTAGCCACATCAATAGCTCCGACCATCACTTTCTTACCGCGGATAAGCGCCAGCAGCTCCAGTGGCACACGCGAGTTATGGCACTCCAGGGAGATAATATCGATATTCGACTGCTGCAGTTTGGGGAAAATCTGCTCGTACTGGCGCCACTCACTGCCGAGCGTTTTTTTCCAGTCGGTATTGGCCTGAATGCCGTAGCCATAACAAATATGCACCGCGGTTTCGCACTTCAAGCCTTCGATGGCCCGCTCTAAACAGGCAATGCCCCAGTCGTTAACCTCATCAAAAAACACATTAAAGGCTGGCTCATCAAACTGAATAATATCCACCCCGGCAGCTTCCAGCTCTTTGGCTTCTTCATTGAGTATTTTGGCAAACTCCCATGCCAGCTTTTCGCGGCTTTTATAATAGTCATCATGCAAAGTGTCGATCATGGTCATTGGCCCAGGCAAGGCCCATTTTATTGGCTGCGTGGTTTGCTGACGTAAAAACTTTGCGTCGGCAACAAACACCGGTTGTTGCCTTGATACCGGCCCGACCACAGTTGGCACACTGGCATCGTAACGGTTACGAATGCGCACCATTTTGCGGTTAACAAAGTCAATACCGTTTAACTGCTCAATAAAGCTGGTGACAAAGTGCTGCCGCGTCTGCTCGCCATCACTAACTATATCAATGCCTGCCTGTTGTTGCTGCTGCAGTGCCAGGCTAAGTGCATCCTGTTTACCTTTCATCAGCTCATCGCCCTGCAATTTCCAGGGTGACCACAGCGTTTGCGGCTGTGCCAGCCAGGATGGCTTTGGCAAACTGCCAGCCGTTGAGGTGGGCAGTAATATTGTCATGCTAAGCTCCACTGCTGTAATTTGGCCAGATAGGGTTTAATAAAATGCTGCTCGGCAAATTTGCCTTGCTCAATCGCCAGGCGGCTGCGCTCCTCACGGTCATACACGATTTGTGTGATCGAATGGTCAGCGTTTTTCAAGCTTGGCTGATAGCGCTTGCCCGCCACTGCATTGGCGTTATAAATTTCTGGGCGATAGATTTTCTGGAAGGTTTCCATGGTGCTGATGGTGCTAATCAGCTCCAGATTAGTGTAGTCATTCAGCAAGTCACCGCTAAAGTAAAACGCTAACGGTGCCACGCTATTGGGTGGCATAAAATATCGCACCTGCAGAGCCATTTTCTGAAAATACTGTTCGGTTAACGATGGCTCATTTGGCTGGTATTCCACGCCTAATACCGGGTGCTGGTTCTCAGTGCGGTAATAAATTTTGTTATCTGACACACTGAGGCAAATCACCGGCGGCTTGGAAAAATGCTGCTTGTATGTTTCTGAGTTAATAAAACACTGAAACAGTTTGCCATGCAGGTCGCCAAAATTGGCCGGAATACTAAATTGGGCTTGCTGCTTATTGTGTTCAAGCAGCAGCACGCTAAAGTCGTAGTCGCGCAGGTAGGACGAAAAGTTATTGCCCACTATACCCGCAAGACGGGTGTTGGTTTGGTGGTCAAGAATATGGGTTTGCAATACTTCAATTGACGGAAAACGCTGGCTGCTGCCGTTAATTTCGATATCAACCGATATAATGTCCAGCGCTACCGCGTAACGGTCTGCCTTAGCGTTGTCCCATTGCGCTAAGGCATTAAACCTGTTGTTTATCATGCTAAGGGCATTGCGCAAATTTTGCTGCCGGCTTTCACCTCGGGCCAAATTAGCAAAATTAGTGGTAAGCCGTGTACTGTCTGCCGGCCGATAATGCTCATCAAAGGCTTGTCGTGTAATGCTAAAGCTAAAATCGTTATTCATCATTGCCATCCTGTTTTGCTTCACTGCCAACACAGGGCCTGAATAGCCCATCGCTGATTGACGCCACACAAAAGACTTCCAGACGTCCAAACATACGGCAGAGCATAGGCGCAATATTTGATGATTAAAAATGATACTTTCTCATTATTTCATGAGATTAATTCATCATATTAACCATCAGCGACCACTCAACACCCAACACTGTTTCCACCCTAAGCGCTATACCCACTAAGAAAAACGCTGTATTTTATACATTCAATGATTTTTACTCATAAGTTAGCCGTGATTGAGAAAGTCCACCTAAGCATTTTGCGCGAAATCAGCCGCAGCGGCTCGGTCACCGCCGCCGCCGCTAAATTGCACCTGACACAATCGGCGCTAAGCCATAGCATTAAAAAGTTAGAACAGCATGCCGGCGTTAATCTGTGGCTAAAAGATGGCCGGCAGATCCGTCTGACAGAAGCGGGTGAGTATCTGTTGGAGCAGGCTAACCGGCTGTTGCCGCAGTTCGAGCGCATCGACGATACACTGCGCCAGTTTGCTGCCAACGAAAAAGGCAGTTTACGTATCGGTATGGAATGCCACCCCTGTTACCAGTGGCTGCTGAAGGTAGTGCAGCCGTTTCTGGCACAATCGCCGGGGGTCGATATCGATGTAAAGCAACGCTTTCAGTTTGGCGGTATGGCGGCGCTTTTTAATTATGACATTGATTTACTGATCACGCCCGACCCCATCAACAAAGCCCGCATCGAATTTGAGCCGGTCTTCCCCTATGAGCTGGTGTTGGTGGTCAGCCAACAAAACCCGCTTGCAACAAAAATTCACATCAGCCCGGAGCAGCTAAGCGACCAGACTTTACTGACGTATCCGGTAGACATTGCACGGCTGGATATTTTTCAGCAGTTTTTACTGCCAGCGCAGTGTATGCCCAAAGCGCATAAAACCCTGGAAGCGACCGACATTATTCTGCAAATGGTGGCCGCCAACCGCGGTGTAGCGGCTATGCCAAAATGGCTGGCACAGGAGTACAGTCATAACCTGCCAATTGCGGCGGTGAGGCTGGGTGACAAGGGTATACACAAGCATATTTACGTTGGCTACCGTAAACAGGAAAAGCACAACAGCCACATCCAGCGCTTTATTGCGTTGGCGAAAAGCAGCGGCGCATACAACAGGTAGCGCCGCTTAGGTCACATAGCTAGTATTCTGCTATCAGCTGTTCAGGTTGCTGCCAGTGGCTATGGTACACCTGAGCGCCCAACACAAAGTAAATGTCATCATCTATTAGCACAGTACGGGCGTCCCAGCTGCTAGCATAACCCTGCTGCGGGATCAGCTCGCCGGTTTTTTGCATAGTACCGTTATGTGCTACTTCCAGCGTGAGCAGGCTAACTTGCTCCCCTGTGGCTTGGTCATAGCGGCTCAGTGGCAGCGCCATACGCGTCACCCCGTCCTGCAAGTTTAACGCTAAGCTATGGTGCTGGTACTCGAGCGGAGAAAACTGTGCTTCCAATATCAGTTCATCCTGCACCACGGCATCGTTGGCGGCCACATTAAACAGCGCAATCTTTGCCCCCGCACTGATCCAGATAGGATTACCCTGCGCATCGGTCTCAATCTGTTGGCCCAAGCCCCACAATAACTCGGTATTGATACTGTGCAAATACGCTGAGTAACCCGGTATTTCCAGCTCGCCGATAATGGCAGGTTGTAATGGGTTGCTGATATCCAGCGTATACAGCGGATCAGTGCGCTCAAACGTCACAACGTAGGCACGGTCACCGACAAAGCGCACACCATAAATGTCTTCACCGGGTTTACCAATCACTTGCTCTGTTTGCTCTGCATCCGGCAACTGAGCAGCTACGCTCAGGCTATCTCCCTGTTGTTGCAACACAAACAAGCGATGCAGCTCTGCGTCTGGCCAGTCAGAGGTAAGTAACATTAAATACGATTGTTTTTCAAACAACGAAAATGCCCGCTGACTACCACTGATCACGCCGGGCACCACGCCTGATGCCTGATAACCTACGGCAGAATCACCCAGGCTAAACTTGTGCAACACCGTTTCAGCATGCATTGCATAATTTATGGTGCCGTGCAGATACAGACTTTCGGTCGACATGTAAAAATCATTCACGGATGCCAGGATGCAACTGCTTTCGGTCTGATAAGGTGCGCTGGTGGCAATGCGGGTGAGCACCACCATGCGGTCACTGCCCTCATCACTTGCAGCATTTTCAGGCAGGTAACATTGTTGCGAGGCCACTAATGGCTCGGGCACGCCGTTATTTAAACGGCGCGTTGGCAACAAGTCGGTCAGGCTGGCGTTTTGCAGCACCAGCATATTGCTCTCATTGTCTGCTACTGTTGCAGCATAAGGCCTATAACCAGCTACTTCTGGCTGGTAACGTGACACCAGCCATAAGGCATCAGCAGTGCGTCGGCTGTCAATCAAATCGCCATCAAAACGTAACTGATAAACACTGTTACCCTGTTCAAACAATTGCACACTGATTTCACCATTTTCTTGCCCCCACATTGGTGGCGATAATGCGGCAACCACATTGCCGTAACGATCATCACCCAGCACGGTAAGTTGCGTATCCGTGGCGTATAACCCGCGCACCTGGCGCATTGGCGCCGCTAAAGTCAAAGGCTCCAGTGCCTCTAAACTGCCATCCTCGTTGCGTTGCCAACGCTTTACATAGGGCATGTCGGTATCGCTATCGATGCCGCTCACGAACAGCTGTTGATTGGCAAATTTCACCCGATCCGCTTCATCCACGCCCTGAGTGATCAGGTTAGTCGCCCCGGGGGCTGGATCTGCCGGTGCGGGTAACCCTGCCCCCTGGCCGCGCTGGTCAGCTTTGGCGTATAAACCGTAACGCAGGTAACGCGCTAAAGGCTCACCACTCACCTGCGTCAGCGGTGCCGTAGAGGTTGCGGCAGCAGACACCTGCCAAAGTTGTGTATTGGTTTCTGGCTCTGAATCAGAGCCGCCGCACGCCGTTAATAAGGCGGTAATAGTCAGTGTTCCGGCAATTCGCATTTTATCTCCCTGCTTAAATGCAACAAGTTGTTAAACTTTAATTACCTTACACGGCTCCTCACGATTTAACTGTTTAAAGATGTAAAAGTTACTGTTTACTGCGTTAATACATAGCGCTGTCGAAATTGTCGTGGCGAGATATTGCACTGTTGGCGAAATGCCCGCCCAAAGTTGGCAGGGTCGGCATAACCAAGTAAATAGGCGATTTGCTGCACCTGCAGTGTTGTATGCGTTAGGTAATGCTGGGCCATGTGCTGGCGCCAGTGAACTACCAGTTGCTGATAGCTGCTGTGCTCAGCGTTAAGGCGCCGGCGCAAGGTACGTTCTGACAGGTTAAATTCAGTCGCGACCTGGCTGATATCCGGGATGCGGCCTTTAGTGCGACCCAGCAACATGAGAATGGCTGCGCTGATACTCGTCTGCCGTTGCTGCCTTTGCAATTCATGTTCGCACTGTGAACTTAATTGCTGTTGCAATGCACTGTCAGCAAAGGGCGGGCTGATAGCAAGACAGGTGTTAGCAAAACAAATACTGTGCTCAGGCTGGTCAAAACAGACCTGGCAGGGAAAAAACGCCTGATACAACGTTTGATAAGCCGGTGCACTATAGGCAAAATGCAAGCTCAACGGTTGGTAATGTTGCTCGCTTAGTACCTGCAATACCTGATGCAGCGCCACCATCACCGTTTCTGCCATAAAAGCGCTAATGTCTGCCAGCGGATAACGCTCGGTTAACACCAGCGTGGTGTGCTGTGCCGTTTGTTTAAGCTGCAGGCTGATCAGTGGGCTGCGGGTAGAAATATAGCGACAAATCAGCTGCAACGCCTGTTGTAAATTTTCACTACTTAGCGCAACCAACCCCAACAAACCATGAGTGGTAATCGTCAGCTGACTGCCCAGATACAGACCCAATGCCGGCTCCACAGACTGGGTCACACTGAGCTTTACCAGGCGGTGAAACTGCTGCCAACTCACGGTGGCATCAGCTTGCCCGATAAGGTGCTCAGCCATGCCCGCCTGCACCAGCAAAGGCTGAGTGTCAACGCCACGGCTTTTCAATAACCCAAGCAGTTGACGCAGATAATGATTGGGTAGCGTTAACTGTAACGGTACAACGTTTTTAGCGGCGGCGGTGTTTACTGGCATAACCTGGCTGGATGCAACATCAGTTTGGCCCAGTGTAGCTAACTGTTAAGCAAAAATCGGTACTTTGGCCGTAAATGACTATAAATTGGCAGGTGCTACCCTGTTGCTCTGCAGGCTTTTTGACTAGGCTGGCTCAGGTAACGTCGGGAGGTTTTATGTTCAACTATTTGAAATTCAGCTTATTTCACTGGTTAACCCTGCCATTTTTACTGGGCATAGTATTGGGCGGTCACTGGATGCTACTGGGCTTGCTGACGCTGACAGCGGTGATTGTGTTGGGCGACCTGTTGGCCGGCGATGATAGCAGCGAGCCCGATTATCGGCATACAGCCTGGTTAAATGCGTTACTGTACAGCGCCTTACCTGCTATTTTCCTGGTGTTTTTAGCCATGATGTGGAGCCTGTCAGACGGCGATCTGCTCGGTATAGCGCATTGGACGCAGCAGTTAACCGGTTACGATGCGATGGCAGCACGCCAGCAAAACACCTTTTGGCATTACGCGGCTATGTGTGTGGCGGCCGCGTTATTGTTTGCCCTGCTTGGCACCATACCCGCGCACGAGCTGACTCACCGTATATCTGACCCCATAGCTATGCTGTTCGGCCGTTGGCTGCTTGCTTTTAGCTGGGACATCGGCTTTGCCATTGAGCATGTTTACGGGCATCACCGTTATGTTGCCACCGTCAGAGACCCTGCCAGCGCCCCGCGCGGCCGCAATGTGTATCAGCACATCTGGCTTTCAACACTGGGCGGCAACCGCAATGCCTGGCGCATTGAAGCCCAGCGGCTGGAAAAGCAACAACAGCGCCTTATTAGCCTGCATAACCGTATTATTCGTGGCCTATTGATGTCAGTATTTTTATCGGTGTTAGCGCTATACCTGGCGGGTTGGCCGGGGTTACTGGCCTTTAGCCTGAGCGCGCTGCTGGCTAAAGCCTTACTCGAGATAGTTAATTATGTAGAGCATTATGGCCTGAGACGACAGCTACACGAGCCGGTACAGTTTTACCATAGCTGGAATAGCAATAAACGCATCAGCAGCTGGGCCAGTTTCAACCTCACCCGTCACTCGCATCACCATGCCCGGGCGCAGCTGCCTTTTTATCAGTTGCATGCTATGCCAAAGGCGCCAACCCTACCCAGCGGCTATCTTGGCTGTATCTTACTGGCGTTAATTCCACCGCTGTGGTTTCGCATTATGACACCCAGGCTGGCCCGCTGGGATCAGCAGTTTGGCCTGTCGTCGCAGCCTAATGCGCAATCATAACGCCGCCGGGCCGTGTAAGTGTTATGCGAATGATCTCGCTATAGTGTATTGCCAGCTACTGGCGATAATGCGCCGACAGCGCCTGTAAAAAAGCATGCTCGTCAATACCGGCACGGCCAAGCGGCTTGGCCTGAGCACTTAACATCACCACCACCAGTTCTGTGTCGGGGTCGACAAACAGATACTGACCAAAGATACCTTCAGCGGCATAGCTGTTGCCATGTAAAGGCCACAGCATATAGCCGTAATCTACCGTTTTACCGCCAAGCTGTTGCCGGCTAGTTGCCGTGCGCATCCAGCCTGCCGGCAGCACCCGCTGTTTTTTACCGTCAACAGAAATGACGCCGTCATTTAGCCAGAACAAGCCCAAACGGCCATAATCCCGTAACGTAGCAGATAAACCACTGCCGCCAATTTCCTGCCCCTGCGCGGCATCCAGCCACCAGGTGGCGTTGGCCTGCATACCCAGTGTTGACCAGATTTTGTCAGACAAATACTGCGATACGGTTTTGCCACTTGCCGCCTGCACTAATGCCGAGGCCAGCTGGGTTTCACCGGTACTGTAATTCCATACGCTACCAGGCTCAGCCGCACGTGGCAGCGCCGCCATAACATCTAAAATACTGCCTGGCTGCTGGCTGATTTGCGCCTCTAACATCCGGCGCCGGTCAGAGGCCGGGTCGGTGTAGGTCTCGTTCCAGGCCACGCCCGAGCTCATCTGCAGTAGCTGCTTAACACTGACACCATCGTAAGCTGTACCTTTAAAACGCGGCAGATAGCTGACGATGGCATCGTCAAGACTCGTGATAAAGCCATCCTGTATCGCCGCCCCCACCAGGGTTGCGGTAATCGACTTTACCACTGACATCGACATCCAGCGCGTGTGCTGATCATTACCCAGCTGGTAGCTTTCAAACTGCACCTCGCCGTTTTGGATAATCAGCATGCCGCCTACCCGGTTCATCGACAGCACATCATATAAATCATATTGCTGGCCGTTAAGGCTAAAGCTGAACTGCGCCAACGGCTGAGAACTGAGTGGCAGCGGGCTAATGCTACCGCCCCGCTTTACCGTGCGGCTTGGGAACAAGCGGTCAATATTACGAAAGGTATTAACCTGAATATCCGGGTACAGTTTGCCGTCATACACCTGACGCACTGTGCCTATAGGCTCGTTAGCATGGCGATAAACCGGTTCTGCCGCTGTAACCACAGTGCTGCAGATAAGAAACAAAATAACGACAGGTGCAGTTACGCGCTGGAAAGGATGCATCGGCCAGGGCTCCTTTTTCATTTCGGTTTAGTTAAGCATAGGCGCTAAATAGCCATTACCCAATTGACGCATTTGCCGCTCAACCCATTGCACGCGTTGCCGCAAATAAGGTGTTAACTGTGTTGGGTCGCGCTTGCGCGGGCTTGGCAACACAACCGCCAACCGGGCCGCCTGGTTCACCGTTAAATGCCGGGCCGTTTTGCCAAAATAGTGCTGACTGGCCGCTTCGACACCATAAATGCCTTTACCAAACTCGGCGATATTTAAGTACACCTCTAAAATGCGCTTTTTACCCCAAACCAGCTCCAGGCTAAGTGCCAGGCCGGCTTCAAGCCCTTTACGCACCAGGCTGCGCCCGGGCCACAATAGCAGGTTTTTCGCTGTTTGCTGGCTGATAGTACTGGCACCGCGCAGGCCGCCACCATCGTCATATTGCTCAAGCGCCTTGCTGATGGCGGCAAAGTCGACGCCATAATGCTGCACAAAACGTTGATCCTCAGACGCCACCAGCGCCAACGGCAGGTGTGCCGGCAAGGTGTCGATATTTACCCACTGATAGCGCACCGGATAAGGGCTTTGTAGCATAAAAGCCGACGTTGGTGGCGGCACAAAGCGCAGGGTAATCAATAGCAGCAATAACAGCAGCAGCACCGCCAACACTGCGCGCCAGCCAACAAACCATAACCAGCCAAAAATGCCGCGTTTATGCTGTGTCATTTCGCCTCACTTATCGCCCTTAACTTAGCGCTAACGACGCTTAGTATAAGCTATTCACCGAGCATCATGTCACCCTGCAACATGGTTAAAACAAGCCAATTACAAGCTGCACATCAAAGTCCCTATTGCGTCGCCAAACCTACAATTCAGCCACCGTTCACCTTGCTTTACCCCTGAACCCTCAACGATAATTAGCAACTTATGCCTAAGATAAAGGTGCTGTTGCATAACTTTATGCTCAGTAGCACTTGAGTCTTGTGGAAAACAACCAGGCCACTGATGTTCTTAAACCCCAGAGGTTTGGGGGCGCGCAGTGAGCGCGAAACAGGATGAAAATATGAAACAACTCGGCCGCACCATGATGGTGGCGCTGTTATCCCTGACGATGACAGGCTGTATAATAGAAAAAGGTAAAAAAACGCCGCTTAACTTTTCCAGCACCCCACCTACCACGGTAATGGTCGGAGAGGAGTACCGTTACAATATTACCGTAACCCCCGAAACCGCCCGCGATTATGCAATTACGGTTAGCGGTGCACCAGACTGGTTGCAGCTACAAACCGCAACAGCACAGCCTGTTAAGGTAGGTAACTTTCAAGCCTTCGTGAAGTTTTTGGCGGCAGATGGTGAAGATATTTACTTTCAGCCGGTTAATTTTTCAAGCTTGGGATTTGGAGTATATAAAACCCAGATTGATAGCAGCGTAGAACCTGAACTTGTCTATACACCCAGTGCAGCTATCCACAGTTTAGGCGGCCTGTTTATTGATAATAGAATACTTTATATTGCGGAGAATAAAGGCAACGATGCTGACGCAACAACAGCCATTTACCGGCTTAACCTGGCAGAGACTAATGCCGAGCCGGAGCTGTTCATAGAAGTACCGGGCCACACCCAAAGTATCGGCGTGAAAGATCCATATCTGTATCAGTCTAACGGCAGCACTAGTACAAGATTGTTTTTGTTGAGTGATCCGAATTCTGCGCCAACTATTTATAGTTATAGAAACCAAAGTTATAACGCGTTTGGCTTGGACGCATACGGCTATCTTCACGCAGCCGCCGCCTCAGGCACAACCTACGGTGCTTTTGGGGGAGGAAATGACCTCGTTCCGATATATAACAGTGAAGATGTTCCCTGCACTCTCGGTATAGCGGGCTATACCGGTCAAGGGACCTATTTTGCTAACGGCCCTTGTTCTGTCAACGGCGAAACGCTGCCTGGTAATCTGCGCTTTGTGGCGATTGACGCGCCAAGCGACACCAATGGTGAAGGCCGGGTAGTTTATCGTGAAGGTGAAATTATATTTCACCTCCCTGTCATGGCGGTTACAGTTACCGGCTCAGGCCGGGTAGTATGGTCTTCGCCGTTAGAGGTCACCCTGAGAACCTTTACTGTGCAGCAAAACACTTTGGTAGGTACACCGTCTGAACCAGGCACCTACAACATTACATTAACGCTGCCAGGCGGCGCTACGCAACAATTCACATTAACAGTAACAGCGCCACCGGTAAGTTATGACGTAAAAGGCACTGTCTATGGTCTGCAAGGCGCGCTGCAGTTAAGCAACAACGGCACTGACATTCTGCGTATATCAACATCTGACGAAGGCAGCAGCCCGTTTAGCTTTACCAAGCCGCTGCAACAAGGCGAAGCTTTTGATGTGGAGGTATTTGCTAACCCGGCCGGCCAAACCTGCAGCCTACGTGACCAGTTAGCTGCAACAGGTAACATGGGCACTGCCGATGTTGAACTGATTGTTGACTGTGAATATATCGCCTACAACATTAACGGCTCGGTAGAGGGCTTAAATGGTGAGCTGGAGTTACTGCTAACCAGCGAGCAAGGCGAAGAAGAGTTGCTGGTCAGTGAAGATGGCGACTTTAGCTTTACCGGTGAGTTTATCCTGGGCGACGAGTACAGCCTGACGGTTAAAACCCAGCCAATTGGCCAGATGTGTGAGTTAGCTGTCAGCTTTGTTGATGAAAATGGCGAAGCCACTAACCCGGTCGTTAGCGGCCCGGTCGATTTGCCAATTGTATGTACCACCAATGAAACACCGCGCACAATGTCGGTGACTGTCACAGGCTTGCCAGATAACACCACTGTTAAAATGCAGGCCTTAGGCCCACAAGATGGCCGCTGGGAGTTTGAAGATAAAGATTTTGCTAACGGCACTGCAGCCTTCAGCAATACCTTGTTAGACAGCGAACCTTTTGCTATCGGCATTCTGACACAACCAGAAGGTTACTTCTGTATCATCACTGACGAAGTGCCGCTGTTCGACGTTGCTGATGGTTTAGGTATCGTCGATGGCGATGTCACCATTACCGTAGGCTGTGAAGCAGAAGTGGTGGCTACACCGCGCACACTGTCAGTAACCGTAACCGGCTTACCAGGTGGCAGCAGTGTTGCTATGCAAGCTACCGGCCCGGTGGATGGCCGCTGGCTTAACGAAAGCAACGCTTTTGCTACCGGCACTGCCGCCTTTGATAACACCATGTTTGACGGTGAAACCTTTGATATCCGTAAGATTCTAGATCCGGAAGGTTACAGCTGCAGCATTACTGGTGAAACACCATTAGATGGCGCTGTGGATGGCGTAGGCATTGTCGATGGCAACGTAACTATCACGGTAGACTGTACTGCAAACGTCGTCGCGACTCCGCGTAGCCTGTTTGTTACCGTAATTGGCTTACCAATGGACGGCACCACTGTAGCAATGCGCGCGTTCGGCCCTGACGATGGCCGCTGGTTACAGGAAAACAAAGCCTTCGCTACGGGCACAGCCGCGTTTAATAATACTATGTTAGATGGTGAAACCTTCGATATCCGAATAATTTCCGATCCGGCTGGCTATAGCTGCAGCATTACCGATGAGGTTCCGCTGGATGGTGGTGCTGATGGTTTCGGTGAGGTTAATGGCGACGTGACAGTGACCGTTACCTGTGTAAACAACTAACAGTAGCGAAGCATGATAGCTGGATAACCCACCTGCCACAGTATGTGGCAGGCAGCTGCAGTAAACGGCGCCCCCTGGTCGCCGTTTTTATTGTCAATATTAAATTCGACAGTAGCTTAACTTGCTTTGCCCTTGCGCCCTCAATGATAATGAACAACTGATACCTGAGATAAAGGTGCTGTTGCTACAGCTTAATGCTGGGCGGCGCTGCCGTCTTGGGAGGAAACAACCAGGCCGCTGTTGTTCTTAAACCCTAAGGGTTTGAGGGTGCGCAGTGAGCGCGAAACAGGATGAAAATATGAAACAACTTGGCCGTACTATGATGGTAGCGTTGCTATCTGTCACCTTAGCGGGGTGCTGGTTTACTAAAGCCAGTAGAACACCGCTTGAATTTTCAAGCACCCCACCAACCACAGTAATGGTCGGGGAAGAGTATCGCTACGACATCACAGTTATCCCGGAAGCAGAACGCGACTACGTTATTACCGTGAGTGGGCAACCTGACTGGCTGGAGCTGCAAACAGAAGCCTCACTTCCGGTGAATGTTGGCAATATTAGCGGCGACATCACTTACATGGCGGCTCATGGTGATGATATTTACTTTTATGGTACTAACCTGAGTGCGGCTGGCACTGCACTTGAGACCGGGGTGTATAAAACTCAGCTTGATAGCACAGAGCCACCGCTATTCATTAGCGGGCTCGGTCGAGATTTCATGGGCTACGGTGGCTTGACTGTCAGTGACAATGTTTTGTATTTCGCTAAGTTAAGCAACAGCTCTTTTATTATTCAATCAACAGAGTTTCATAAGCTCAATTTGTTGGATGAAAATGCCGAACCGGAATTAATTAGCAGGGACGTCGCTCATTCAAAATCGATAGCAGTGCATAATGGATTCTTATACTCGTCTTATGACGGTAATGGCTATATCCGTAAGAATATTGCAACTGGATATCAAGAGCATTTATTTGACGGATTTCAAATTTTCACTTTTGGGATCGATTCTTACAATAGGTTGCATATGACAATTCTTAACCGGGTGAGCAATGAAAGCCAGGTAGACGTTGTAGGATACGGCCTTCTTCCCGAAAATTTTTCTGGATCCGGTGCGGCATATGAAATTGACGGATCTGGTTGTATTACCGGCATAGCGGGTACTGCTAACCTTGGTACTTATATTGCCAGTTCTGATTGCTACATTGACGGTGAACGAAGAACAGGTGACCTGCGTTTTGTACCTGTAGACTGGCCAAGTGAGAGACGTACAGGTTCTATTAACCAAGTAGAGATATATGAACCAGGTGAGGTTATTGCTGGCTCAGCCACAGCGGTAACCACTACTGGAACAGGTAGAGTTACGTGGGCCAGCAAGGCAGACCGTGCACTGAAAACTTTTACCGTACAGCAGAACACCTTGGTAGGTACGCCTACCGAGGCAGGCACTTACGACATTACACTGACACTGCCAAATGGTGCGACGCAGAGCTTCACCCTAACCGTGACGGAACCACCGGTAAGTTATGACGTAGCCGGCACTGTTTATGGCCTGCAAGGCGCGCTGCAGTTAAGCAATAACGGCACCGATATTGTGCGCATAACAACATCTGAAGAAGACAGCAGCCCATTTGGCTTTACCAAGCAGCTGCAACAAGGCGAAGCTTTTGATGTGGAGGTATTTGCTAACCCGGCCGGCCAAACCTGTAGCCTACGTGACCAGTTAGCAGCAACAGGTAACATGGGCACTGCCGATGTTGAACTGATTGTTGACTGTGAATATATCGCCTACAACATTAACGGCTCGGTAGAGGGCTTAAATGGTGAGCTGGAGTTACTGCTAACCAGCGAGCAAGGCGAAGAAGAGTTGCTGGTCAGTGAAGATGGCGACTTTAGCTTTACCGGTGAGTTTATCCTGGGCGACGAGTACAGCCTGACGGTTAAAACCCAGCCAATTGGCCAGGTGTGTGAGTTTGCTGTCAGCTTTGCTGATGAAAATGGCGAAGCCACTAACCCGGTCGTTAGCGGCCCGGTCGATTTGCCAATTGTATGTACCACCAATGAAACACCGCGCACAATGTCGGTGACTGTCACAGGCTTGCCAGATAACACCGCTGTTGAAATGCAGGCCTTAGGCCCACAAGATGGCCGCTGGGAGTTTGAAGATAAAGCTTTTACTACCGGCACTGCCGCCTTCGACAACACCCTGTTAGACAGCGAGCCTTTTGCTATCGGCATTCTGACACAACCAGAAGGTTACTTCTGTATCATCACTGACGAAGCACCGCTATTCGACGTTGCTGATGGTTTAGGCATCGTTGATGGCAACGTCACCGTTGGCGTAACCTGCGAAGCAGATGTCGTTGTACCGCCGCGCACGCTGTCAGTAACGGTGACCGGGCTGGCCGATGGTACCAGCGTAACGATGCGTGCGTTAGGTGCTCCTGGCCGCTGGGATTTCGAAGATAAAGCCTTTACCACCGGCACTGCTGCCTTTAGCAACACCCTGTTCGACAGTGAACCTTTCGCCATTGGCATACAAGCGCAACCCGATGGCTATAGCTGTGTTATTAGCGATGAAGTGCCGCTACTCGATATGGTTGACGGCTTGGGCATTGTCGATGGCAACGTTACCGTTACGGTAAGCTGTACTGCTGATGTAGTTGCTGAGCCTCGTACCTTATCGGTTACTGTAGTGGGCCTGCCAGGCGGCACTACTGTGCCCATGCGTGCGGAAGGTCCGATAGATGGCCGTTGGTTGCTGGAAGATAAAGCCTTTGCTAACGGCACGGCAGCATTTAATAACACTATGCTGGATGGCGAGATCTTTGATATCCGCTTTATCGCTCAGCCAGACGGCTTCAGCTGCAGCATCACAGGTGAATCACCATTAGATGGCGCAGTTGATGGCTTAGGCATTGTCGATGGCAATGTAACTATCACCGTAGACTGTACTGCAAACGTCGTCGCGACTCCGCGTAGCCTGTTTGTTACCGTAATTGGCTTACCAATGGACGGCACCACTGTAGCAATGCGCGCGTTCGGCCCTGACGATGGCCGCTGGTTACAGGAAAACAAAGCCTTCGCTACGGGCACAGCCGCGTTTAATAATACTATGTTAGATGGTGAAACCTTCGATATCCGAATAATTTCCGATCCGGCTGGCTATAGCTGCAGCATTACCGATGAGGTTCCGCTGGATGGTGGTGCTGATGGTTTCGGTGAGGTTAATGGCGACGTAACAATTACCGTTAATTGTGTAAACAACTAGCAGTAGCGAAGCATTACAGCTGAATAGCCTAACTGCCACGGCAGTTAGCAGGAAACAGCAGCTAAACGGCGACCATGAGTCGCCGTTTTTATTGGTTTAGTGTCTATTAGCACATCACCATTACCGCCAAAATGATCACAAATACGTCATTTAAAAAACACCTTTCATTCACACAACTTTACTAGCCTGATGCAGTTTCACCTAGGATAAGTCTGAGCTGTCTGTCCGCCTGATAATATTTTACTATTTTGTTGAAGGAGAACCTTATGCGCTCTATCACTTTGTTACGTGGGCCAGTTCTGGCGGCAATAGCGCTGGCCTGGCTATGCGCCCCTGTTACGGTGCTCGCTGGCAGCTCAAATGATTTGGCAGCTAAGCGCAGTGCACAGCTAAAGCCGCCACAACCTTATACCGTACAGCTGGGGCCAAGGCCGTTTTATCTTATTGATGACATGGACCAGGGACCGGTTAAAACCCTGCTGCAAAACTGCCCGAATGGCCGCAAACTTAAAAGCACCCTATTCTCGATTGGCCATCGTGGCGCGCCTCTGCAGTTTCCGGAGCATACCAAAGAGTCTTATGAAGCAGCCGCCCGAATGGGTGCTGGCATTATGGAATGCGACGTCACCTTTACCCAGGATAAACAGCTGGTATGCCGCCATTCGCAGTGCGACTTACACACCACCACTAACATTTTGGCCATACCGGAGTTGGCCGCCAAATGCAGCCAGCCGTTCACGCCCGCCGACCCACTTAGCGGCACGCCAGCCAGCGCCCGCTGTTGCACCAGTGATATTACGCTGGACGAATTTAAACAGTTAACCGGCAAAATGGACGCCTTTAACCCACAAGCGACTACCGTGGCCGAGTATATGCAGGCCACACCCACCTGGCGCACCGATTTATACGCCGGTAAAGGCACCTTGCTGACGCACGCTGAAAGTATCGAGCTGTTTAAGCAGCTGGGCGTGAAGTTTACCCCGGAGCTAAAAGCCCCCGAAGTACCGATGCCGTATCAAGGCGATTACAGCCAGGCCGATTATGCCCAGCAGCTGATCGATGAGTACCGCGCCGCTGGCGTTAACGCAAAGGATGTCTGGCCACAGTCGTTTAATATTGCTGATGTGCGTTACTGGCTGGCCAACGAGCCTGACTTTGGCCGCCAGGCAGTCTATTTGGATGACGCTAACGACCCGTCACAACTGCCCAGCGCTGCCGAGCTACAAGACTACAAAGCAGAGGGCATCAACATTGTTGCGCCGCCAATGTGGGCCCTGCTGCAGCTAGACAGCAATAACCAGATCGTGCCGTCTGACTATGCCCGCCAGGCAAAAAACGCCGGCCTTAATATTATTGCCTGGTCATTCGAGCGCTCTGGCCCGCTACAAAACGGTGGCGGTTGGTACTACCAAACCGTGAATCCGGTAATTAATAACGACGGCGATATGATGCAAGTACTGCACGTACTGGCACAAGATGTGGGTGTTATCGGCGTCTTCTCCGACTGGCCCGCCAGCGTTAGCCATTACGCCAACTGTATGGGTTTGCGCTAACAGCAAGTAGCCGGAAAACACGGGCAGCAAAGCGGTTAACGCCACACTGCCCGCACTTACTTTGCTGGCGTAGCGCTAATCCACCACGCACCGTTTAGCATTAATCAGCTTTAACAGCTCGGCGGTGGCGGTGGCATCATCGAGAGCGCGATGGTGATTGGTGAGTTTAATATCAAACGCTTCGCACAGCTTACCCAAGCTGTATGATTGCAGCCCCGGGTAATAGCGGCGCATATTGACTACCGTGCATAACTGCGGCATATCAAACGGTATTTCACAGCGGGCGAATTCGGCGCGTATAAAGCCGTAATCGAACTTAGCGTTATGGGCGACAAAGACTGCGCCTTGTAGGAAGTCGGCAAGCTTATTAGCAATCTGAGCAAAGCTGGGTGCGTCGCTGACCATGCTGTTACTGATACCGGTGAGGCGGCTGATAAAGGACGGGATAGGCCGCTGTGGGTTTAGCAGTGTGCTATAGCTGTCTATCACTTCGCCGCCCTGCAGTTTTACTGCGCCGATTTCAATCACTCTGTCGGTGCCCGCTTTACCACCGGTGGTTTCGACATCCAGCACCACGTATAGCCGGTTGGGATCGACTATCCACTGCAGTTTTTCAATGCGGGCGTTGAAGCCGGCGTTGTTAAGGGCCTGCAGGCGCGCTAACTGGTGGCGCTGAATTTTATCGCCCGGGGCTTTTACCTCAACAAATTCCAGCTGGTTTTCTTTAACAAGCAGTAAATCGGGGTAGCCGCTACTGTGGCGGTTAAAATCTTGCGCCATAGCGCGCAATATGGGCGCTAAGCTGCTTACGCCGTCGTTTTTGGCAGCATATTGCAGCAGTGGCAGTAACTGCTCGGCCAAATCGCTGTGCCAGTAAAACAGGCTATTGGCTTTGCCATAATGCGTGGTTAAGGCACTTAACAACTGCTTGTCGGCACCGGGCTGTGCCAATAGCGCCAGCTTGTGCTCTATAGCGCTGGCAAACTGCTGATAAAAGCCGCCACCGGCTAAATTGCGTGGCCGGCGCTCAAAGGGGTTATGCAGTGCGCTGTCGCTGTGCTCAAACAGCTCGTGCCAAAACCAGAGTCCAAACAGCGCCAGCCAGAGGTTGTTTTCACTGTGAAACGTGCGATAGCCACGTTCGGCGTAATACGCCATTAAGCCCTGCTCGGCTTTACCGCTATACAGCTCGTCAAGGCAGGTGTGCGGCGCACTCCGCAGCAGCTCTGTCAGTACAGAGCGTTTGGCGCTACCGGCAAACTTGCGCTGATAAAAATCATCAGCAAACAGCCATTCTTCATCACAGCTAGGGTCGTCCAGTAGCTGCTGCAGATACTGCTGGCACTTGTCAGTTTGGCCACTGCTGTAATACAGCCGCACCAGGCGTTCACTGGCCGGGAAACCGGCACTTTGCTGATAAAAACAGATGGCAAGTTCAACAAGCTGATACTGCTCGGCCAACTTGCCTAGCTGATAACAGCGCTCACTGCGCTTTAGCGCCAATGTATTATCATCGGTCTGTGGCCATTGGCTTAGCGTCGCCAGCCAGGGGGGAAGTAATGTCGCAGCGTTTTCTGGCTGCTGTCTTAGCTGTTTAGCTAAGTCAAACACCTGCTGCTTGGCACTGGCCAAAGCAAACGCCAGCTGTGCCTGCGCTAAGTCGGTAAAGCGCGGCCTAAACTGCTGCTTAAACTGGCCGGTTTGGCGGATGCCCAGATCACGCAGAGTAAACAGCGATAAGTTAGGCTCAATACGGCCAAAATACAGAAAATACAGGTAGTTAAGCGATTGCTGACGTTGCAGCACCAGATAGCGCTGCGGTAGCTGGCTGATAAGCGCAAGCCAGTTTACCTCGAGCTTCAGCGCGCTGCGCACTAACTCGGGCTTGGTCTGGCTTTTTTTCACAGCAATTGGCGCTGGCAGCTGTTGCTGAGCCAGCTGCAACAGCTGCCAGAGCGTATCTTTGGTTAAGCGCAGCCAGAAATCGGCTAAATTATCGGCGCTAAGGCTGCCGATAAAGCCAGCAGCTGCCAGCTCATCCAGCACCGGCCCTGGCGGGCCTATTTCAGTGTAATTAAGCTCGCTGTCGGCAAATACATTGCCTTTGCGGTTTAGCATGCGTACCAGCAGCTGCTGCGCCGGCACGCTTAGTGCGGCAAAGTCACTGATATAGCTACGGTTATCGGCCGTTAAGCAGGGCGCGTAGTGTTCACCAACAAACTGCAGCAGCTCGTTAAAGTGCTGCAGGTAGTAACCGCTGTCGAGCTCCTGTTTAACGGGCGCCATGCGTTAAGCAATAACGGTGCTAACCAGATAGCCGGTGTAGCCAACAAATACAGCCAGTAGCAAGCCACCTTCGAGCCGATTAATGCGGCCTTGTTTTTTATAGCCATAACCCATGACAAACAGTGCTGCGGTTAACACCGCCATCAGCGTCCAGTCACGCGTTAACACCACCGCATCGACCGCCATAGGTTCAATCGCGGCGGCGATACCCACCACCGCCAGCGTATTAAACAGGTTTGAACCAATCACGTTGCCCAGCGCGATATCATGCTCGCCTTTTTTAATGGCAATTAATGATGACGCCAGCTCTGGCAGCGAAGTACCCACCGCCACCACCGTTAAGCCGATTACCAACTCGCTGACACCAAGGCTTTGCGCAATAAACACTGCACCGTATACCAGCATGCGTGAAGCGATGATCAGCAGCACCAGGCCCACCAACAGCCAGATAATGGACTGCTTTAGCGTCATTTTTGGCTGACCGGCTAAGTCTTCATCCATTTCTGTCGCTAAGGCGTCCTGCGGATTACGCATACCCTGCCACACCGACCAGGCCATTAGCACAAAGAATACGCCGAGCAAACACCAGGCATCGAAACTGCTCAGCTGATGATCAAATAACTGCCAGCCGGCAAACAGGGTTACCAGCATTAAAATTGGCAGCTCTTTTTTCAGCACTTGCGAGTGCACGGCAATGGGGCTTAACAGCGCTACCAGGCCTAAAATCAGCGCGATATTGGTAATGTTAGAGCCATAGGCATTACCCAATGCCAGCGCCGGATTGCCGTCACTGGCGGCCATAGCCGATACCACCATCTCTGGCGCCGAAGTACCAAAGCCGACAATAATCATACCGATTAGCAGCGGCGGCATACCGGCATAGCGAGCGGTGGCTGAGGCGCCATCGACAAACTTATCGGCGCTCCAGACCAAAAGCGCTAAACCGGCAATCAGTGAAACTATAGCCAATAACATATCAATATCCTTTTAACGGCGTTAAAAATTGCGCGCAGCATAGCACGGCGGCTTAATAGCAAAGAAGCGGCACCAGCCTGGTTTTGAAACTATTTTTAAAAGCAGTTAAGCTCAGCAGCTAACCCTACTGGAGCATACTATGACCACGCTTATAACCATTTTAGCCCTGCTGTTTGCTGCCCTGTTTATTCTGGTCACCTTAGCGGAAAAATACGGCAGTCGCGATAGTGAACAAACCGCCAAATTAAGCCGCTATATTATGCCGCTGGTAGCACTACTGATTTTGGCACAGGTGATTAAGTTTGCCTTTTTCTCTGACTAGGGCTGCACTTGCCGCCGTATTCTGCCCAGCACACTCACCAACAGTGCCGGTAAAAACGTCAGGCTAATCAGGGTTGAGAACAGCAAACCACACAGCACGATAATGCCTACACCACGGTAAAGCTCGGTACCCTCGCCGGGGATCAGCACCAGTGGTGCCAGGCCAAATACGGTGGTGGCGGTTGACATTAAAATCGGCCTAAGCCGGGTGGCTACCGCCTGAGACACAGCCTCGATTACCGTTATACCGGCGTTTTTCAGGTTATGCCGGCTCTGATCGACAATCAGGATCGGGTTATTCACCACAGTACCGAGCAAAATTAAAAAGCCGAGCATAGTGATCATATCAAAGGGTTGATGAAAACCGCCCAGCCCAACCGTTGCCAGCGCACTGCTGATACCGTTAATGCTGACCAGCCCAACCAGGGCGCCGGCCAGCCCCAGCGGCACAGTAGCCAGAATAAACAGCGGATAGCCCCAGTGGCTGAAAATGGCTACCAGCAGCAGGTAAATCAGCAATACCGCCACCGCAAAGTTACCACTGAGCGCAGCCTTGGTTTCATCCAGCTGATCGGAGGCGCCGGAGATGTCCAGCGTCACATCATTGCCAATGGCGCCATCACGGCGCAGCTGCGGCACCAATTGTTGCTGCACTGTGGCCACTGCAGTTTCCAGCGCCACCGAGCGCGGCGGAATAATATACAGCGTTACCGTGCGGCGGCCATCAACGCGGCGCAGGGTGTCGCTGTCGGCCACTTCGACTAAATCAGCCAAGCTGCTTAGCGGCAGCACAGCACCCGAGGGCGTTAACACTGGCGTTTGTGCCAGCTGCGCCAGACTTTGCTGGTTACCGGCACTGCTGAATAAAAACATATCGACTTTATCGTCGCGGATAAAAAACTCATCAACATAAGCCCCGTCACTGACTGCCGATACCGCATAACCAAAATCGGCGGCACTAAAGTTAAGCTCGGCCAGGCGCTGCCAGCGTGGGCGGATCTGCACCAGCGGTTGATCCAAGGACAAGGACGAGGGCTCAGAGTTAAGCTGTGGCTGGTCAAACAACTGGCCGGCTGCGACATAGGCCGCATCAGCAGTGGCATATAAACTGGCGAGATCGGGGCCGGAGATGTCCAGCGCTACGGCGCGGGTACCACCGTCGTTACTGCTGATAATGGAGCCGCGCGCCGAAAACGCCCGCATACCGGGGTACTGGCGAAACAGCGTGGTCATCGCCTGCATCATGGCATCGATATCAGCTGCCCGCACCGGCTCACTCAGTACCCGAATACGGCCTACTGACACACTGAGCGAATAGTATTTTAGCGGCGGCATCGCGGTTTCGCCGTTGTCAAAGGCAGTGGGGGCGCGGTTAACTTCTACATCCAGCCTGGCCCGAATTTCATCAGCGATCAGCGCCATCTCCGATAAGTTATAGCCCGGCGGCGCTATCATCGATGAAAAGGCCTTAGGCTCTTCGCCTTCGGGTAAATATTCTGCCGGTGGCAGTAAATACCAGGCGCCCCCCAGCGTCAGCAGTAGCGTAGTGGCAAGGGTAGCACGACGGCGCTGCGGGCTGGCAATAATGGCCTGCACCAGCTGCAGCAGCTTACCCGGTGCTGCCACGGCTGAATTGGTATTAGCCACACCGCCAAAGCCCAGCCTGGCCACCGCGGCGGGTACCACAAACACCGCGACCAGCATAGAGGCAATAATGGCGGCGGCGATGGCAATGGCGATATCGGAATACAGCTGGCCGGCCTCCTGCTCGACAAACAGCACCGGCACAAACACCAGCACTGTGGTCAGGGTTGAGGCCAGTACCGCCGGCCAGACCTCGCGTACACCGGCAATGGCCCCTTCAATACGGTCCAGCCCGCGCCGGCGCGCCTGCTCAATGCTCTCCAGCACCACTATTGTGTTGTCCATTGTCATGCCGATGGCAAAGGCAATACCGGCCAGCGAAATAACATTAATGGTGCGGCCAAACGCCAACAGGCCCAAAAACGCCGCTATGGTACATACCGGCACCCCCAGCACACCCACCAGGGTGGCGCGGCCCGAGCGCAAAAACAAATACAGCACTAAGGTGGCCAATAAAGCACCCAGCGCCAGATTGGTCCAGACATTGCGGATAGAGTCTTCGACATAGCGCACATCATCGCTTATCAGCATCAGCTGCAAGCCATTGCCGGCCAAAGTATCCTGATTCAGCTGGGCGACCACCTGCATCATCTGCTGTTTAATATCAATGACATTAGAGCCAGGCTCGCGGCGCACCGATAAGCCCAGGGTACGCTCTCCGTCAGCAAAAGATAATTCGCGTACTTCAAAATGGTCCAGTACCAGAGTGGCGACATCTTTTAAGCGCACCTGTAAATCACCCTGCTGCAACAAGATCAGGTTTTCCAGCTGCTCCAGGCTGTCGAAGCGGCCGACCATTCTGAGCAAATAACGGCGTTTACCGCTGTCGATATCACCGGCCGAGCTGTCGCGGTTGCGCGCCCGTATGGCGTCGCGCACACCGGTCAGGCTAAGGCCGCGCTGCGCCAGCTTAGCCGGGTCGACTAAAATCTGAATTTGCCGCTCGGCACCGCCACTGACGCCCACTTCCGACACGCCCGGAACCCGCTCCATTTGCGGCCGCACATAATCTTCGGCGTAGTCACGCAGCATATCCATATCCAGCGCCAGCGGGTTACCGCTAAGTGGCATCAGCCGGAAGTACATAAAGGCATTGTTGGAAAACGAGCTGCTTAATAATCTGGGCTGGTCGACATTTTCCGGATACGATGGCACCTGGCTTAATGCATTACTGACGCGGATCAACGCTTCATTGACATCGACACCAAAGGGGAACTCTAGCTCTATTTGTGCCGAGCCAGTGCTGGCACGCGAGATCATACGCTTTAAATTCGGCAAAGTACGCAGGTAGCGCTCCTGCTCTATCAGGATTTCTTTTTCCACATCCTGCGGTGTGGCACCGGGCCAGCCGGTAATGACGCTGATGGTGCGAACATCCAGATCAGGGATCATCTGCACCGGGATACGCAGCGCCGCGACTATGCCCAGCACACAACAAATCAGTACAGCAACGGTTAGAATTGTGCCACGGCGAATACCCGCATCCAGCATCGCTTACTCCTTGCTCGTGCTATTGACGATACTAACCGACTGGCCATCGCGAAGGGTCTCATTACCGCGCACCACTACCGGCTGGCCAGCAGGCAGACCGGATAAAATTTCTACCCCCTGCTCGCTGGTTTTACCCAGCTGCACCAGATGACGCTGCGCCTTGTTGTCCTTAATGCTAAACAAGCTGTAGTTACCGTCGGGATGACGCAACAAGGCATCCGGCGGCACCACCAGTACCGTGCTGTCATCACGCTCAAAATACAAGGTGGCGCTGGCCGAACTGCCCGGCAGCAGCACCTGCTGAGGGCTGTTTACGCTAAAGCGGGCCAGAAAACTGCGGGCACTGGCATCGCCCACCGGCACTGCTGCGCTAAGTGTTGCGACCAGGCGCTGGCTGCTTTGCAAATCCGGCACCACCTCTACCCGGCGCAGGCTATTTAGCTGGCTAAAATATTCTTGTGGTACTTGCAGATCCAACAGCAGCGGGTTAAGGCTAACCAGTTGTAGCACAGGTGTGCCTAAATCAACCCACTCGCCAACATCGGTAAAACGCCGGGCGATAACGCCGGCGAAAGGCGCCGTTAGCGTATGACGGGCCACCACCTCCTGTTGCTGCGCCAGCGCGGCTTTTGCCCGTACTGTGTCGGCCTGGGCTTGCGCCAGCGCAGCGCGGCGCAACGTCAGCTCGGTTTGCGGCAATAACTGCCGGGTACTTAACTGCTCGGCCTCAGTGACCAACCGCTCTGCTTCAACTTCGCGCACCAAAGCGGCATTAAAGGCTGCCTGCTGCTGTGCCAGCTCGTGCTGCGCCAGCGTGCTGTCAAGTTTCAGCAGTGGTTGGCCTGCACTGACCTCGGCGCCGGCATCGACCGCCAAGTTAGCGACCAGACCGGCCGTGCGGCTGGATAAGGCTGCGTCTTGCTGCGCGGTTAAGCTGCCACTTAATACCAGCTGCTGTGCCAGTGCCTGCTGTTTTGGCTGCACCACCTGCACCGGTGCGGCGTCCTGCGCTAACAACCCAACAGAAAAAACGCTGCTTATAATTAGCAGCACTAGCTTGCGCATAAGGTTCCCCACCCAATAAGAACGGTTCTTGTTAAGCGTTATAGTATGGCGCAAAGCCGGGCTTAGATCACTTTTGCTGGCCCGCTACCAGGCCGGCTCTACTGCCAGCTAAGGGGGTGCAGCCGGTAAAAGCGGCTTAGCTGGTCATACAGTTTGGGATACTGCTCGGCCAGTGCCTTGGGCTGTTCAAAAAACACTTCGCTTATCACGGCAAAAAATTCGGCCGGGTTGGTCGCGCCGTAATGGTCAAACAAACCGGTCTCACCCAGTGCGGCCTGGCGCTGTAAAGCGGCAAACTCAGTGGCCATCACGCCAGACCAATGCTGATAATCGCTGCTACGCTCCAGTAAAGGCGCGCCGTTAGCAATGCCTTTTTCCTGATCCAACTGATGGGCAAATTCATGGATCACCACATTGCGGCCATCCGTGGGGTTGGCCGCACCGGCCAGCGTATCAGCCCAGCTTAAAATGACCCGCCCCTGACCCCAGGACTCGCCCGACAGCACCCGGCGCTGCTCATGCATCACTCCGGCAGCATCGGCCTGCTGGCCCGGTACAACAAAGGCAGCTGGATACAGCAAAATGCTGTTTAGCTTGGGGTAATAATAGTTCGGCCGGTTTAACAGTAATAAGCACGCCTGAGCGGCGATGGTTACGCGCATTTCATCGGTTACTTCAAGGCCATCACAGCCAATAAACTGCTTTTCAGCAATAAAGACCTGCATATGTTTTTTCAGCTGCAGTTGTAAATCGGCAGGCAGCGCCCGAAAATACGGCAAACGTTGTTTTAAGATGGCACGCCAGCTGGCTGGAAACGGTTGTGCCATCAGTTTGCGCCGCTGATAGTTACGCCAGTAAGCTGGCATTAGCACAGCAGCGATGATCGCTGCCCCCAATAACAGAGTAATCAGTATAGCCAAGCCAAACCTCAAGCAATCAGCGCCAGCCAAGCGTGCTGGCAGATGCAGCTGTAATGCGGCTGACGTGCTGATTTTTCAAGCGGCAATGGCCTTGCGAACTTTGCCGGTAGCCTGGCCTCTAACGGCGGTAAGCCCGAAAAAGGAGTACTATGTTTCAGTTATTTAAAACCTTGCTGGATAAAGTCAACGATGACCTGAGCATGCCGGCCGCTGCTCCCAATACTCATGGCTTAAACGACGCTGAGCTGGCGTCAGTGGCGTTAATGCTGATGGTGGCGCATGCTGACTTTAGCAGCAACGAAGATGAGCAGCAGCTGGCGCTGGCCTATGTAAAACGCGAATTTTCATTAAGCGACAGTGCAGCACTGGCCGTGGTGCAGCTGGCAGATAAGCAAGCTGCCGATGCCACTTCGCTGCATCAGTTTACCCGTGGTTTAAAGCAGCTTAGCTACAACGAGCGGTTAAGCCTGCTGGACAACCTGTGGCAACAAGCTTATGCCGATGGGGTGTTAGATCCGAATGAAGAGGCCATGCTGCGCAAGATTGCCGATTTACTCTTTATCCGCCACAGCGATTATATTCAGGCTAAATTGGCCGTTTGCGGCAGCTAACTACGAGACATCATACGGAGAATCGGTTTGCCCTAAGCCAACCGTTGAAGGCATGGATGCCTGAATCGAGCCTATAGGGACATATTAACGGCGTGTTGGTGTGGGCAAACCGGTTCGCTGTCTCTATATAACCCTTAATCCTCTCGCCGCTGCAATACTTCACCTTCTATCGTCTGCGGGCCTGCGGCCGGGTCAGATGATTCCTGCTGCGCGCCCCGCTGACGTTGCTGCCAGGCTTTCATTCTGGCGCGGTGGCGCCACAGCATAATCGGGATCAGGATCCAGCTCAACAGCAGCATAAATACCAATAGTGCAACGCCGACAAATAACATTAGCCCCAAAAACAACCAGGCCAGCAAACGCTGCAAAGGCCCGCCACTGCGGCCGCGGGCAAAAAACTGCTGCCACTGCTGGCTGTGCTGTTTAAAGGTATACATCTTGATATCCTCAGGTCAGGGTTACCGTTTAGCATAACGGCATAATAGCCTGTTAGTGTGGGCGCACGCGTCGAAGTTCAACCGCAAACAGGTAAATAGACTGCTATACTTGCTGCAATTTCGTTGCAAGGACTGCAGCTTATGCTACTGCATCTCTGGTTATCCTCTCTGTTACTGGCCGCTGATATCAGCCCAGGTGATACCTTGTTGTTGGCAACGCATGCTCCAGCTAATCAAAGTGCGGCCAGCCGGGCGCAAATTGATTGCATAATGAAGCACACGCAACAGCCCTATCAGTTGCTGGTTATGCCTTGGCGGCGCGCCAAACAGGAAGTAAAAATGGGTCGCATTGACGGCTATTTTACTGCAATGCCGAATAACGATATCGACAGCTTTGCTAAGTTATCTGCCCCGCTATTCCTGGAAAACTGGTACTGGTTTTGGCGGGCCGACGGTAAAGGGTCTGGCAGCGAAACACCATTACGCTATGGCGCTATTTTAGGCAGCCACCAAGCCGATTGGTTTACACGCCAGGGCATTAAAGCCGAGGTTGAAGTCGGGGATATCAGTCAGTTGCTGCAACTGTTGGCTATTGGTCGTATTGATATACTACTGGCCGATTTGGACGACGTTAACGATGCTATGGCACGGCTAAAGTTAAACCCGAACCAATTTAGTCAGCGCTTTTCCCGCTATGTGGCGCTGGGTAGTTATTTTTCCCGCGAACGGCTGCAACAGCGGCCTGGTTTTATGCACCACTTTAATGCAGCAGTATATTTGTGTGCCACAGCCCCTTTTGCACTCGCCGCCTCAGAGCGTGAAACCGTAGTAGCACTATTACTGAACAGCGTACAAATTTTAGCGAAACAACGCTTTGTGCTGGAGGCAGTGAACCAGCAAAACCAGCAGCTTCTCAGCCTGGATGCGGTGATACAACGAGATCGTTTATGGCAACAGGCGATACAACAACCGGATACCGCACCAGACTTAGCGCAGCAGCAGCTCTCGTCTGCTGTTTCTGCCCAGTTACGCCAGTGGCAGCAGGACTTTGCTGGCTTGATCACTGAAGTCATTTTAATGGACAACCTAGGCGCCAATGTTGCGATAAGCCAGCTGACTACCGATTACTGGCAAGGCGATGAAACACCGTTTCTCAGTGTGTTTAACCAAACCTTAGATTATTTTGTCGGTGTGGTGGAGTACGATCAAAGCGCTCAGCGTTTTCAGGTTAAGCTGAGCGTGCCGCTGAAGAACGCCGAAGGCTATCATATTGGCGCACTCAGCATCGGCATTGATGTAGAGCGCGCCTTAGCGGCTGAATAATTCGGCGGGCGTGACATAATTAATCTGCTTTATTACTCAGGGCCCAGCGTACTATTTCGCCCCAACTGGGCTCTTTACCGTACAGCTGCATGCCACGCAAAAATACCCGGCCGGCGACCCGGCGCATCCACCAGACGGTGGCCAGCAACAATAACAATGACAACAGCGGCTGCCACCAGGCCAGCTCAACCATCGCCAGCTTCACTGGCATAGCGACAAAAGAGGTTAGCGGCAAGTAGCTCAGCAGCGTCATACCCCAACCATTGGGGCTGTCGATGACCAGATAAGTAAACAAAATTGGCAGCCAGGTAATCATCATTACCGCGCCTTTACTGCTGTTATTTGGATCGTCAATCGACGCCGCAATGGCACCCATAAAGCTGGCACACAGCACCACGCCCAATAAGGCAAACGGAACAAGCCACTGCACCACGCTGATATCCAGCCAGGTTAAATCGACGCTTTTGTCGGCAAACACGCTTACCACGGCAAAGGTCAGCAGCATCACCAGCGCCGAGGTAAACATGGCTTTTAGTGCACTAAAGCTGTGCCCCAACACCTTGCCGTCCATCCACTGTTGCGGTGTGAGAATAGCATACAGCTGCTCGGTAACGCGCTGCTGCTTTTCGCCGGTAATACTCATTAACACCTGGCCAAAAGCTGTCGTTAAACCAATAAACAACAGCAGTAAGGCGCCCAGCGCAATCATTTTTTCCGGCGTGTCCTTACCATTGTAAGACTGATCGAGATACTGCATATCAATGGCCACTGGCTGCTCCAGCTGCGCCAGCTGATCATCGGATAAGCCCATGCCGACTGCGGCTTCTTTACGGTAATGCTGCTGCAGCACCTGCTCTAGCTGGCTCAGCCATTTTTTGCCGCTCTGGGTATGAATAACAAGGCCATTCTCGCTGCTGGTTAACACTGCATGCCAGGACTCATCGCTTTGCAGCTGAGCCAATTGCGCCTCCAGGCTGATACTGGGCCGCTGAAACTGGAATTGTTCCGTGTTATCGATGCTAAAGCCGGCTGGCACCGCAATGCGGTATTGCTGGCGGCTTTCATCGGTAAAGAAGCTCCATAAAGCCACTGCAGCCATTACGCCCAGCATTAATAAGTATGAAACAAGCTGCTGCTTCCACTTAAAAAAGCGCAAAAACTCCCAGCGTGCGACAATTAAACTTTGACGTGAAATCATGCCGCGGCCTCCGGTTTGGGTTGATGTTTAGCCATCGCCGTTAAATACAGCTGGTGCAGGTCGGCAGTTTGCATTTCCACCTGCGTCAGCTCGCCAAGTGCCAATAATTGCTGCAGGCACTGGCTGACACTGTGCGGCTCGCTTAGGCTTAACAACCAGTGCTGCTGCGATACTTGCTCGGCGCTGCTGATACTGCTTAACGCCGCTAACTGCGACTCAGCTATCGGCTGACTAAAAGCAACTTTTAACTGGCGCTGGTTTTGACTTTGCGCACGAATTTGCTCCAGCGTGCCGGCCAGTACAACGCGCCCCTGCGCCATTAGCAGCATATGGTCAGCCAGCTTTTCAACCATCGCCATTTGGTGCGCACTCAGAATAACGGTCATGCCACGGGCTTTAAGTTCACGCAAAAACTGCACGACTTTTTCCTGATTAATAGGATCCAGCCCGGAGAACGGCTCGTCCAGAATGACCAAAGCGGGCTTATGCAGCACAGCGGCAATCAGCTGCACTTTTTGTTGGTTGCCTTTAGAGAGTTGTTTTAGCTCGTCGTGGCGCCGTTCAGTCAGCTCAAACACGTCTAGCCAAACCGCCATTTCACTCAGCGCCTGGCTTTTACTTAAGCCATGCAATTGCGCCAGATACAGCAGGTTTTTCTCAATACTTTTGTCGGGGTATAGGCCACGATCTTCCGGCAGATAACCCAATAACCGGCGCGGTACATGGTCAAAGTGCTGGTCTTGATAACTGACCAGAATGCTGCCACTGTCGGGCTTGGTCATGCCAACCAACATGCGGATAATCGATGATTTACCAGCGCCGTTTGGCCCAAGTAAGGCAAAAATATCGCCGCTGTTAATGTGAAAACTGACTTTATCTACTGCCTGCACATTGGCGTAGGCCTTACCAATAGCGGTTACAATTAACTGCATAGCTGCTTCCTGCTGATTAACCTTTCGTTAGCTTATCATCCCTGTCTCGTCATCAACCAACGGCAAAGTGTGAGCAAATATGTAATCAATAATTTTTACCAAAGGATAAATACACTGCATCGCTGTAGCCACTGTCATCCAGCTCAGCTATACCGAGGCCAAAATACAGCGGCCCCAGCGGCGTATCCCAGCCGAGAAACACACTGCCGGCCCACAGCCAGTTGGTGGCGTCGTTGCCACCCGAGGCGCCAAACACATCTTTACGTACCCGGCCCCGCTCCAGTGAGGTGCCCAAGTATAAAGGTGCATTAATAAAAGAGATTTTCTGCTCGTTCAGCCGGTACAAATAGGCCAGGCTGCCAAACTGAATTTGGCTGCCAAACAGCGAGTCGGCAGGATAACCAGACAGGTTTAATAAACCGCCCAGGCTAAATTGCTCCAGCGCAAAAGCACTGTCGCTGTCACTGCTGTAATGATCAAAACGCCAGCGGGTGCGTAGCGTATGATCCTGCCAGCTTTTGGCGGCCAGAAGCTCAGTGCGGCTGCTACGGCTGTCTACCCGCTGGCCCAGCGCCGAATCTGTCAGCCAGGCATAACTGCTGGCCAGCCGGATACCGCGGGTAGGGAAACTGCGGCTGTTCAGCGTATCCCAGATAAATTCAGCAACAGGGCCTCGGCGCAGGTAATCTATCTCGCTTTGCTGTAACTGCGCAGCGTACACACTGGGCAACAGATAACGGCCATCGCGCCAGGCCCAGCCCAGCTGCAGCCGGGCATGATCAGAAATATTCCAACCGTGACTTAACTGCAGTTCATGTTCCTGGTTTTTCAGCTCGCCGGCAGCCAATTGGGTATTATCCTGCAGTGGCTGGCTGTCACGGCGGTGGCGGTAATCCCCCTGCAGATACAAACCAGAACCTGCCAGCGGCCAGTACAGCTCACTGGCCAAATATTTATCGCTGCCCAGCGCCAGCTCAGAGTGCCATTCTGCCCCCCAGGGCGACAGGTTAGTGCGGCTATACGCCGCGGCCAGCTGATACTGGCTGGTGTTACGAAAGTCATCTTCAAACATCAGGCGAAAATTCAGGTAGCCCGGCCCCCAGCTTTTCTCTTCCGCTTTAACCTGCAGCACAGCCTGCCCCTGCTGATCAATATTCAGCTGCTGGGTAATACGTTCAAAGGTGTCCAGACCATACATTTGGCGTAAACCACGGCGAATACTGCGCTCTGTGTAAGCATCACCGGCGGTTAGCTGCAGCCGTTTCAGCAACAGGGCGTCGTCCAGCGCTGAGCGGTTGTCCAGCTCGACTTTGTCCAGCCGTATCGAGCCTGTACTGCTGTTGCTAAAGCGGCTGAACCAGTCGGCGTAAATTTTTTGGCTTTGGCTAAAACCGGCCAGCGCCTGCACAAAGCGGATGGCACTTTGCCGGCCCGATACAATGGCTTTGTCGATATTGGCAAAGTCCAGCGTGCTGATATCAACCAGATCAGGTTGCAGCAACAAATCTTGCTCGGTCAACAACTGCAGTTGCTGCTGCACACCGGCACGCACTAAAAAGCTGGTTAATTGCTCGGTAATGCTAAAGGCTGATTCAATTTGCTCACGGCGCAGCAGCGGTGAGTCGATGCTGACAGCGATGATGCGATCTACCCCCAGCTGACGGGCAACACTGATCGGCAGGTTATTCACCACACCACCGTCCACCAACAGCTTGCCGTTAAGCTCCAGAGGCCGAACCACACCGGGAATGCTCATCGAGGCCTGCACCGCTTGCACCAGGCTACCATCGGCGAGCACCACTTCCTGTTGGGTTAACAAGTCGGTCGCTACCGCCCGAAATGGCACCGGCAGTTGGTCAAAATGGCTCAGGTTAGCGTATGCGCCGAAGGTAGCGTGCAGAATTTCGGCCAGCGACTGGCCACTTAAAATACCTTTGGGTAAACGCACACCGTCGGCTGACACGCCAACATCCAGGTTGATCGGAAAATCGTCAGATTTTTCTTTTTGCCTAAGCGGCATTTCATCGCGGTACACCCGGTCACGAAAGCCGGCAGCCCAGGGCGTTTGCTGTAAACGCTGGGAAATTTCAGCTGCACTGTGGCCACTGGCATACAAGCCACCAATAAAGGCGCCAATGCTGGTACCTACTACCAGATCAATCGGGATCTGCTGACGCTCCAGCTGCTCTATCACGCCCAAATGAGCGCCACCGCGGGCGCCACCGCCCCCCAGCACCAGCGCAACACAAGGCCGCTGCTGCGCTCTGGCCTGCTGACAAATATCCTCTGCCAGAGCATTCAGCGGTAAACCGGCACATAGCAGTAATCCTAACTGTAGGGTAAAGCGCACTGCCTGTTTCATCATCTTGCTACACCTTCAGGTTTGCTATGCACTTTGGCAGATAACATTTGAGCCGCCGCAGCCTTATTGCTATTGTTAATTAAATTGACTTGCGTGATACCGAATATGACACAGTTGTACGCCGTAGTGTTTTCACTGCTGATCATACTATGCGGCTTTAGCCCGCGGCTAGCCGCCGATACGCTGAATATCACGCTAGTTGACCAGCACAACCAACCGCTGGCAGAAGCCGTGGTTGAGCTGATAGCACCCGCTGGCGCGGCGTTACCCAACGCTAAGCCAGCCAGCGTGGCCCAGCAGGGGCTGATGTTCCAGCCTTTTGTCAGCGCTGTGGTGCGCGGCAGTGCAGTAGATTTTCCTAACTTGGATAAAACCCGCCACCATGTGTACTCATTTTCGCCGGCTAAAACCTTTGAAATTGAGCTGTACTCCGGCAAACCAGAGCAACCGGTGATCTTTGATAAAGCCGGCATAGTCGCGCTGGGCTGTAATATCCACGACTATATGCAGGCCTATATTTACGTTGGTGACAGCCCCTTGCTGGCGGTCAGCGATAGCCAGGGCGAATTGCGCTTTACCGACTTAGCACCGGGCGATTATCAACTTAGGTTATGGCACCCCTGGCAACAGGCGCCTGCTGCTGAGCAACAGCTGACGCTGTCCGGCCACCAGCAATTGCAACTCACACTGGCGGTACAGAATAAAACCAAACCGGCTGCGCCCAAACGCGGCTTTGGCCAATAGCCTATGCTGTTTCGCTCGCTGCGCAGCAGGCTTATTGCCATCCTGGTGTTGCTGTTAAGCTTGTTCGCGCTGGCCACAGCGCTGGCAACCTTAAACAGCATGAAGCGTGACAGCCTGAGCCAGGCGCACGATATGTTGAATGTCGCCAGTAAAGTACTGCGACAGGCACTACAGATCCGTGCCAGCCAGCTTAGCGACAGTGTTGGCTTACTGGCGACCGACTTTGCCTTTCGCCGCGCTGTGGCCACTGCTGAGCAGGACACCATTGCCTCGGTACTGCAAAACCACGGTAGTCGCATTAATGCTGACCTGATGCTGTTGTTATCACCCAGCGGCGACTTGCTGGTAAGCTCAGACACTCAGCTGCAACCTGCTGATATTAAACCGCTGTTTGCGCAAACCGGCGGTGCTAACGCCAGTGTAGCTGACATTCTTAGCCTGCATGGTCAGCCTTATCAACTGGTGCTGGCGCCGGTACGGGCACCAAACCTGATCGCCTGGGCCGGTATGGGATTTTTACTGGATAAACCACTGGCCGCTAACATTAAAGCCATTACCGATCTGGATATCAGCTTTGTCATTCGTCAGCAGGATGCTTTTGTTTTGCAAAACTCCACCCTGACCGCTGCGCAGCAACTGGCACTAACACCGTTATTAGCGCAGCTATTACAGCAAGATGGCAACCTGCAACAGGAGCGCGATCAGGACTATTTGTCGGTGGCAAGTGCGCTGGATCAGCAGCAGCAACTGTGGGCGGTGCAGCATTTATCTAATCAGCGCTGGCTAAGTGATTACCAGGCATTTCGCCAACAGTTACTACTGATATTTGGTGCCGCGCTGGCATTGGCGCTGTTGGTCGCCTTTGTGTTTGCCCGTAGCATTACCCAGCCATTGGATGCACTAAGCCAGTTTGCCCGCCGTATTGGCCAGGGCAGTGTCGAGCCTGCGCCAACGGCAGGCAATGACGAAATTGGCCTTTTGGGCCGCACCCTGCATACCATGCAACAGGATATTTTGCAGCGCGAACAGCAACTGCTGTTTAACGCCGAGCACGATGCGCTAACCGGCCTATACAACAGAGCCGCAGTGGATCGTCTGCTGCCCGCTATTCTGGCAGAGCAGGACGGTAGCCTGCTGCAGCTGAATATCCGCCACTTTAAGCACCTGAACGATATTCTCGGCTTTGCCAATGCCGATAAGTTACTGGTACAGCTGGCACGGCGCTTAACGACAGTATTGCCAAAACCGTTATTACTGGCACGGCTGGGCGGTGATGAGTTTTTACTGGTGTATGCCGGCCTGTTAACACCAGCGCAGGTGCAAGCCAAGTTGTTACTGCTGACCGAGCATTATCCGCTGGAGCAGTCATTAATTAACCTGAAACTGTGTGCCGGTTTATATCATTTTTTTGCCGGTGGCGAGTGCTTAAGCGATGCACTGCGCCGCACCGATATCGCCCTAGAGCATGCCCGCCACGCGCCCCAGCGCATCGCCACCTATGTGCAGGGGCAGGATGAAAGTCATCAGCGCGAGCTGCAACTGATCCGCGATTTACCCGACGCGCTGCAAAATGGCCAGTTTTATGTGGTGTACCAACCCAAGGTGGATCTGGAGCAGCAGCAATGCAACAGCTGCGAAGCGCTGATCCGCTGGCAACACCCCAGCTTGGGCTTTGTGCCACCCGAGCAGTTTATCGGCCTGGCAGAGCACGCCGGTAGCATTAGCCTGGTTACCCAATGGATGCTGCAACAAGTGTGTAAGCAGCTGGCGCTATGGCAACATAAGGGCCTGCAGATGCAGGTGGCGGTGAATTTGTCGGTACAGGATTTACTGGAGCCTTCACTGTGTCAGCAAATTGCGGCTTTACTGACGCAATATCAGCTCAGCGCCGCTAACTTGGCCCTGGAAGTAACCGAAAGCGCCATTATGCAAGATACCGACACCGTCGTGCAGCAACTGACCGCCCTGCGCCAACAGGGGATCAACCTGGCGATTGACGATTTTGGCACCGGGCAATCATCGCTGGCGTACTTAAAACAGCTGCCAGTGCACGAGGTTAAAATTGATCGCGCCTTTGTTAAGGATATCGCCACTAACAGTAATGACGCGCTGATTGTCAGTGCCACTACCCAGCTGGCACACAGCCTGGGGTTTAAAGTGACCGCCGAAGGGCTGGAGCAGCACAGTGGCCTGAATACGCTGAGTCAATGCGGCTGCGATACGGTGCAAGGCTATTATTTTGCCAAGCCACTCAGCAGCGAGGCTTTTTTTGCATGGCAACACGAATTTAATCAGAGCTCCGCACGTTGGTTTAACGGAGAGACATCCTCATGACGTACAGGTTAACACGCCAATTGGCGTTGCTGCTGGCACTGTGCAGCCCGGTTACAGCGCTGGCTGGCAGTAAAATTATCGCCACCGGCGGTGCCACATCGATTGAAGGCAGTGCCGGCGGCGGCATCGTACCCTGGGCAGTAACCAACGGCTATGCCAGCAGTGGCGAATGGGCCGCCACTGCCTTTGCTACTGTAGTTGGCGTGGACGACTTTACCCTGAATGTGCAGGGTGCCAGTGTCAGTTACAACAACCAATGGGAGTGGTCTTTCGCCCGGCAAGGCTTCAAACTGGATACGCTGGGCGGCGAGCTGCGCCAGGACGTGTTTGGTGTGAAGTATCACTTTGCCGGTGAGTTGTTATACACCGCCCTGCCGCAACTAAGCCTGGGCCTGCAGTACAAGAAAAACCGCGACTTTGCCCTGCCGCAGGCCGTGGGTGCCCGCGATGACAGTGGGGTGGACCTGTATGTGGCGGCCACCAAAGTGCTGTTTGACCAGGTTGGCGGCCGTAACCTTTTGTTAAACGCTACCCTGCGCGCCACCAAAGCCCACCAAACCGGTTTACTTGGCTTTGGTACCGCCGCCGATAACAACTACCAACTGGTTGCAGAGGGCTCGGCTGTACTGCTGCTAAATTACAACCTGGCATTAGGTGTCGAGTTTAAACAAAAGCCCAACCAACTGGCATTTGCCAACGAGCAACACTGGCGCGATGTTTTTGCTGCCTGGTTTGTTAACAAACACCTGTCAGTCGTGGCCGGTTACGCTGATCTTGGCAGTATTGCCGGTTTTGATCGCCAGCAAGGCTATTATGTTTCGCTTGAAGGAGCCTGGTGATGACCCAGTTTATTGGCACCATGACAATACTGTTAAGCCTGTTGCTACTGGGCGGCTGCAGCCAGCCAAACCGGCCGAGCTTGTATCAGCAGCTGGGCGGTGAAGCAGGCATCGCTGCTATTACCGACGGCTTATTGCATGAAATTGAACATGACCAACGCATAGTGCACCATTTTGCTGACACCGACATTGCACGTTTTCGCCAGCTGTTAGCCGAGCAGTTGTGTGAGTTAAGTGGCGGCCCTTGTGTGTATAGCGGTGGCACTATGCAGCAAAGCCACACAGGTTTTAACATCAGCCTGGCCGATTACGATGCCTTAGTCGAAGGACTTATCAAGGTAATGCAGCAACAGAACATCAGTATCAGCGCACAAAATCAGCTGCTGGCCCTGTTAGCGCCGATGTATAAAGACATCAGCTATCGCTAACCCTGACCAGTTAATTTAGCCGCCAGCTTGCGGCTTAGCGGCGCGAAGATAAACACCAAAGGAAAAGCACAGGCATGAGCATACAGATACGCCTTGAGCCAGGCGCTGAAAAACTCAGCAAACCAGCCAAGGTTAATAAAGGTTAAAATGCCTGACATTAAAAACGCCATAAAGCCAGACATAATAAAAGCAAATAAAACAGGCTGAAAACGCGGCGCGAACATCTGATGTTCTCCGTACAATGCTGTAGATAGGTTCAGGCTTGCGACTTTAGCATAATAGCAGCGGTTATGGCTTTACGCCGCGCCAAAGCGCTGCTATAACGCGGCACAACGTAATTGCAGGGCCAACCATGTACCAGACTGTCTTTCTTGATGCGGCTTCTATGGGAGATGCCGATCTTAGCCCGCTGCAGGCAGACAATATCGCGCTAACCTGCTATGACAGCACGGCACCGGCGCAGGTGTTAAACCGCTTACAGCATGCCGATATTGCTATTGTGAATAAGGTGGTACTGGATGCCTCCACGCTTGCCAGCCTGCCAAGGTTGAAGCTGATATGCCTGGCTGCTACCGGCGCAAATAATATAGACCTGGCGGCCGCACAACAACACGGCATCGCCGTGTGTAATGTAAGGGGCTATGCCGACACGGCGGTGCCGCAACAGGTGTTTGCCCTGCTGCTGCAGCTAACCAATAAGGTGCGACAATACCAGGATGCCGTGTGGGATGGGCGCTGGAGCCTAAGCCCGTATTTTTGTTTGCTGGACTACCCGGTAACGGAACTGGCCGGAAAAACCATGCTGATTGTCGGTTATGGCGCATTGGGACAGGCCACTGCGCGTCTGGCCGAAGCCTTTGGTATGCAAGTGTTGTTATCTGAGCAACCAAACGCCCATGTTTGCCGTGCTGGCCGGCTGCCGTTCTTCACCGCTTTGGCACAGGCCGATGTGGTATCCTTACACTGCCCGTTAACCCAAGACACCGAGCGACTGTTTAACCATGCTGTCTTCGCGGCAATGAAGCCTGGCGCACTGCTGATTAACACTGCCCGTGGCGGCCTTATCGACGAAGCTGCTCTGCTGCAGGCGTTACAGCGAGGCACGCTGGCAGGGGCTGCACTGGATGTGCTGACCGAAGAGCCCCCGCCGCCAACGCATCCGCTTGTCACGGCAGACTTGCCCCAGCTGATTATTACACCGCACATGGCATGGGCCAGTGCCGAGGCGCGTCAGCGGATGGTACAGCAGCTGGTGGCTAACATGCAGGCCTTTGCTAACGGTAAGCTGCGTAATGCACTATGACTGCAGCATTAATATGGCTGCAGCACTAATTTAGCGCTACACTGGCGAAAAAAATGATAATAAACAAGACAATGCGCCTACTCCTTTTTATCGGTTTGTTTATCGGTTTGCTATTTGGCAGCGGCTCCAGTAACGCCAGCGACACCTTGCAGCAACGGCTGCTACAGGCCAGCAGCCAGCCAGAGCAGGTGATCACCCAATTACAGGCTTTGCCTGACAACACCCTTAATAGCAGTGACTATTTGGTGCTGGCTGAAGCGCAGCTGCGGCTACGTAACAAAGCCGGCGCCATGGACGCCGTAAACAAAGCGCTGGACAGTGCCGCCGCGCCCTACCTTAAAGCCTATGCCTTTTTGCTGAAGGCGCAGATTTACGGCATTTTGTACCGCGATACCATGATGGCCATTACCATGCTGGAACAAGCCGAGGTGTTACTGCACCAGCGTGAAGATGCCGCTAGTCTTTCACTTTACAGCGATATACTGCAAAGCTTCGCCCAGGCGTATAATCAGCTGGGCAATATTCCCAGGGCCATTCCTTACGCCCGGCGTAGTCTGGAATTGGCCATACAACTGCAAAATGCCGAGGCTGAGCTGAAAGCCCGTATTACGCTGGGCCGCTTAACCCTGCAAAACAACGCCTTTGGTGAAGCCTATCAACACTTTAATCAGGCACTTACCTTGGCCAGCAGTTTACAGGACGACGATGCGCTGGCCTCTATTCACCTGCGTTTAGGTATGGCATATCGCAAAATAGAAGATCACCATCAGGCATTACACCATCTGCAACAGGCAAAACAGCGCTATAAACAGTTAAAACGCGACGCCAGTTATGCTTACACGCTGATTTATATAGGTGAAACTTATTTAGAACACGCCGATACCGCCGGTGAAGCAGCACAGTATCTTACCGAAGCACTGGCGCTGGCAAAACAGCTGGACGACCCGCTGCGGGTGGGTATAGCCACCTTAGGGCTGGGAAGGCTTGCTGTGCTGCAACAACAGCCGGAACTGGCACGGCAACACTTTGACACTGCCCGGCAACTGTTTAGCCAGCAAAATGTGCAAACTTACCTGCAGGAAACCCTGCTGGCACAGGCCGAGCTGCACCTGCAGGCAGCCGAGTATCCGCAAGCCGCTAACCTGCTGCAGCAACTGGCCGCCGATATGCCCCAAGCGGCGGTCTACCTGCAGCTGCGCTTTTTTGAGCTGACTGCCCGTCTGGCTGCATTACAGAACGACTGGCAAGGCGCTTATACCAGCTTGCAGCAGGCCGGCAGTTTGCACCTGGCGCAACTGGACGAACAGAATATCGTGCAGCTGGACTTAATTAATCAGGGGCTGGAGCAAGCAGCAATCGCCAGTCAGTGGCAGGCAGAACTGCGCCAGCAACAGCTTAAGCTATCAAAGCAGCAGCGCAATATCAGCTTGTTGCTGTCGACAGTATCAGGGTTAGCGCTGGCGTTATTCCTACTGTTGTTCTGGTCACGTCGGCGCAGCGCAAAAGCCATGCCGCCGGCTCAGAGCCCACTGCCGGATTGGCGCAACTTTTGTCAGCAATTGCAGCACAAAGAGCATAATATCAGCCATATTCTGGCGTTCAGCCCACAGCAGAGCCAACAGCTAAAACTGCGCTTTGGTCAGCAGCGCATCACACAGGTACTGCACAGGCTGATACCGGAGCAAGGGGATACAGCAATGCTGGCTTGGTGTCTGGACCAGGACGTACTGTGGCTGGCACTGGATCAGCGGCAGACAGATGTCACAGCACTACAGCTGAAACTTGCCAGGCAATTACAGCAACAGCTACCAGCGGGAAAAGAAGCCACCACACTGCTTAGCCTGCAACTGTCGCTGCCGCAGCTTTTCAGCAGACCCTGGCAACTGACACAGCTGCAAAGCCTACCTGAAGCCTTCTGGCTAAGCTTAGCATTATGTCAACAGCAGCCGGCTAATCAGGGGCTTTGGCTGACCCGCATAAGCAGCAGCCAAACCCCGGCCTGCGAATGGGCCAGCAGCCTGGTACGGCAAGACTTACTTAATGCCTTTAGGCTTGGCCAATTGCAGCTGTATTGCAATGAAACCAGCCTGGAGCCAACCTTAGATGACAGCTTGCATTAGCACTCAGCACCTGCCAGCAAGCGTTCTGCGGGTAGGCTAAACTGCATAGCCTTGCCGGTTTTGGGGCAGCGAAAACTCAGGCTAACCGCCTGTAGCGCCAGCCCACTGCTATCTTTGTTGTTGCTACCATACTGCGGATCGCCCATTACCGGGTGGCCAGCCAGGGCAAAGTGGCGGCGGATCTGATGCTTACGACCACTGATCAGTTTAATGTTTAACCAGCTTTGCATAGTGTCAGCATCAAAGCGGCGCAGGTTAAATTCGGTACGGCAAGGCTTGTCATCCAGCGGCTGGCTCAGCTCGCCCTGTTGCAGTAACGCAGACGACAACTGGCCTTTTACCCGAATAAGATAGTGTTTATCAATTTGCCGGTTGGCAATCAATTTGCTAAACGCTGCGGCCATCGCTTTGCTATGCGCCAGCAGCATCAAACCACTGGCTTCGCGGTCCAGCCGGTGCAGTAAAAATACCGGTCGTTTGGCGGCAAAATGTTGCTCGGCGACGCGCAGCAACGACAAATGATCGCCCCATTCGTTGCCCTGTGACAACATCCCTGCCGGCTTAAACCAGACGCTGTAATGCTGCTGATCGCTGATAAGCTGTGCCGGGGCACAGCTGCGGCTTAACAGCTCATCATCATAGTGCAGGCTTAGCTGCTGTCCGCTTTGCAACAAGGTTTGTGCCCGGCGCAGCCGCTTTTGTACTTTACCGGCCAGCAACACGGCACCCTTGGCCATAGCGTCTTTTAGCCGGCCTTTAGACAGCTCTGGCACGCCCTGACTCAACAAATCGATTGCCGTAATGCTTTGCTCTGCCACCAGGGTTCGCACCAGTTTCATTGCTTTACACTTCCTTTACGTTAAAGTTCAGCCAAAATTCATCGCGCCAGTCTGTAATGGTATCAAAGCAACCGGAGATACCGTTATGAAAAATTTCAGCCTGTTACTGTTAACTGCACTTTGGCTGTGCTGGCCTGGCCAGGCCGTAAGCAGCGACCTCTCCAGCCTGACCACAGAGCGGCGCACTGATAAGCCGGTCAGTTTAAAGCATAATAAAGACGCCACAGTAACCACACAGAGTTACCAGAGCCATGTCTGGTTTTATAGTGTCGACTTGTATTTAAGTGGCGATCGCAATGCCAATGGCTACTATCACCGGCTGGAACTGGAGCTGGACGCCGATACCAGCGAGCCTTATCAGGCGGTATTTGCTGAATTTAGCCTGCTGCCAAGCTATGGCGATGAGCGCATTTTTTATACCAGCAGTGTGTTTGAGCTTTACCGGCAAAGCCCGGATGACTGGCTGGCCATAGATACCGTACTGCAAAGCCAGTTCGCTGCCGACGAATACTTATTGACCGTAAGGCTGTTTGACGCCAACACCGGTTACCTGCTGGCGGAGGTATCAGGCTTTGATGATGCCAATCTGGATCTGCTGGCGATGGAAGATATTAACCGTGACAGCCGGGTGCAAACCAGTACCACTGTAGCGGTGTCTGGTGGCAGTGCTGGCATCTTAAGCTTGCTGGCATTATGCTTAGTGGCAGGTTGGCGCCATTACCGGGTGTTAAGGGCTGAATGAGAAAGCTGTTACTGACGTTATGCTGTATCGCGCTGCCGCTGGCAGCCTCCCCACTAAAACTGCAACTGAAGCGTGACGCCGAGCAGTTGCAGTTTAATTATCAGTTTCAGGTAAATGCTGAGCCGCAGCAGCTGAGCTTCAGCCTGGACAACCAAAGCCTGAATAACCATTTTCGTCAGTTTCGTGCATTAAAACCGGCGCTGTTACAGCAGTACTTATGGCGCGATGCCAGAGCTCATGTGGCGCAATACCCTGGCGCCCGCTTGCAACGCTTGCCCGGCAGCGACAGCCTGCGCTACCGCCTGCAGGCCCCGGCAGAGCTGAGTGCTAAGCTGGAAACTGAGTTGTCGCAGCTACTGCAAACACAACAGCAACACTATCTGCAGCAGCATTACTACTACGCGATAACGTTGCCACTGGGTGAACAGGTGATAATTCCTGATCATCAGCGCCTGATGCAGGACAGCCTCAGTGCCCTGTTGCCGGTCGCCAATGCGTTGCACCAAAAGCTGATGAACCTGCCCAGTCGGCAATCAGTGGGCTATATCGGCCAGTGGCTGCAGCAAATTCCCTATCAGGATTTATCCGACCGCGCCGAGTCTGCTGGCAGCAGTTTTAGTCCGCCGCTAAAGCTGCTACAAGAAAACCGTGGCGATTGTGACAGCAAAGCGGTATTGCTAGCCGCCTTGGTGCGCATGCTGCTGCCGGATGTAAAACTGGCGATGATTTATCTGCCGCAGCATGCGATGTTGGCCCTGCATCTGCCGGTACAAAACAGTGATGACGCCGTCACCATAGAGGGGCGTGATTATTTGTTGCTGGACCCAACCGGACCGGCCTTACTGCCCCCAGGCGAAATCAGACCGCAGTACCGTATTTATACTCAGAATGGCCAGTTTGCCTACCGTTTGCTGTAGCGGTTAGTCTGCGGGTTTATCTGGTGCTGGCAGGCTGGCTACTTTATCAAATACTTCTGCCCAGCCGTCAGGTATATGCCGCACCCCTTGAGTCTGGCCTTTACTTATACGGTCTATGTGCACTAACAAGCGGTTCACTGCCGACAGGGTGCGCCGCCGGTAACGGTACTGTAACGCCAGCAACAGACAGCCCAGTAGCAAGGTATAACTTAGCCAGTGCCAGACAAAATCAGCCAGCCCGGCGGCAAACAGGCTGGTTTTATGCTGCAACACCCCTAACGACCAGGGCATAGTGCGTAGCCGCTGAATTTGCAGCATATGCTGGTTGACACTTTGCAACCGGCTGGCCACGGAGCTGCTGATAAGCTCACCGGACTGATCCAGTAACATAAACTCGGTATCAGCATATTGCTGATACAGCGGCTCTAGCAGCGGCTGTAATTTCAGGGCAAACACCAGTCGCCCGAGCTTTTTATCTGACTGATACAGCGGCAGACTCAGCGCGGCCTGGCCGCTGATAAACTCGGCGTAAAAAATCTGCTCCCGCTCATAGGAAGGCTCTGCCGCACTATTACGCTGCCAGCTGACGAGCTGGTCACTGATGTAATCAGACCACTTTGCCTGCCCGTGGTAAACAAAACCTTGCTCGGAAAAATAATAAATCGCCAGCAGGTGCGGCTGAGTTTGTTCTGCCAGCTCAAAATAGGGCTTAAGCTGGCCGAGCATCTGCAGCTCGGCTTGTATTTGGCCATCAGTAAAAGTGCTGCTGTCGTGCACAGTACCGTCTGCCAGCTGTAGCACCACTAACGGCTCAGGGCCAGTGGCTAAAGGCGGTAATGTTAGCTTGCTCAGGGCAGCGCGGCGCATGGCCTGGCTAAAGGCCAGCACAGGGGCAAATTCAGCATCCAGTTGCTGGCTAAGTGCCTGCAAATGCGCGGTAGTCTGGCTAACGCGCTGCTCGACACTGCGAAAATAGTGCAAAGTGGCCCCCAGGGTGGCCAGCAGCACTAAGGCTAGCAGACCAAGTTGGCCGCTACGGCGGTATTCATAATAGACAGGGTTTTTCATGCAACTCCTTTTGCTTTAGCACAACCTGCTGTTTTGCAGGCAAAGCCTAGCTGATTGGTTAAATTAATCAACCAGGCTTTGCACTGTGCTTTACAAGTTAGCCTCAGCAAAAGAGGCCAGCCGGCTGCGTACCACACCATTGAGGTTAATGGTGGTGCTGCCCTCAAAGTTTTTAAACCGCTCGACGATGTACGTCAGCCCCGAGGTTACCGCCGTCAGATAGTTGCTGTCGATTTGCGATAAATTGCCCGAGCAAATGAGCTTAGTGCCTTCACCGCAGCGGGTAATAATGGTTTTTAGCTGAGCAGCACTCAGGTTCTGACATTCATCCAAAATAACTATGGCATTTTGAATGCTGCGCCCACGCATAAAGTTCACCGATTTAAACTGAATATTGGCTTTTTCCATAATGTAATTCACGCTGGCATGCGGGTGCTCGTCGGTTTTATGCAGCACTTCCAACGAGTCGGTAATCGCCGCCAGCCAGGGCGCCATTTTCTCCTCTTCCGTACCGGGTAAAAAGCCAATCGACTCCGCAATTTCTGGCGTATTACGAGTAACGATAACCTTATCGTACATGCCTTTCTCAATCACCAACTCTAAGGCGGCCGCCAGCGCGATCAGCGTTTTACCGCAACCCGCCGGCCCGGTCAGGATCACCAAATCCATGTGCGGGTCCAGTAGTGCCTGCATCGCCATCGCCTGATAAATATTTTTCGGATGAATTCCCCAGGCATGACGGTGCATTAGGCGCTCATAGCCAAAATCCAGAATACGGATCTCTTTGTCGGTAATGGCCGTCACTTTGCCGGCAAAGCCCTCCACTTCGTCTATCAGATATTCGTTAATGTAAGCATTGGGTAGCACACTGCGGTTAACATAATGGAAGGTTTCGCGGCCTTCGTTTTCACTGCGGCATTCGCCGACCTGGCTCCAGAAGTCACCGGGAAATTTGTAATAGCCTTTATATAAAAAGCGTACATCGTCAATAAGCTGGTCGGTGCGGTAATCTTCGACCAGTTTTAAGCCGGCGCCCTTGGCTTTGAGCCGCATGTTGATATCTTTAGTGACCAAAATCACTTTCAGCGGGCTTTTTTCCCGCTGTAAGTACAGCGCCGTGTTAATGATCAAGTGGTCGTTTTCGCCGCCCGGCAAGCCAGGAATTTCATCGGTAATGTGATGATCATTAATTATAAATAAATGACCGCCCGGCTTTTGCTCGCCCGAACGTGGCAAGGCCACGCCTTGCAGCATCTGATCGGGCGAGGCGTCTTTTAATACATCCTCCAGCGCCCGAATGGCCACTCTGGCATCGCGGCTAACATCTTTATTACGGTCTTTAATGTGGTCAAGCTCCTCTAATACCGTCATCGGTATTACCACATCGTGTTCCTGGAAGTTTAGAAAGGCAAAAGGTTCGTGTAGCAGAATGTTGGTATCGAGAACGTAAATTTTTTTTTCTTTGGATTTCCTTCGCGCCATACGGCTCTCCTCTTCGCCTGGCCAGGCCGGTTACCTGTGCCACAAACTAAGCATAGTGCAATAGCGCTGTTTTGCCTGAGCTTTTAGCGGCAAAAACTACACGCCACGCCCACCATGCCGCCGGCAGATGGCAATCAGATGACAGTGCCAGACGCTGAATTTACGCTAATTGATGATGCAGCCCGGCAGGATTCCTAGTACCATAGCGCCCCCAATTTAGCTGATAGGGTATAAGATGAGTTTTGCACTGGGACAACGCTGGATAAGTGATACCGAGTCCGATTTAGGTTTAGGGACTGTGGTGGCCATTGAGGGGCGCCATTTAACGTTATTGTTTCCGGCCAGTGGCGAAACCCGCCTGTATGCCCAGGCCGATGCGCCGCTAACACGCGTTAAATTTAATGTCGGCGACGAAGTTGCCAGTGCTGACGGCTTTAAACTGCTGGTTGAGGCGATTAAACAGCAGCATGATAACCTGGTGTACTGCGGTAAACGGCTGGACGATGGCAGCTATGTCGAGCTGCGCGAAACCTTTTTAGATCACTTTATCAGCTTTAATCAGCCACAAGACCGATTATTCGCCGGCCAGATTGACCGCTTTGACTGGTTTACGCTGCGTTATCAGGCCTGGCAACAGTTGCATCAACAACAGCAAAACCCATTGCAGGGCCTAAGTGGCGCCCGCGTCAGTTTAATTCCACACCAGTTGCATATTGCCAACGAGGTGGCCAAGCGCCATGCCCCACGGGTATTGCTGGCTGATGAAGTCGGCTTGGGGAAAACCATAGAAGCTGGCCTGATTATTCATCAGCAGCTGATAAGCGGCCTGGCCAGCCGGGTGCTTATCGTGGTGCCAGAAGCGCTACAACATCAGTGGCTGGTGGAGATGCTGCGCCGCTTTAACTTGCGTTTTTCCGTGTTTGATCAGGAGCGCTGCGAGCAATCGGCACTGGATGTTGCCAACCCCTTTGATACCGAGCAGTTGGTGCTGTGCAGCCTGAGCTTTTTGCAAAACCAGCCACGCTGGCACCAACTGGCCTGCGACAGCCAATGGGACTTGCTGGTGGTAGATGAAGCGCACCATCTGCAGTGGAGTGAACAAGCGCCCAGTGAAGCCTATCAGCGAATTGATGCGCTGGCACAGCGTACTGCCGGGTTAATTTTACTAACCGCTACGCCCGATCAGCTGGGCCATGAAAGCCACTTTGCCAGGCTAAAATTGCTGGACCCGGCACGCTTTCACAGCTATGAGGCTTTTTTACAGGAAGAGCAGCAATACCAGCAGGTGGCCGTCGTTGCCACGCCGCTGCTGGCACAAAACCCGTTAACGCCAGCCGAACAGACTGCGCTTAAGCAAATGCTGCGCGAGAGCGACATCAGTGCCGAGCTTATGCAATTACAGCAGGGCGATGCACAGCAGCAACAGCAAGCCCGTGCGCAGCTGCTGGCGCAGTTGCTGGATCGCCATGGCACGGGCCGCATTTTATTCCGTAACAGCCGCGCCGGTATCAAAGGTTTTCCCAAGCGGCAAGCACACCCTTACCCCCTAGCGCTGCCCGAGCAATACCAAACCGCGCTGAAAGTGCACTTTAGCCTGAACACCGACCTGTCTGAAGCTGAGCGGGTGCACGCTAATCTGTTTCCCGAGCAAGTACTGCAACTATTGGACGACAGTAGCAGCTGGTGGCAATTTGACCCCAGAGTCGAGCAGCTTATCAGCCTGCTGAAACAGCACAAGCAGGAAAAGTTCCTGCTCATTTGCGCCCACGCCCGCACCGCCATTGCGTTGGAAGAAGCCGTGCGCCAGCGCGAGGGGATCCGCGCCGCCGTGTTTCATGAGGGCATGAGCATTGTCGAGCGTGATAAAGCCGCCGCCTACTTCGCGCAGGAAGAATACAGTGCGCAGCTGCTGTTATGCTCTGAAATTGGCAGTGAAGGCCGCAATTTTCAGTTCGCGCATCACTTAGTGTTGTTTGACTTGCCGCTAAACCCGGATCTGCTGGAGCAGCGCATTGGCCGGCTCGACCGTATTGGCCAGCGTGCTGATATTCAGCTGCATCTGCCGCATTTTGCCAACCAGGCACAACAGCTGCTGCTTGATTGGTATCAACAAGGGCTGGATGCCTTTGAACATACCTGCCAGACCGGCCGCAGTGTGTTTGAGCAGGTTGCAGACCGCTTGATGCCATTGCTGGCGCAACCTTTCGCCGACCCAACGGCAATGGCGGCGTTAATCACTGACAGCCAACAATTAAACCAACAGTTAAAAACCCGGTTGGAACAGGGCCGCGACAAGCTGCTGGAAATTCACTCGGCTGGTGGTGAACAAGCGAAGCAACTGGCACAAGCCATAGCCGAACAGGATAATGACACTGCTCTACCAATGCTGATGTTTAAAGCCTGGGATCTGCTGGGCATTAATCAGGATGACCGCAATGACACCAGCATTATTCTGACGCCGTCAGAGCAGATGCAGGGCAGTTATCCCTGGCTTGGCGATGAGGGCGTCACCGTGACCTTTGACCGGGCAACCGCGCTGGCAGAGGAAGATATTCAGCTGCTGAGCTGGGATCACCCAATGGTGCGCGGGACATTGGATATTCTTACCAACGAACCTCATGGCAGCAGTTCAGTGGCGCTGCTGGCCAATAAAGCCTTGCCGGTAGGCAGCTATTTGCTGGAGCTGAATTTTATTATTGAAGCCAGCGCCCCGCCGACGCTGCAGTTGCCCCGTTATTTGCCTGCGACACCCGTGCGTTTGTTGCTGGATAAAAACGGCAACAACTTATCGACTAAGGTCAGCTTTGAGCAGCTTAATAAACAACTGAAACCGGTTGGCCGTCAAACCGGCAGCAAATTGGCCGGTGCCTTGCAACAACTGGTACATCCGCTGATTGCCAAGGCCAACGACATTGCCGCGACGCAAATGGCCGACGTGATAAACACGGCACAGCAGAAAGTTAACGCTACCTTGGGAGGGCAGCAACAGCGTTTAACGGCACTGCGCCAGCTTAATCCAAGCGTTAGGCAGGATGAGATCAGTGCGCTTGTGGCACAACAACAGCAACTGACTGACTATATCAGTAAGGCCAGGCTAAAACTGGATGCTATTCGCCTCATCGTGGTTAGCCACGACTGATGAGCATGCTGCATTATGCACCACCCACCTCGCCTTATCTGGATATTCTGTATCAGGATAACGCCTTGGTGGTGTTTAATAAGCCCAGTGGTTTGTTAACGGTGCCGGGTAAAGCTGCCGAGCACAAAGACAGCCTCGAATATCGCGCCCGTCTGGTGTGGCCAGGTATTCGGGTAGTGCACCGGCTGGATATGGCCACATCTGGCATCGTCGTGATGGCATTAACAGCAGATGCCCAGCGCAGCTTGAACCGTCAGTTTCAACTACGCCACACTGAAAAGCATTATATTGCCCGGGTAAGGGGTCGTGTACTGGCAGATTATGGCAGCATAGATTTGCCGCTCATTTGTGACTGGCCGAACCGACCAAAACAGCACATTTGTTATCTGTACGGCAAACCTTCACTGACGCATTATCAGGTTCTGAGCCGCTCAGACAACGAAAGCCGTCTTAAACTAATGCCGGTAACCGGCCGCTCACATCAGTTACGCGTGCATTTGCAATGGCTGGGACACCCTATTCTGGGCGATAAGTTTTATGCCGACAGCAAAACGGTAGCGACGGCAGCGAGGTTACAGCTACATGCCGAGCAACTCTGCTTTTTGCATCCGGAACATTCCAATGCATGCTGCTTTATTGCTCCCTGCCCGTTTTAATCATAAAAAACTCATTTTTATATTAACCTAACGTTCATTTAGCTCGTATATCATTGTGGCATAATGTTGTTAAACAAATAATTTGTACTACTTTTTTATTAAAGTATTTTGTTAATCACAGTAATCTGCATATTCAATAATCTGCAATTAAGGTGTCTGGTAAATCTAAGGAGATATGGATGAAACTTAATAAAACGTTTTTAGCTGTTGCTGCCGCACTTCCGTTATTCAGCACTGCCGCTTTTGCCGACACAGTTAGCGCCGCTGATTTAAAAGAGCGGGTGTTTGGCTCAGTGTTTGGCGAATACTACATGCCCGATACAGATAAAACCGAGTCAGCAGCCTGGAACTACATGGAAAAAGATTGGGGTTACGGTTTTGAGTTAGGTTATTACCTGACTGAAAACTGGGCACTGCGCGCTGAATTTGCCAAACTGGATCTGAAATCAAAGTTAGATGGCTCAGATTCTGACGGCGATCGCATCGGTATCAATGCGATGTATCATTTACCTTCTATGTCTTCTGTTTATTTAGTGGGTGGTTTAAACCGGATGGACGCCATACAAACCACTACAGCAGTAAACCTGGGTGTAGGTTACAAACATTTCTTTAATCAAAACTTTGGCGTCTTCGCTGAGGCGAACCGTTATCAGGGTATCGACGAATCATACGGCGATGCCGGTATTAAACTGGGTCTGACTTATGCATTTGGCTCTGCAGCCGCTAAGCCTGCTCCGGCACCTGCACCAGCGCCAGCCCCTGCTCCTGTCCAGGCAGCACCGGCTGACTCAGATGCCGATGGCGTGGTAGACACCATGGACCGCTGTGCAGATACGCCAGCCAACCACAAAGTGGATGCCACCGGCTGTACAGTGTATGAAGAGAAAATGGCCGCTGTTGGCGATATCGACATTGAAGTTCGCTTCCCGTTCGACTCAGCCGTAGTGCCGCAAAGCCAGCGCTCAGATGTTGAGAGCCTAGGCGCCTTTATGCAGCGTTTCCCGGAGTCTACCGTGTTAATTGAAGGCCATGCGTCTAACACCGGTAACCCGGCGTATAACATGCGCTTATCTGAGCGTCGTGCTAATGCTGTGGCTGACATGCTGAAGAAAGACTTTAATATCGCGGCGTCACGCATCACCGCTGTTGGCTTTGGTGTCACCCGGCCACGAGTGGAAGGTAACACTGCCGAAGCTCATGCTGCTAACCAGCGCATTGAAGCTAAAGTAACGGCTAAAGTGAAAGAGCCAGTACTTCGCTAAGAGTACTGTGCTAAGGTAAGACCTGTTAAAAAGCCGCTGAAAATCAGCGGCTTTTTTTATGCTGCCAACAATCGAGCATTTTTATAGTGCCGCAGCCGAAAAAGCTGTGTTAGCATGCCCTGCTGGTGTGCTGAGATGGCCGCCATGATATCACAGCACGTCTGTTAAATTTACCCGCAACGCTGGCGCAGGAGGCAGATACCGGTAATGTGGAGTGGGAGTTTATTATGCTTAAATATCATCGTCTGCTGGCTATCGCAGCTTGCTGCTATACGGCTAGTGCCGTAGCACAACAACCTGCTATCGTCTCGTTAAGTGCTAATGCGCATGTTTGCAATGCTGAAGCGGAAACCGCCCGGCTGGCACAAAACCCGCAACTACGCGAAATGGCCAGAGCATTGGTCGAGTTTAAACCTACCAAATTTTGCTTTATTTTGCCTGACGCTGCCACTGTCACCTTACTGGAGCAGCAACCGGGTTACATTAAATTCGATTATAAATCGCAAGTGTTGTTTACCTTTAGCCAGTATGTCGTCTCGGGCACCACGCTAGCCAGTAAAGGATAAAGTTTTCGCCGGCTAAGCCGACACCATGTTATTGGTGTTCGAGTTAAGTGTATAGAATGCGTTTGATGACATCGTCCTTCAAGCAAGCTGTTGTGCTGGCTGCAGTTCTGCTAATGCTGCCGGCAATGGCCAACGAACAAAATAATCTGATGGATTTGCAGCGACAGCTACCGGCTGAAGAGCTGCTGCAGCTGAGTGCCCAGCAAGAAAATTTTTGGGTACTGCAACGCGATACCCTGACCAGCTACACCAAAGGCACTGCCATTTTATTACCTGATACCAGTGAACACCCGGCCAGTCCCAAACATATTGATCACTTGCGACAACGACTGCCGCTGCATGGCTGGCATACGCTGGCGCTGATGCCGCCGGAACTGAGTACCCCACTTGTCGACCAGAACCAGACCGATTATCACCAACGGTTGCTCAGCCGGTTACAGGCCTTGCAACAGCAGGCGCTGAAGCAGCCCGGCAGCCTTATTATTATCGCCCAGGGCAACAGTGCGGCAGTGGTCAACCGGCTGTTGGCCGATGGCGAGCTTGCCGAGCCGGTTGCTTTTGTTATGCTGGGAGCTTATCTGAATGACCCACAATTAAACCGCAGCATTGCTGAAGCACTGGCACAGCAACAGGTGGCTACACTGGAGTTGGCGCACCAGTTTGACAACCCACGCGTGGCGCAGCAGCTGTTACGCCGCCAACAACTAGCCAACAAAGCATTAAAAGCAGTGTACCGGCAGCGGCAGCTGACCGGCTCGGCCTATCATGCCGACATACAAGAGTGGGTTGAAAAAGAAATTGTCGGTTGGCTAAGTAGTATTGGCCTATGACGAGGCTTTTGGACGCTGTTGTTTAATCAGCTCATAAGCGGCCTGTATGTCTTGCGTGCGGCGCTTTGCCACGTCAAGCATTTCAGCAGGCACGCCTTGCGCCATCAATTTATCCGGATGGTGCTGCGCCATCAGTTTGCGATAGGCCTTTTTCAGCCCGGCATCACTGACATCTTCCGCCACACCAAGCAGCTGATAAGCATCTTGCAACCTGCTGCTGGCTGCCTGTTTTGCCGGCCCAGACGAGAAACGATTTTGCGCCTGATAGGCCCGCAGTAACAGCTCCAGTTGTAGCTGACTGAAATTAAGGTAACCAGCCACCTGCTGTAATAAGCTGTATTGCGTCTCTGTCATCTGGCCATTAACACAAGCGGTGCTAAGCTGTATCTCTAAAAACAGCTGTAACACGTCTTTACGTCTGCGGTAGGTTTGATAGAACTGGCCGAGCTGTTGCCGTAGCGGAAAATTTACCGCTTTACCGTCACGAAAGGCGGCCTGTGCTTCGGTTTGCTGTTGTGCCGTCAGGCCCAGTTGCTGCATGAACTGCGTTGCCTGTTGAATATGTGCACTGGTCACCACACCCATCGCTTTAGCAATGTGTCCCATAGTGGCGAAGGTGGTATAACGGAACAAACTCTGTTCGTCGGCATTATCACTGAACAAACCGGAAAAGCCGCCATGGCGCTCAAATTGCTGTTTAAAGGTTCGGTCAAACCAATGTCCGATTAACAGACCAAGCAGTAACCCGGGTAGTTTAAGTAGTGCCAGACCGAATAAGGCACCAAGAATTTTGCCCCACACTTTACTGTCCTTAAGCTTGTCGCTGCATACACCCTGCGCCAGAGGGCAGTATTAATAACGCTACTATATCGGATTAGCAGGATTTCTAAAATTGATTTATCATAGCCAGTCCGCTGTAGGCATATCGCTGTTAGAACTAAAGTAAGGCAAGAGTAGCTGCATGAAGCATGGGTTAGCTGTGGTTTTTTTTCTTCCGGTTGTCACGACCAGCACACTGGCTTATGCAGAGATCCCGCCAGCCATGTGTTATCAGCCATTGCAGCGTCCACCAGCGCTAGCGCAGCTCAACCCAACTGATCCGTCGGTACGTATCGCCTCAGATCAGGTAGATTTAAGCGACAATCAAAGAGCAAACTTTAACGGTAACGTACAGATAAGCTTTAAAGACACGCTGCTGCTTGCCCCAAACGCCCGTTACAGCAGTATTACCCAACTGATGCAGGCCGACGGTGGTATCGAATACTTTAATCATGCACTACAGGTTAGCGGCAGTATGTTTAGTGCTAATTTACAACAGAACAGTGCCCGTCTGGACGATGCCCGTTACCGGTTTATTGACCAGGCAGGCCGCGGTTATGCCACTGCACTTATCGCCAGCGCAGATGCCATCCGGCTGAATGATGCCTTGTTTACTACCTGCCCAGAGCAGGATGACAGCTGGGCACTGCATGCCAGCGCCATTAATATTGAAGCCGAAGAAGGCTGGGGCGAAGCCCGTAATGCCGTATTTAAAATTAAAGATGTGCCGGTGCTATACCTGCCCTATGTAACGTTTCCGGTTAATGAAGCACGTCGTAGTGGCGTATTACTGCCTAAGTTTGGTAGTTCGCAGAGACTCGGTGTCGATTTTGAGCTGCCCTACTATTTTAACCTGGCCGAAAACTATGACCTGACCTTAACCCCACGCTACATGAGTAAACGCGGCGCTCAGCTTAAGTCTGAATTTCGTTATTTGACCGAGCAGCATCAAGGTAATGTGCAGCTGGAGTATTTAAACTCTGATAACGAAAAAGCCGATAATTTTGGTGCCCGTTATCTGGGTCACCTGAGCCATGTCAGCGACTTTACCCCGCAGTGGCGTGGTTATGTTGATTTTACTGATGTCAGCGATGACGCTTACCTGACAGAGCTGGGCTCAGATTATTCCAACCAGAGTGATACCCAACTCCTGCGTGAGGCGGCGCTCAGTTTTTATGGCGACCAGGTGCATTCGCAGTTAAGGGTACAAGGCTTTGAAATTTTGGGTAATTACAGCAAAGCTTATAGTGCCCTACCTGAATTAAGCCTGACCTCAGCAACGCCAATTGCCCTCTCTTCCTGGCTGGATTTTTCCTGGCAGGCGCAGTACGCCCATTTTCGCAACAGCACCGCGGCGATTACTGATGCTGACCGTCTGCACCTGGAACCTACGCTGACACTGCCCTTTATTACGCCGGCTTTTGAGTTAACCGCAGAGACCAGTTTGCTGTATACCTATTATCAGCAAACTGCAGCCGAGCAGCAAAGTGACGTGGTAAGTTCCGTTAGCCGCACTGTACCCAAGGTCCGGCTTTACTCGCGGCTGAATTTAGAACGCGAGTACGACTGGTTTGGCGAGAATGCCCTGCAAACCTTTGAACCACAAATTCAATATTTGTACATTCCGTATCGGGATCAAACTGACATTGGCCTGTATGACAGTGCCCGTTTGCAGGATGACTTTCACGGCTTATTCCGCACCAACCGCTACTCGGGTATAGACCGCATCAACGAAGCCAACCAGGTCACCGTTGGCTGGACCAACCGTTTTTACGACAGTGCCGACAATGAGCTGTTCCGCTTTAGTCTGGGCCAAATCTTCTTTATGGAGACACCTGACAGCGCCACAGCAGGCGCAGATGACATCAGCTCCGCCGAGTCTATGTTAGCGTCTGAGCTTATTTGGCACTGGTTTGAAAAATGGTACTTCAGCAGTGCGCTGCAATACGATATCGACAATGACCAACTGATGAAAAGCAGCGCGGCGCTGGATTACCGGGCCAGCGACAAAAGTTTATTCCAGTTGAACCATAGATACAGCCGGGCAGTCTCAGGACTGGAAATTCAGCAGTTAGGTGTGCTGGGCACCACCGCCATTGCCGACAACTGGCAGCTGGTGGGCAGTTACTATCGTGATGTAACAAATCATCGTATGATAGATGCCACTATCGGCTTACAATATGAGTCATGTTGTTGGGCAGTGCGGTTGGTCGCAAAGCGGCAGATCCTGACCGACCTTGAATTACCACTGGACAATTTCAGTCAGGCCAGTGGCCTGGACACCAGTATCGGACTGCAGTTTGTATTAAAAGGCTTTGGCGATCGGGCTGGTTTTGGTGTTACCGACATGCTGTCTAACGGTATATTCAGCTACCGTCGGCCTTATTTATTAACTAATTGATGTAGGAATTTATGAAGTTATCTCAACTCGTCGCCACAACCTTGTTGTGTTGTGCCAGCGTTGCCAGCCTGGCAGCTGAGCGTGAAATCGACAGTGTCGCCGCCATAGTGGATAACGGTGTGGTATTACAAAGCGATGTCAACGACATCGTCGAGCGGGTAAAGCGCAATGCTAAAGCACAAGGCCAGACCCTGCCCTCAGACGCGGCACTGCGCACCCAGGCCATGGAGCGGTTAATTCTGAACAGCTTACAGCTGCAAATGGCCGAACGCATGGGTCTGCAAATCAGCGATGCGCAGCTTGACGACACTATCCGTAATATCGCCCAGGGCGAGAATCTGTCGCTGGAAGCCTTCCGCCAGCAAGTGGTAGCAGAAGAAGGTGACTATGAGCGTTTTCGTGAGCGGCTGCGTGAAGAGATGATTACCGGCGAAGTGATGCGGGCTAACGTGCAGCGCCGCATTTATATCAGCCCGCAAGAAATTGACAGCGTCATAAAGCTGATGGAAGAGCAAGGTGCCAGCAATGAGCAATACAATATTGGCCATATTTTAATTGCCATTCCAAGCCAGGCGACCACCGAAGATATCAATGATGCCAAAGAGCGTGCTGATAAAGTGATGCAGCTTTTACGCGACGGCAGTGACTTTAAACGCATTGCAATTGCGTCATCTTCAGGCGCCAATGCGCTGGAAGGCGGTGATTTGGGTTGGATGAATATCAATGAAATGCCCACCCTGTTCTCTGAAGCGATCCGCGGCCGCAAAAAAACCGACTTAATTGGTCCGCTGCGCTCAGGTGCTGGCTTTCATATTTTGACCATCTTCGACATTCGAGGTGAAAACGTTGCGGCCATCAATGAAGTTAAATCGCGCCATATTCTGATTAAGCCGTCGATTATTTTAAGTGAAGAGCGCGCCCGCACTATGCTGGCCGACTTTGCCGCTAAAGTACGTGCCGGAGAGGCCGATTTTGCTGAACTGGCAAAACAACATTCAGAGGATCCAGGTTCAAAGCTTAATGGTGGTGAGCTGGGCTGGAGTGAGCCAGGTATTTTCGTGCCAGCCTTTCGCGATACGTTAAACCGCCTGGCGATTGACGAAATCAGCGAGCCATTTCGCACCGAGCATGGTTGGCATATTGCTCAGGTGCTTGATAAACGTACGGTAGATGCCACTGCAGATAAAAAGCGCGAGCAGGTGTACCGGATGATTTTCAACCGTCGCTACAATGAAGAGGCTACCAACTTCCAGCGTGAACTGCGCGCTGAAGCCCACATTGAAGTGTTAGCGGAGAATTAAATGACATTGCGTATCGGCATAACGCCCGGAGAGCCGGCCGGTATAGGCCCGGATCTGGTGATCAAGCTGGCTCAGCAAGACTGGCCAGCAGAGCTGGTAGTATGCGCAAATGGCCAGCTGCTTAGTGAGCGGGCGGCTCAGCTGGGCTTGCCGCTGCAGTTAACGCCTTATGATGCCAGTAGCTTACCGCGGCCACAACATGCCGGCAGCCTGACGTTAGCCGATTTCAGCCTTGCCGAACCTGTAACCGCAGGTAGCTTAAACGCCGCCAACGGCCGTTATGTTATTGATACGCTTACTTTTGCCGGTGAAAAATGTATCAGTGGTGAGTTTAATGCTATCGTGACCGGACCGGTACACAAAGGCATTATTAACAAAGCCGGCATTCCCTTTAGCGGCCATACCGAATTTTTTGCTCAGCAATCTAACACCCCTTATGTAGTGATGATGCTGGCCACTGAAGGCCTGCGCGTGGCGCTGGCAACGACCCATATACCGCTGGCTTATGTAGCCAAAGCTATTACTACCGACAGGCTGACGAAGGTACTGACGATATTGCATCAGGACTTGCAACAGAAATTTGCTATTGCAAACCCCCGTATTTATGTCTGTGGCCTCAATCCTCATGCTGGTGAAGATGGCCACTTAGGCCGTGAAGAGCTGGACATTATTAGCCCGACTCTGCAGCAACTGCGCGAAGCCGGTATGGATTTGATAGGCCCACTGCCGGCGGATACCCTGTTTCAGCCGAAATACCTGCAGGATGCCGATGCTGTTCTGGCGATGTACCACGATCAGGGTCTGCCGGTACTTAAACATATGGGGTTTGGTCGCTCGGTTAATATTAGCCTGGGTTTGCCACTTATTCGCACCTCAGTTGACCACGGCACGGCGCTCGAGTTGGCAGGCAGCGGCAAAGCAGATGCCGGTAGTTTATTCCATGCCCTAAACCAGGCCATTAGCCTGGCCACTAAAACGACAAACATCCATGACTGACAATGTACACCAGGGTCACCGCGCCCGTAAGCGCTTTGGCCAGAATTTCTTACATGACCCTGTAGTGATCGGCCGTATTGTTAAAGCCATCGCTCCCAAAAGCGATGATATTCTGGTGGAGATTGGCCCTGGCCTGGGCGCGCTGACCGAGCCGGTCGCTGAGCTGGCTGGCCATCTTACCGTGATAGAGCTGGATCGGGATTTGGCCGAGCGCTTAAGCCAGCATCCGCAACTGGCCAGCAAACTGACCATTCATCAAGCTGATGCGATGAAGTTTGACTTCACCACACTGCTACACGAGGGTAAAAAGTTAAAAGTGTTCGGTAATCTGCCGTACAACATTTCTACGCCGTTGTTGTTTCATCTGTTCCAATACGCAGACTTAATTGAAAATATGCATTTTATGCTACAAAAAGAAGTCGTCGATCGCATGACTGCCAGCCACGGCAGCAAAGCCTTTGGTCGCTTAAGTATTATGACGCAGTACTACTGTCATGCGATGCCGGTTGTTGAAGTAGGCCCGGGCGCGTTTAAACCGGCCCCCAAGGTAGACTCTGCCGTCGTGCGCCTGCTGCCAAAACCCGTCGCTGAGCGCGCCAAGGTGCCGGCAGAAGTGCTTAACCGGGTCTGTCTGGAAGCGTTTAATCAGCGGCGTAAAACCATCCGCAATGGTTTTAGCAATTTTGCCAGCGCCGAACAGCTTGAGCAGCTTGGGCTTAACCCATCATTAAGACCTGAACAGCTTAGTGTCGAGGATTTTGTTACTGTCGCCACCTGGTTACATCAGCAAGAGAGCCAATCATGAGCTCACATTACAATGTACCGGTATCGGTAGAGACCTTTTACATTGCCGCTCAGTCTGATCCGGCAGCACAACGCTACGTGTTTGCTTATACCATTACCATCACGAACCACAGCGACACCACAGTGCAACTGTTACGCCGCTACTGGTTAATTACCGATGCCAACGGTAAGCAAACCGAAGTCGCCGGCGACGGCGTCGTAGGAGAGCAGCCGACACTGGCACCGGGCAGCAGTTACCGCTATACCAGTGGTGCTGTGCTGGATACACCGGTAGGCACCATGCAAGGCCATTATGAAATGGTTGATGCCAGTCAGCAGCCGTTTGTGGCAGCCATTCCGCTATTTCGTCTGGCTATGCCTAATATTCTTAACTAATGGCAACCTATGTTATTGGAGATTTGCAGGGCTGCTATGATGCGCTGCAACGCTTGTTAGAACGCATCAGATTTGACGATAGTAATGACCAGTTGTGGTTCTGTGGTGACCTTGTCGCGCGCGGCCCACAGTCGCTTGAGTGCCTTAAATTCGTTAAAGGATTAGGTAAGTCGGCAGTCACGGTGCTGGGCAACCATGACTTACATTTAATCGCCTGTCATTATGGTATCAGCCAGCCCAAACCTCAGGATAAACTGCAAAGCCTGTTTGCCAGCACACAGCGTGATGAGCTGATCCATTGGCTATGTCAGCAACCTTTGTTACATCAAAGCAGTGATGGACGCCAGACTCTGGTACACGCAGGGCTCGCGCCTGAGTGGAGCCTGGCACAAGCACTGTTATTAACGGCTGAAATACAGCAACAGCTACAGACAGCACCACAACCTTTGCTGGAAATAATGTATGGCAACAAACCCGAGCGCTTTAGCGACGCGCATAGCCAGGTGCAGCGCTGGCGTTTTACCATCAATGCCTGCACCCGGATGCGCTTCTGCCGCCAGGACGGCTCATTAGAGTTAAAAGAAAAGGGCCATCCACGTAGCCAAACGGCATTGGTGCCCTGGTATGAATTCTGGCGCAACCGGCTGGACACCGAGCTATTTTTTGGCCACTGGGCAGCATTAAACGGTTATAGTCCGGTAGCGAATATTCATGCGCTGGATACAGGTTGCGTCTGGGGTAATGCCCTGACGGCGTATTGTATTGAAACTCAGCAGCGCTATAGTGTGGCAGGTGTTTAGCGAAGCCTGTATATTAGGTAACAGCTTTCTGGTGCAGCGCGTTGGCCTGCACGTACCGTACTAAAATGGGAGTTATTATGAAGTTAACCGTTGCATTACGGATTATCGGTGGCTTTGGTATTATTTCACTGCTCCTGCTGCTTATCGGCGCTACTGCCTATATCAGTTTGAGCAACATTAGCAGCTCTACCGCCGAAGTAAATCAGGTCTCTATACCTGCGCTGGAAAACAGTGCTCAGATGCAAAGTGAATTCGTCATCATGAGCAAGCTCAGCCTACAGGCGTTTAATGCCACTGAGCTGAATGAGGTTGATCAGTTACTGCAGCAGTTCAGCACTGAGCAACAACGTTATCAGCAGGCCTCAACGCAATTGGCCCGCGCCGTGCAGGATAATGCTCAGCTGAAAGGCGCTGCCGCCGAAGTGGCTAAATCTTATGATGCCTTCACCCCTGTCAGCAGCGCCCTGTTCAGTCAGCTCAAAACCAACCTGCAGTTACGTGATAGTATCGACAGTAAAATTGCTGATGTCGAAATGAACGCTGATGATATGGCATCGCTCATTCTGGACTTTACCGATGTCAGAGATGTGCAGCGCCGCTTTCCGAATGCATACAAGGCTGCTACTAATATAGAAACCGGTATCAACACCCTGGTCAGCAATGTGGTTGATCTGAATCGCACCACCTCAGACAGCACGGCGAACACCATAGGTAACGAAATCGGCTTTCGCTTAAAAGAGTTAAACGACCAATTTGCCGTTATTGAAAGTGATACTGCAGGCCAGGTGGCACTGGTAGCCGATATGGCAGAAAAAGTGACTGAACTGAATAGCTTGCTGTCAGGTAGCAACAGCGTAGTCACGCTGAAAATGCAGCGTCTGCAAGGCATTGCCAACGCAACCGGTTTACTGGCGCAGGCCGAACAGCAAACGACTACTGCAATGGCCAGTCTGGCAGGTTTATTATCGCAGGCCCGCACTGCAGCAGAGACGATACAGCAGGAATCAGCTAATGGCGTTGCTAATGCCATTACCACCATTTTTATTGTTGTGGTGGTATCAATACTGCTGGCAGTGGTTATTGCTTATATCACGGTAAAAAGCATTAAAAACCCGCTGGATAAGGTGAATGCCATCCTGGGTGTAGTGGCATCGGGCGATCTGACGCAAAAGCTGGACGATAAAGCCCAGGACGAATTTGGTGAGCTGGCGCGTAACTGCAATAAAGTTATTGCCAGCTTACAGCAGCTTATTCAGGGTATTATTTCCCGCTCTACTCAACTGGCTGCTGCCTCAGAACAAACCTCAGCCATTACGGTGCAAACCACTCAGGCTATCCGTGAGCAAAAATCTCAGGTAACTCAGGCCGCTACAGCGACTACTGAAATGAGCAGTACGGCTCAGGGCGTGCTACAAAGCTCGAACGATGCCGTGGCGGAGATTAAAAACGCTGATAATGAAGCCGAGCGTGTTAAAGGTATCTCACTGGAAAACAAAGCCATTATCCTGCAGCTGTCGCATGAGGTTGAACAGGCTTCGGAAGTCATTAACAAGCTGCATAAAGACAGTGCTTCAATTGGCAGCATTTTAGATGTTATCCGCGGCATCGCCGAACAAACCAACCTGCTGGCACTTAATGCCGCCATTGAAGCGGCACGTGCCGGTGAACAAGGCCGGGGCTTTGCCGTAGTAGCGGATGAAGTGCGTTCGCTGGCCAGCAAAACGCAGGCTTCTACCCAAGAAATTCAGGCGATGATTCAGGTGCTGCAATCAGGTGCTCATGCTGCGGTAGAAGCAATGAACAAAGGCAAGAAACAAGCTGAAAACTGCGTAGAAAAAACTGAAGTGGCCACCAAGGCGCTGGACTCTATTACACATGCTGTGCATCTGGCGCACGATATGAGCATGCAAATTTCTGATTCGGCGCAAGAGCAAAATCAAGTGTCACACGAGATCAGTAAGTTACTTGAGTCTATCGTAACCATTGCCGAGCAAACAGCTTCTGGCGCCGAGCAAACGTCAGAGTCGAGCCATGAAGTGGCGCGTTTGGCCGAAGAGTTGCGGGTGTCAGTAGAGCAGTTTAAAGTCTAAAGCGCTAATGCGAATAAATAATAAGCAATAAAAAATCCGCCGGCAGGCGGATTTTTTATTGCTTAGCGCTGACCGCTTTTCAGCTTAATCACCTTCACCGGCACGGGCTTTTAACACCGCCAACAGTGGCGATGCACCAAAGCCGTTAGCTTCTGCCCAGGCAATATCACCTGAGCCGGCTACAGAAGAGCCGGGTAACTGTTTTACGATAAACTCCCCGACATCCGCCGCATTACTTTTAAAGGCATGACGAATAAGAGTCTCGCCATTACACACCACACCATCATAGATGTTACGTAAGCGCAGACGGTAATCACTCAATACCTTACGCAACCGGTTTTTATCATCGGCCGCCACGTAATCACACATAGAAGCAGCTAACTGATCATCTGCTAACGCAACCGGTGCCATTAACAGCGACACGCTTACGGCAGCACCACAAAACAAAGTTGGCAATAATCTCATGTACTACTCCTTGCTGAATTTCGACTGAATCATCTTAGCAAGTTGTGTTAACAGGTGCAAACTCAGCCTTGGCGTTGCCAGGTTCGAAAATAACAATGATAGGGGTTTTGTGCATCTGCCGGATGTTCGCTTTGCTGCACTAACTGCCAGTCTGCCGCGGTATGATAATCCGGGAAAAATGCATCCCCTTCAGTCGTTAAATCAATATCGGTCAGGTATAAACGCTGCGCCAGTGGCAGCGCCTGGCGATATATCTCGCCACCGCCGATAATCATCACCTCGTCATGCCCTTGCAGTAGCTCAAGCGCCTGTAGCAGGCTATTTACCCACTCAGCGCCGCGATTATCGGTTGGCGGCGTGCGGCTTATCACCAGATTGCGCCGGCCGGGTAACACCCGGCCAATTGAATCAAAAGTTTTACGGCCCATCACCACAGGCTTACCCAAGGTCACCGCTTTAAAATGCTTTAAGTCGGCCGGTAAGTGCCAGGGCATTTGGTTATCTTTACCGATAACCCGGTTAGCGGCCATAGCCGCGACTAAGGAAATGATCATAGCCAGCCCTTAACGCTGATAGATCACTTCAACGTCGTAATCATCGTCGTCAAAGTCGTCATCGTCGTCGTCTTCATCTATAACCGGCTGAATATCGGTCGGGCTATCATCCCATTTGAAATTCACCGGATCAGCAATTGGCTCGGCGGCCTTTTCCACTGGTAACTGCTCAATGTAATTCAGAATATCTGCCGATAAGCGCTCAGTATTAGTGCGGCTGGCAGCCGCAATTTTAAACACCGGGCCGTCCCAGTTCAGCGCGCTGGTGACCTGGGCGATGATTTCTTCCAGTTCATCTTCCATCACCAGATCAAGCTTATTAAACACCAGCCAGCGTGGCTTAGCCGCAAGCTTGGCACTGTATTTGGCCAGCTCGTTAACGATGGTAACCGCATTCTCGGCCGGATCTGAGCCATCAGCTGGCAGCACATCCACCACATGCAATAACAGCCGGCAACGCTCTAAATGCTTTAAAAACTGGATACCCAAGCCAGCGCCCTCGGCCGCACCTTCAATCAAACCCGGAATATCGGCTATCACAAAAGAGCGATGTGACTGTACCCGCACGACGCCTAAGTTAGGCACCAGGGTGGTAAAAGGATAATCGGCTACCTTAGGTTTAGCGGCAGACACGGCGCGGATCAGGGTTGATTTACCGGCATTAGGCAAGCCTAACAAGCCAACATCGGCTAATAACAACAGCTCTAAACGCAGATTGCGGATTTCACCTGGCGTACCATTGGTCTTTTTGCGCGGCGCCCGGTTAGTGCTACTGGCAAAACGGGCATTACCCAAGCCATGCCAACCACCTTTGGCAACCCGTAAACGCTGGCCATTGCGGGTGAGATCGCCCAGCACTTCGTCAGTATCAACATCTACTGCGCGGGTACCAACCGGCACCCGTAGCTCTAAATCTTTACCGCGTTTACCGGTACAGTTAACACTGCCGCCGTTTTCACCACGCTCAGCACGGTGAAATTTCTCAAACTGATAATCGACCAGGGTGTTGAGGTTTTCATCGGCGACCAGATACACATCTCCGCCATCGCCACCGTCACCACCGTTGGGGCCGCCCTTAGAAATAAACTTTTCACGTAAAAAACTGATAATGCCGTTACCGCCGTCACCGGCTTCTACGCGGATTATCGCCTCATCTACAAACTTCATCGGGTGCGTCCTGATTAATCAGATTTGAACCAGCTTTTATTAACTGGCGCTAAGTATAACGTAGCTTGGTAAGCCTTGTCGAAAAACGCCATCTCGGCACGCTGATAGCAGCTTAGCAATAAAAAACCCCGCACCAGGCGGGGTTTAGTTGAATGTGTGCAGCTTATTCGCTGACGATGCTCACAAACTTACGGTTGTGCTCACCTTTCACTTCAAACTTCACTTTACCTTCAGTTAAAGCGAATAAAGTGTGGTCTTTACCGATACCTACGTTAGTACCAGCGTGGAATTTAGTACCACGCTGACGCACGATGATGCTACCAGCTAAAACAGACTCACCGCCGAAGCGCTTAACACCTAAGCGTTTAGCTTCTGAATCGCGACCGTTACGGGTGCTACCTACACCTTTCTTACTTGCCATGTGTCGATACTCCTATTACGCGCTGATGCTGGTAATTTTCACTTCAGTGAACCACTGACGGTGGCCCATCTGCTTGCGTGAATGCTTACGACGACGGAACTTAACGATTTTGATTTTATCGCCACGGCCATGAGTGACCACTTCCGCTACTACTTTACCACCTTCAACTAAAGGTGCACCGATAGAGATGTTTTCGCCGTTAGCGACCATCAACGGTGTAAATTCGATTGTTGCGCCGGTTTCTAAGTCTAGTTTTTCTAGACGAAGAGTTTGACCTTCCGTCACACGGTGCTGTTTACCACCACTTTGGAAAACCGCGTACATAGTTAACTCCGTACAAAGCACGCCATCGCTTGATAAGGGGCGTGTTAATTCAATTCACAGGGCGCGAATTGTACGCAATTTCCCCTACCCCCGCAAGTAGAAATAAAAAAAAGATCACCGCTTAAACAAAAGGATCCGGTTTTGCTTTGGGACTTATCGGCCCTTAGTGTAGAATTAGCGCCATTGTTAGGTTTAAGCAGTTGTTTTGCATGACGCTCGAACAGATCCAGCAACTGGCTGCCGCCGATATGGCTGCGGTTAATGCGCAGATATTTTCCCAGCTCAATTCTGATGTGGCTTTAATTAACCAGCTCGGTATTTACATTGTTAATAGCGGCGGTAAACGTTTACGGCCACTGCTGGCGGTATTAGCAGCCCGTGCACTGGGCTATAACGGCAGCGCTCATGTCACAGTGGCGGCCATTATAGAGTTTATCCACACCTCTACCTTGCTGCATGACGACGTGGTGGACGAATCCACCCTTCGCCGTGGCAAGCAAACCGCTAACGCTGTGTTTGGTAATCAGGCCAGCGTACTGGTGGGCGACTTCCTGTACAGCCGCTCGTTTCAGATGATGGTGTCGTTAAACGAGATGCGCATCATGCAAATTCTGGCCGATGCCACTAACGTCATCGCCGAAGGCGAAGTGCTGCAGCTGATGAACGTGAACGATCCTGACACCACTGAACAAAGCTATATGCAGGTCATTTACTGTAAAACCGCCAAATTGTTTGAAGCCGCCACTCAGCTGGCTGCTATAGTGGCACAGCAACCTGAAGCTGTGGTGAATGGCTTAAAACTGTATGGCATGCATTTGGGCACTGCCTTTCAGCTAATTGATGATGTGCTGGACTATCAGGCTGACGCCACTGAATTGGGTAAGAATATCGGTGATGATCTCGCCGAAGGTAAACCGACGCTGCCGCTAATTCATGCGCTGAAGCACGGCACCAGTGCGCAGCAGGCGCTGATCCGCCAAGCGATCAGTGAAGGCAATGGCCTGGCGCAGTTAGACGCTATTATGAGTGCACTGGAGCAAACCGACGCCTTTGGCTATACCCGCCGCTTGGCCGCGCAGGAAGCTGACAAAGCGCGTGCAGCGCTGGCGGTATTACCCGACTCAGACTACAAGCAGGCGTTGTTGGCACTGGCTGATATTGCCGTGTCGCGCAGCCATTAATGATTTAAACCTGCTACAGCAGACAAAAAAAGGCGCCGTAGCGCCTTTTTTTACCGCTGAATAACTTAGTTATTCTTTACAAACTCTTCGCCTAAAGTGATATCGGCTTTTAAAGTGCCTAACATATCATTCATAGCTTTTTGCTCATAAGCACTTAAACTACCAATAGGTAACAGCTTTTCTACGCCATTTTTGCCCAGCAGCATTGGCTGTGCGAAGAAACGGGCGTGTTCGCCGTCACCTTCAACATAAGCATACTCAGTCACGGCTTCGCCTTGCAGACCTTTGATCAGTGAAATACAGAAACGGGCTGCTGCCTGGCCCATTGATAAGGTCGCAGATCCGCCACCGGCTTTGGCTTCAACCACTTCGGTACCAGCATTTTGAATGCGGTGTGTCAGTGAGGCGACTTCGTCATCAGAGAAGCTTACGCCGTCAACCTGAGACAGCAGTGGCAGTATAGTGGTACCACTGTGGCCACCAATTACCGGGACTTTAATCGTCGCAGGGTTTTTGCCTTTTAACTCGGCAACAAAGGTTTCAGCACGGATCACATCCAGCGTAGTAACACCGAATAAACGGCGCGGGTCATAAGTGCCGGCTTTTTTGAACACGTCAGCAGCAATGGCAACAGTCGTATTTACCGGGTTAGTAATAATACCTACCAGGGCCTTAGGGCACTGCTGAACGATAGCTTCGGCTAAGGTTTTCACCACACCGGCGTTGATGTTGAATAAGTCTGAACGGTCCATACCAGGTTTACGTGGCATACCGGCAGGGATCATCACGATGTCGGCACCGGCCAGTGCGGTGTTCAGATCTTCCTTGCCATAGCCTGTTACTTTAACAGCGGTAGGGATATGGCTTAAGTCAACCGCGACACCCGGCGTTACCGGCGCCAGATCGTATAGCGCTAAATCTGTACCGGCAGGTAAGTCTAATTTCAGCAATAATGATAATGCCTGGCCAATACCACCGGCGGCACCTAAAACGGCAACTTTCATGATTATCTCCCTTGAGAACGCTTGAATGGAAAAACGCGCCAACAATACTGAAACCGCGGCGAAATTACAAATAGCTTAAGCCTAAAGTCTAAGCATTTTAGTCAATTTTAGTGTACTTTAGCCCACTAGCAGCGTCAGATTAGCCAACAAAGTGTATCGGTGGGCTAACTTTGCTAAGATAACGACACGCATTCAGAGGTAAAAGTGTGATATGACCAAGCAAGCCAAACAAGAAGCGTTAATTCAGGTATTCAAAGCCTTGTTGAAAACTGAGAGTTTTGGCTCTCAGGGTGAAATTGTCGACGCGCTGAAAAACGAAGGCTTTGACAATATCAGTCAGTCAAAAGTGTCGCGAATGTTAAGCAAGTACGGCGCCGTGCGCACCCGTAACGCCAAACAGGAGATGGTCTATACTTTGCCACCTGAGTTGGGTGTACCGACCACCAAAAGTCCGCTGCGTCAGTTAGTGCTCGACATCGAGCATAACGATGTGATGATTATTATCCGTACCAGCCCGGGCGCAGCCCAGCTTATCGCCCGCTTGTTAGATTCAGTCGGTAAGGCTGAAGGCGTACTGGGTACTATTGCCGGTGATGACACTATTTTTATTGCACCGAAAAGTATCCGCCATATCGACGATACCTTACAAAAAGTTACTGAACTGTTTGAGAAGGTGTAAAGCACTACACAGCGCCACTGGCAGCCAGCTCTAAAAAACTGATCGATGGCGCAAAAAACGCGGCACTGAGTTCAAACCGGTGATAGTTAAGCAGCAAATCATGGCCGGCAGCGGCGCCAAGCCCCAGCCGCCTCGTAAGTTGTTGCTGTAATGCTTCAGCACTGGCAGCATATTGTAGCTGCAATAAGCCCTGCTGCTTTAGCTGATAAAACGGCATATTCTGGTGCAGCACCGCAGAGTCGTTATCCTGCTGCCACATCAGGGCAGCATAGCTGTCGGCGCTTAGCCGCTCGTCAGCCAGCAAACGGCCACTGACTTTCTCAAATCCCAGTATGGCCTCCTGCTCTGGCTGAGTTAGCCGCTGCCAAGCCGTTTGGTTGAACCCCAGTTGCTGAAAATATAAATAGCTGCCGCCAGCAAACAGCGGTTGTTTGGCCGCATCAACCAAAGCTATCTGCCGTTTCTGCCGCGCTTTTGGGTTGAAGGGTGTATCAATAAAGCCGGTCAGCTGACGCCCATCCAGATAACGAAAGCCCTGCAGCGCATCTAACACATCGACATGTCCCTGCAGCAGCTGCAATACCTGCTGCGCGGCGATAACATTGACATCTAAGCGATCGGAGCGGATCTGCAGTAGCAAATCCACCGGCACCGCGGCCAGGCCGATATTGTCATCCTGCGGCTCGGGGAAAGCATGCAATAACGCCGGGCGCGCATCCGGATACAGCAAATCCCAATAGTTGCTGCCCACCGCCACCACACCCGTTAGCAAGGCTTCAGAGAAATGATCGGCCAGCCGGTCGAATAACTGCGGAATACGCGCCAGTTTATAACGCAGTGCTTTCTCCTGCCCTTCCAACGCATTAAGCAGTAAATAGCTGCCATGCAAATTGGCTTCTGCACATATTCCCAGTTGTTCTCTGGCCATAGTTATTCCTTTTACCAACGCCTTTCGCCGCTAAGCTACAGTAATATGCCATTCGTGCCCGGCTTTTTGTGAGAAATATCTCACAAACAAGTGCGTTTAAACGCTATTTACTGCTGTAAACTCTACCGCAAGCCTGATGCAACTGCATGATATATATCAAGTTAACTTAAACCATTAACATTTTACAATAATATTACAGCAGGCTTTTTTCTAAAACATCATGCTGCACACCCGCGTTAGAGTGCATAATTAACTCGTCGACGGATAGACCCACTGACAAGAAGACAGCGGGTGACTGCAGGATGCAGTGTCTGGCTAGGATAGCACAAGGACGACCAACAGACATGCTCAGGATGAGCACGGTTTTCAGAGTCTTCACCAGCGCTGAAAGCTCAGGGATGAAACGGAACACACTCAGGATGAGTGCGCATTATCGGGATGATAGTGCACAAGGATGACAGGACAAGGCAAGATGCCTTTAGGAACACTCCGGGATGGAGCCAGGGAAGAAATACTACGGACAGTATCGACAGGATGACGAAACAGGACCTTAGGTGGCCGCGCAGTTTGCGGCCCACCTTCCTGCTCTACCGCTAACAAGCCCACCTCAGCCGCAAACAGCCGTAATTGTCACTTATCACTTGTCACTTGTCACCAGCTACCTTAGCGTCAAAACGCTGTTGATAAGCGGCAAAATCGGGCACCTCGCGCTGATAGTTTTGCTGATATAAACTCGAGTGAATAATAAAGTCGGCTGTCGCCTGGTTACACGCCACCGGTATATTCCATACTACGGCTAACCGTATCAGCGCTTTGACATCCGGGTCGTGCGGCTGTGATGACAGCGGGTCCCAGAAAAACACCAGCCAGTCTATTTTTTGCTCGGCAATCATGGCACCAATTTGCTGATCGCCCCCTAGGGGCCCACTCGCCAGGCAGATGACATCGCGCTTTAAGGCATTGCCAATCAGCTTGCCGGTTGTTCCGGTCGCCACCAGCTGTTTATCAGCAAAAAAAGCCTGATGCCGGCTTACCCAGTCTAACAGGGCGGATTTTTTACCATCGTGTGCAACCAGGGCTATGGTTTTCATTTACAGCGCTCCTTGAAGCAAAAAACGCAGCTTAACGTGAAAAAAAAGCCCTGCATAGCAGGGCAAAACAACCAAGGTCCACGTATAACATCGTTATTGGTCAGCACATACCGCCGCTTCTGGCGTACGGTACGGCTATAACCACATCATTCTTTACTACTGCGCTGAAGCGATTCGCTTCATCGCTGTCATATAACCGCGTAACGTTTTGCCGACACGTTCTACCGGGTGCTGACGAATCGCTTCGTTCACCGCGATAAGCTTAAGGTTATCCACCCCAGTGTCGCCGCTAACACCTTTACCAATCAGTTCACTGCTCAGGCCATTAACCAACTCTTTTAACAGCGGTACTGCAGCATGAGCAAACAGGTAGTTACCGTATTCGGCTGTATCTGAAATCACCACGTTCATCTCGTACAAGCGCTTACGGGCAATGGTATTGGCAATAAGCGGTGTTTCATGCAGTGACTCATAATAAGCAGACTCTGCTACGATGCCGGCATCCACCATGGTTTCAAACGCCAGCTCTACACCGGCTTTTACCATAGCGACCAACAGCAAGCCACGATCAAAATACTCCTGCTCAGCAATTTTCTCTGCCGACACCGGCGCCTGCTCAAAGCCACTGCTGCGGGTTTGCTCACGCCAGGTCAGTAGGTTTTTATCATCATTGGCCCAATCAGCCATCATGGTGCGGGAAAACTCACCGCTGATGATGTCGTCCATATGTTTTTCAAATAATGGCCGCAAGGTGCTTTTCAGCTGCTCAGCCAACTCGAAGGTTTTGATCTTGGCCGGGTTACTTAAGCGGTCCATCATGTTGGTAATGCCACCATGCTTCAGCGCTTCGGTAATGGTTTCCCAGCCATACTGGATAAGTTTTGCTGCGTAACCGCGCTCAACACCGTCAGCCACCATCTTGTCAAACGCCAGAATAGCGCCGGTTTGTAGCATACCGCACAGGATAGTTTGCTCGCCCATTAAGTCTGACTTTACTTCAGCCACAAATGACGAGTGCAATACTCCAGCCCGATCACCACCGGTAGCCACCGCATAGGCTTTGGCGATATCCAGACCACGGCCGTTAGGGTCATTCTCTGGGTGTACAGCAATTAATGTTGGCACACCAAAACCGCGTTTGTATTCTTCACGCACTTCAGTACCCGGGCATTTAGGCGCAACCATAATGACGGTGATATCCGGGCGGATCTGTTTGCCTTCTTCAACAATATTAAAACCGTGTGAGTAAGCCAGCGTGGCGCCCTGCTTCATCAGCGGCATTACCGCATCCACTACGCTGCTGTGCTGTTTATCCGGTGTCAGGTTTAATACCAGATCAGCGGTCGGAATAAGTTGCTGATAAGTACCAACGGTAAACCCGTTGCTGTTGGCCTTTTGAAAAGACGCGCGCTGCTCGCTTATCGCCTCTTCTCTTAGTGCATAACTGATATTTAACCCCGAGTCGCGCATATTCAGGCCCTGGTTTAAACCCTGCGCCCCACAACCGATAATGACGATATTCCAGCCTTTTAACAGCTCACAGCCGTTGGCAAATTCGCTCTTGTCCATAAAACGGCACTGGCCCAACTGGCCCAGCTGCTGCCGTAAATTCAATGTATTAAAATAATTTGCCATAATGCTTCTCTAAATGCGTTTTTACCGCTCAGACCTGATTGCTGAGCATAAGCCGGCGCAATGGCGGGCTTTAATGCGTTAATACTAGCTAATGCATTTAATTGCGTGAAGTGATATATTTTCAAGTCTGTATTTCACTTTATGAAACAAAGTATCAGTATGGACATTCGCAGCGCCCAGTTGTTTCAGCATTTGGCGACCAGCCTTAACTTCAGCAAAACCAGCGAGCAAATGTATGTCAGCCCGCCAACCCTGACCAGAGTGATCCAACGGTTGGAGGAAGAACTCGGTGCTGAACTGTTTTTCCGCGATAAACGCTCGGTACGGCTGACCCCGGCCGGCCAGCGGTTTGGCCGCTTTGTCCGCAGCTGGCTGGATGAATGGCATCAGCTACAACTGGATTTACAGCTGGCAAGTGCCGAGTTAACCGGTGAAATCCGGCTGTTTTGCACGGTAACCGCCAGCTATAGCCATCTGCCGGCCATTTTAGATAAGTTTCGGCTGATGTGCCCGAAAGCTGAAATTAAACTGACCACAGGTGATGCGGCTTCCGCTATTGAGAAAGTACGGCTGGACGAAGCGGACATAGCCCTGGCCGCTCGGCCGATGCATCTGCCGACTAATCTGGCCTTTAAAAGTATTGCCAGCTTACCTGTGATGCTGATTGCGCCAACGGTACCTTGTAAAGTGACCAGCCTGCTGGAGCAGCAGCCAATACCCTGGAGTCAGGTGCCGCTGATCATGCCAGAGCATGGCCCGGCGCGCAGCCGCTTTGACCGCTGGGTGCAGGATAGCGGCATTACCCCGCTGGTCGTCGCCAAAGTAGATGGCCATGAAGCCATGGTGTCGATGGTGGCGCTGGGAACAGGTGTGGCCTTGGTAGCCGATGCTGTGGTCATACACAGCCCGGTGAAAGACCGGGTACGGCTGCTACAGCTGGACTACCAGTTTGAAGCCTTTGATTTAGGCGTCTGTATGCTGAATAAGCGGCTTAATGAGCCGCTTATTCAGGCATTCTGGCAGGTGGCTACAGCAAAGGGTGAACTTAAGCGTTAGAGACAGAGTGCGTAGCAGAGTTACTTAACCACCTTCAGATGAGAGGCTTTTTTCGGCTTGGGCGGCTCGGGATCAGGATTATCATCATCCGGCAGCATATCAACCAGATCAGCATCGTCTTCATCTTCTTCCAACGTAAAGACGGTGCCTGCGCCGTTCTCGCGGGCATAAATGGCCAACACGGCATTAAGTGGAATATATAGCGCAAACGGATGGCCGCCAAAACGGGCACTAAACGTGACCGCATCATTGCCCAGCTGCAAATTCCCCACCGCCGTAGGGGCGGTGTTTAACACGATTTGGCCGTTTTGCACAAACTGCATTGGCACCTTTACGCCGTGCACAGTTGCATCAACCACCAGGTAAGGCGTGCAGTTGTTGTCGACTATCCAGTCGTAAAACGCCCGTAGTAAATAAGGGCGGTTTGCGGTCATTTTCATTACAGCTTCATTCCGCGACGAATTTCACGCTCAGCATCGCTTAGCGAAGCCTGGAATGCATCACGTTCAAAAATACGCGTCATATAGTTTTTCAGCTCTTTGCTGCCCGGGCCAGATAACTCGATGCCCAACAGCGGTAAGCGCCACAACAGCGCAGCCATATAACAATCGACCAGACCAAACTCTTCGCTCATAAAAAACGGCGCTTCATTAAACAATGGCGCTATCGACAGCAAGCCTTCTTTTAGCTCCTGCCGGGCGCTAGCGGCGTTGTCCTCGCCATTCAAAATGCTTTGAGCCAGGCGGTACCAGTCTTTTTCTATACGGTACATCATTAACCGTGCCTGGCCACGCGCCACCGGATACACCGGCATTAATGGCGGGTGCGGGAAACGCTCATCCAGGTATTCCATAATGATATTGGCCTGATACAACGCCAGTTCACGGTCAAGCAGCGTTGGCAGGCTACCGTACGGGTTAACCTCGTACAGGTCTTCCGGCAAATTATCCTGGGTGACCTGAAGAATATCGACAGTTACGCCTTTTTCCGCCAGTACGATGCGAACCTGATGGCTAAACATGTCATCCGCTGCTGAAAACAGTGTCATCACAGGGCGTTTATTGGCAGTGATCGCCATGTATTCCTCCGGTAAAATAAAAAACGGCAAAGGGGCGCTAAGGCCCCTGTAAACATAACTAGTTGAAAAAACTAATTAATGTACATCGCGCCAATATTCTTTCTTCAGCAAATAAGCCAGAACAAAGAAGATCAGCAGAAATACCATAACCTTGACACCAAGTTCACGGGATTCCAGTTTGGTTGGCTCGCCAACATATTCCAGGTAGTTTACCAGATCTGCCACGGCACGATCATATTCTTCTGTGCTCAGCTCACCGGTACCATCGGTTTTAATACCAACATAAACCTGCTTCGATTCACCGTCTACCAGACGGGTCTCATAGGCTTTGTAGGGTAATCCCTGCAATTCCTGTAGCACGTGTGGCATACCCACCATGGGGAAAACATCATTGTTCACACCAAAGGGGCGTGACGGATCAGCATAAAAACTGCGCAGGTAAGTATACAGCCAGTCCGGGCCGCGCACCCGGGCGACGTTAGTTAAATCTGGTGGTGTAGCGCCAAACCATTTTTCACCGTCTTTACCTGACATCGTGTTGGTAATGTGGTCACCGACTTTTTCGCCGGTAAACATCAGATTCGCCATGCCAACGTCTTCCGGGATATCTAAGTCACGGAACGTGCGCGAGTAGCGCTGATACTGCATTTGGTGACAGCCTAAACAATAGTTCTGGAACAGTTTGGCACCATTTTGCAGTGATGCTTTATCGGTCAGATCTATTGGCGCTTTGTCCAACGGTATGGCTGGCCCAGCTGCCATCGCCAGTGACGAGGCTAATAATGCGGCAGCAGACAATAACTTTTTCATCATTAGGTTACCCTCACTGGCAGTGGTTTAGTGGCTTCGTTTTTGCTGTAGAAGAACAACAACACAAAGAAACCAAAATAGGTGAACGAGAACAGCTGCGACAACAGGGTATAAGTTGGTGTTGCCGGTAATACGCCCAGAATACCTAATGCCACAAAGCTGATGCAGAAATTAACCAGGTTAACTTTGTGCAAGTTGCTGCGGTAGCGCACTGAACGCACCTTGCCACGGTCCAGCCATGGCAGTAACGCCAGCGCGATGATTGCAGCAAACATGGCGACAGCGCCCATAAAGGGGTGCGGAATAGCACGTAAAATGGCATAGAACGGTGTGAAGTACCAAACCGGTGCAATATGCTCTGGCGTTTTCAGCGGGTTAGCCGCTTCAAAGTTTGGCGGCTCCAGGAAGAAACCACCGCCTTCCGGGAAGAAGAAAATAACCCAGGCAAAGATTAATAAGAAGCCGGCAACACCTACTAAATCTTTCACCGTGTAATATGGGTGGAATGGAATCGCATCGACGATCACTTTCTTACCACCGCGGGTGAAATACTGGTGGAAGGTGAACTTTTTATCGGCGTCAGTTTGCTCAACACTGCCATCGTTATCGCGCTTAATCTCGATACCGTCTGGGTTGTTAGAGCCAACTTCATGCAGCGCCATAATGTGCAGGAAGACTAAAATCACCAGCACCAGTGGCAGCGCAATTACATGCAGGGCGAAGAAACGGTTTAGCGTAGCACCGGAAATAACATAGTCACCGCGGATCCACAGCGTTAAATCTTCGCCAATAAACGGGATAGTACCAAAGATACCGATAATAACCTGCGCACCCCAGAACGACATCTGGCCCCATGGGAGTAAGTAACCCATAAAGGCTTCAGCCATCAGCACCAGGAAAATCAGCATACCGAAGATCCACAGCAGTTCACGTGGTTTCTGGTAAGAGCCGTACATCATGCCGCGCAGCATATGCAGGTACACGACAACGAAAAACGCAGACGCGCCGGTAGAATGCATATAACGCAGTAACCAACCGTACTCGACGTCGCGCATAATATATTCAATAGACGCAAAAGCACCTTCAGCAGAAGGCACATAGTTCATGGTTAACCAGATACCGGTCAGAATTTGGTTAACCAGTACTAAAATGGCCAGCGAGCCAAAAAAGTACCAGAAGTTAAAGTTTTTTGGCGCCGGATACTGCATGACGTGCAGGTTCATTTTATCCATGAACGGCAGGCGGTATTCAATCCAGCTCATCAGGTTCTTGAACATCAGACGGCCCCCTCATCTTCACCAATTAAAATGGTATTGTCATCAACATACATATAAGGAGGGACCATCAGGTTGGTTGGTGCCGGTACGCTCTGGAATACCCGGCCGGCCATATCAAACTTAGAGCCGTGACAAGGGCAGAAAAAGCCAGAGGTAACGCCCTCAACCTGCGCCGAGAAATCGCTGGGTAAATAGGTTGGTGAGCAGCCCAGGTGAGTACAGATACCGACAGCAACGAAAATTTCCGGCTTTTTCGAGCGATAGCGGTTTTGGGCATACGCAGGTTGTTGCTCTACTGCAGACTCCGGGTCGCGTAACTTATCTTCATGGTTTGCCAATGCATCTAACATGGCTTGTGGCCGTTTAACGATCCATACCGGCTTACCACGCCACTCTACCCGGATTAACTGGCCCGGTTCCAGCTTACTGATATCCGCACTGACAGCGGCACCGGCTTGCTTGGCTTTTTCACTCGGGTTCCAGGACGCGATAAAAGGCACAGCAGCTCCGACGGCACCAACACCCCCCACTACTGAGGTAGCAATGGTAAGGAAGCGGCGGCGACCTTGATCTACAGGCGCATTGCTCATCCACTCATCTCCACGTTAACGCTTAAACAGAATTTAAGCGGCTGAATTTCAGCAATTATTATAAATTGAAAAAATAACGCCGATCATAATGAAAAGCCCTGCTTTACACAAGGATTAAGGCAGCCTGAATCGGTATTATCTTAGTCAACTGCGATGTACGGCATGACACAGCTACTGGTTTGCCGCTGCGGCATCGCCGCATTTTCAAGCTAAAAAAAACCCGGCAACAAGTGCCGGGCTTTGAGTACAGAAAAACGCTTAACGTTTTGAGTACTGTGGACGTTTACGTGCTTTACGCAGACCCACTTTCTTACGTTCAACCTGACGGGCGTCACGGGTAACGAAGCCTGCTTTACGCAGTGCTGGACGCAGTGACTCGTCAAATTCCATCAGTGCACGGGTGATACCGTGACGGATAGCACCGGCCTGACCGCTGATACCACCACCTTTAACAGTGATGTACAGGTCGAATTTCTCAACCATGTCTACCAGCTCTAATGGCTGACGCACAACCATACAAGCAGTTTCACGACCGAAGTAGTCGGTTAATGCGCGCTGGTTAACAACGATGTTGCCTGAACCGGCTTTTAAGAACACACGGGCCGTTGAGCTTTTACGACGACCAGTTCCGTAATATTGATTCTGTGCCATGATATGCTCCGATTAAATATCTAATACTTGCGGTTGCTGAGCAGCATGCTGATGCTCGGCGCCGGCGTAAACTTTCAACTTACGGAACATAGCGCGGCCCAGAGGACCCTTTGGCAACATGCCTTTAACAGCAGTTTCCAACACCATTTCTGGCTTTTTGTCGATTAACTTCTCAAAGTTGATTTCTTTGATACCACCTGGGAAACCAGTGTGAGAGTAATACATTTTGTTCTTTGCTTTGTTGCCAGTAACAACAACTTTCTCCGCGTTTACTACGATGATGTAATCACCGGTATCAACGTGCGGAGTGTACTCTGGCTTGTGCTTGCCACGTAAACGGGCAGCGATTTCAGTTGCGATACGGCCCAGCGTTTTACCTGACGCATCAACAACATACCAGTCGCGTGTTACGCTTTCTGGCTTAGCAGTAAAAGTTTTCATTCGCTTTATCCAAAAATAACTTAGTTACACCTGACACAGTGCAGGGCTGATGCAGCTTGTGTCGTTAGCGTACCCCTTCGAGTACAAAAACTACCGGGCTAACGGCAGTAATAGGCTGTAACGTAGGCCGGGCGCGGATTATATATTAAGCAGTTTTAAAAATCAGCACCCTGAGTAAAAATTCTTTGTTAAAACCGCCTTATCAGGGCAAATGCGGCCGGGCCAGATAATCGTGCGACTGCATTTCCTGTAACCGGCTGATACAGCGCTTAAATTCAAAACTGAGAATACCCTGGCTGTATAACTGCTCTAAACCGGTTTCGGCCGAGATAATCAGCTTAACGCCGCGCTCATAAAATTCATCTACCAGGGCAATAAAACGCCTGGCCACATCATCATTATGCTGGCCCATTTGCTTCACACCAGATAGCAACACGGTGTGATAGCAGCGGCTCAGCTCCATATAATCGTATTGGCTACGCGCACTTTCACACAGCTGGGTAAAGGCGAACCACACCACGCCATCGGCCTCATAACGTGCTTGCACTTTACGGTTTGCCACTTCGATCGCCACATCTTGCTGGCGTGGGTCTGCTGACAGCGCCATAAAATACTGCAATAAGTTAGTCTCTGCCTGCTGATCTAACGGCGCGTGGTAAATTTCGGCCTTTTCCAGCGTGCGCAGCCGGTAATCAATACCACTGTCGACATTAATGATCTCGGTGTGCTGTTTAATCAGCGCTATCGCCGGTAAAAAACGGGCACGCTGCAAGCCATTGCGGTACAAACCGTCTGGCTCAATATTAGAGGTTGCCACTAGCGTAATGCCGCGAGCAAATAGTGCCTGCATTAAGGTGCCTAAAATCATTGCATCAGTGATATCTGAGACAAAAAACTCATCAAAGCACAGAATGTCAGTTTCCTGCTTAAACTTATCAGCGACTTTTTGCAGCGGGTCGGCCACGCCCTTTAGCTGTTTTAACTCTTCATGCACCCGGTGCATAAAGCGGTGAAAGTGAATCCGCATTTTACGGCTGCCCGGCAGGCATTCGTAAAAAGTATCGACCAAATAGGTTTTACCCCGGCCAACTCCGCCCCAGAAGTATAACCCCTTAACCGGTTCTACTTTGGCAGGCTTGCCCAGTAACCGCCGCCATAAACCGGGCTTTTCCGGCTCCTGTCGCAACATGTCATCATATAAACGCTGTAACTGACGCACGGCAAACTCTTGTGCTGCGTCATACTGAAAATCATCACGGGTTAAATCTTGTTGGTACTTTTCTAGTGGTGTCATGGCAGTTTTACTTGAAAGTGGCGCCGCTCAGCCTTAAATATCAGCAATAATAGTAACATGCCTTACCACTGCGGATAAGAAGTTAGGTTACACTATTGCAGGAAACCAGACGAAATAGGCAACAGCGTTGCCGCAGGAGTTGTTATGGAATATATGTACGCAGGTGCCTGGCTGGCAGCCGGTTTAGTAATAGGTGCAATACTAGCCCGTATTTTTACGCTGCGTCAGTTGGATCAACACAAGTTGAAACTGGAACTGGCAGAGAGCCAGGCACAGCTGGAGCAGTACCGGCAGGATGTATCTACCCATCTGGAAACCACCAATCAGCTGATGACACAGTTACAAGACAACTACGCCCGTATTGCCCGCCATATCGCTGATTCACGCATGCAATTGGTAGAGCGGCCAACCGAGTCAGTGAAGCAGGATATTAATTACCTGTCAGGAGATACTGCTGCTTATATCCGCCAGTCATTGCATCAAATAGACGAAAAGCGTCGGGTGTACTCAACAGCAGAGCAGCAACCACTGGACTACTCTGGCGAAGCCAGTGGCCTGATTAAAGAGCGCAAACCGGCGCAATAAATTGTTACATAAAGCAAAAAGCTAAGCTGAACTTTTTTTATTGAGACACGTTCTTAGTCGCACACTGCTTTTAGGAGACTAATACGCTATGAATAAGAAATTTTCCGTGTTAAGTGCTGCCGTGGTGGCAGCGCTGACCTTCTCTGCGTTACCTGTAGCGGAAGCGCGCATTCCATTTTTTTCTAATGATAAAGAGATGCCTACACTGGCGCCAATGCTAGAGCAAGCCACGCCTGCCGTAGTGCATATATCAGTAGAAGGTAGCCGTGAAGTACGCCAGCGTTTACCTGAAGCTTTCCGTTATTTTTTTGGCCAGCGAGGCCCGAATGAATACCGTGAAGAGCGGCCATTTCGTGGCTTAGGCTCAGGCGTGGTAATCGATGCTGATAAAGGCTATATCGTTACCAATAATCATGTGATTCAGGATGCCAAAGAGATTGAGGTTCGGTTAAAGGATGGCCGCACTTTTAAAGCGAAAAAACTGGGCGCCGATCCGGAAAGCGATATCGCGCTGCTGCAAATTGAAGCTGACAAACTGGTACAAATTCCTTTAGCAGATTCAGACAAACTCCGCGTGGGCGATTTTGCTATTGCTATCGGTAACCCCTTTGGTCTTGAACAAACCGTTACTTCAGGCATTGTCAGCGCGCTGGGCCGGGGTGGTTTAGGTATTGAGGGGTTTGAAGACTTTATTCAAACCGATGCCGCCATTAACAGTGGTAACTCCGGCGGCGCCCTGGTTAACCTGCGAGGTGAATTAATCGGTATTAATACTGCAATTTTGGGCCCCAATGGCGGCAATATCGGTATCGGCTTTGCCATACCGGCCAATATGATGAAAAACCTGGTTGATCAGATAGTGGAACACGGTGAAATACGTCGCGGCAGCCTGGGGATCCGCGGTGGTGATGTCACGGCAGATTTAACCGAAGCGATGAATTTAAGTGTCAGCCGCGGCGCCTTTGTAAACGAGGTACTGCCGGATAGTGCCGCTGAACAGGCCGGTTTAAAGTCAGGTGATGTCATTATCAGCATGAATGGCAACCGCATTAACTCTTTCCTTGAGCTCAGGGCTAAAGTCGCCACTTTAGGTGCCGGCCGCGAGGCTGAACTTGGCATTTTACGTGACGGCAAAGAGCGCAAGGTTAAGGTAAAACTGCAGGAGCTCTCAAGCGGTCAGGTTGCCGCCAACCAGTTACACCCTATGCTGGAAGGCGCAGAGCTGTCTAACACCAGTGGCGGCGTAAAGATTGACAGCGTCGCTAACAATTCACCGGCGGCGCAAATTGGGCTGCAGGCAGATGACGTGATTTTGGGTGTTAACCGCCAGCGGGTTGAGAACCTGGCGGCGCTGCGCAAAGCGCTCGAAGGCCGCAGTGGTATAGCGGCGCTAAATATTCAACGCGGTAACTCGACCTTGTATGTATTAATCCGCTAGCCGTATCAGCTGAAGCGGTAGTGGCAAGCTACTGCTTCAGCCGGTTTAATGTTATGCTATCTGCATATTTCCCTTACCAAAATTGCTGGCGCTGTGGCGAAATTCTGGGTTTTTCTGCTTAAGAGCACTTTGTACGGCTTAGCGCTGGCGTTTATCCTGCTTTGGTTAATGCCGTCGGTTAACCTGCCAGCTTTTCAAGGTTTCAACGGCCAGGATGCCAGTGACGATCCTACACCGGTAAGCTATGCCCGCGCAGTGCGCCGTGCGGCACCTGCTGTGGTGAATGTCTATACCCGTAGCACACTGGTAGACCCAAGGGCATTAAGGCCCCGCACTATAGAGCGGCAGGAGCTGGGTTCTGGTGTCATTATGAGCAGCCAGGGCTATATTCTGACCAATTATCATGTCGTGTACGGTGCCGACTATATTGAAGTGGCGCTACAGGACGGCCGTATGCTCGAAGCCGTGCTGATTGGTCAGGACGAGCTCACTGACTTAGCGGTGCTGTATGTGCAGGCTGATAATTTACCGGTTATTCCACAAGACGATAAACTCGAGCCGCAGGTGGGCGATGTGGTGCTGGCCATAGGTAACCCGCTTAATCTGGGCCAAACCATCACTCAGGGTATTATTAGCGCAAATGGTAATAATGGCTTAAGTTCGCGTGGTTATATCGATTTTATGCGGATGGACGCTGCTATTAACCGTGGAAATTCCGGCGGTGCCTTAGTCAATACCAATGGTACGCTTGTCGGTATCAACGCGGCAGCGTTTCAGTTGGAGAATCAGGACATTCAGGGCATCTTCTTTGCCGTACCTTACACCCTGGCCGTTAACGTGATGCAAAAGCTGATTAAGCAAGGCCGGGTCACGCGCAGCCATCTTGGCGTATCTGGTGATGCAGTAATAAATGCGGCCGGCGAGCGGTTAATTTCTTCTGGCCAGGTGCTGTACGGCTTAAGTATCACAGCTGTTAACGCTAATGGCCCCGCTGCAGAAGCTGGCTTGCAAGTAGGTGATATCTTGCTGAAAATCGCTGACCAGCGCTTTGACAGTGTGCAGCAGGCATTAAATATGATTGCCGAAACGCCACCCAATTCAACCTTGCCACTGACGGTCGACCGCAGTGGCCAACTGCTGACGATAAATGCCGTAGTGCGGGAATTGCGCCGATAAAAAACGCGGCTTAAGCCGCGTTTATCCGTTCAATATTAGCACCGAGGCGGCGCAATTTATCTTCAATCTGCTCGTAGCCGCGGTCGATATGATAAATACGGTCAACCACCGTTGCGCCTTCAGCGACCAGGCCAGCAATAACCAAGCTGGCGGATGCGCGCAAATCTGTTGCCATTACCTGCGCTGCCATCAATTTGTCACTGTGCTGGCACACCGCAGTATTACCCTCAAGGCTAATCTTGGCGCCCATACGTTGTAATTCAGGCACATGCATAAAGCGATTTTCAAAAATGGTTTCGGTGACCATACCTACGCCATCCGCCACCACGTTTAACACGGTAAACTGCGCCTGCATATCGGTTGGAAAACCCGGGTGCGGCACTGTCTTTACATTAACGGCTTTCAGCTTGCGGCCAATCATATTGGCGCGGATCCAATCCGGGCCAGTACTTACCTCTACGCCGGCCTCGCGCAGTTTATCCAGTACCACTTCAAGCTCTGCCGGATCTGTATTGCGGCAGGTTACATCACCGCCGGTAACTGCAGCGGCGACTAAGAAAGTGCCCGTCTCGATACGATCGGGCAGCACTTTATGGTTGCCACCTTTCAGTGCGGCTACACCTTCAATCACAATACTGTCGGTACCGGCACCACGAATTTTAGCGCCCATGGTATTCAGATAACGGGCCAAGTCGACCACTTCCGGCTCACGCGCTGCGTTATCGATGGTTGTAACACCATCGGCGAGCACGGCTGCCATCATCAGGTTTTCCGTGCCGGTCACACTGACCATATCCATAATGATATGCGCACCCTTCAGCCGGTTGGCTTTGGCTTTAATGTAACCATTCTCGACGCTGATCTCAGCGCCCATTTTACGCAGGCCATCAATGTGCAGGTTGACCGGCCGCGCGCCGATAGCACAGCCACCTGGTAAAGAGACTTCTGCCTGACCAAAGCGGCTAAGTAGTGGCCCCAGGGCTAAAATAGAGGCACGCATGGTTTTAACCAGCTCATAAGGCGCAAACTGGTTATTTACTCCAGCGGCATTTACCTGCACCTGATTGTTAGCAAAACTCACCTCTGCGCCAAACAACTGCAGCAATTTAACGGTGGTTTCGATGTCTTTCAGCCGAGGTACATTGCTGATCGTAGTGGGTTTTTCAGACAGTAAGCTGGCAAACAGAATAGGCAAGGCGGCATTCTTGGCGCCCGAGATATTTACCTCGCCGCGTAACACCTGACCACCGGTAACTAAAAATTGCTGCATAAAATACTACATCGGAGGATTTAAAAGTTGTTCTCTACGCCACTGCTGTGGGGTAAAGGTCTTAATGCTAACGGCATGAATACTGCCGTCCGCTATCGCGGCCATAATGGGCGCGTATACCATTTGTTGCTGTTTTACCCGGCTAAGATCAGAAAAGCACTCACCCACGGCAATTACCGCATAGTGCGAGCCTTCAGCGCTTACCCTGGCTTCAGTCAGCTGAAGCTGATCAATTAACAGCTGCTCTAGTTGTTTCGTGTCCACAGATAAACCTTAATCGCTAATCGGCAATAACGGCCGCACGGCCGTTACATCGGCTAATGATAACAGCTGTTTGGGGACATTACATAATGCTATTACGACACCGCGCTGCTTAGCTTGTGCCAGCTGTTGCAATAACCAGGCTAGCCCGGCGGTATCGATAGCTGTTAACTTCGCAAAATCAAACTGTATTTCACCTGACGCCTCATTTAACAACGTAAAGGGTGAATACAGCATTAACGTATCACGATTTAATACACCGGTAAAACGCAGCCACTGATCTTGTTTAACGATGTTCAGTGTCACTTTTCCTCCGGCTTGGTGATCGGTGCCTTGGCTTTTTCTACCAACAATGCAGTGACACTATTCAAACCTTGCTGCCGGATCAGATTACCCAGTTCAGCGCGCTTGCTATCGAGTAAAGAAATCCCTTCAGCAACCATGTCGAACACCAGCCAGTTGCCTGCGTCGCGGCCACGACGCAGCTTAAACTCAATATTGATGTCTGGTTTGCCGGGGTCAATCACGCGGGTTTTAATACTGATAATTTTCTGGCTGTCGTTAATGCGGCCCGGCTCAATCATCACTTTTTGGTCTTTATACTGGGTAAACACGCCCGCATAGGTCGCAACCATATAGTTTTGAAAGGCGTCAACAAACGCGAGTAAATCATCGCGCGGTGTTTGACGCAGGTCGGCGCTATTACCAATTACGCGCAACGCGGCATAGCGGCTGTCGATGTAAGGCACCAGCTCTTCATTAACGATATCGCGCAGCACTTCCGGGTTGGCGCTGATCTTACTCTGGTCACGGGCAATACGGCTAAACGTATTGTCGGCCAACACTTCCATCATCTTGTAGGGATCATCGTAGGTGGGGGTATCCGCACCTGTGGCTGTGCCACTAAAAGCTAGCGCTGCCGCCAGCAACAAAGCATATACTTTCATCATTAATTCCCGCGGTTAAATAAGAATTGTCCGATCAGCTCTTCAAGAACTAAAGCTGACTTAGTGTCTTCGATGTAATCACCGGCCACCAGAATTTCAACCGTTTCATCTAAAAAGCCCGGCTGCAAGCCCAGATATTGCTCGCCCAATAAACCAGAGGTCAGAATGGCCAGGGTGCTGGTTTCAGGAAAGTTGTTATACTGGCTGCTGATTTCCAGCGTTACAACCGGCGTATAAAAGGTCGTGTCCAGCTCGATAGCCGCTACACGGCCAACCACAACCCCACCAACTTTGACCGGTGAACGCACTTTAAGGCCGCCGATATTGTCAAACTTGGCATAAAGCTTATAGGTTTCGCCATTACCGCCAATACCACTGTTCGCTACCTTTAACGACAACATCAAAAATGCCGCCAAAGCCAAAACGATAAAGCCACCAACTAAAATTTCAATTTTCCGTGTGGTCATTGTTATCCACCAAACATTAATGCAGTTAAAATAAAGTCAAAACCCAAAACAGCAAGTGAAGCTGTTACCACAGTTTGCGTTGTTGCTGCGCTGATCCCTTCCGAGGTTGGCACGGCATCAAACCCTTTGTGCAGGGCTATCCATATTACGATTAACGCAAACACCACGCTTTTGATCACGCCGTTAATAACATCCTCGTAAAAATCGACGTTTGCCTGCATAGCAGACCAGTAGCCGCCACCATCTACGCCCAACCAGTCAACACCGACCAAATGCCCACCCAAAATACCTACCGCAGTAAAAATGATGGCCAGTAACGGCAAGCTGATTACGCCAGCCCAAAACCGCGGGGCAATGATACGCCGCAATGGGTCAACCGCCATCATCTCCATGCTGGACAGTTGTTCAGTCGCCTTCATCAGGCCAATTTCAGCGGTAAGGGCACTGCCGGCACGCCCGGCAAATAGCAATGCGGCTACCACAGGCCCAAGCTCACGTAATAAGCTAAGGGCAACTAAAGGCCCCAACATTTGTTCGGCGCCAAACTTTACTAATACGGTGTACCCTTGTAGCGCCAGCACCATACCGATAAAGAGTCCCGACACCAGAATGATCAGTAGCGATAAAACACCAATCACGTAGAGCTGCTTAATCAGCAGCGGAAAACCTTTACGAATGTCAGGCTTACCGATCAGAGCACCAAACAGCATCAGCCCCGCCCGGCCAAAACCGGTTATGCTATTAATCGTCGCTGCGCCAAGTCGTTGTAAGTTATCTGCGATCACCTGGCTAACTCCATAAGCTCTGTGGCATAAGGTGCCGCTTTAAAATGAAACGGCACCGCGCCGTCAGCTTCACCCTGCAAGAATTGCTGCACCAGTGGCGACGGGTGCGCCCGTAATTGCTCTGGCGTACCCTCGCCAATGACTGTCTGCTCAGCCACGACATAGACGTAATCTGCAATGCTCATCACTTCAGTCACATCATGTGACACCACAACTGAGGTTAACCCCAGTGCATTGTTCAGCGACTTGATAAGCCGTACTATCACGCCCATAGAAATCGGGTCCTGTCCGGCAAACGGCTCATCATACATAATCAGCTCAGGATCCAGTGCTATGGCACGTGCCAACGCTGCCCGCCTTGCCATACCACCAGACAGCTCTGCCGGCATTAAATCCCGTGCGCCCCTAAGCCCGACAGCTTCAAGTTTCATTAACACAATCAGCCGTATCAAAGACTCCGGCAGCTTGGTATGTTCACGGATCGGAAAAGCAACGTTATCAAACACCGACATTTCACTGAACAGGGCCCCGCTTTGAAACAACATGCTCATGCGTTTTCGCAGCTGGTACAACGCCCGGCGTGATAGTTGCGGAATGTCCTGACCGTCAAACAGTATCTTGCCACTGCTGGGCTTTAACTGCCCGCCAATCAGCCGCAGTAACGTCGTTTTACCTATGCCACTGGGGCCCATAATGGCGGTGACTTTGCCACGGGCAAACTGCATATTCAGATCGCGGTAAATTACGCGCTCACCCCGGCTGAAGTTCAGTTGCTGTATATCAATCAGAATATCTGCCAAATTCACTCTCTTTGCCTGCCTGCAGGCTTACACTTATTGCGACGCAATATACATACAACGATGTATGTTTTCAATCAGAGGTCTGTCAAAGCTGCAATATTGTAAACGTGTTGCCCGATAAAGTCGTTACAAAAAATCGTAACAAACTGTGCGAAAAATCGATGACTACGCACGAGCACAGCTTTTTTTGCAATTAATGGCAATAAACTGGAAAATAACCGTTGATCGCCTGGTAACACTTAAGGAATTTGCTTTGTCGCCGCTGTTATTAGCCATTATTTTTGTTGTGGTCGGCTTGATCTTATTGATCTGGAGTGCCGACCGTTTCGTGTTTGGCGCCGCCTCTGTCGCCCGCACGGCGGGTATTTCTCCTATGGTTATTGGCCTAACCATTGTTGCCATGGGCTCATCAGCACCAGAAATGCTGGTATCAGCCAGTGCCGCCTGGCAAGGTCGCATCGATACCTCTGTCGGTAATGCGTTGGGTTCAAACATCACCAATATTTTGTTGGTTATTGGTGCAGCCGCCTTACTAAAACCTATTGCAGTGTCATCATTGACGCTAAAACGTGAATACCCGCTGTTGCTGCTTTGCACCTTACTGGGTTACTACTTTATCTCAGACAATGCCTTAACCCGAACTGAAGGCATATTACTGCTGATAGCCTTTGTTAGTTTTCTCTGTTTGCTGGTTTACTGGGGCAAGCACGCCCGTACCGATGACCCTCTGGTAGCTGAAATTAATGCCGAATTACCCGAGCCGGCGCCTCTGTTCAAAGCGATACTATGGGTAATCGCCGGTTTGGTCCTGCTGCTAGCCAGTTCGCAGTTGCTGGTGCACGGCGCCGTGACGATTGCACGCTATGCCGGCCTTAGCGATCTCGTCATAGGCCTGACAATTATTGCTATTGGCACCAGCCTGCCGGAACTGGCCGCCAGTGTCATTGGTATTTTAAAAGGTGAAGACGATTTAGCGCTTGGCAATATTATTGGCTCTAACATTTTTAATATTCTCGCTGTACTCGGATTAGGAGCTGTTATCGGTCCGGCGAGTCTGGATCCCATGGCGGCAGGTCGCGATGGCTACGTTATGCTGGGTGCCACGCTCGTCATGCTGTTAATGTCATTGCGCTTAGGAAGTATTCAACGCATTAACCGTGCTGAAGGCGCTATACTACTGGCTGCTTTTGCGGGTTATCAGTATTTACTGTTCTACAGCCTTAACCGTTAACAGACAGAGACGTCATATGCACACAGATTTTAGAAGCCGCGCTGCTGAGGTACTGAAAATTGAAGCCGCAGCGGTTGCTCAATTACAGCAGTATCTGGATGGCAGTTTTGATCTAGCTTGTCAGCTTATACTAGACAGCAGAGGTAAAACCATTGTCACGGGCATGGGTAAATCGGGCCACATTGGCAGTAAAATTGCCGCCACTTTGGCCTCTACCGGTTCGCCGGCATTTTTTGTCCACCCCGGTGAAGCCAGCCATGGTGATTTGGGTATGCTGACCCGCGATGATGTCGTCATTGCTATTTCGAACTCCGGTGAAACTGCCGAAGTGTTAACCATAGTGCCGGTGATTAAACGCCTGGGCATAAAACTTATTGCCATGACCGGCAACCCGGCGTCTACCCTGGCTAAGCTGGCCGATGCCCATCTGTGTGTAAAGGTAGAACAAGAAGCCTGTCCACTGGGCTTAGCCCCCACGGCCAGCACCACAGCAACGCTGGCGATGGGCGATGCCTTAGCGGTGTCTTTGCTCGATGCACGTGGTTTCTCAGCAGACGATTTCGCCCTGTCACATCCTGGTGGTAGTCTGGGACGCAAATTGCTGCTGCGGCTTGAAGATATTATGCATCGTGGTGAAGAGCTGCCCGCGGTGCCGAGCAGTGCCACGATTAAAGATGCTTTGCTGGAGATTTCGAAAAAAGGCTTGGGCATGACCGCGATTACCGAGCCCGATGGCCGTCTGGCCGGCATATTCACCGACGGCGATTTACGCCGATTGCTGGATTTACGGATCGACATTCATAGCAGCCAGATTGCTGAAGTGATGACCAGAAACTGCATTACAGCCAATGCACAAATGTTAGCAGCTGAAGCGCTGCAAATTATGCAGCAGAAAAAAATTAACGGTCTTATTATAGTCGATGAGCACAAAGTCCCGGTAGGCGCGATGAATATGCATGACCTGTTACGTGCCGGAGTAATGTAAATGTCCCTGTTTAGCGATCTATACCAAAGAGTTAATCAGTCGCTTTTAGAGCGCGCTAGCCAGGTAAAACTGCTGATTTGTGATGTTGATGGTGTATTTTCTGATGGCCGTATTTACCTTGGCAACAATGGCGAAGAGCTAAAAGCCTTTCACACCCGCGATGGCTACGGCATTAAAGCACTGCGTCAGGCCGGCGTCGAAGTCGCGGTAATTACCGGTCGCAACTCTGCCATTGTGCAGCAGCGCATGACGGCACTGAGCGTACAGTACATTTATCAAGGCCAGGAAAATAAGCTGGCGGCTTTTGAAGAGCTCCTGCAAAAATTGCAACTTAACGCCGCCAATGTTGCCTATATCGGCGATGATCTGGCCGACTGGCAGGTGATGCAACACTGCGGCCTGGCGGTAGCAGTGAAGGATGCTCACCCTTACCTGGTAAAGCATGCCGGTTATGTTACCAGCTTAAACGGTGGCTTTGGTGCGGTCAGAGAGCTGTGTGATTTACTGCTCATCAGTCAGCAGAAATTTGGTTTGTTCGACGGAAGCAGCGCATGAGAAAACTGCTGACCTTGGTGGTCCTGGCATTAACTGCAACAGCACTTTACCTCTGGTTTGAACCGGCAGAGCTGACAGACCCGCTAAAGACCGATCAAGAGCTGTTGCCTGATTATGTCGCGCAAAACGTTACCCGAAGGCTATACAACGCCGAGGGCTATCTGGCTGACACTGTCAGTGCAGAGCGGCTTGAGCATTTTGCCCAACTCGGTTTTACCCAGTTTGAACAGCCAGTGTATACCCTGTACAACGCACAGCAGCAGCCAAACTGGCGTGCCAGCAGCCGCTATGCAGTGTGGTTTCCACAGGATAAGATCATTCTGGAGCAGCAGGTACAAATTGTCAGTCAGCAACAAAACGAATTGATTCAACGTATTGAAACCGAGCAACTGGAAATGTTGTTTCCCAGCAATGCCTTGATTAATAATCACCCGGTTAGAATTCAGGGTCAGGGGTTTTATATTCTCGGCAACGGTATTAACGCAGACCTGAAAAGTAAAACCTTCCAGCTATTACAGCATGATAAAACGGTATATCAGAATGAAAACTAAGTTTTTTTTAGCATTATGTTTTGGCTGCGCCAGCCTGAGCGCCGCCCAACCAGACTACAGCCAGCAGATTCAAATAGACGCCGACCAACTGGTGTCGGTAGAGGAAAACATCCTCACCTACCGCTCTAACGTGCTGATAACGCAAGGTTCTTTACAAATGAAAGCCGATCAACTGGAAATTGATGCCAGTGCCGGCAAGGGTAAAGAGGTGTATACCGCAACCGGCAGCCCGGTAAGTTACTCACAGCAACTGGATAACGGCCAGCCGGTAACCGCTACGGCAGCGCAAATGCGTTACGAGCCTTCCAGCCGCACCCTGACGCTGAGCGGCGATGCCGAACTGACACAAAGTGGCAGTGTAGTAAAAGCCTCGGTTATCCGCTATAACGTCGAGAAAAAGCAGCTCAGTGCCGAAAGTAACGACTCTAAGCGGGTCACCACCATTTTTACGCCAGAGGAAAAGAACAATCCATGAAGTTAGTCGCCTCACATCTGGCTAAAAGTTATAAAGGCCGGCAAGTCGTAAAGGATGTCAGCCTGTCGGTGAACGCCGGCCAGATTGTTGGCTTGCTCGGCCCAAATGGGGCCGGTAAAACCACCACCTTTTACATGATTGTGGGTTTGGTGCCCTCTGATAAAGGCCATATCAGCCTTAATGAACAGGACATTACCTTCAGCCCAATCCACGAGCGGGCACGTTGCGGTATCGGCTATTTGCCACAGGAAAGCTCTATTTTCCGCAAGCTTAGCGTGTACGATAATTTATTGGCTATTTTGCAAACCCGTAAAGACTTAAGCCGCACCCAACGGGAGGAAATTGCCGACGATTTACTCGAAGAGTTTCATATCGGCCACATCAAACATAGCTTGGGCATGAGCTTATCCGGTGGCGAGCGGCGCCGGGTAGAAATTGCCCGCGCTCTGGCGGCTAATCCGGCCTTTATCCTGCTGGACGAGCCCTTTGCCGGTGTTGACCCTATTTCAGTATTAGACATTAAAAAAATTATTCAGCACCTGGCGCAACGGGGCATTGGGGTACTGATTACCGACCATAATGTGCGTGAAACCCTTGATGTGTGTGAAATCGCCTACATTGTCAGTCATGGCGAGCTGATTGCCTCCGGTGCACCACAAGACGTGCTGGCTAATCAGAAAGTACGCGATGTATACCTTGGCGAGCAATTCAGGCTATAGTTAGCAAAAAACAACAACAGCGTGTGATTCAGGAGAACGGTAGAAGTAGATGAAACCCTCTTTGCAACTTCGCTTAGGACAGCAGCTAACCATGACGCCACAATTGCAACAGGCAATTCGCCTGTTACAGTTGTCGACGATAGAGTTGCAGCAGGAAATTCAGGAAGCGCTAGACGCTAACCCCTTATTGGAAGCCGAAGACGAATTCGACAGCTTTAACCCTGAACCCAAAGAGCACATCGACCTATCTGACACCAAAGCGGCCGACGTCGATCATAATCCGGATGACAGCTTTGAACCCAGCGAGCCTGACAGCAGCGAGGCGATGACCGAGCAAAATATTCAGGAAGACTTACCGCTGGACAACAACTGGGATGATTTGGTTAGTGCAGAACCGGTCAGTGCCGGTAGCGCCGGCAATCCGGATGACGATTATGTCTATCAGGGTGAAACCAGTGAAACCCTGCAGGATTATTTGCGCTGGCAAATGCAGCTTACACCCTTTACTGACACCGACCGCGCCATCGCCGAGATTATTATTGAAGCCATCGATGACAATGGCTTATTAACCATCAGCTGCGAAGATATTCTCGACTCACTCGGCTTGCCAGAGGTAGAAGCCGATGAAGTAGAAGCCGTAATCAAACGCATTCAGTTATTTGACCCGGTTGGCGTAGGTGCCCGTTCGGTGCAGGAGTGTTTGTTGGTACAGCTACGTCAATTCGATCCGGCCACTCCCTTTCTCAGTGAGGCGCAAAGCCTGATCCGAGACCACACTGAATTTTTAGCCAATCGTGACTTTCGTTCTTTGATGCGGGTGACTAAACTCAAAGAGGATGAACTGAAAGAAGTGATGCGGCTGATCCACAGTTTAAACCCAAGGCCCGGCGCTGATGTGATACGACAAGAACAGCAGTACGTGATACCGGATGTGAGTGTGACTAAGGTAAAAGGTCGCTGGCAGGTTGAGCTAAACCCGGACGCGATGCCAAAAGTGCGCATTAACCAGCAGTACGCGGCGATGTCAAGAACAGCCCGAAATGCGTCCGACAGCCAGTTTATACGTTCACATCTGCAGGAGGCTAAATGGTTTTTAAAGAGTCTGGAAAGCCGTAACGAAACTTTATTAAAAGTGGCCAATTGTATTGTGCAACAACAGCAGGCCTTTTTTGAGCATGGTGAAGAGGCCATGAAGCCGATGGTGTTGAATGACGTAGCAGAAATGGTTGGCATGCACGAGTCCACCATTTCCCGGGTTACCACCCAAAAGTATATGCACACACCCAGAGGGATCTTTGAACTTAAATTCTTTTTTTCCAGTCATGTTAGTACAGAGAGTGGCGGTGAATGTTCGTCAACTGCCATAAGGGCGTTTATTAAAAAATTAGTGGCGGCGGAAAACCCGGCCAAACCGCTGAGTGACAGTAAGATGGCCGATATTTTGCTGGAGCAAGGAATTAACGTAGCACGACGCACCATTGCCAAATACCGTGAATCGCTGTTTATTCCACCGTCAAATCAACGCAAGACCTTGCTGTAAATAAGCCTAAAAGAAGGAATATGTCTATGCAAATCAATCTAACTGGTCGCCATGTTGAAATTACTGAAGCCTTAAAAGAGTACGTGGACAGCAAGTTTGCTAAGCTGGAACGCCATTTTGATCATATAAACAATGTACATGTGATCCTAAACGTGGAAAAATTGAAACAGATTGCTGAAGCCAAGCTCCACCTGAACGGCGGTGAAGTTTTTGCGGTTTCTGAAGATGAAAATATGTATGCCGCTATCGACCAGCTGATAGATAAACTCGATCGCCAGGTGATTAAGCATAAAGAGAAAATAGCCCGACACTAACCTGACATGATGAATCTAACTGCAATGCTTGCTGAGAACTGCACTAAAAGTGCAGTTCTTTTTAATAGCAAAAAACGGATCCTCGAGTACATTGCCGAGCTGGCGCATCAACAGCTGCCTGACATGACCGAGTACAGTATCCTGGAAGCCCTGATGACACGGGAAAAGCTTGGCTCTACCGGCATCGGTGGCGGTATCGCCATACCGCACGGCAAATTAAAGTCCGTGACCCAGCCGGTACTGGTCTTTGTGGTCAGTAAAGAGGCCATCCCCTTTGATGCAATAGACAATCAGCCGGTAGATATTTTTTGCGCTATTTTAATACCCGAAGAACAATGTCAGGCGCACCTTAGTACCTTAGCGGGTATCGCCAAGCTGTTAAGCCAGAAAGAACTCACAAAAAAAATCCGCCATGCTCAGACAAATCAGGAGTTGTACAAGCTGTTGGTGGATTACAGCACAGTGGATACCGACAAATGAAGCTGCTGGTAGTCAGTGGTCGTTCCGGCTCAGGCAAATCTGTCGCGCTGAGGGTGATGGAAGACCTAGGCTACTACTGTGTCGACAATATTCCGGTTAATTTGCTGCCTACGCTGGCGACCACTGTTATGGGGCAGTATGAGCGTGTTGCCGTAAGCATAGACGTGCGGAACCTGCCACAAGACCCCAATGAGCTGTCTGAGATTCTGTCTTACCTGCCACGCAAACTCGACCTGACCATTCTTTACCTGGATGCCGATCACGCCAGCTTAATTAAGCGTTTTAGCGAAACACGCCGGTTACACCCGCTGTCGCATCAGGCCATGTCGCTGGATGAAGCGATACAGCGCGAGCAGCAGCTGTTAGACCCTATATCCAGCCGGGCCGACCTCTATATTGATACCACCGACTTGAATGTGCATCAGCTGGCAGAACAGCTGCGTGAGCGCATTTTGGGCCAGAAAACCGGCCGCTTGGTGATTTTGTTTGAGTCTTTTGGCTTTAAATACGGTATCCCGAAAGACGCCGACTTTGTCTTCGACGCGCGCTTTTTACCTAACCCCCATTGGGAGCCTGATTTAAAGCCACTCACCGGGCTTGACCAACCGGTAAAAGATTATCTGGCGGCACAACCCGTTGTAGCCAAATACATCTGGCAAATTAACAGCTTTATCAGTACCTGGCTACCACAGCTGGAGCGTAATAACCGCAGTTATCTGACCATAGCCATTGGCTGCACTGGTGGCCAGCATCGCTCTGTGTATATGGTGGAAAGCCTGGTCGAAAGTTATCGCAGTTCACGCGACGACGTGCAGGTTCGTCACCGTGAGCTATCGCGTCACCACAAGGCGTAACTCATGCAATGTCGTCAAACCGTTACCATCGTTAATCAGCTCGGCTTACATGCGCGCGCTGCCACTAAACTGGCACAGTTATGTCAGCAGTTTCAAGCCAAAATAGAGCTGGTACAAGATGACAAAACTGCTGATGCCAGCAGTGTATTGGCGCTGTTAATGCTGGCCAGTAGTAAAGGAAAAACGCTGGAAGTCTGCACCCAGGGCGATGACGCTGAACAGGCGCTTATCGCCGTGATCGATTTAATCAATAAAGGTTTTGACGAGCAATAAGTTAATGCCCCAAAACCGCGCTATGGCAAGGGTTTACGGCTGTGCTGCTTACTTTGCGCCGGCGCTATATTATCCAGCCCTTTGGTTTTAGTTATCGCTTTTAATTTGTGGTGCAGTGCTGTCTTTATCAGCATATGTGCGCTGATCGGCGCTGTGATAAGCAAAAAGATGGTAATTAAAAGCTCATGCACACTGACGCCGCCTGACAAGCTAAAAAAGAAAATTGACCCCAGCAAAATGCCGCCCATACCCAGGGTGGTTGCTTTGGTTGGCCCATGCAGCCGCATAAAAAAGTCAGGCATGCGGGTTAAGCCAATTGAGCCGATTAACACGAAGCTGCCACCCAGTAACAGAAAAAATGCCACGGCCCACTCGATCCAGTTTTGCATAACCGCTCCTATTCGATAATATCGCCACGCAGCAAGAACTTACATACCGCCACAGTACTGACAAAGCCCAACATCGCAATCAGCAAAGCGGCCTCAAAATACAGCGGTGATCCCATCAACAAACCGTACAGAATAATCAGTGCTATGCTGTTGATATACATGGTATCCAGCGCCAGAATGCGGTCTGGCAAACTAGGCCCCCGCAGCAGGCGCCATAAATTCAGCAGTAGCGCCACGCTAATCATGGCAAACACCAACATGATGACATTATTTAGCATTGAAAAATCTCCTTCAGCGGTGCTTCATAACGCTGTTTGATCTCGGCAATAAGCTGCGCCTCATCTTTCAGGTTCAGCACATGGATCAGCAGCCAACGCTGCGGCAAGGGCTCGCCCTCAGGCAGTTGCTCAACACTGGGGTAAATTTCAGCGCTGACCGTGCCCGGCGTCATCGACACCGTACTGGCTAAAATAGTAATGGGCAATTCATGCTGCAAATCCAACGGCACTTTGACAAATGCCGGGCTTAACCGCTGCTTTGGCCCCAGTATCAACACTGCAACTTGGGCATTGGCTGTAATAATGTCACCAAACACCCGCAGAATATAACGCAGCGCCAGCATTGGCCGCTCAATCAGTGGCTGAGGGTTACGAAAACGCAACGTGAGTAATGGAATAACGATTGCCAGTATCAGACCAAAAAACACATGCACCGCTTCAATGCTCTGGTTTAGCAGTAACCAGACGACAAACAGCAACACACTGCGATAAGGCGTAGGCAACCAGCGAAACTTCGGCTTAAACCTCATGGCGTCACCTCCTGGCCTAAAATCAATTGTACTGACGTCTTAGTGTCATACAGTTGCGCCGCTGCCTGCAACGACAGCTCAGTCAGCGGGCCAGCAAAAATCACCAGCAAAGGGCTGGCTAACAATAACCAGCAGACCGCAAATACCTGCAATGGCTTAGCGGTTTCAGCAACAGTGTCAGTACCACTAATCCGCCAAAATAAGGTGCTACCGGCACGGGATAAGCCGATAATCACCACTAAACTGCTGACCAGCACCAGGGCCCACAACCAGAGCCGGCTGTTTGGGTCAGTCACCGACTGCAGCAACATCACCTTACCAACAAAGCCAGATAGCGGCGGCAAACCGGCGACACTCAGTGCGCCTACCATAAACATCATGCCCAGCAGCACCGGCTGCACCACTTTACGCCCGGAGACCAACCTGTCGGCCGCTTTTCCGCGCTGATTTGCGATCAGATCCGCGATTAAAAACAGCGCTGCCGTTACCAGCGTAGAGTGCACGGTATAATACAAGGCCGCAGCGGCTGCCTGCTGGGTTTGTAATGCAACCAGGCTCACCAGGGTACCTACGGACAGCAGCACCAGATTCGCCACCAGTTTACGAAAATCCTGGCTGGCCATAACACCAATAGCACCCAACGCAATAGTGGCTAAACCGGCAGGTAGTAGCCAGTCTGCAGCGATCCCCGACAACTCTCCTGCCTCGTTACCAAAAATGGTGGTATACACCCGCAGCAGCGCATAAACGCCAATCTTGGTCATCACGGCAAACAACGCGGCTACCGGCGCCGAAGCTGAAGCATAGGTTGCCGGTAACCAGAATTGCAGTGGTAGCACAGCAGCCTTTAGCGCAAACACTATCATCAGCATCAGGGCGCCGGATTTAACCAGCATCAGATCAGATGCCGGCAGCTGCGCCACTTTTTGCGCCATATCGGCAATATTTAAGGTGCCTGTTGTGCCATACAGCACCGCCAGCGAGATAAGAAAGATGGCCGAGCCCGTCAGGTTTAGCACGACATAATGCACAGCAGCTTTCGTTTTGTTCTTGCCACCGGCATGAATTAACAACGCATAGGAGGCAATCAGTAATACCTCAAAAAACACAAACAGGTTAAATAAGTCACCCGTTAAAAAAGCGCCGTTAATACCCATCACCTGAAACTGAAATAGTGGATGGAAAAACGAGCCTTTTTCATCTTCACCGGCACTGCCATAACAAATGGCGCCTAATGCCAGGAATGATGTTAAACACACCAGCACCACAGACAAAGTATCTGCCACCAGAATAATACCGAAAGGCGCCTGCCAGTTACCGATAGCGTAATGGAGCTGCCCCTGCTGTTGCACCTGCATGAGTAACAGCACTACCAGCATCAGCTGAATGGCGCTGGATATCATACTGACCCAACGACGCCGGTTTGGTGAATAATGGATAGGCGGCAGCATAATGAGCAGCGCGGTAAACATCGGCAACAGCACCGGTGCCGTAATTAAATGCCACATCAACGGCTCTCCTTTTTAACTACATCGGCATCAGGCAATTTGCCATCAACATGGTCATTACCTAAATCTGCCCGCGCCCGAATCGCTAAAATCACCAAAAACGCGGTCATGGCAAAGCCAATCACAATGGCAGTCAACACTAAGGCTTGCGGCAGAGGATCAGCGTATTGCTCACTGGTACCCAGTACCGCTGCGCCACGCAACGTTAAGCGGCCTGAAGCAAAAATAAACAGGTTTACCGCATAAGACAGCATGGTCAGCCCCAGCATGACCGGAAAGGTACGGCCGCGCAGCATGAGGAAAATGCCGCAGGCGCTTAAAAAGCCAACACAACATGCAAACAGAGTTTCCATCAGATGGTCTCCTTATGCACCGGCCGGTGCGCTGTGGTCATTTTACCCAGGCTCGCCAGGATCAGTAAGGTGGAGCCCACTACGGTGACATAAACGCCCAAATCAAACGCCATGGCGCTGGCAAGTTCTATTTTGCCCAAAAGCGGAACATCGAAATAATCAAACCATGAGGTTAAGAACGGCCGGTTAAACAGCCAGCTGGCTACGCCAGTAAGCAGCGCAATCATCAGACCTACTGCGACTACGCGCTGATACTCAACGTTCATACGGGCTTTAACCCAGTCTACCCCTTGCGCAATATACTGCAGAATAATCGCCACTGCAGTGACTAAGCCGGCAATAAAGCCGCCGCCCGGTAAGTTATGGCCACGGAAGAAGATATAAATCGACACCATGATGGCCAGTGGCAACAAACTTTGTGACACGGTGGACAGCAACAATGAGTGACGCTCTAATGCCCAGGGTCGGCCCTCACCATCGCTGCTGGGTTTAAACAGCGGTATGCGAGTCAGCAGTTTAAAAATACCCAGTGAGGCAATGCCCAATACAGCGATCTCGCCCATGGTATCAAAGCCGCGAAAATCCACCAGGATCACATTAACCACGTTAGTACCGCCGCCACCGATTTTGGCATTGGCAATAAAATAGTCAGAGATGGTATTAAAGGGCCGGGTCATTAATGCATAACTTAAACTACCGATGATCACCCCGACCATGCTGGCAATACTTAAGTCACGCACCACCCGCGATGATTCCGATTGCTTCGGTGTTTTATGCGGCAGGAAAAACAGCGCCAGCATAAGCAAAATAATGGTCACTACCTCAACCGACAGCTGGGTAAGCGCTAAATCAGGCGCAGAAAAACGGGTAAAGGCGATAGACACCATCAGCCCAACCACAGAAATCATCAGCAGCGCGACGACACGTTTACGGTGCCACAGCACGGTAGCAAAAGCGGCGATCAGCAACATCACGGCACCCGTGGCGTTAACAGCGTCTATTGGCAGCTCTTCTCGCCCGCCCCATAAGATAACCAGGTCGGTCAAAGGTAAGCCGGCTAAAATCACAAAACTAAGCAGCGTCAATGTCATGTAACGCTGTAACGAGCCACTGTCCAGCCATTGGTAAATACGGCCACAACGCTCGGCAAAACGTTTTACTGAGCGCTCAAAGCTATTCAATGCATCGACATCTGGCAGGGTATTTTGAAAATCAAATAAGTGCTTGCGGTTAACGTAAATCACAATGCCGCCCACCAGCGCCAGCGCACTCATCAATAATGGCAGATTAAAACCGTGCCAAATCGCCAGGCTATAGCTTGGCACATCGCCAGGTAGCACTGCAGCAGAGGCGGCCTGTAACAAATCACCGATCAGATAGCCGGGAAACAGGCCAACCAAAATACACAGCGCTACCAGCACTTCTACCGGCACCCGCATGTAGCGTGGAGGCTCATGTGGCGTTTTGGTTAAGCCCTTGGGTTGGCCATTAAAAAATACATCGTGGATAAAGCGCATTGAGTAGGCCACAGAAAACACCGCCGCCACGGTCGCCAGTACCGGGATGACCCAAGACAACGAGCCCAACAAGTGTTGGTGCAACGTCTCAGCAAAGAACATTTCTTTCGATAAAAAGCCATTTAACAGCGGCACCCCGGCCATGGCGGCAGCGGCCACCATCGCCAGCGTCGCGGTGATCGGCATAAACTGCCATAAGCCGTTGAGCCTGCGCATATCACGCGAGCCGGTTTCATGGTCAATAATACCGGCAGCCATAAACAACGACGCCTTAAAAGTGGCATGGTTAATGATGTGAAATAAGCCAGCCACGGCAGCTAAATCGGTGCCCATACCGAATAGCAAGGTAATTAGACCCAGGTGACTGATGGTGGAGTACGCCAACAAGCCTTTTAAATCATGCTTAAACAGCGCCAGATAAGCACCGAGCAACAAGGTAGCAAGGCCAGTTACGCTCACTAACACAAACCACAGTTCGGTGCCGGACAAGGCAGGGTAAAATCGCGCTAATAAAAAGATACCGGCTTTTACCATGGTAGCCGAGTGTAAGTAAGCACTTACCGGCGTGGGTGCAGCCATGGCATTGGGTAACCAGAAATGAAACGGAAACTGCGCCGACTTGGTAAAGCACCCCAGCAAAAACAGCACCAAAATTACCGGATACCAGGCATGTTGTTTAATAAGCTCAGCACTGGCCAGCACCTGTTGTAAATCGTAGCTACCCACTACCTGGCCTATAAGTAAAAACGCCGCTAACAACGCCAAACCACCGGCACCGGTTACCGTAAGCGCCATACGTGCACCGCGCCGGGCTTCAGCTTTGTGCCACCAGAAACTGATCAGTAAAAAGGAGCTGATGCTGGTTAGCTCCCAAAACAGCCACAGTTGCAGCAAATTACCCGACAACACTATGCCGAGCATGGCTGTCATAAACAGCATTAAATAGGCATAAAACCGCGGCATCGAGTCGCGTTCAGATAAGTAGTAACGCGCATACAAAATAATCAACAAACCAATGCCTAAAATAAGCAAGCCAAACATAAAGGCCAGGCCGTCAAGAATAATGGTGATATCCAGCCCCAGCAGCGGGATCCACGAAAGGAAAAATCTGACACTGCCGCCGTCTAAAATGGTACTGCTATGATAAAGCAACAACATCAGAGCAACAGAAGGCGGAATGGCTGTTGCCAGAGCGCAGGCACTGCGGCTCCAGCGGGCCGTCAGTACGGGAACCAGGCTTCCCAGTAGCGGCAGAAGTAAAATCCACAAGAGTGTCATAGCTGTCGCATATCCTTTTCTAGGTTAACCTTACCGACCTTCAGCCCGCTGTCTTAATGCCGATGATTAAGTCGTTGATGTGCATAGGCAGTGAACCAAGCATAGAAGACAGAGTGCCTTTGCTACAATGGGTGGGGTGAAAATCAGTTTGTCGGGTGTGAATCTTTCCGGTTTTTCAGCAATATTTATACCGGTATCTGGCAAAAATGTCTATTAACAGTACGTCATTCATAGACTTAACCCGCGGTACTTTGCCGTAAAAAACGCCTTGTTTACCGCAAAAACTAAGCTTGCTAAACCAGCAGCACAAACAGGAGCCAGCTGATGAACACCAGAACTGAGCACGACAGCATGGGGCCACTGGAAGTCCCGGTATCCGCACTGTATCAGGCGCAAACTGAGCGCGCCCGGCAAAACTTTCGCTTAAGCCCGTTAAAACTGCCGCAGCGTTTTATTCAGGCCTTGTTACTGCTAAAACACGCTGCAGCGCTGGCAAACCGACAATTGGGGGTACTGCCACCTTCGATTGCCGATGCCATTATTCACGCGGCACAAAACCAGCTGGTGCAGACCGATATGCAGCACTACCCGCTGGATGTGTTTCAGACCGGCTCAGCCACCAGCAGCAACATGAATGTCAACGAAGTACTGGCCACTCTGGCCAGCCGTGAATTGGACAGCCGTGTCAGCCCTAACGATCATGTTAATCTGGGCCAAAGCAGTAATGACAGCATACCCACAGCCATTCATATTAGTGCCAGCCTGGCGCTGGAGCAGCAGCTGCTGCCAGCACTGCAACGGTTACAACGCACACTGACTGAAAAAAGCCAGCAAATTGGTCATATCGTCAAAACGGGCCGCACCCATCTGATGGATGCCATGCCCGTTACCTTTGCACAGGTACTAGGTGGCTGGCAAGCGCAACTGGCGGCGGCAGAACAGGCATTGTTAACGCAGCAGCACAACCTGCAGCAATTGGCACAGGGCGGCACTGCCGTTGGCACTGGCGTTAACGCAGCTCCCGGCTTTGCTTTGCTGTTTTGTCAGGAACTGTCAGCACTGACCGGCCAGCCGTTTCGCCCGGCAAATAACTATTTCAGTGCAATTGGCAGCCAGGATACCGCGGTTGCCACGTCCGGTGCGTTAAAGGTATTAGCGGTAAGCCTGATGAAACTGTGTAATGACTTACGCTGGATGAACTCCGGCCCCCTGGCGGGCCTGGCAGAAATCAGTTTACCGGCGCTGCAGCCAGGCTCGTCCATTATGCCAGGCAAAGTTAACCCGGTGATCCCGGAGGCGGTTGCTATGTTGTGTGCTCAGGTGATCGGCAATGACGCCAGCATCACTATCGCAGGCCAAAGCGGCAACTTTGAACTGAATGTGATGTTACCGCTGGTGGCGTATAACCTGCTGCAAAGCATAGAGCTACTCGCCAATGGCTGTAACGCCCTGGCCGGGCAGGCTATTGCCGGTTTTAGCGTAAATGAAGCCAACATTGCCAAAGCGCTGGCACTTAACCCTGTCTTGGTCACTGCGCTTAATCCATTGATTGGCTACAGCAAAGCGGCCGACATTGCCAAACAAGCCTACCAACAGCAGCGGCCAATACTGGACGTTGCACAAGAGCATACCGGCTATAGCCGCACTGAGCTTGAGGCCCTGCTTAACCCGGCAAAACTGGCTAATGGCGGGGTAATAACCTGAGCGAGCGTTTATACAGTGGCATTGAATATTCAACGCTATTTCTTTTAACGTTTTAATAAATATTCGTTGCACTTTATGGTGGTTTTATCGGTATAATCCGGCCTTGTTTTACATCAACATAACAATAAGGAAGCTGTACTATGGAGAATAATATAACCAGCCCGACGCAACCCCGGGTAGGTAAGGTCGCATTTAGCGGTCAGGCCGGTGAGTTTTTTGGTATCTGGATCGTTAACCTGCTGCTAAGTATCGTTACGCTGGGCATTTACAGTGCCTGGGCCAAAGTACGTACTAACCAGTATTTCTATGGCCATACCCGCATTGATAACCAGCCATTTCGTTATCTGGCCAGCCCAATACAAATTTTAAAAGGCCGAATTATTGCCGTTATTATCTTTGCGCTGTTTTTTGCCCTTTCTTCTTTATCACCACAAGCCGCCTTGCTGCTGGCACTGCCGTTTATGCTGCTGTCACCCTGGCTGATTGTACAAAGCATGAAATTTAATATGCGTATGACCAGCTACCGCAATGTGCGCTTTGCTTTTCATGGTAACTACCTGGGCGCATTAAAATACTTTGTGTTATTGCCGGTACTGTCGGTCTTTACGTTGTATCTGGCCATGCCGTGGGCGCTGAAAAAAATAGACCAGTATCTGTGTAGCAACATCAGTTTTGGTGGTAAAAAGCTGCAAGTGAATACAGACACCAGCTCATACTATATTGCCGCCCTGGTTGCCTTTGCCGCCATTATGGGTCTGGCGATTGTTATTGGTATCGTCGCTGCGATTATCGGGTTTATTGCCGCAGCGACTGTAGGGAATGGCATTGACAGTACAGCCGGACGCGGTGCTGTGGCCGTGCTGATTTCAGTTGTGATGTTCGCCTTATACTTCGTTGGCTTCGCGCTAAGCGGTGCTATCTATCAGAGCATGATCCGTAACCACCTGTTTGGGCGCACAGAACTGCCGGGCGTAGCCAAATTTAAGTCGGAAATGCAGGTTATTCCCTATGCCTGGCTGATTTTATCTAACCTGTTGGCCATTATTGTTACCCTGGGTCTGGCCTACCCCTGGACTAAGATCCGCAAAGCCGCCTATTTGGCCAGTGTAACGACCGTTGCGGTTTATCCGGCGATCGACAGCCTGGTTGACGAAGTGCAGCAAGACAGTAACGCCTTTGGTGAGGAAGCCGCTGGCCTGTTTGATGTCGATGTGTCACTGGCATAATGCATAACACAACCTTTGTTCAGGGCCAGTTCCAGTTTGCCGGCAGCAGCACGCTACATGCTGCCGAGGCTGAACTTAGCCCGCAGGGCATGCTGCTTATCCGCAGCAGCGATAACAAAACTCTGCTGGCACAGGCCGGCACGGACGACTATCGCTTTGGCATTGCCGTGCCTGGTCTGGCGGTAGAGCTGCGTTTGCGTGACGGTGCTGTTTTCGTGCCCAGCGATAGCCGTTATCGCTGGCCGCGGCTGTCTAAACGCAGCGCACTGGCAGAGCGGCTGGAAAGCCATAAGTTATCCATTTTGGCGGCGCTACTGCTCTCGCCCTTGCTGCTGTGGTGGATCATTGTCGATTTAATGCCAATGCTGGCCAGCGCTGCCGTGCCACTGGTACCTGACAGTGTAAAACAGCAAATGGGCCGGCAAACCTTTTACAGTTTGCAAAAAACCACCTTAGCGCCGACTGAGTTACCCGCAGAGCAGCAAGCCATGGTGCGCTACCATTGGCAGATGGCGTTAAACCAACTTTCACTGGAACAGCGCCAGTATCAGTTGCATTTGTTTAAGTCAGACTTTTTCGGCGCCAATGCCTTTGCGCTGCCCGATGGTACTGTGGTGATTACTGATCAGCTGGTCAGCCTGCTAAAAGATCAACCCGATGCCATTTTGGCGGTCTTGCTGCACGAAATTGGTCATGTCGAAGGCCAGCATAGCGTGCGGTTAATCGCCCAGTCATTGGGGGCCACACTGGTGATCGGTATTGTGTTTGGCAACCCCGAGGGCGTGGCCGACTTGTTGCTAGGATCTGGCTCAGTGCTGCTGCAAAACGCCTTTTCGCGCGATATGGAGCGCGAGGCCGACCAGTTTGCTATTGCTAAACTGACCGCGCTGGGTAAATCGCCGCAGGCCTTTGCCGATGCAATGGCAGCCTTACTTGCCAGCCATGGCAATGATGGCGAGCAAAGCAGCGTGCTGTTGAAGTATCTTAGCACCCACCCCGACACGCGTGAGCGTATCGAACAGGCTACAGCCAACTAACCTAGAAGCGGCGCCACTTACCCTGGCGCCGTTTTGTTGTTAGCCAGTTTATTGTTATAGTTCAGCAAAATTCAAACAGGGATCCACCGTTATGTTTCGTGTTGCCAGCCTGGCGAGTGCCATCTTCAGTTGTAGTTTAACTGCCGCCCCTGTGGTCGTGTCTGAGATCAAGGGTTATGGTTTTGACAGCCAGCGCCAGCTGCAGCAGTTCAGTGTGCTGGTGTTTGACGATGAAAGCGGCAAAGTGCTGGCACGGGGTGATAACAGCCTGTTAGCAAAGTACCCCGAAGCGAAACAGCTTAACGGTCAGGGCAAAACCCTGTTACCCGGTTTAATTGACGGCCACGGCCATGTGCTGGGGCTGGGGCAAAACCTGGCGCAGGTAGAGCTGCGCGGCAGCCAAAGTGAGCAAGAAGCGGTAGCGCGCGTGGCTGCATTTGCAAACGCTAACAAAGACGCGCCCTGGATTGTTGGCCGCGGCTGGAACCAGGTACTGTGGCCTACCAATAGCTTTCCCAGCAGCGCCAGCCTGGATGAAGCCATTAGCGATAAACCGGTTTATTTGGAACGTATCGATGCTCATGCCGGCTGGGCCAACAGTAAAGCCCTGGCGCTGGCCGGCATCACCAAAGACAGCATAGATCCACCAGGCGGCGAGATAGTGCGCGATGCCAAAGGCAACCCCACAGGTGTATTAATTGACAATGCCATGCTACTGGTTGAGCAACATATCCCCACACCGGATAACGCAGCCAAAGTACGCGCGCTTAACGCAGCTTTTGACCACCTGCTGGCACTGGGCATTACCAGTGTGCACGATGCCGGTGTTGATACCGATACTGTCAAGTTGTATCAGCAACTGGCGGCTGAGCAAAAACTACCGATGCGTATTTACCCTATGCTGTCGGCACGCGACCCACAGCTGCCAGACTGGCTCAAGGCCGGCATTATCGATGACCCAGAGGATTTTTTAGATATCCGCTCAGTAAAAATCTACGGTGACGGCGCTCTGGGTAGCCGCGGTGCAGCATTAATCGAGCCCTACAGCGACCAGCCTGGCCAAAAAGGCTTATTAGTCACACAGCCGGACCAGCTAACGCAAATTATGCAAATGACGATTTCCGCCGGTTTTCAAACCAATGTGCACGCCATTGGTGATTTAGCCAACCGGCTGGTGCTGGACCGCTTTGAGAAACTAGTGCCAGAAGATCAACGTGCTGCAAGCCGCCACCGCATCGAACATGCGCAAATCGTCTCGCCGAAAGATATCCCGCGCTTTGCCAAACTGCATGTGCTGCCGGCCATGCAGGCCGTGCATGCTACCTCGGATAAAAATATGGCCGGTGACCGCTTAGGTGTCGCACGGTTACGCGGTGCCTATGCCTGGCGCAGCTTTATTGATCAGGGCAGCATTATTGTCGGCGGCTCTGACTTCCCGGTAGAACTGGCCAACGCCTTTCACGGTATTCATGCCTCGGTTACCCGCCAGAGTCAGGATAATCAGCCGGTAGGTGGCTGGCTGCCCGAGCAAAAGCTCAGCCTAACCGAAGCGCTGCGCTCTTTTACCGTGGATGCCGCTTATGGCGCCTTTCAGGATGACAGTATGGGGACTTTAGCCCCCGGCAGCTGGGCTGATTTTATTCTTGTCGACCGCGACATTTACACTATTCCGTCTGAGCAGCTATGGCGGGTAGAAGTAGAGCAAACCTTTGTTAACGGCAAACAGGTATTTGCGAAATGATCAGCCAAAAATGGAGCAAGCTTGTCCGCTCCTTACAGCAAAAAAAGTACCGCAAAGCTGAACAGCTGTTTTTTGTCGAAGGCGAAAAGGCGGTGCTGGAACTGCTGGCGTCCGGCTGGCAGGTTGAGGCGGTATTTGCCACCGATAACTTCTTACAGCACTACCCGCAGCAAGTAAAAACCGCTGCACTGGTGCAGCCCTGCAGTGCCGACGAGCTGGTAAAAGCAGGCACCTTCAGCAGTAATGATGCCGCGCTGGCAGTAGTAAAAATGCCAGCCCACAGCGATTTTGTGCCGCCCAGTCACGGCTTTGTGCTGGTGCTGGATCAAATTAACGACCCGGGCAATTTGGGCACCATTATCCGCATTGCCGACTGGTACGGTATCAAGCATATTATTTGCTCGCCCGACACCGCCGACTGTTATAACCCTAAAGTCATCGCCGCGGCTAAAGGCTCATTTTTACGCGTACAACTGCATTACCAAGTGCTACAGCCGCTGCTGACACAGGCTACGCTGCCGGTGTACGGCGCTTATTTAGGCGGTGAGTCGGTGCATCAGCTAAAACTCAGTGCTAGCGGCGGCTTTATTGTGCTGGGTAACGAAGCCAATGGGATTAGCCCTGAGCTTGAACAGGTAATCAGCCGTAAAATTACCATTCCGGCCTTTGGTGATGCAGAGTCACTGAATGTCGGCATCGCTGCAGCGGTGATTTGTGATAACCTTATGCGCTTAAGTAAAGCCTAATATATCTATCGGTGACCTTATGACCTTTGCCAGTATCGACAGTCAAATTGGTAATACCCGTTTAGTGAAACTGCAACGTATGGCAGCGCATACCAACAGCACTGTGTTGCTTAAGCTGGAAGGCGATAACCCGGCGGGTTCGGTGAAAGACAGGCCGGCGCTGAATATGATAGTGCAGGCTGAAAAACGCGGCACCATTAAGCCCGGCGATCGCATTATTGAAGCCACCAGCGGCAATACCGGTATAGCGCTGGCGATGGCGGCGGCGATTAAAGGCTACAAGATGACGCTGATTATGCCGGACAACGCCACCGAAGAGCGAAAAAGCGGTATGCGTGCTTATGGCGCTGAACTGATTTTAGTGACTAAAGAGCAAGGTATGGAAGGCGCGCGCGATCTCGCCTTGCAAATGCAGGCTGACGGCAAAGGCATAGTGTTGGACCAGTTTAACAACCCGGACAATCCGGCAGCGCATTATGCCAGCACGGGGCCGGAAATCTGGCAGCAAAGTCAGCAGCAAATTACCCATTTTGTCAGCAGCATGGGCACTACCGGCACCATTATGGGTGTATCGCGTTATTTGAAAGAACAAAACCCGGCAATTCAGATTGTCGGCCTGCAACCGGCTGAGGGCGCCAGTATCCCCGGCATTCGCCGCTGGCCGGAGGCTTATTTACCGGGCTTTTTCGATAAAAGCCGGGTTGATCAGATCATTGATATTGCCCAGGACGATGCGCTAACCGCCATGCGCCGCCTGGCACGTGAAGAGGGCATTTTCGCCGGTGTCAGCTCAGGTGGTGCCGTGCACGCAGCGGTTAAACTGGCCGAGCAGCATGCTAATGCCGTTATCGTGGCGATTATTTGTGACCGCGGCGATCGTTATCTGTCATCCGGCATATACTGAGCACTAAAGCGCCACTAAACCGGCGTACTCCCTTTTACCAAAAGAGAGCACTGGATGGCACAACAACAAGGGTTAATTCTGGCTATTTTAGCCATCACAGTGGCGCTGTTTTTGTCCGGCCGCTGGCGCCATGATGTGGTTGCCGGCATAGCGCTGATGGCCACCATGCTGTGTGGCCTTATCACCCCACAACAGGCGTTTTCCGGTTTAGCACACCCGGCGGTGGTAACGGTCGCTTGCGTGTTAATTCTTAGTGCTGCCTTGCAACGTACCGGCGCGGTAGACGCCTTAACCCGGCGGGTAATGCCGGCCAAAGCCGGTCGCAATATCAGTATTTTAACCCTGGTGTCGCTGGGCGCGGCGCTGTCCGCCTTTATGAATAATGTCGGTGCCATGGCGCTGCTGATGCCGGTGGCAATACAACTGGCCAGACGGCTTGAGCTCAGCGCGGGGCAGGTACTGATGCCTTTAGCCTTTGGTACCATTTTAGGCGGTATGACAACCCTTATCGGCACCCCGCCGAATTTAATCGTGTCAGGCTTTCGCAACGACAGCGCCACTGCCACTTTTAACATGTTTGATTTTAGCCTGGTGGGTATCCCGGTGGCACTGGCAGGCATCATGCTGGTATCTTTGCTCGGCCGCTACTTGGTGCCAGCACGGAAAACACCGAACGGTGATGGCTTTGAATCCGGCGCTTACATTACCGAGGTGCGGGTAAACAGCAACAGCAAGGTAGCAGGCAAAAGCATCCTGCAGATTGAGCGCGAAGCCGCCGAGATAGACGCGCAGATTATCGGTTTGGTGCGAAAAGACATCCGCTTAATTGCCGCCAACCCACACCGCAAAGTGCTGGCCGATGATATTCTGCTGATTGAAGCTGAAGCCGCTGCCCTGACTGAGCTGTTAGCCTTATTCGATTTAACGCTGGAAGAGGCGGTTGATTTAAATAGTAAAGATGCCTCAGACGAGCAGGAAGCCAGTGCTAAAGATACCTCAGCTGACGACAATAACACTAACGATAATAATGCCGAGATCACGCTAGGTGAGCTGGTAGTGTTACCCGGCTCACCACTGAGTGGGCGTTCGGCCAGTGATTTAATGCTGCGCACCCGCTATGGTCTGAATTTACTGGCGCTGTCCCGCCAGGGCCAGCAATCAGTTAAACGACTGCGCAAAGTAGCACTGCGCTCTGGCGATTTACTGCTGTTACAAGGCCCGGCTGAAGCTATCGCTGAATTTGCCGCCGACAACAACTGCGTGCCTTTGGCTGAGCGGGAGCTGCGCATCCCTAATCGTAAAAAAGCCTGGCAAGCCGGTGGTATTATGCTGGGCGCTATTGTCTGCTCGGCTACCGGCTTGCTGCCGGCGGCAGTGGCGTTTAGCCTGGCGGTGCTGGTTTCCATGTTGCTACAAACCCTGCCTGTTAGCAGCGTCTATCAGGCCATCGACTGGCCGGTCATCATGTTACTGGCCGCGCTGCTGCCGGTTGCCGGCGCCATGGCCTCAACCGGGGCCGCCGATCTGATTGCAGTATTTTTACTGCAAAACCTGGCGCAGGACAGTGCGATTATAGCGCTGGTACTGATTTTACTAATCACCATGCTGCTATCCGATGTGATGAACAATGCCGCAACGGCGGCAGTGATGTGCCCTATTGCGATCAGCACAGCTACTGCGTTGCAAGTAAACGCCGATACCTTTTTAATGGCGGTGGCGATTGGTGCATCCTGCGCGTTTCTTACTCCCATCGGGCATCAGAATAACACGCTCATTCTGGGTCCCGGGGGCTTTCGCTTTGGCGATTACTGGAGGCTGGGCCTGCCGCTGGAGCTGCTGATCACCGTGCTGGCGATTCCACTACTCCTACTCGCCTGGCCACTTTAATTCAACTGTTGTACCTTGCTTTTGCCTCCTGCACTTGGCATAGTGCGCAAAACCCTAACAGGTCAGACCATGATGAGTCAGATACAACCTAATAAACTGCAGCGTATTGTCAGTAAATGCTATCAGCTGCCTGGCTTTATGCGGGCTTTTGCCTTAAGTACGGTGTTTGGTCGGGTGATTAAGTTTGCCGGTACCGCTGGCGTTGAAGTGCTGGAACTAAAAGGTAACCGCTCGGTGCTGCGGCTGAAAAACCGCAAGAAGGCACAAAATCACATCGGTTCGGTGCACGCTGCTGCTACAGGCTTGCTGGCCGAGTCTGCCACCGGCTTTTTAGTCGGCATTCACCTGCCTGATAGTAAGCTGCCGCTGCTAAAACAAATGCAGATTGATTACATTAAGCGCTCCAGCGGTGATTTAACCGCTGTGGCCACCTTAACGGCTGAGCAAATCGCCGCCATGCATAGTGAAGACAAAGGCGAAGTCACCGTCGCAGTTACCATTACCGACAGCGCCGGTATTGAACCGGTCAACGCTAAAATGACCTGGGCCTGGATACCGAGAAAGCGCTAACTTAGAACAGAATAGTCTCTTACACTGCCGGCGGCTGACGTATAATACCGCCATCTTGTGATCAGCTGCTGTCTTGCCTTGTCTTACGAATACCTAGCCTTATGCGCTGCCGCCTGCTGGGCCTGCGGCAGCCTGATGTCCGCCACCGCCTCTACCCATTTAGGTGCCTTTGCGTTCACCCGCTGGCGTATGCTGTGTGCCGCTATGATGCTCTGGCTAATAGCCGCCGTGACCGGCGGTTGGGCGACGCTGGTAGTCGATAGCCTGGGTGTGCTGGTGCTGTCCGGCGTTATTGGCATTTTTGTCGGCGATACCGCACTATTTGCCGCCATGAACCGCCTCGGCCCGCGCCGCGCCGGTGTACTCTTTGCCACCCATAGTGTGTTTTCCGTTGTTCTGGCCTACTTTTTTTTCGGCGAAACCCAGTGGGGCTGGACCTTAGCGGGCAGCAGCTTATTGGTTAGCGGTGTGATGATCGCCATTTTCTTTGGCAAGCGCAAAACCGAACTGCACGCCTGGGAAGCTAACCAAAGCCAGCTTAAATCGGGTGTTGCGCTGGGTTTATTGGCCGCCTTGTGTCAGGCTGTTGCCACCCTGATGTTAAAACCGCTGATGGAGACCGATATTGATGCTGTGTCGGCCAGCGCCGTGCGTATGAGCACCGCCTTTGTGCTACACCAGCTGATCTTTATGCTGGGCTTTCGCGTTGCCAGAGCTTATTTGCCAATGACAAAAAAAGTATTGTTACTGGTTGTCGCCAATGCTGCGCTGTCCATGGTGCTGGGCATGACATTAATTCTACAGGCATTAAAACACGGTGATGCCGGCATGGTGGCGATCTTGTCTTCTGTCAGCCCCGTCATGGTATTACCTCTGTTGTGGCTGGTATACAAACGCAGCCCGGCTTTAGGTGCCTGGCTGGGCGCAAGCCTTACCGTACTGGGTACGGTGCTGATTTTACTGAAAAACTGACTTTGCAACGTTTTTGCTTAATACTGGCCTAACATAGCATTAGTCTGGATTACGTGGAGACGCAGATGACTTTGTTAGCCAAACTGAGCAAAGGCCAGCGCCTGCTGACATTGCTCGCCTGCCTTCTGGCATTAGCGCTGGGAACCTATTCAGGCGTGCTGCAGCAACGCATCCTTAACCCGCTACTGTCGCCGCTGGATCAGCAAGCCCATAGCGCGCTAAAACACAGCTTAATGCTCAGCAGTGCTTCTTTTGCTACCGCCCGTTTAATTGACCGCGGCATTGCTTTTGTTTCCGAAGCTGAAGTCGGCGTGGGTGTAGCCAGCGTTAAGCCCGGCCAGTTATTAAAGCCCTTGCAGGATATGGCGGTTCGCTACTCTGATGTGATGGTGGTGGCGATGACATCAATTGGCCTGCAGTTATTTTTGCTCGAATTTGGCAAACTGGCAGCATTGCCCTTGTTTGGTGGCGGTGTGTTAGTGTCTGCGACCTTGTTCCTGCTTGGCCCAAGGTCGTGGCGGCGCAGTTGCCGCTATTTGCTACGTGGCTTTATTGCCTTGTTACTGATCGTCCGCATCGGTATACCGCTGGCAGCCTATGGCGTAGCAGGTTTGTCTGACTGGGTGCTAACCCCGCAACGTGAAGCGGCAGAAGCAGCATTACAGCTGGAAACCGCGGCATTGCAACGCACAGAGCAACCGGCGCTTAGCACCGAGCAAGGCTCACTAAGCTGGCTTAAGCAAATGGCGGCACAGGCCAATGATTTATTCTCCGCGATGAAAAGCTTCTCCGACAATATGGTCGAGAAGCTTATTCAGCTAATCGTGGTCTATGCACTGCAAACGCTGATTTTCCCGCTACTGTCGCTGTATCTGCTGTGGCAGTCAGGCCGCTGGTTTGTACTGCGGCCCATTGCGCTTACACCCGAAAACGCGATACCAGCCCACTAAGGCGCCGCTCCAACTCGGTCAGCTCACCGGTCGATTTCGCCAGTTCAGAGGCATTATTCGCTGCCTGATCAGCCAGTTGGGCAATCTCGTGAATACTGCGGCTAATGTCAGCCGCTACGGCGGTTTGCTGCTCGGCCGCGGTGGCGATCTGAATGTTCATTTGCGTAATAGTGCTGACCGATTTGGTAATGGTTTGCAGTGACTCACTGGCCTGATCGGCTTGCGCCACCGTTTGCAGTGATTGCTCACGGCCGCGCTGCATAACCGCCACCGCCTCTTTAGTGCCTTGCTGAAACAAATCAATCATCTGCTGAATTTCATTGGTGCTCTGCTGGGTACGGGTGGCCAGGGTGCGTACTTCATCGGCAACAACCGCAAAACCACGGCCTTGCTCGCCGGCGCGAGCGGCTTCTATCGCAGCATTAAGTGCCAGCAAGTTAGTTTGCTCGGCAATACCACGAATAACATTGACCACTGAACCAATCTGGTCGGCGTTGGCGCCCAGTTTTTCAATGGTATCACCGGCTTTATTTACTTCGTCTGCCAGTTTGTTAATCGAGCTGATGGTTTGTGCCACACTGTGCTGACCACCGGCGGCTTCTTTATCGGCTTCCTGCGCCGCACTGGCCGCTAAACCTGCACTGGTAGCCACTTCCTGCACGGCTGTAGACATTTGATACACCGCCGCGGCAACCTGGGTGGTTTCCGCTTTTTGCGTACTGGCGTCGTTATCGCTCAGCTGCACAATTTGCTGCATGGTGCTGGCAGCATGGCTCAGCGCCGTCACCACCTGTTTCACTTCGCTGATAAGCTGCTGAATTTTATGTGCAAAAGCATTAAAGCCGCGCGCCACCTCGCCCACTTCGTCAGCCGTATCGACTTGTAAGCGCTGGGTTAAATCGCCCTCGCCCTGGCCAATGTTAATTAGCGCTGCAGAGGCATTATGCAGCGGTTTTATCACCAGGTTTGCCACAAACAGTGCCAGCACGATCACCAGCCCCAGCAGCACCACGGCACTGCCAAAAATCATCAGCAGGGTGTCACGAATGCGCGCATCTATTTCAATTTGCTGCTCGGCTACGCGCCGGTCTATATCATCAATATAAAAACCCGAACCCAGGATCCAGCGGTTGTTGTACATCGCCGTGGCATAACCCAGCTTAGGTGTTAAGCCACCGCGGGTTTTCTCATCCCACATATATTCGACAAAGCCGCCACCTTTTTTACCGGCGTCAATCAGTTCACGGATCAGCAGCACACCGTTAGGATCTTTTAAATCAATTAGATTACGGCCTTCCAGTGCCTGATTCGAGCCATGCACAATGTTAACGCCCTGCAAGTCATAAACAAACATATAGCCATCGTCGCTGAACTTCATCGCCCGCATCACGGCTTTAGCATCGGTCAGTTGTTGCTCTGTGGGATTTGCTGTTTGAAAGTAGGGTTCAACCGCAGTGACGGCAATGGCGACATGGTGTTCTAGCGCCTCTCGCTTTTCCTGCATCATATCACTGCGAAATTGCTGTATTTCTTGCTCGCCCATAGCACGCATCTGGCTGTACACCAGCAGCATCAGGGCCATCACCACAGTAAGCATTGGCAGCACAGCAAGCAGCAGCATTTTGTTTTTCAGCGTAACATTCAGCATAAAGTGCACTCCGGCGTAATGACTTAAGCGGTTGAATCGTTACAGCATAGTGTAACTAACGGCAAAAGAAAGCCCGATACGACCATGGTCGTGGCCGGCAGTTGCATACGTATGCAGCAGACCGGGCAACCAAGCTGTAATACACTGGCAAAAAGCGCTAAAAACATCACAGGGTAGACTATGCACAACAAAGCCACCTTAATCACTATAACGCTTGCCGGCAGCCTGTTGCTGGCTTGCGGCAAAGCACCAGACCCCACCCATACAATAGCAACTGACAATCAGCCAGCTGTTGAAGCACCGGCAGCGAATAGCAAAGTGGTGGTGTATCAGGTATTTACCCGCTTATTCGGTAATCAGAATGCTAACAATATTCCCTGGGGCACGCTGGAGCAAAACGGTGTCGGTAAATTTGCCGACTTTACGCCTGAAGCCTTAAGCGCCATTAAAGCCATGGGCGTTAGCCATATTTGGTATACCGGGGTACCACACCATGCCCTGGTGCGCGATTACAGCGCCTATGGCATCAGCCATGATGACCCGGATGTGATTAAAGGCCGCGCCGGCTCGCCTTATGCCGTGAAAGACTACTACAACGTGAACCCCGATTTAGCCATCGACCCGGCCAACCGCCTGGCAGAGTTTGAAGCGTTAATAGCGCGTACCCACCAGCATGGCATGAAGGTACTTATCGATATCGTACCCAACCATGTAGCGCGTCAGTATCAGTCACTGTCAAACCCGCCGGGCGTCAGTGATTTTGGCGCCAATGACGACACCAGTGTTGAATATGCCCGCGATAACAACTTTTACTATGTACCGGGCCAGGCCTTTAGCGTGCCGCAGTGGCCGGCGGATTACCAGGTATTGGGCGGCGAGGCGCATCCGGCCGCCGATGGTAAATTTTTGGAAAACCCGGCCAAGTGGACCGGCAATGGCTCATGCGCTGCCCAGCCCGCCTTTGATGACTGGTATGAAACGGTAAAAATTAATTACGGCGTGCGCCCAGACGGCAGTTACGACTTCGACCGCCTGCCCAGCGATTACGCTGAAAAAGACTGGCCGGCGCATTATGCCTTCTGGCAAGGCAAGGACGTGCCAGACTCCTGGCTTAAATTCCGCGATATTACCCAGTATTGGCTGGCCAAAGGCGTTGACGGTTTTCGTTACGATATGGCTGAGATGGTACCGGTCGAGTTCTGGAGCTATTTAAATTCGCACATTAAACAGACTAACCCTAACGCTTTTTTACTGGCTGAGGTGTATCAGCCGCACTTGTATCGCGATTACTTGAAGCTTGGCAAAATGGATTACCTGTACGACAAGGTGGAATTCTACGATAGCTTAAAGCTGGTGATGCAGGGCAAAGGACCCACCTCAGCGCTGGTTGAAACCCAGCAGCGAATGGCCGATATTGAGCATCATATGCTGCACTTTTTAGAAAACCATGACGAGCAGCGCATTGCTGCGCCTGAATTTGCCGGTGATGCGAAAAAAGGCCTACCGGCTATGGTGGTATCTACCACCATCAGCACCTCGCCGACCATGCTGTACTTTGGCCAGCATGTTGGCGAACCGGGTGCGAATGACACCGGCTTTGGTAAAGCCAGCCGCACCACCATTTTTGATTACTGGGGCGTGCCGCAGCATCAAAAGTGGATGAACGATGGCAAGTTTGATGGCGGTGCCTTAAATGCTGAAGCTAAAGCGCTGCACGCTTATTATGAAAAACTGCTTAGCTTTAGCGCCAGCGCGCCGGCATTAATGGGCGGCTATACCGAACTGCATAGCGCTAACCTCTCTGCAGGCACGGCCTACAGCGAGCAACAGCTGGCGTTTGCCCGCTATAGCGATGCGCAAAAGCTGCTGATTGTCAGCCACTTTAATAGTGAAGCAGCGGTCAGTTTTAACCTCACCGTACCGGCTACGCTTATCAGTCAGTGGCAGCTGGCCGATGGCCAATACCGGCTAAGCGACAAACTAAACGGCGGCGAAAATAGCCTTAGCGTAACCAACGGCGTGGGCACAGTGGCGGTTGAACTTGCCCCGCTGGCCTCAGTTATTCTGGAGCTGCAGCCATGAAGTTAGTGTTTGCGTTAATGACATTTTGCTGCGCTTTTGCTAGCGCGGCGGCGCAGTATCAGGCCCATCAACTCGATGGTAATACGCTGCATATTCAAACCGATGAAGGCCAGGTTAGCCTGACGTTTTACCAGCATGATGTGGTGGAAGCCTTTTATCAGCCTAGCGGCCTAAAGCAGCTGCCGTCGTTTAGCATTAGCCAGCAACCACAGCCGCTGACGCTTAACCTTACTGAAAGCGACGATAGTTTACACATCAGTAGCACCAGCCTGAGCGTGGCCATTACCAAGGCACCACTGCAACTTAGCTATCATCGCGGCGAGGAGCTGCTGTTGGCCGAACAGCAAGGTTACTTTAAGCAAGACGGCAACCATGGTTTTCGCTTTGCGCTAACCGCTGGTGAGAAGCTGTTAGGCGGTGGCCAGCGCGTGCTGGGCATGGACCGCCGTGGCCATAAATTCCCGCTGTATAACAAAGCGCATTATGGCTACAGCACCGAGTCAAGCCAGATGTACTTTAGCCTGCCAGCCGTACTGTCGAGCAATAAGTATTTGCTGCTGTTTGATAACAGCGCCAAAGGTGAAGCCGATTTAGGCGCAACCAAGGCTGATGTGATGCAATTTAGTGCCGAGGGTGGCCGCAGCAGCTATGTGCTGGTGGCAGGCGATAATTACCCGGCGATTATCGACAACTACACCCGCTTAACCGGCAAGCCGCCGCTACCGGCGCGCTGGACGCTGGGTAATTATGCCTCGCGCTTTGGTTATCGCAATGAAGCCGAGGTGCGTGATGTGGTAAAACGCTTTGCCGACTTGCAGCTACCGCTGGATGCTTTAGTCATCGATCTGTATTGGTTTGGCCCGGACATTCAGGGCCATATGGGCAACCTGGCCTGGGACAGCAACGCCTTCCCGCAGCCAGAGAAGATGCTGGCCGATCTTAACGCCGATGGCATTAACACCATTTTAGTCACCGAGCCCTTTGTGCTGACCAGCTCCAAACGTTGGCAAGAGGCCGTAGACGCCGGTGCCATTGCGCCGGGACTGGATGGCAAACCAAAAACCTTCGATTTTTATTTTGGTAATACCGGCTTAATTGACGTGTTTAACCCTAAGGCGCGCGACTGGTTCTGGCAAATTTACAAAGGCTTAGCTGAGCAGGGCGTGGCCGGTGTCTGGGGCGATTTAGGCGAGCCGGAAGTGCACCCGGACGATACCGTGCATGCTATAGGTATGGCGAACGAAGTGCATAATGCCTTTGGCCATCAGTGGGCAGATATGGTGTACAGCGGCATGCGCCGCGACTTCCCCGAGCAGCGGCCCTTTATTATGATGCGCGCCGGTGCGCCGGGTAGCCAGCGCTATGGCATGGTACCCTGGACCGGCGATGTTGACCGCAGCTGGGGCGGCCTAAAGCCGCAGGTTGAGCTGGCGCTGAGCATGGGTCTGTTTGGTTTTGGCTACATTCACTCAGATTTGGGCGGTTTTGCCGGCGGTGAAACGTTTGATAAAGAGCTGTATATCCGCTGGCTACAATATGGCGTATTCCAGCCAGTGTACCGGCCACATGCGCAGGAGCACATTGCGCCGGAAGTGGTGTTTCACGATAGCGACACTATTGAAACCCTGCGCCCCTGGCTAAACCTGCGTTATCAACTATTGGCGTATAACTACACCCTGGCCTATCAACACAGCCAAAGCGGCCTGCCGCTAATGCGGCCGCTATTTCTGCTGGATGAGCAAAACCCGGCACTGATGGACGAAAACAACAGCTACCTGTGGGGCGACGCCTTTTTGGTAGCACCGGTTACCGAGCCAGGTGTTAAGAGCTGGCCGGTGCAATTGCCGGGCGGCGTCTGGTTTGATTATTTCAGCGGTAAACGTTATGCCGGCAGCGGCAAAGTCGAGGTGCCGGTAACCCTTGATACCCTGCCGGTGCTGGTAAAAGCAGGCAGCTTTGTGCCTATGGTGGCGCCGGTGGCCAATACCCGCGAGTACAGCAGCCGCACGCTGACGTTGCATTTTTATGCCGACAGCAGTGTTGAGTGCGCCAAAGGCGAAATGTATGAAGATGATGGTAAAACACCGGACGCGGTTGCTAAAGGTCAGTTTGAACTGCTGAACTTTTACTACTTAAAGCAAGCTGATGAACAAAAGTTTGAACTGCGCCGCAGCGGCCAGTACCAAGGTATGCCGGCCAGCCGTGAGCTGACGTTGGTGGTACATAACCAGAACGCTACACCTTCGCAGATCAGTGTCGACGGCCGTTATATCCAGCTGGTGCCACAACAAGCACGGTTTAACCGTATGCAAAATGTGGCCTGGTACGATAAAGCCAGCCGTCAGCTTAAGGTAAAACTGGATTGGCAGGCGGATAAGACGCAGATATCTGTTCGATAGGCCTATGCTAATCCAATAGCGAGGACTGGTTTAGTCTAAACCAACCGTTGACGGCATGGATGCCGGACAAATTCGTCTGGAACGAATTTGAACAGCCTCGCTGGTCCAATGGACAAACTTCACGGATGAAGTTTGTAATCGAGCCTACATGGACGTATGCACGGCGTGTTGGTGTGACTGAACCAGTTCGATGCCAACACGCCAATCTAATCTCTGGTATCAACGGCTTTTTCTATTACAATGACTACGTTATCTGACCAAGGATGCCATAAGTGTACACAGCCGATTTTAATCATAAGCGCAAATTTATCGTCAAGCTGGGCAAGATGCTGCACAAGTACGGTACGCCCGCTTACCGGCTGGAAGCGCACTTAGCCGAGCTGACGACCCATTTAGGTTTAAAAGGCTCCTTTATTATCTCGCCTACCTCAATGACCTTTGTACTATGGACTGAAGGCCACGAGCAGGAATATACACATGCATCACGCGTGAATCCCGGCGATCTGGATTTAGGCGCGCTGTCGCGTACCGACGAGCTGGTTGATCAGGTATTACAGGGCAAGGTCAGCATTAACGAAGCCGATGCGCTGCTCGATGCCATTGATATGCGCCCCAGCTCATACGGCAAACTGGCGACGGCGGTGGCCATGATGGCCTCGGGCGGCGCTTTTGCCATGCTAATGGCCACCAGCTGGAACGATGTGCTGTGGTCATCGCTGCTCTCGTTAGTGGTGTACCTGTTTATGCTTTGGGCCACGCACTCACCGCGTATTGCTAATATGCTCGAGCCGTTAGTAGCGTTGGCCGCAGGTATTGTGGCCTGTGCTATCAGTGCCTATATCGACCCCGGCATTAATATCCGTTTAGCGGTGCTGTCGGCCATTATTGCCTTTATTCCCGGCCTGGCGCTAACTATCGGCTTTGCCGAGTTAGCAGCACGGCATCTGGTGTCGGGCAATGCCCGCATTATGGATGCGTTAATGCTGCTGTTTAAGCTGTATTTTGGTGCGCTGTTGGGCATTGAAATTGGCTTTGCCCTGTTTGGCGTGGTCGACTTTGTTAAACCGGCGCCTATTTCCCACCACTTTGCCTGGCTCGCCGTCGGCATACTGGTAAGTGCGCTTATCGTGCTGTTTAAAAGCCGCGGTAAATATACGCTGTGGTCACTGGCTGCCGGCTTTATTGCCTATGGCGTCAGCTTTAGTGGCGCCACCTTATTCGATGCCACTATCGGCGCCTTTTTAGGTGCCTTTGCCGTTGGCCTGTACAGCAATTTGTTTACCCGTTTAGCTAAGGCACCGGCCGTTATTGTCGCCATGCATGGCTTAATTGTGCTGGTACCGGGCAGCAAAACCTATATCGGCTTAAACTCGCTGATCTCCGGCCAGGATTTTGTCGTGTCAGACCGGGTAGGCCAGCAAACCTTTTTAATTTTAATGGCACTGGTGGCCGGGCTGATTTTTGCCAACGTCGCCTTGCCGCCGAAAAAGAGCCTGTAACAATAACTGCATCCTCTTTACATTTTGTACGAACTGCTCAATAAACCAGCCCCTAAGTAATGATTCAAACTCGCGATATCAAGCAAATAAATGTGAATGGAATACATCTATTTATAAAATAATTGCTTTTCAAAACAGGAACACGTAAGTTATCGACGCGCAACCTATCACTAACAAACGGAAAAATAACAATATTCGAGGACCAAATGCGTAAATTAACGAAGTTATGCTATCTAGTCGCCATGTTTATGGCAACTGCAAGTACGGTGCAAGCTAGCGAAAAAAATCATTTATGGAATAACGCAGGCTTAACCTACGCTAATTCAGATACCCAGCAAACCTATTTACTACATGGTAAGTACGAGCTTGGCTACCGCACCTACGCCTATGCAGGTATTGGTTATGGCAAAATTGACGATTATGGAAATAGTTACTATGACTTCAACTTTGAGCCTTTATACAGCGTAAGAGCAGGGCTAGGGCATTATTACGAGCTAGCGACAAACTTCTTTGTTTATGGTGAATTTATTTACTACAGAGATAAAGGCAGTTATACCCTTACTACAAAACCAGACGCACCGGTTCTTTGTTTGCAAGACGTTATTTCAGATTGCTCAATTGAAATAAACCTCGATGAAAATGCATTTTTTACGAACCTTGGTTCATCATGGCAATTTACAGACAAGCTAGATGTCGGTTTAGAGTACATTCGAGTAGATGGCCAGAATAGTGAAACATCTAATCGAATCAGCCCGTCTATCCGCTACCGAATCTCTGATGACGTAGCTGTTCAGGTGGCACATGTTAAGATTAACGGTTCGAGCAATTCAGTTAATCGCTTTTCATTACTGTGGACATTTTAAGCCTGTACCATTCAAGTAACTAAATAGCGGGACTTAACCATCTTATACTGCGGCAAAGTCCCACAATTCCAATTGTAATACTCAGCTCTTTAGCAAATGAAGCATTCGTTAAATGTGGTTGCACGTCGTATCATTAAACTTGAATACGTATGCAGCAGGACGCTTTACCTTGCAGGCCAGATAGTCGTGATCTACGGTAACTTATTGATAAGCTGTAGGAGCTCGCGATGCGACTATTCTGTATTTTATGGTTATTATCGTCGGTAGCGCCGTGCAACGCAGTGAGCAAGAGCTACCACATTAAACATCTGGAACCCGCCAACTGGTGGGCCGGTATGCAGCACCCCGAGCTGCAACTGATGCTTCACGGCGATAAGCTGGCACAGTGCAACGTTAGCCTTGACTATAAAGGCGCCACACTAAGCGGCACCACAACTACTGCCAACCCCAATTACCTGTTTATTAACCTGACGCTGGCTGCCGATATTGCCCCCGGCGACTTACCCATTAAGCTTAACTGCGCCGATACCCAGCAAACACTGGCGTATCCGTTGTTAGCACGGCGCGCAGGCTCAGCGCGGCGTGAAGGCTTTAACCCCTCTGATGTGATTTACCTGCTCACACCCGATCGCTTTGCCAACGGTGACCCGACTAACGATACTGTGCCCGGCATGTTAGAGCCTGCTAACCGCAGTGATAACAACGGCCGTCACGGTGGCGATTTGGCCGGTATGGCCAAAGCGCTGCCCTATTTAGCCGATATGGGCTTTACCGCCATGTGGCCGACGCCGCTGACTGAAAATAACCAAAGTGCCTATTCCTACCACGGCTATGCCGCCACCGACTTATACAAAGTAGATCCGCGTTTTGGCAGCAATGCGCAGTACCGCGAGCTGGTGGCTAAGGCCAATCAGCTGGGTATTAAGGTTATTCAGGATATTATTGTTAACCATATTGGCCATCAGCACTGGTGGTTAAACGATCTGCCCGACACCAATTGGCTGAATAATCAGGCTTTTTTAACCGGCGCGGCGTTTGTTGGCACCAACCATAACCGCAGTACTATTCAAGATCCGTACGCCAGTAAGGTCGATACGGCGCAATTTACCGACGGCTGGTTTGTTGACACCATGCCGGATTTAAACCAGCGCCATCCGCTTTTGGCAACCTATCTAATTCAAAACAGCATCTGGTGGGTGGAATATGCCAACCTGTCTGGCATCCGCGAAGATACCTACAGCTATGCCGACAAAACCTTTTTAACCGAGTGGGCGCGCCGGCTGATGCTGGAATACCCCAATTTTAATATTGTCGGCGAAGAGTGGAGCCCCAACCCGCTGATTGTGTCGTACTGGCAGCGCGGCAAGCTAAATAAAGATGGCTATGTGTCGCACACGCCCAGCATGCTGGATTTCCCGCTGTACGACGCCCTGCTAAAAGCCTTAACCACAGAGGAGAGCTGGAACAGCGGCTGGATTGGCTTATACGAAATGCTAAGCAACGACCATGTCTATGCCGACCCGTTTAACCTGGTCATTTTTGAAGGCAACCACGACACGGCACGCATTTTCTCTTTGTTAGATGAGGATATGGATTTATACCGCATGGCCATCAGTTACCTGGCCACCATGCGCGGTATACCACAGCTGTTTTACGGCACTGAAATTGCCATGCAAAGCCCCAAAGTGCGCGACGATGGCAAAGTACGTGCCGATTTCCCTGGCGGCTGGGCCGGCGATAAGGTAAATGCCTTTACCGGCCAGGGCTTAAACACCACCCAGAAAAGTGCCCAGCAGCTGGTAAAAATCTTACTGAACTGGCGTAAAACCGCCAGCGCTATTCACAGCGGTAAGCTACTGCACTTCGCCCCGGATAACGGCACTTATACCTACTTTCGTTATAACGATAAGCAAACGGTGATGGTGGTAATGAATAAACAACACCAGCCGGTAACGCTGAATTTGGTGCGCTTTAACGAAGTGCTACCACCAGGCAAAACCGCCACTGAGGTGATTAGCGGTAAAACAATAAAGCTGGATAAGCAGCTCACCGTACCCGCCCGAGGCACCTTAGTGCTGGATATTCGGTAGACGCCAAACAACACAGCGGCGCAAGCCGCTGGTGTTTTCTTTATTCGCTACCACCGCCCTCACCTAAACACTCTGCTCCATCTCAGAATATGTAGTTGATTTAGGGCTAAACGTTGGCTAGTTTAGCGGAATGTAAATGTAAATTAGAAGGGAGCACTCGCTGCATTAAAGCGTGCAAACTCCAAACTATTTACAAATATGCTCTCAAATTACTCCAAGAATCATCGGAGTTATAAAGAAGAATTGCTAGCAATTCCATATCCCGAAAAAATGGAGCATCTTTCTTTGCTAGTGTATTTACGGAACGAGGACGACTGGAACTCATGGTCAAAGTTATACAAAAACCTTTAATAAGCAAAGGCAAAGCGACGCGTACCGCGCGCTTGCTTTGAGCGTTATCAATGACCACTCGTATTTTAAGCTACATTCTCGCGTTCATTTTCTTCGCCTCCGGCGCGGCGAAATTACTATCGTTGCCATTTGAACTTGAAGCCTTTGCCCGTTGGGGCTACCCGGTTGAATTTATGTATTTTATTGGCGTAGCTGAGTGCCTTGGCGCTATTGGGCTACTTATCCCCCGCTTGTCGTCTTGCGCGGCTTTATGCCTAACCGGGCTTATGCTTGGTGCTGTAGCAACACACCTTATGCACCAGGAATGGCCAATGCTCGCTGTTGCGTCGGCGATAGCGCTTTCGGCATGCTGGCGCGCCTGGGCTGGCCGGGAAGACATTCGTCAATTATTAACAACGCTGCGCGGCATGTAGCGCATGCGCTTGGCGATTATTGGAGCGCTTATGACAAAATACCTACTCGGGTTTTTAGCACTTACCTATGCGTGCGTTGTGCACTCAGATGGGGCGGAATCTTTTATCGCCAACTATCTGTCAGATTTTGAGAAAAATAATGATGTTGCGGCTTATTTTACTGAGAAGCCTCAGTTTATCTTTGGTGCGCATACCCATACGCCAGAGTCCTCTTTGCAGGCAAGTCGCTTTATACAGGATATGCGAACGAAGTTGGCCGCTTCGGGCTATAGTACTTCACACATAACAGAAACAAAGGTTCTAGCCAGCATCGACAGTTACCGCTTAATTGCGTTTAGCTTGACGAGGGTAAAACAGGACGGGACCGAGCTCGACAAGGTGTGTAGTACCTATGGGATATTAAATACAGAACAGGGCTACAAAATACTGAGTTGGCAGCCATCTCAACCCGATAATCATGGACGCTGCTGGTAGTGCCGACCAGTACCCGCAAACCGACAGGAAACCTGCGTCATTTATAGAGAAGGAACAACCATGATCGACTTTGATAACAAAACCGTGTTTAAGCTAAAACAAAACTCCGACTATGCCGACAAAGTGACGGCGCTGTTGCTGCCAGACGAGCAGGTTATCGACAGTTACAGCTCGCTGCGTGATGGCGTGGTATTTACCAGTAAGCGCATTATTGCGCTAAACGTGCAAGGGCTAACCGGCAGTAAAAAAGATTTCACCTCGATGCCGTATAAAAACATCGTGGCGTACTCGGTAGAAACCTCCGGCACCTTTGATTTGGACTCAGAGCTGGAGCTGTACTTTTCATCACTGGGCAAAGTGCGTTTTGAGTTCAGCGGTAAAACCGCCATTGTCGAGATCTCTAAACATATCTCGCAGCACGCGCTTAACTGATCGGTTTACCCTTTGTCACAGTAATGAAGCTATTGCCATGGCACAGTTGTGCCCAGATCTGACTGAATAAAGGGAACCTTATGTCTGTGTTACGCCCCCTCGCACTAATTACTGTTTGCAGCCTGACTCTTGCAAGCACTGCTGCCTTTGCCCAGCAACAGCGCAGCGCCGAGCCACCGCAGGGCTTTTTATATGGGGTTGGCGTTGGCATAAACCAGGAGATTTACCGCGGCTATAAACGCCGGGTAATCCCGCTGCCGCTGCTAGGGTATCGTGGCGAAAAGTTATCGGTGTACGGCCCTTTTGTTACCTATGAGCTGGCGAAAGCGAATGACGTTAGCCTAAGCGCTAAACTGGCACCACGTTTTGCCGGTTATGATGACGGCGACAGTGATGTGTTTGTCGGTATGAAACGCAAAAGCTCGCTGGATGCCGGCCTTGGCCTGCAATACCGCATTGACAACTGGACGCTGGATACCGAAGTACTAACCGATGTACTGGGTAACTCTAACGGCCAGGAAGCCAAACTTAAATTCAGCTATGGCCTGCGCTTTGGTCCCTTGCAGGTTAGCCCGGAAGTAGGCGTAAGTTACTCGTCCAGCAAGTTGGTAGATTATTACTATGGCGTGCGCCAGAGTGAGGCTACGGCTGACAGACCGGCTTATCGTGCCGGTGCTGCGGTGAACTATCACACCGGCCTCGCCCTTAGCACACCGGTGTTTTTTGGCGGCATGACAAGGCTGGGTGTGGAGTATCATTGGTATGACAACAACATCGCCAACAGCCCGCTAACCGACCGCGACAGCGGCGTGTCTGCCTTTTTAGCTTGGTCTAAGTTTTTCTGAGTAACTCTCCCACCTCATAGCAGTGTAAACCTTCAGCTATGCTGTAAATAAGCACTGCTACTGGTCGTACTTGACAGTTTCAACGCCATAGGTAACCATTAGGTTACCCATTTAAACTGCTGCGTTGGATGTGCTGTGAACGAGCAACAACTGGATACCGTGTTTCTGGCGTTGGCAAACAGTAGCCGCCGCCAGCTGATGGATCTTATCGCCGACCGGCCGGGCTGCACACTTAGCCAACTGTTGAGCGAATTCGATATCAGTCGGATTGGCCTGATGAAACATTTGCAGGTACTGCTGGACGCCAATCTGGTGATTGCCGAAAAACAAGGTCGCGAGCGGCCGCTGTATTTAAACGCCGTGCCGTTGCAGTTGATCCATGAGCGCTGGAGCGAGCAGTACCGCGATTTTTGGGCCAGCCAGCTTACCCGGTTGAAATACGCGGTAGAACGACAGGCAGTACCTACAAAAATAACAACCAAAACAAAGGATAAGGTATGAGCGGCAACAACAGGTTGGTATCAAAAATTGTTATCAACGGCACGCTGGAAACAATTTGGCGCGAGCTCACTAAAAGTGATGAGCCGCAGGCAGCAGTGTTTAATGCCTGGCTGCATACCCAGGCGCTGGTACCCGGCGCCAGCCTGCAAATGCGTACCGGCGATGGCCGCAATGTACTGGTGATTGGTAAAGTGGTCGAGTTTGAGCCGCCACACCGCTTTGTACATACCTTTCGTTTTACCCAGTATGACGATCCGGAATGCACAGTAACTTATCAGTTAAAACAGCTAGAGCAAGGTGTTGAAGTCAGCTTAGTTGTCGATAACCTGCCAGTTGGTAGCCGCACCGCCAAAGACATGCAAGGCGGCAGCACTATGATTTTAAACACGCTAAAAGCCGTGGTCGAGACCGGCCGGCCGACACTGGGCACCCGCATTATGTATGCGCTGTTTAGCAAGCTGGGGTTTATTCTGCCCAAGCGCACCCGCGCCGAGCACTGGCCACTGTAAGTTAAGGAGAACTTGATGACAGACATTACCGCAGCCGAACAAAGCCAGTGGCGTAATCTTGAGCAAAGCACTGGCAAAAGCCAGGCAGACTGGCTGGAACTGGCAACAAAGCAGAACTTTAGCAAACACAGTGAATTGGTAAACTGGCTAAAAAGCGAATTTGCGATCGGCCATGGCAATGCCAACCTGATTGCGCACCGCGCTAAGCAAGCCGCAGCCGGTGGCGAACCGGCAGCAGAGGATTTGCTGGCAGCGCAGTACAGTGGCGCTAAAGCGGCACTAAAACCGCTTTATGATCAACTGATTAGCTATATCCAGAGCTTGGGCGATGATATTGAACTAAGCCCGAAAAAAGCCTACGTTAGCCTGCGTCGCAATAAACAGTTTGCGCTTATTCAGCCCTCTACCGCCAGCCGGCTGGATTTAGGCCTGAACTTAAAAGGCGTAGAGCCAACAGGCAAACTGGAAGCGTCCGGCAGCTTTAATGCCATGTGTAGCCACCGTATCCGCCTGAGTGCAGTGGCCGATATTGATGACAGCGTAAAACACTATCTGGCAGAAGCTTATAACCGTGGCTAGACTTGGCTAAAAGTCTGCAAGGAGCAATAGTATGCAACTGGGCGCATTTTCAGTCAGTTTGGCGGTAAAAGATATCGCTGCATCTAAAGCCTTTTACGAAAAACTCGGCTTTAGCACTATGGGTGGCGAGCAAAGCCAGGGCTGGCTGATTTTAAAAAACGGCGACACTATTATTGGCCTGTTTCAGGGCATGTTCGAGAAGAATATTCTTACCTTTAACCCGGGTTGGGACCAAAATGCGCAAAATCTGGCCGAGTTTACCGATGTCCGGGCGATTCAGCAGCATTTGCAGGCACAGGGTATCACCTTATTGCAAAGCGCTGACGAAAACAGCACTGGCCCAGCGCATATCGTACTGGAAGACCCGGATGGTAATCAGATTATGCTGGATCAGCATCGCTGAAACCACAAAGGCGCCCTATGGCGCCTTTGTCTTGTTACCGTTGGTTTACTCAGTCGCGGTAACATCCTGCTCTTTTACCAGCCATACCGATAGTGCGCCCAGCACCATGGCGGCGCCGGCCAGCATAACAATATATACAGCATGGTTGTCGAATACTGAACCTAGGATCCAGCCGGCGATTAAACCGGAGACAATCTGCGGTGCGGCAATAGTAAAGTTAAAAATGCCCATGTACACGCCTGTCTTCTCAGGTGGTAAAGCGCCCGCTAAGATGGCATATGGCATAGCCAGGATGGCGGCCCAGGCGATACCCACACCGATCATTGGCAACATTAACCCCAGTGCCCCTTGCGGAATTTCTACCTGAGTAATGAGCAGGTTTACGTGCGTCATAGTCGGGTCGGTAAACAGCACAAAGCTTAAATAGCCCACACCGCCGGCCAGTAACGAGAATGAATAGACAAATTTGCGGCCAAACAGGTTGGCCAGTTTCGCCATTACCAAGGAAAACAGCACCGCAAACAGTGAGTAACCGGCATAGAGAATACCGACCCAATCACCGGCGGCGCCTTTAGCGGCGGCGATATGTGCCGGTACGCCACCCATCTGGTTAATATAGTCGCCGTTATACCACTCCACCCCAACACCCCAGGTGTTTTGCGCGATAGCTGCCGGAAAGTAGGTCCACATAATAAACAGCGCAAACCAACTAAAAAATTGCACCAGTGCTAACTGCTTCATAATCTTTGGCATACCCAACATGGTTTGCCAGAAGTCGCTTAGCTTCTCGCCCAGGCTGCGTGATTTACGCACCTGTTCGGCCAGTGTCTGTGCTTCGCTATCCAGGCCTTTGTAAGCATAATATTGCTCAGGCGCATATTCTTTGGTGCGAAACACTGTCCACAGTACGCTGCCCAACAGTACCGTAGCGCCGATATAAAACGCCCACACCACCGAGGGCGCCACTTCGCCGGCTTTAGAGGCATTATCCAGCCCGACGACGTTGGTCAGCACGAATGGCAGAATTGAGCCAAACACGGCACCAATGTTAATCAGCAAGGTTTGTACTGAATAACCCAGGTTACGCTGCTCTGGCGGTACCATGTCGGATACTAGCGATCGAAACGGCTGAAAGGTGACGTTAAAGGCGGCATCTTTAATAGCGAAAATTAATAAGCCAAACAGCATCGGCGGAATAAAGGCCACCACCATTGACGAGTTAGGCAGCAGCACCATAGCCGCAGCGGCAACAATGGCACCACCCAGCATAAAGGGTAAGCGGCGGCCCAGTTTATTCCAGGTGCGGTCGGACGCCGCGCCAACAATCGGCTGTACCAGCAGGCCCATAATGGGCGCCGCCAGCCAGAACAACGACAGTGAAGATAAATCGGCGCCCAGATCGGACAAAATACGGCTGACGTTGCCGTTTTGTAAGGCAAAGCCAATTTGCACCCCTAAAAAGCCGAAGCTGAGGTTCCAAATTTGCCAGAAAGATAACTTAGGTTGTTTCATACCCGCTCCCCGGAGGTTTTATTATTCTGTGTAAGCGCAACAGATCGGTCTAAGCTACACGAAGCCAGCCATTTTGCGCAAAATTGTGCATACGTATTCATCTTGTTGTTGCACTATTTTGGCGTTATTACCAAGGCTTAATCAGCATAGCAGTGCATCAGCGCTTTAAGCTGGTGCAACAGAAAAAACGTACGGGGATACCATGAAACGCTTTAGCCTAAGCGCACTGGCGCTGTCAGTGTTATTAGCCGGCTGTCAACCACACAGCAGTCAGCCGCATACCAGCACCACCGTTGAGCAAACGCCAGCGCCAACAACGCAAAGTGAAGTGGCGGCTGCCAGCCCCTGGTGGCAGGATGCGGTGTTCTACCAGATTTGGCCGCGCAGTTTTTATGACACCAACGCCGATGGCCACGGCGACTTTAACGGCATGACCGCCAAACTGCCCTATTTGCAGGATTTGGGCGTAACGGCACTGTGGCTAACGCCGATGTTTGAAGCACCGTCGTACCACGGTTACGATTTTACCGAGTTTTATCAGGTAGAGAGCGATTACGGCAGCATGGCTGAGTTTGAAGCCTTTATCAAAGCCGCTGAGGCCAAAGGCATGAAGGTGATCCTGGATTTGGTGATTAACCATATTTCCAGCGAGCATGACTGGTTTAAACGCTCAGCCGCCGGTGAAGCGCCGTACAAAGATTACTTTATCTGGCGTGATGATATGCCAGAGGCCGGCAGTGGCTGGGGCCATGCTTGGAGCGATAACGATAAACCCGATGCCGTCTGGCATTACAATGCACAACGCAACGCCTACTACTACGCCGCCTTTGGCGCCAGCCAGCCAGACGTGAACCTGCGCCACCCTGATGTGGTGGCCGAAATGAAGAAAATGGCCAAATTCTGGCTGGATAAAGGCGTGGCCGGTTTTCGCTTAGATGCAGTGCGCTTTGCCATGGAAGACGGCCCGCAAGGCCAGGCCGACACGGCTGAAACCATTACCTACTGGCAAGACTTTAACCAATACGTGAAAAGCGTTAACCCGCAGGCCTATTTAGTCGGCGAAGCCTGGGTGGATATTCCTATTGCCGCGCGTTATTTCGGCGACGGTAAAGGCCTGGACCAGGGCTTTGACTTTGAAGTGGGTTATAACATTCTGGGCCTGTTAAAGCCCGATGCCAGTGGCGAAGCCCAGTTTGGCACTATGCAGTCCAACGCCAATAAGGTGGCGGACGCCAGCATTTTACAGCGCAATGTACAGCAGCGCGCCGACTCAGTGGCGCCGCTACGCTTTTTTGCGCCGTTTTTAACTAACCACGATCAGGAGCGTATCGCTTATCAACTGGCCGAGCATGATGCCAAAGCCAAACTGGCCGCTGCCATGCTGTTTAGCTCACCTGGCACACCCTACATTTACTACGGTGAAGAAATTGGCTTAACCCAGGGCGGCACCGGCCATGATGTGTATAAACGCGCACCTATGTTGTGGGATAACAGCACCCAGGCCGGCTTTAGCCAAAGTGCGACCAGCTGGGTAGAACAGCTGGAGCTGTTTGGCGCTAACTTCCCTAACTGGTATCCGGCGTTTCTGGCTGAGCAGTTGGCCAAAACAGATCGCAGTGTAAGCGCCCAGCAAGCGCAGCCTGACTCCGTCTGGAATTTGTATAAGCTGCTGATTGCACAGAAAAAGCAGCGGCCCGAGCTTGGCACCGCAGGCAGTTATAACGTGACACAGCTAGCCAACGGCATAATACAAATTGCCCGCGAGCTAAACGGCAGCAAAACGCTGTTTGTGTTAAACTTGAGCGACACTGCGGCGGATATCAGCGCGATTAAGACCGACAGCTTAAGCACCAGCTGGGCCTTTGACCTGGATGGCAGCACGCTAGCAGCATATGGATTGCTGATCTTGCAAAGCGCGCCTTAAGTTGTCTTAATCACATAAAAACCGCCGGCTAACTTAGCGGCGGTTTTTTCTTTAGCTGATAACCACTAAGCTCAGACTAATAGCGCATACCCGCCCGTTTAACCCTTTGCTAAACTCACATCACCTGTTCTGCTATGGCGGAGTTGTGGTGTCTGACCGTTCCTATCTGTTTTCCCTGCGTATAGGCCACGCGCTGCGTGAGGTGCTGGCCGAGGGCTACAATCTTAATAAACTGGGCAAAGATCTGCTGGCGGGTATTACCGTCGGCATTATCGCCATACCGCTGGCGATGGCGCTGGCGATTGCCTCGGGCGTAGCACCGCAATATGGCCTATACACCGCCATTATCGCCGGCTTTGTGATTGCACTAACCGGTGGTTCACGCTTTAGTATCAGCGGCCCAACGGCGGCCTTTGTCGTTATTCTGTACCCGGTGGCGTTAAAATATGGTTTAAGCGGCTTGCTTATCGCTACGGTGCTGTCGGGCTTTTTATTGCTGCTAATGGCGGCACTGCGCCTTGGGCGTTTAATTGAGTATATCCCGGAGTCGGTCACCTTAGGCTTTACCGCTGGCATTGCCGTGGTCATTGCCACCTTGCAGATCAAAGACTTCTTCGGCTTGCCAATCAGTACTCTGCCAGAGCACTTCGCTGAAAAAATTGCCGTCCTCGGCCAGCATTTACCGCAGCTAGCCTGGCCCAGCCTGGTTGTCGCCGCTAGCACGCTGGCAGTGATGTTACTGTGGCCCAAATTAAAAACCGTGATACCGGCGCATTTGCCGGCACTGTTGGTGGGCACTCTGCTGGCATTGCTGTTACTCAGCTTTGGCTTTGAGCTCGATACCATCGGCTCGCGTTTTAGTTACACCGCTGCTGATGGCAGCAGTGGCAGCGGCATTCCACCCTACTTACCTTGTTTCGACTGGCCCTGGCTGCGGCCCGGGCCTGATGGCCAACCGCTTGCGTTTAGCTGGCAACTGGCGAAAGACTTACTCGCTGCCGCCTTTGCTATGGCCATGCTCGGTGCCATTGAATCCCTGCTCTGCGCGGTGGTGCTCGATGGCATGTCTGGCCGGCGCCATAGTGCCAACAGCGAATTACTTGGTCAGGGTATCGGCAATATTATTACGCCGTTTTTCGGCGGCATTACCGCCACCGCCGCACTGGCACGCTCGTCGGCCAATTTTAAAGCCGGTGCTCAATCCCCCATCGCAGCCATGGTTCATGCTGTGGTGGTGCTGCTCGGCTTAGTATTGCTGGCCAAGGTACTGTCTTATGTACCAATGGCAGCACTGGCAGCCTTGTTGCTGATGGTGGCTTGGAATATGAGCGAAGCCCCCAAGGCACTGCACTTGCTCAAAACGGCACCTCGCAGCGATATATGGGTGTTTATTACCTGTTTTAGCCTTACCGTGCTGTTTGATATGGTCATTGCCATTACTGCCGGCATCCTGCTGGCTGCACTGTTGTTTGTCAAAGAAATTGCTGAGATGAGCAAAGTGACCGATATCAGCAGCAACCGCAAACAGGTAGAGCAGCCGGTGCCTGACGGTTGGCAAGTGCTTAAAATTAGCGGGCCACTGTTTTTTGCCGCTGCCGATCGGATTTTTGCCGACATTGCCCGGCTAACCGACCACAGCAAAGGCATAGTGCTGTACATGGATGGTGTGCCGCTACTGGATGCCGGCGGCCTGGCGGCGCTGAATAAACTGATCAGTAAGTGTCAGAAAAACAACACTGAGCTGCTGATTGCCGATTTGCAGTTTCAGCCGCTAAAAACCCTGGCCCGCGCCGGCGTTAAACCGCTAGACGGCGTATTGAGCTTTTATCCTACGCTACGTGAGGCGTTAGAGCAGCTTTATCCGCGGGCACCGCAAGACTGACGGATAATCAGCTTGGGCTCAATCTGGCTGATGCTAATAGGCTGGTTATTAATCAGCTGCAGCAGGTTATTGACCAGCAGCTCACCGGCCTGAGTGGTATCTTGCTGAATGGTGCTCAGCGCCGGCGTGGCAAAAGATGCGACCGGAATATCGTCAAAGCCCATAACGGCAATGTCTTCCGGCACGCGCAGGTTATGGCGTTTCAGGCAGCGCATAACGCCAATAGCAATTAAGTCACTGGCACAGAAAATGGCATCTACCTGATGGCCGGCGGTCAGTAACTGCTCAGTGGCAGTATCACCGGCACTCTCGGTAGAGATTGCATCAAAATGCGGCACCTGCTTTTCGGTAATACCCACTTTAGCCAACGCATCAATAAAGCCGCGGTAACGAGCACTAAATTCTGGGCTACCCTCAGAGGCATTACCGATAAAGGCAAACTTTTTATGGCCGGTAGCCAATAAATGCTCGCCGGCTAAACGGCCGCCTTCAAAGTTATTACTGCGCAGGGTAAACTCCGGGTGCCCCAGCACTTCAGCGCCCCAGCAAACAAAATGGGTTTCCTGCGCCAGTAGCTTGGCCAGCTTTTCTTCGTAGTCTTTGTAGTCGCCGTAGCCGAGCAGAATAATACCATCGGCTTTATTGCTGTCTTCGTAATCGGCGTGCCAGTCATCGCTTAGCTGCTGAAACGACACCAGCAAGTCCTGGCCGCGTTTGGCACAGGCACGGGTAATGCTACCGAGCATCGACAAGAAAAACGGGTTAATCAGCGATTCATCAGTGGTAGGGTCTTCAAACAGCAGCAAGGCCAGCGTGCTGCTGCGCTGCTGGCGTAGATTACTGGCGTTTTTATCCACCTTGTAATTTAACTGCCGTGCAATAGCCTGCACTTTTTCCCGCGTGGCTTTATTTACCTGCGGGCTGTTACGTAATGCCCGCGACACAGTAGACTGTGACACACCGGCCATATAAGCAATATCGAATGAAGTTGCTTTGTCTTTCATCTGGGCGCTCTGCTGTGGCAGCGGATTAACTGCATTTTTGCTACCTGCCGCTAAATTACGACGGGAACTTATCGTTATAGTGCGCTTATCATAGAGGGATTTAGCAGGGGTTTCAATTTAGTTCTGCACCACCCCAGCGGCGCGCAGCGCGTTGCCCGTCAGCGACAATTTGTGAAACATTGTTATACCATCTTATGCCCCACAGCACATCTTGCTACACTGACGACGTTAACGATGTTTTTGTAGGTGACATTTGCGTTATTGCATATTATTACTGGTGCTGCTTCTTGGCAGCGTCAAGGCTGAAACAACCGCTGCCTGTGAACCGGCGCAAAGCTGTGCTACGGAGCAAACACTGCACCTGCGCTGGGCATTGGGCTATGGCCAGCGCAGTAATCCGCTATATGGCGGCGAAGAGCTGCCGCTGGTGATCCTGCCAGACATTTATTACTACGCCGAGCACTGGTTTTTTGACAACGGCAAACTGGGCAGCAGCTGGGCACTGAACGAGCAATGGCAAGTTAGCCTGGTGGCTCAGTTTAATCAGGAAAAAGGCCATTTTCAAAAGTGGTTTGGTGGCAATGCCTTTCAGTTTAGCAGCAGCAACTTTTCCAGCCCGTCGATCAGCATTGACAGAGTAGGGCCATTACAAGCGTCAGTGCGAGAAATCCGCAAAAGACCTACCGCTGTCGATGCCGGCCTGCAACTCGATGGCTTAGTCGGGCAATGGCTGGTTAAAGCAGTGTTGTGGCAGGATGTCAGTAACACCTATCAGGGCCAGCATGCCAGTGTTGGTATCAGCTTGCCCTGGCAGCAAGAGAGCAACCAGTGGCAGCTAAGTGGCAACCTGCTGTGGAAAAGCGCTAAATTAATTGATACTTACTACGGCATTGACAATAATGAGCCGTTTTATTTACCACGCTATAACGGCAAGCCCAGCTGGCAACCACAGCTGAGCTTAAGTTGGCAACGGCCTGTCTCTGAGCGCGTGTCGCTGCTGGGTTTTGTACGCTACCTACATCTGGATGATGCCATGACTGACAGCCCGCTGGTGCGGACCGATAATGTAACGACCTGGTTTTTGGGTATAAGCTACCGGATGTATTAATGCAGGGAGCCTGGTTGTTACTGGTACTGAACGGACTCAGCCCAGCCAGCACAGCGCCGGCAGACTGTGCCAGTAGCCTGTGTTGGCAGGTGAGCCCACAAATTTGTGTTACCGAACAGCCCGGCCAGTTATGTGAAGCCGCTTTACAACTTAGCTGGCAAAGCCCTACTCCCGTCAGCGCCTGCTTGTACCTGGCAGAGCAAAAACTGCATTGCTGGCAGAACAGCTATGGCGGCCAATGGCAGCAGCAGCTGAGTTGGCAAAATACTGACCTCAGTTTACGCGACGCCGATGACAGTTTACTGCTGCAGACCTCATTGCAGGTGCAAAGCCGTAAACCGGCGCGCCGCCGTTTAAACAGCCCGTGGAGCCTATTCTGATGGCAAAAATTTTATTGGTAGAAGACGATTTGCGTCTGGCCACCCTGGTGCAGAGCTTTTTAGTACAACATGGTTTTGTGGTAGAGCAACAAAGCCAGGGTGATGCGGTGGCCGAGCATTGCAGGCAGTTTCAACCGGATTTGATCGTACTGGATTTAATGTTGCCCGGCCTGGATGGTTTTGGTGTTTGCCGGCAGATCCGCCCCTGGTACAAAGGCCCGGTACTGATGCTTACCGCCAAGCAAAGCGACATTGACCAGGTGCTCGGGCTGGAGCTGGGCGCAGACGATTACGTCATTAAGCCGGTCGAGCCGCGGGTGCTGGTGGCCCGCATAAACGCTTTACTGCGCCGCAGCCAGAGCAACCAGAAGCAAGAGCAGCAAGAGCTTCAGTTCGGCCACCTGCAGTTAAAGCAGCGGGCACGCGAAGCCTGGTACCACAACGAGCGCGTTGACCTGACCAGCTATGAATTTGACCTGTTGTGGATGCTGGCGAAACATGCCGGTCAAACGGTCAAACGCGAAGCCATTCATCAGCAAATTATTGGCCGCGAATACGATGGCCTGGACCGCACCGTTGATGTGCGCATCTCACATTTGCGCCGCAAACTGGGCGACAATGCTGAAACGCCGTTTAAAATAAAAACGGTGTGGGGCAAAGGTTATCTGTTTGTCGCCGATGCCTGGCATTAACGGTTAACCCCTGATGCAGCGGCTGTTCTGGCATTTTTATCTGTTTATTTTTTTGGTGCTGTTGGCGCTGGGCTGGACAGTGGAACAGCTATGGCAGCAATGGCAGCCTGCCGCTGAGCCGCCCTGGCTGGCCAGTTATCAAACCTTATTGCAACAACAGCTGCAAGGCCCAGCCACAGCTTGGCAGGCACTAACACAGCTGGAGGTAACCGCACTTAATACCCATAGTATCAGTTGGTTATCCGCTGAGCAGGCGCAACTGGAACAAGGCCAGTTGGTCAGTTTGTTCGATGATGCCAAGGTATATTTTTACGCGCTGCGTGACGGCCAATTGTGGCAATTAGGGCCACTACCGCTGCAGCAACAGGATGGTGCGGCCTGGTTCAGCCTGCTGTTTTTCTTGCTGTTAGCGGTGGCAGTGGCGTTATGGTTATACCCGGTTACCCGTGACATCCGCACGCTGGAGCGCAGCCTACAGCAGCCGCTCACCACCCCCGTCTTGCCGGCGCGTTCTTTTATCGCGCCTATCGCTGAGCGCTTTTTGCAGATGAGCCAGCAAATCCGCAGCTTACTCAACCTGCAACAGGAAATGACGCACGCCGTGTCACATGAACTGCGCACACCGATAGCACGGTTAAGTTTTGCGCTGGAAATGGCCAGCCAGTTGCCCGAGCAGGAAAAGCAGCTGATGCTGCAGGATGTGCGCGAACTGCAACAACTGGTGGATGAAATACTCGATTACGCCAGGCTGGAAGCCGGTCAGCTACCGCTGCAATGGCAACAGGTCGATTTGGCTGAATTGCTACTGAGCCTGCAGGAGAAATTATCACCGCTGCCCGGCGCGCCGATACAACTGCAACTGCCGCCAACTGTCCAGCTGTACGGCGATGGCCATTATCTGGAGCGGGCACTGCAAAACCTGCTGGTTAACGCAAAAAAGTATGCCAAACAGCATATTATCGTCTGCGTAACGCAACAAAAGCAGTATTGGCAGCTTAAAGTAGAAGACGATGGCCCCGGCGTGGCGCCTGAGTTACGTGAAGAGATTATCAAGCCCTTTTTTAGGGCAGAAGCCAGCCGCAATAAAGACTCGGGTGGCTTTGGTTTGGGCCTGGCGATAGTGCAGCGTGTTGCCCAGTGGCATCAGGGTAGCATCAGTGTTGGCGCGTCAAAACTGGGCGGTGCCTGCTTTGAACTGCGCCTGCCACTGCGGCAAAGTTAAGGCCGCTTACAACCCCAGGTTTTTCAGGAAATCGTCGTCGACGTCAACCTCAGCACTGACGGTGTTTTCCGGTGTGTACTGCTGAGCATTGGCCAGAATATCGTCCGGATGCTCCTGCTCGGCTTTATCGAACTCGTGCAGCTGGATAAATTCGGTTTTATCCATCGCCAGCTCCAGATAAAAGATATTGTGCTCTGGCGTGCTAAAGGTCACCCGGCGCGCTTGTGGCTGGTCCAGCTGAGTGTTGATTAAAATTTGCACCTGCTTGTTTATCGCCATCATCTTCGGCTGGCTTTGATTAATCGAGGTATGCAGGTCATAGCGCACCGTGTTGGTAAAGTCGCCGACGATCTGGTTCATCAGCTCGCCCATCACATTACCCACCTCGTCTGAGGTATGAAACTGCGCCAGCTCTTCTTCCGGCATGCCCATGCTCATCAGGTATTTTTTGTATATTTCCATCGCTGCCTGAGCAGTAAAGTTAATGATCACCAGGCCGGAAAAGCCCCCGTCGAACAGCACAAAGCAGCCTAGATCGGGCCGCAGACAAGTTTTCTGAATTTTTTGCACCATCGGCGAGTAATCGACATTGTGGTTACCAGCACCGGCCAGCACCTTAGTGACCGACTGACAAAGCGTCAGTAAAATCTCATCCGTAGTAATTATTTTGGTTTTTTTCATCAGTGTTATCCAAGCGGTCAGATTATGTCAGTATAAGCCTAAGCCGGCCATTAAGGCTATGTTGGGTCGTCGTTTGGTGGCGTATTATATTGCTGAATAATGTGCTGGTATTCGCCGCTTTGCTGTAGCTGCAACAACCCCTGATTAATCACATCACGTAGCGCTGGTTGCCAACAGGCTGCCGGGTAGGCTTTCTCAGCAAATAAATAATGCGTAGTTAGCAGATGCTGTGGTGCCAGCATCGCTGCCAAATACTGCAACACCCGCCGCTCGCCAATCACCAGGTCAACCCGGTCACTGAACAACAGCTCCAGCTGCAGCTCACGCTCGGCCAGCTCCAGGTAACTGGCGTTGCTGATGGCACGGCTAAATTCTGGTCCCAGCACCTGCTGTGCCTGCTGATAGGCAACAATACGTTTGTCAGCCAGCTGCGCCAGGGTATCAACCTCTACGTGGCGCGCTTGCAAACTCACTGCGACATCCTGAAACGGCAGAAAATCCTGGCTGTAGCTTGCACCGGCTACCTCAACAGCCACCGGCGAGGCACAATCGAGCTTTTTATCACTAAATTGCTTTAGCAGCCGGCTGTAACTGTGTAATTCGTACTCGACGTTCAGCCCGGCACGCCGAAAGATACGCGACAGCAGCTGATACTCTATACCATCCAGCTCACCGTCGGCATTGTAAAACGACCAGGGTGCCGACAAGTGCAGGCCAACCCGCAATGGCTCAGCCTCTGCAGAGGTAACTGTATTTTCCGCCTGAACTAATAAACTCAGCGACAGGCTTAACATGGCAAGACAGGATTTTACCGGGTTTAACATAAGGTCACGCTTTGGCGGCAATAGCGTCATTACAAAGCTTTCTGACCAGAAAAGCAATGTTGTACCGGCAGTGACATATTTACTAACGTATTTTTACACGCCGGCATTAGCTGCCAGACACTAAACCACGTATCATAGCCGGCTCTTCTTGTATGAGTGTCAGGTTATGTCTGTAAAACCCGCAGGCTGGATCATTTTGTTACTGGCCGCCGTGGTGGCCACCACGCCCTTGGCTATCGATATGTATTTACCGGCGATGCCCATTATGGCGCAGCAGCTGAATACCTCTATTGGCATGGTGCAGCAATCGTTAAGTATCTTTCTGGCGTTTTTTGGCATCAGCATGCTGATCTGCGGCCCGCTGGCAGACCACTTTGGCCGCCGCCCGCTAGCCCTGTTTGGGCTAAGCGGCTTTGTGATGGCCAGCATAGCGTTAAGTTTAGTCAGCAGTATCGAATGGTTTTTGTTCTGGCGCGCGCTGCAGGCACTGTGCGGCGCAGCGGCCACTGTGGTGGTGCCCGGCATAGTGCGCCACCTTTACCAGGAACACACTGCCAAGGGCATGTCTTATGTGTCGATGATAATGATGTTGGCACCGCTGTTAGCGCCGGCCATTGGTAGCGGTGTGCTGTGGCTGGCCAACTGGCAGATGATTTTTATCACCCTGGCTGGCTATGCTGCGGTGGTGTTGCTGCTATGCTGGCGGGCACTGCCGGAAATAAGCCGCCCGGCAGCATCACAACCGCTACAGTTTTTCAGTGGTTACAAGGTAGTGTTTGCTCAGCGCTCTGCCCGCGCCGATATTGCCACCTCAATGTTTGCCTCGTTCTCGTTTTTCTGCTTTTTAACCGCAGTGCCTTTTGTCTACATTCAGTATTTTGGTGTTAACGAGCAAGAGTTCAGCCTGTTGTTTGGCTTTAATGTATTAATGCTGATGCTGGCTAACTTTATTAACAGCCGCTTGGTTACCCGGCAAGGACCCCAGCGCATGCTGCGCGCCGGCCTGGCACTGGCGATTGTTAGCGCCAGCTTGCTGGCGCTGTTTAATTTCTGGCAATTTAGTTTGCTGTATACGGTGCTGAGCATAGCACCGCTGATGGCCAGCCTTAGCCTGATAGCCACTAACGCTGACGCGATGATTTTAATGAAATTCCCTGATAACAGCGGCACGGCTACCGCTGTTATTGGCACGCTGCGCTTTGGTATTGGCGGCATGGCCGGGCCCTTGCTGGCCTGGTTTTATAACGGCACACCTTTGCCATTTTCACTGCTGATGTTACTGGGAGTACTGTGTATTGCCATCAGCCAGCTGTGGCATACGCCAGCGGACGCGCAGCCCGATTAAATTTTGCAGGCGCCGCCGCTACATTCGTCGTCGTCATCGCCAAATTGGGGTTCTTCAGCCTGATTCAGCTGTGCTTGTTGCTGCTGCTCGACATTCAGCTGCGCTTGCTCAAAATCCAGGTGGTCCAGGTCAAAGTCTAAATCTGACATTATCGTCTCTCCGCATCGGTACACAGCTGCCAGTGTAGCAAAGCATAGTGCCGGTCTGAAGTAAAAACAGCGGCTAATTTAGCCGGTGCGGTTAAGCGCTGAAATTGCTAGAATAGCCGCCAGTTTTCGCTCAAGCCGCAGGAGCCTTGCATGACAACCCTTACTATTCAAACCCCGGATGACTGGCATTTGCATTTCCGTGACGGCGATATGCTGCGCGAAACCGTGCCGGCCACAGCGCGCCAGTTTGCCCGCGCTATTGTCATGCCTAATCTGGTGCCGCCGGTTACCACCGCTGCGATGGCAGTGGCTTACCGTGAGCGCATTTTGGCCGCCCGGCCAACAGGCAGCACCTTTCAACCTCTGGTTACCCTATACCTGACCGATAAAACCAGTGCGCAGGATATTATTGACGCCAAAGCCGCTGGTGTGGTGGCCGCGAAGTTATACCCGGCCGGTGCCACCACCAACTCAAGCCACGGTGTCGGCGCGTTAGATGCGCTATACCCGGTGTTTGAAGTGATGGCAGAGCAAGGCATGCTGCTATTAATTCACGGCGAGGTCACCGACCACGACATTGACATTTTTGACCGGGAAAAAGTGTTTATCGACCGCTATTTGCAGCATATCGTCGCCCGTATTCCCAGTTTAAAGGTGGTGTTTGAGCATATCACCACGGCTGATGCCGCCAGCTTTGTTGCAGAGGCGTCAAACAATGTCGCAGCGACTATTACGCCACAGCATTTGCTGTTAAACCGTAACGATTTGCTGGTAGGCGGTGTGCGCCCGCATAACTACTGCTTACCGGTATTAAAGCGTCGCACCCATCAGGAAGCGCTGCGCGCTGCAGTAGCAACAGGCTCGGCCAAGTTTTTTTTGGGCACCGACTCAGCACCGCATGAAAAGCACCGTAAAGAGTCAGCCTGTGGCTGCGCCGGCTGTTACAGTGCGCACAGCGCCATTGAGCTGTATGCGCAGATCTTCGATGACTTAGGTTGTCTGGATAAACTGGAAGGCTTTGCCAGCCACCATGGCGCCGACTTCTACGGCCTGCCACGCAACAGCGGCACAGTAACCTTAGTGAAGCAACAATGGCAGGTGCCGGCAGAAATCATTCTGCCCAACGGCAACCCGATAGTGCCGTTTTATGCCGGTGAAACCTTAAACTGGAAGCTGGTGTAACAGGCGTAATGCATGAGCCGATATACTCACGTCAACACGCCGTAAACCCTTCCCTGGGGGCTCGATTCGGCCATCCTGGCCTGCAACGGTTGACTTAGAGTACATCGACTCCTGCTTCAGCATACGCAGCATTCAATTCTTTAAATAACTCAGCAGCCGCTCTAACGCGCGGTAGCTGAGCGCTTCCATCAAATGCGCGCGACTAATTTGGGCTTGCTGCTGCAAATCGGCAATACTACGCGCCACCTTAATAATTTTATGGTAGGTGCGTGCCGACAGCTTAAAGCGGTGAATGGTATCTTCCAGAAACTGCGCATCGGCGCGCTGCAACGGGCAAAAATCCGCAATTTCACTGCCCGTTAGTCGCGCATTGGCCTTGCCCTGGCGCGCCAGTTGCAACTGCCGCGCCGCCAGCACCCTTTCGCGTACACTGGCACTGCTTTCTTCCTGTGTCTGCTGGCTTAACATGCCTTTGGGCAGCAGCGGCACTTCTATTTGCAGCTCGATACGGTCGATAAAGGGCCCGGACAAACGGTTTAAATAGCGCATCACCTGCTCGGGCGTGGCACGGCCATCCTGATGATGGCCGGTCTGGCTGGGATTTAATGCCGCCACCAACTGAAACTGCGCCGGAAACTCGGCCTGACGTGCGGCGCGGCTAATGTGCACTACACCGGTTTCCAGCGGCTCGCGCAGTACATCCAGCACCTTGCGCGGAAACTCCGGCAACTCATCTAAAAACAAAATGCCATGATGCGACAGTGAAATTTCACCAGGCCTGGGCACCGAGCCACCGCCGACCAGCGCCACCGCCGAACTGGTGTGGTGTGGGCTGCGAAACGGCCGTTGTTGCCAGTCAGTTAAATTACGCTTTAGCCCGGCAATGGAATAAATAGCCGCCGTGGCTAAGGCTTCGTTTTCGGTCAGCGGCGGCATAATGCCCGGCAAACGCTGCGCCAGCATCGACTTACCGGTACCGGCCGGGCCTAACATTAACAGGTTATGCTCGCCAGCAGCGCAGATCTCCAATACCCGTTTAGCATGCGCCTGGCCTTTTACATCGGCTAAATCGGGCAGGTGCTGCGCCTCTCGCGAGGGTAAAGCGGGTATTGCCGGCAACGGCTGCTGTGCCAGTAAAAAGCTGTGTACCTGTAGCAAGTGCTCAGCGCCATGCACTGTCACCTTTGGCACCTGCTGCGCTTGCTGGGCATTGTGCATCGGCAGCACTACTTCACGGCCGGCATCACGACAGGCTATCGCCACCGGGATTTCGCCCACTATGCTTCTGATCTCGCCCGATAACGCTAACTCGCCACAAAACTCATAGCCATTCAGGCTTTTTTCACTCAGTTGGCCTGAAGCGACGATAATGCCCAGCGCTATCGGCAAATCAAAGCGGCCGCCCTCTTTGGGTAAATCGGCTGGCGCTAAATTGACGGTGATCTTGCGATCGGGAAAGGCAAAACCGCTATTGACCATGGCACTGCGTACCCGGTCGCGTGACTCTTTGACCGAAGTTTCCGGTAAGCCCACCAATTGAAACGCCGGCAAGCCATTGCTGATATGTACTTCAACGGTAACTAAGGGGGCATCTAAACCATGCCGGGCGCGGCTGAACACAACGGCCAGTGACATCCCTGTCTCCTGTACGCAAAACGAAAGATAATTAATACTTGCCCAATTGTTAAATTTAAGCAAGAAATTAACTTAACTTTTGCGTTACATTTCAATCTAACCCGGACGGTGGCATTTCCAGGATCAGCTTCAGGTTCTCCAGGCCTTGCTGTAAATCTTCGGCAATCATGCCCTCGACATCCACAAACAGCAGCATCAAATTAACCGGGTATGGCAGCTGGCTGCTGAAGCTCCAACTGACCCGGGTTTGCCCGGCACTAAGTGCTTCTGTGGTCATGTAAGCATGAGAAACTGATGCAAAAGGTTGATGAAAGGTCAGTTGCAGGTCGATACGCTCACCTTCAGTAATGGCAATGATTTGCTGCTCGCCACTGACGACATCAAAGTTTTCACTGTGCCAGCGGCTAATATAGCCGACAGTGCCGTCTACCCCGTCACTGGATTTTTGCATATTGGGGTCCAGTGCCGCCCAGACACTAAAGTTGTCCTGATTACTGACAAAGCGAATGTAGTCAAACACCAGCAGCTGCGGCTGATTTATGACCACTTCGGCCTGCACCTGATACTGCCGTTTTACCAGTAAAGCCACCAGCAGCGGTATCGCCAGCAGCAGCACCAGCGTTATAACGAATTTTTTAAGCATAAGGTGTGTCCTGATTAAGCCTGAACAGGCGCAACTGCTTATAACCATAGCCGGTTTTTGTTAACACTCCAGTGACCCGCTGTGCTACTTCGGAAGGTTAACCACAGCAAAACACGCTAAATTTTCGCCAGCGCATTTGGCTTAGGCCAAAACTGCGGTAGCATTACGCCTTTGTGTTTATTGCTTAGGCGTTATGGTTACTGATCCTGCATTTGTGTTAAGCCAGTCACAGCTGGAGCGTTGGTTCGATACAGTGACTTTTCACCGTGCCCAGGCCTACCTGCAAGCCGGTAAAGTGGTCAAGCTGGAGTACAACAGCGATTTATCGGAAATCAGTGCCCAGGTATGGGGCGCCGCCTTTACGCCGTACCGCCAGTTTATTCAAATAAAACGCAGCAGCGACGGGGTGCAGCTGCAAAACCGCTGTACCTGTCCGGTTGGCGCCAACTGTAAGCACGTGCTGGCCGTATTACTCAGGCTGCAGCGTGATTATCAGCAGCAAAAACTGCAACTAGAGCAGCAGCCGCTGCGCCAGTTAAACCAATGGTTTAGCCAGGCCGAGCAAGCATTAAGCCCCCAGCCGGAAGAAAAAGATGTGGTGCTGTATTTGCTGTCGTATGGCCAGGCCGGCCTGCAGCTTAGCCCACGCCGGGTGAAAAGCAGTAAAAAAGGTGGCTACACTAAAGGGGTGGCCATCGGTAAATATGATTTGGTCAGCCCGGTGATGCCACACTGGATTGATGAGCAGGATTACCGGCTTTTAAGTTATTTCCGCGCACAAAGCCTGCGCGATTTACCGCTATTAGAAGGCGACTGGGGCTATCAGTTATTACAACAGCTACTGCAAAGCGGCCGCTGCTTTTTTTCCGAAGCCCGTCACCCGCTATCTGCCGGGCCGAAACGGCCGCTGCAGTTTTACTGGCAAGACAGCGCTGCCGGCCAACAGCTGTGCTGGCAGCTGGACGACAGCGAGCGCGAGTTTGAGCTGGTATATACCGATCCGCCCTGTTATCTCGACACCAGCTATTATGAGTTAGGTGAGCTGGACACCAGCCTTAGCAGCAGCCAGTTAAAACTGTTAAATACCATGCCGCCGGTGCCGGTATCTAACCTGGCGGGCACCGTCAGCCGGTTGCAGCAACTGTTTAGCCAGGCCAGCTTGCCGGTGCCGGCAGTGGCTGGCCTGAAGCAAGTGAACACCGCCGCCAAACCGGTGTTGCAGTTAAAAATGCTGCCGCATAAAGCCCGCGGCCGCAGCGAGCCCACCGCACTGCTGCAGTTTCAGTACGGCAACTATCTGCTGCCATTAAATCTGATGCAGGCGCAAACCGAGCTTAACGACAACAACCAGAGCGTGTTTATTAAGCGCGACCGCCCAGCCGAAATCACCGCGCTGGAACAACTGCTCGCGCTGGAGCTGGTGCAGCTGCCGGCATTACCCGCACCCTATGCCGAACACAGCGCCTTTGGCGTCGGTGAAGGCCCGGATAACCCGTTGTTGTGGCAGCCACTGCTGGATGCCCTGCCCACACTGGCGCAACAGGGCTGGCATATCGCCCGCGACGACGAGTTTAAGCTGGATATTTTAACCGGCGACCCTTACCTGCAGGTGCAGGATCAGAGCGCCGGTGGCTTTGCCCTGGCCATTCAGGTGGATATTGACGGCACCCAGGTGCCGCTGCTGCCGCTGATCAGCCAGTGGCTGCGCCAGTATGGCTTGCCCGATGCCGGAAAACCGATTTGGTTATCACTGCCGCAGGGCAAACTGGCGCTATCACCGGCGCTGATCCAGCCCTTTATTGATACCATTATTGAGCTGTTAAACCCGAACAAGCCGCAGTTCAGCCTGGAGCTGCCCGCGTTTAAAGCGGCGCTGTTGCCGGCCGAGGGCAGCAAAGATATCCGCTTTTTAAATGCCCAGCGGGTTACCCGGCTAAGCAGCTTGTTGCACAACTTTAACGGCATCAGCCCCTGTCCTGTGCCGGTTGGCTTACAGGCGCAGCTGCGCGATTATCAGCTGCAGGGCTTAAGCTGGCTGAGCTTTTTGCGTGAATTTGGCTTAGGCGGCATCCTGGCCGACGACATGGGTCTGGGCAAAACGCTGCAGACCCTAAGTTTACTGCTGGCACTGAAACAACGCGGCGAGCTAAACCAGCCGGCGTTAATTGTTTGCCCCACCAGTTTACTCGGTAACTGGCTGGCCGAGGCCGCCCGCTTTACCCCGAAGCTGCGTGTGCTTCAGGTGCATGGCAATAAACGTCAAGGGCTGTTTAACCAACTGGCCGATTACGATGTCATCGTCACCAGCTATCCGCTGGTGGTACGCGATCACAAGTATTACCAGCAGCAACCACTGGCGGCCGTGATATTGGATGAAGCCCAGCATATTAAAAATGCCGGCAGTCTGGCGGCTAAAGCGGTGCGCCTGCTCAAAGCCGAGTTTAAGCTGGCACTATCGGGCACGCCGCTGGAAAACCATTTAGGCGAGCTTAAATCGATTTTCGATTTTGTGCTGCCGGGCTTGTTAGGCAACGACGCCCACTTTAACCAGGTATACCGCAAACCGATTGAGAAGCACGGCGATGCCGAGCGCGCCCATGCGTTAAAAGCGCGCATAGCACCCTTTATGCTGCGCCGTACCAAAGCGCAGGTGGCCAGCGAACTGCCGGAGAAAACCGAAATTGTGCAGCTGCTGGAGCTGGAGAGCGACCAGCGCAACTTGTATGAAAGCATCCGCTTAGTGATGGAAACCAAGGTACGCGAACTTTTTGTGCAACAAGGCGTTGCCGCCAGCCAAATTCAGTTTTTAGATGCACTGTTAAAACTGCGCCAGGCTTGCTGCGATGCACGCCTGGTACCGGTCGAGCATGCCCGCTCGGTGCAAAGTAATGCCAAACTGCAGTGGCTACGCGATACCTTGCCGGAGATGTTAGAAGAAGGCCGCAGCATTATTATTTTCAGCCAGTTTGCCAGCATGCTAACGCTGATTGCCGACGAGCTAAACGCACTGGGCATTGATTACAGCAAACTTACCGGCCAGACCAAGCAGCGCCAGGCACAAATTGATGCCTTTCAAAACGGCGACACCCGGGTGTTTTTAATCAGCTTAAAAGCCGGCGGCACCGGCTTAAACCTCACCGCCGCTGATACCGTTATTCATTACGATCCCTGGTGGAACCCGGCAGCCGAGGCGCAAGCCACTGATCGCGCTCACCGTATTGGCCAGCAAAAAAAGGTGTTTGTTTACAAGCTGATTGCCAGCAATACGGTAGAGCAAAAAGTACAGCAGTTGCAGCAGCATAAGCGCCAGCTGGCCGACCAGCTGTTTGCCGGTGGCAAGGGCCAACCGTGGCAAGGCAGCAGTGATGATTTGCTGGCGCTGTTTAGTGCTGATTAAGCAGTGCGGTTAGTCGGCATACCACATTCTGGCCTGGCGCGCCGGCAAGCTGAAGTTGTAACTGCTGCCGCTGATATACACCAGATTGCCACCGCTTAATACATCACGGTAGTTGCGGTACCAGTAAAAACGGCCGTTGGTATTCACGTTAAAGCTTTGGGTGCTGCCACATTTATTAATGCCTACCACGCCTTCCTGACCACGGCGGAACAAGATTGCGCAGTCATTCCAGGCCAGCATTTCCATGCCCTGGCCCTGCATGCGGTTATGAAAATTCAGCATTTTACTGATGTGGCTGGCCTTGTAGGCGTTCACCCAACGACCATTGTCGGTGCCGGTGCTGTCGCTGAAAATAAGCGGCTTACCACCATCGCGCCCCATCACATAGGCGTAGGCCAGATATTCATCGGTGGGATCCATGATCAGGTAACGAAAGCCATCGTTGGTCGGAATATCATGGGTGACGGTAAAGGTGACCGCCCGGCTGTTTTGCAGCGCCTGGCCATAAGCGCCTGGGTTAACCAACTGGCTTAAACTACCGCCAAAGCCAAAGGCCGAACGGATACTGTTAAACAGCGGGAAATCATAGGCTTTATGATCGGTGTAGTTTAAATAAGGCGCTAAAAAGCTGTCGTATTCGTTATTGCCAGCGCCGCCGCTGGTAATGATTTCACCAAACACGTACATGCCATTTTTAATGCTGCTGGTGAAAATTTCATTAATGTGCCAAATGGTCATGTGTTTAGCAGCATCTACCCGAAAGCCTTTCACCCCCAGCGCTTTTAACGCACTTAAATAGGCACGCTGCTGCTGTACCACCCAGCTATTGGGGTTTAAATCAGGTAAACCGGTGTCACCGCCACCGCCGCACAGCCGGTAATTTTGTACCTGCCATACATCATTGTAATTGCTGATACAGTTGGCTGGGTTAAAGTCCCACGGGCTGAAAAGGCCCTGGGTTAAATTGCCAAACAGCCGTTGGTTATTCCAGTAGCTGCTGTTACTGCCATAGCTGTTAAGCGCCGCCTGACCGGGAAAGTCGGTAGCGCCACTTCGCTCGTTCGCCATATGGTTCAGCACAATATCGGCGTAAACGTCTACCTTGCGTGCCGGGTTGGCGTCATTTAACGCATTGATCATGTTTACAAAAGACTGCTTATTGCCTTTACAGTGGTCGATCACGCGAATGTCCTGCGGCTGATAACGCTGCCACCAGGCACAGTTACCGGCGTTCGATTTAAGCGGCGGCGCCACCAGCACAGCTTTATAACCAAGGTTTTTAATCTCGCTGGCCTTGGCGGCCACTTCGTCATAATGCCAGTCAAAGGCATGTAAAATGGCATCGGCACTGGCGGTACTGCTAAGTACTGCCGGGGTTAACACCAGCATCAGCTTAAACAGCTGACGCCTTATTGCGGTACTGATTACTTGCATTGGTCTATCCTTTATTGTGTTTGGTTTATGCAAGTCATCCGTGAGTGGGCAGCGGTGCGGCCATGCCGGCACCACTAAGTGTTAGTGACATCAAGCTCCGTTAACACGCCTTTACCCTACGCCTTAGCGCTGTATATTTATTGCTCATATACGCCAATTTTACAGTTTTGCTACAACAGGAACAAAGTGTCTCATTGACCACGCCAAATGGCGGCTTTAGGCTAAGCCTACTGTGGTTTTGCCGGAGACGAAGCGATGAAAAACCTGACCGAACACCTAAGCCAATATGCCAAGTACCATCGTGATGAGCGCAATATCCTCACCCACTATGCAGGCATTCCACTAATTGTCATTGCCCTCTTTGGCTTGTTGTGGTGGCCGCTATTGACGCTTGGTGGTGTAGCCATTACCCCGGCGCTGATATTGTTTGTCGCCTCTGCGCTGTTTTATTTTCGGCTCGACTTACGCTTTGGCCTGATAATGCTGCTGTTTAGTGGCAGCTGCTTTGCTATTGCCAGTATCTTAGCCGCACAAACCGATATAGTTTGGCTAGGCGGCTCTGCCAGCTTGTTCGTTATTGGCTGGATTTTACAATTTATCGGCCATTACTACGAGGGTAAAAAACCCGCCTTTGTTGATGATCTGATTGGTCTTTTTGTCGGGCCACTGTTTATTATCGCCGAGCTGGGCTTTAAACTTGGCCTACGTAAACAGCTGCAGCAAGATATTGAGCACATTGCCGGTAAAACGCATTAAATCAGCTGTCGTTAAGCCAAATACAATAAGCTAAGCCGGAATACGTCACTGAAGTAAGTGGTAGTGAATGCAGTATTTTTTTATTGTTGTTAGCAGCTTATTGCTGCTGTTATCCATTGCCAGCCAGGCGGCGCCGACCAATTTTGACCAGGCAAAAAAGCTGGCGCAGCGTATTCACGCCCCCGAGGCAAAAAGCTTTTATTGCGACTGCGACATTCGCTGGCAAGGCAGCAAGGGCATACCGGATTTGGCTGGCTGTGGCTATCAGATACGTAAAAACGGCCCGCGCGCCAGCCGTATTGAATGGGAGCATGTGATGCCGGCGCATCACTTTGGCCATCAGCGCCAGTGCTGGCAACAGGGCGGGCGCAAAAACTGCGTGAAAACCGACGAAGTGTTCCGCTTAATGGAAGCCGATTTATACAACCTAGCTCCCGCTATTGGCGAGGTAAACGGCGATCGCAGCAACTTCCGTTTTGGCGTGTTACCGGCAACCGAAGCCAAACACGGTGCCTGCCCGGTGAAGGTCGATTTTAAACAACAGGTATTTGAACCTGCGCCGAATGTGCGCGGTGACATTGCCCGTATCTACTTTTATATGGCCGACAAATACAAGCTCAACCTCTCCCGCGCCCAGCAGCAGCTGTTTATCGCCTGGCACAGGCAAGATCCGGTCACCACCCAAGAACGCGAACTAAACCAACGTATTAGCCAACATATGGGCCACGACAATCCTTTTGTCAGCGGCAGGCGCGAGTGGAACTTGGGCTATAAGCCTACCGGGTATGGGTTGGTGGTAAGTCGGTAAACTAATAAACAACTATTCATTTTTTAGCTGCATGCGGCGGCACTACAAACCAACTGAGCAGCACCAGACTGCCAAAAGCGGTATACAGCAGCGTAAATACCCAATCTGGTGCAGTGTAGTACAGTAAATTGTGCAACCAATACTGAATAAAAGAACCGCTATATGTCGCTGCACCGGCTTTTTCCCTTAACGCGTTTTCCCAAAGTGTTAACGGGCAAATTACACCAAGCCAGGACTGTACTACCACTATACCAATAGCGATTAAATGCAGAATACGAAAACAGCGGTTTCTCACCTGGCGCCAGTTAAGAAAATAACCAAGATAAATGGCAAGCAAACCCAGTATCACGAACAAGACAAACAGCAAGTGTAAAACCAGCAGGGTGTCGGCCAAAAACAGCAATACAGACGATGTGGCCATACTATTGCAGCTGTTGTTGTGACAACAGCGTTTGCGCTGATAGGGCCGCAACAGTGATAGCTCTGCCCTGTTGGGTGTAATAAGCCGCTAGATAGGCCTGGCTTAGCCTCACTTTTGCACTATTCATTTTTTGCATATTCAACCTCATCCACAGCTTCATGCTACCTTAACGCGTGAGTCTCGCTGCTGCACCATGCAGCACTAAAGTACTAAACCGCTTTGGGCCACAGCCACCTATAGTTTTTAGCACGCTGAGGCCTGCTGCTGTAGTCGCTTTTAGACAGACAGGGAGAGGCTGCGTCGCTTCAGTGTTTATTCATAATAACGATAAGGAACTGAAGACGTGAAATTTAAGTATTATGGCCTTTTGGCCGCACTGACACTGGCAGGTACAGCGCTACCGGCAAGCGCAGGTAGCTGGCAGCAAAACCTGACACTGGGCGGTTTTAACAAAGTACATGTATATACCCCGGATACCGTTTCGGCAATTGGCCAGGGCCGTGGTTTACTTTTGGTGTTACATGGTTGCACACAATCGATCGACGCCTATTTAACCGCCAACCTGGCGCAGGCGGCAGAGCAACACGGTTTAGTGATTGCGCTACCCGATGCCATGAACAAAGCCGGCTTTGGCTGCTGGTCTTACTGGCAGGGCACTAAAGCCCGCAGTGCCGGCGACTATAAAAACCTCATTAACCTGGCCACCACGCTAACAGCAAACAGCCAGTATCAGATAGATGCTAATCAGGTATATATTGCCGGTTTATCGTCTGGCGCCGCCTTTGCCAATACCACCGCCTGCCTGGCGCCGGATATTTTTGCCGGTATGGGCATTAGCGCCGGCCCCAGCATTGGCACCAGCTCTAATGGGGCGATCGGCCCTTGCGAAGCAGCAGATGTAGCGACGCGCTGTGCGCAGTACGCCGGCAGCTATGCCAGCCACTTTAGCAGCCAGATTGCCGCTATTGCCCATGGCCGCAACGACACCACGGTAAACCTGTGCTACAACGAGCAGAATGCCAATGGTATGGCTGCTTTGTATGGCGTTAACCGGCTTAGTGGCCAGAACCTGATTAGTGAAGGCGCCGGCCGCAGCGCCGACGAAAGCCTGTGGCAAGACGGCAGAGTCGCCATGCTATGGTTGAACAATGTCGACCATGCCTGGTCTGGTGGCCAGGGTGCCAGCGGGGCTTACATTAATGCGAATGGCATTAACTACGCCAGCTACCTGGGCCAGTATTTTGCGGAAAATAATAAACGGGTAAACCGCAACAGCGCACCACAACTGACGAATATTGCTGTCAGCCACAGCAACAACGTGATCACTATCAGCGGTAACGCCACTGATGCTGATGGCGACAGTATCACTGTCAGCGCCAGCTTTACCAATAGCTTGCAGCAAACTGAAAGCAGCAGCACTACACCCGGCGCAAACGGCTACTTTAGCCTAAGCAGCACAACGCTGGTTGATGACTGGTATCAGCTAACAGTTAGCGCCAGCGACAGCAATGGTTTAGTGAGCGAACTGTACAGCACCGCTGTGCTGCTTGGCCCGCCACCGGCGGATGCCGCCCCCGAGCTCACTGAGCTTGGAGTCAGTGTTAACGGCCAATGCGCTACGGTAAGCGGTAAAGTATTTGATATTAACCGCAATCTGGTATCGGTATCTGTCGAATTCGACACGGCAACGCTCAGCGCTAGCTTAAACGGCGATAGGTTCAGCGCACAGCAATGCAACCTGCCAGGTGGAGCAAACAGTGCTCTGATAACCGCACTGGATCAGAGCGGTTTGTTTAGTACAGAGCAACTGACATTTACGATCGACGCCGGGCAAACAGCCACCCTGGATCAACATATCAGCGCCGGCCGGCTGGACTACACCAATTATGCCAACTGCTACCTGGAGTACGGTACTTCCAGCTTTATATTGCGTGAACAGATTCTAACTGGCAGTCAATGTCGCTGGCAGGACGACGACGGTAGTTGTTTTGGCCCAACACAAAGTTGCCGCACTGGTGGCGGTGATGGCGGCGACGAAGAGCCGCCACCACCGGCAGACTGCGTGCAATTCAGCACGAACAATTACAGCCACAAGCTGGCGGGGCGGGCTTACAGTACCGGCAATCCGTATGCACCGGATTATTTCGCCACTGGCAGTAACATAGCGCTGGCCGGCTCTACCTGGGGCATCAGTACCCTGTCATCGAGCAGCAGTAGTTACTGGCAGCCGGGGGCTTGCAGTAACTAAAGCTACCCAAAGCAGTTAACTGTCTCTATGCTAAAGCCTGTTGCTACAGGCTTTAGGTTAAGGACCATTATGACTACTGCGCTTTACGCCGCCCTTTTGGGGCTGATGTTTGTTGTATTAAGTATTAAGGTAATTAAACAGCGCCGCCGCTATCAGGTAGGCATTGGTACTAAAGGTGAACTGGCGCTGGAGCGGGCGATACGGGTGCACGGTAATTTTGCTGAGTACGTCCCTTTTGCACTGTTGCTGATGTTTTTGGCGGAGTACAGCGGCCTGGCGCCGTTGTATTTACATGTACTGGGGCTGGTGTTGCTGCTGGGCCGACTCAGCCATGCTTATGGCGTTAGCCAGCTAAAAGAGCCACTGCAATTTCGCGTGTTTGGCATGGCGCTGACATTTAGTGTTATCAGTCTGGCTGCGCTGGCGATCTTAGTGCTGTACGTACTGAAGCAGCTGGGCTAAAACTGCCGGGCTAGCTGACATTACCGCCCGGCCCGTTAATGGTCGCCACCTGCACCTGGCCGGCGCGGATAGCGCCGGCCAGATCGCTGTAAAGCTGCGACTCTACATCGCTAAAGCTGGCATTTAGCCCCTCGAGCATACATACCTGGTTGCGGCCGTTAGTTTTACTTAAATACAATGCCATATCGGCAATTTGTAACACTTTCTCCCAGTCCAGCTCGGCTTCACTGATACCGGCAAACGGCAGGTGAATAAAGCCACCACTTACCGTAACTGCGATCTGTTGGTTGTCAAAGGTCACCGGCTGCTCACCAATAATATTTAACACCCGTTGTACAAAGCTGCCAACATGCGCCGGGTCTATATTATCCAGTACCAGCAACATTTCTTCACCGCCCCAACGCACCACCATGTCTTTGTCGCGGCAGGTGTCTTGCAGCCGCTGCGCCACACTCTGCAGCACAGCATCGCCAGCGGCATGGCCATAGCTGTCGTTGACCTTTTTGAAGAAATCGATATCCAGCAATAAAAAGCCGGTAACGCGACGGCTGACGATATCGCCATCGCGACGTTTTAACGCCCGTTTTTGCAAATACTCCTGCAGCGCACGACGGTTGTACAACCCTGTTAGCACATCACGTTGCGACTGATACGCCAGCAGCCTATTGGTTTCGTACAATTTTTTGTTAGAGCGGCGCACCTTACGGTACAACTGAAACACCATAACAGCGGCAAAAGCGACAATAATGGCCACTAACCAAACGAGTTGTTGTTGCAGGCGCTGGTTTTCCAGCAACTGGGCATTGAGGGCGTTTTCCTGCTCTAATATGGTAATTTGCTGCATTTTGGCCTTAGAGTCATACCTGTCTTGCAGTGCGGCCAGCCGGCTCTCACTATCGGCTTTGCGGATATCCTCCTGTAACGCCATTTGCTCCAGCAAAGTATCGGCTTGCTCTTTATAGCGCCCGGCTGCGGCATATGCCTTGGCCAGCCATTCGTAATAAGGTTCATACTCCGTCTTGGGTGCATGCTGGCTTAAATAACGCATACTGCTTTCCATTTGCTCGATGCCTGCATCGTGCTCGCCTTGCATTACGCGAATAAAGCCCAGGTTTTGCTGTATTAGCTGAATGCCATACTCGTCTTTAAGTTGTTCAGCCCGTTTAAGCGCCTGCTGTAAAATAATATTAGCTTCATCATACTGCGCCATCTGGATATAGGTAGCCCCCAGATTGTTTTCAAAAGTGAGCGCGGCGCTGTCACGCCCTGCAGCCGTTGCCGCCGCCAAACCTTGCTGATTGATTTGCACCGCGCGCAGATAATCTTTTTCTGAGCCGGCGATATAACCCAGTAACAGATAGAGATCGGGTAACAGGCCGTCATGGCCATATTTTTTTGCCTCAGCAATATTTTGCTCAGCCAAAGTGCGGGCCTGTGTCCAGTTTTTTAACTCAGTGTGCACCAGGGCAATGTTGTAGTTTAAAAAGGCCCGCCGGCGCAGCGTAAAAGCATTATCAGTTTCGCTTACTGCATCCAGTGCATCGATAAAATGCTGCAGCGCTTTTTCAAATTGCTGGTCGGCTTTATACACCCTGCCCAAGACGTTATTGGCATAGTAACGAACACGTGGTGTCAGTGCGCGGCTAACGGCTTGTGCTGCACGATCTATGTTAAGAAAGGCCTCATTTAACCTATTTTGATACAACCGTATTTCCAGCTCGGTGGCGTAAATTTCTGCCAGCGTATCCGCATCTTCTGTTTGTTCAGCCTGGGTAAGTAACTGGCTAAGGCGCTGCTCCAGCCGCTCTGGTTCTTGTTGGTAAAACTGGTAACTAACCAAATAACTGAGCAGTCGCACCCTGCTGGCGATAGCAGGGTTATTCGCATGTTGCTGCTCAAGATCCAGCAATTGTTTATCAGCCGCAGCACTATCCTCTATGGATAGCTGAATATACGTATCCAATGCTTGTTCCAGCTGGGGATCAACCGACAATGCTGCCAACACTGGCAAGGCAGCCAGCAACATCAGGGTGAGAGACAACTGACAAAGCAAAGAGAAGCAAAAACGCATAACCACAGATACCTTAAAGGCTTTTATTATTTTTAGCCCAAGATACCGGATACGTATACCTAATGCACAGATTTGCGGCAAATACCCCCCTAATCAATATAACCCCTAGCTCTAAAACATATTTAGGCATTACCCGGTGTAGCTATTTCTATAGCGGGCTAAACAAGGTATAAGGGCGCAATGAAAATACCGAAACGTATTCAGCCACTGGTCGATGAAGGCTTGGTGGATGAAGTGATACGCCCGTTGATGAGCGGCAAAGAAGCTTCCGTCTATATCGTCCGTTGCGGCGACGATATCCGCTGCGCCAAAGTATATAAAGAAGCCGATAAGCGCAGTTTTAAACAGGCCGTGCTGTATCAGGAAGGCCGTAAAGTCCGTAGTACGCGCCGCGCCCGCGCAATGGAGAAAGGCTCAAAATTTGGCCGCGCCCAGCAGGAAGAAAGCTGGCAAAACGCCGAAGTAGATGCGCTGTTTAAACTGGCCAAGGCCGGCGTGCGTGTGCCGCAGCCCTACGGTTGCTATGATGGCGTCTTGCTGATGGAACTGATCTGCGACGACGAAGGTATGGTAGCTCCGCGGCTGGCCGATGTGGCGATGGATGCCGATTTAGCCCTGGCCGACCATGCCACCATGCTGCGCTACATTGTCATTATGTTGTGCGAAGGTTTAGTGCACGGCGACTTATCTGAGTTTAATGTGCTAGTGGACGATCACGGCCCGGTAGTGATTGACCTGCCTCAAGCAGTAGACGCCGCCGCTAATAACAACGCGAAATGGATGTTTTGTCGCGATGTAAACAATATGCGCGACTACTACAGCCAATACGCCCCGGAACTACGCACCACCCAGTACGCTGAAGAAATTTGGGCGCTGTATGAAGCCGGTGAGTTACACCCTGACGTAGAGCTGAGCGGAGAGTTTATTGCCGACACCAGCGAAACCGATGTCGATGCAGTACTAGAGCAAATAAAAGCCGCCTTTGCCGAGGCAGAAGAGCGTAAAGCGCGGCTGCGCGACGCTGATGACGAACAATAACACCACTTCCTCTTGGTCCTTTTCACTATAATTTAGTAAAAACAACACCTTCTACTGCCCATCATTAGATATAAATTCATATATTTCAAAAAGTTAAACTTGGCAAGACCTTTGCAAAGTCAGGAAAAGTAAACATAACAAGGATAACACCATGAAAGTATCTCAACTGGCAGCGGGTTTAAGCTTAGCAATTGCAGCGAGCTGTTTTGTCGCCCAGGTTTATGCTGACAACATTAATATCGACAAAGTCATGGGCTCTGCCGTCGTTGGCAGCCAGCAGCATTACGGTGACATTTCGCTGGTGAACGGCAGTTTGCAAATGGCCAGCGATAGCAGTGCAAACGATGTGTCTGTAGTAAATGGCAGTATTGAACTGCGCGACAACGTAAGGTTAAACAGTGCTTCTACCGTTAATGGCAGCATCGAAAGCGGCAGCAACTTGCAGGTGGCCGGCAACTTGGAAACGGTAAACGGCGCAATCCGGCCGGGAACGGCTGCCTCTATTGGGGGCAGTATCGATACCGTTAATGGCGACATAACGCTTGATAACAGCGAAGTCGCCCAGAATATCAGCACGGTGAACGGCGATATTAGCCTAACCGGCAGTTCTGTCGTTAAAGGCGATCTGGTGTATAAACCGCGTGGCAAGAAAAAATCGTTTTTTGGCTGGAGCAACACTAGCAAACCCCGATTACACATCGCTGCGGATGCCGTGGTAGAAGGCCGGATTTTGCTACAGCAGGAAGTGGAGCTACAGCTGGACAACCCGGCAATGCAAGCCAAGGTTGTTTACGACATTAACGACGGCCGCTAGGCCGCCGCAGCGGCGATAACACCGAAGGTGTCATCGCCCTCAGCTTAAGGATAATTGGCAAAGCGCTGCTCTGCTTTCTGATACGCCCGCTCGGCCCGGCTAACCTCACGCGCCAAGGCCGGCAAGGCATCGGCCGTTTCTACTAACTCAGCTTTGAGCGTCTCAATTTCGGCCAAAATGCTTACCCGCTCGTCTTTTAACAAACCATCTTCAACCAGCAGCTCGGTTTTTACGCTGATATCTTTTTCTATCTGCTTTAACGCCCGCTGCTGTTTATCCAGCGCCGAGCGGGCATTATTCAGCGTGCTTTGCAGCTCGAACAGACTTTTGCCATCACGGTAACCGGTTAAAAAGCCTGCCTCTAAATCAGCGGCACAACTCTGCTGATAGCTCGCGCCTCGCTTACCCTGAATAAAGCCATTTGCCTGGGTGCAAAACCGCTCAGAACCTTCGCGATGCCCCTGCCGATAACGGCTTAAATCGGGCGCAACACCATGCTCAGCACAATCCTGCCGGTAGCTGCCAATCGCCGTTTCAGGCTTACCTGCGCTGCCGTCTTCAAAGCCAACTGTGCGCCAATCAGCGGTTAAACACTGCGATTTATCCATACCCGCACAGCCACTTAGCATCAGCGCTAGCATCCCCGCCACAACCCATTTTTCTACCATAGCTCAATCATACCTTAAGTTACTTTGCGGCTAACTTGCCGCAAACTGCAGGCCAAGGCAAGTAAAACGACAAAACCAGTAAGTGCAATAGCGCGTAATATCATTAGGTTTAAAACGGCGACATAACCATGCGCTTTTTACTGTTATTGCTGTTAATACTACCGCTATCTGCGCCAGAGGCCGACGACAGCGTCTGGGCGCTGTGGCGTGAGGGTAAAGCCATACTGATGATGCGCCACACCCTGGCACCTGGCACCGGCGATCCGGCGGGTTTTGTGCTGGAGGATTGCAATACCCAGCGCAACCTTAGCAGCGAAGGCCGGCAGCAAGCAAAGCGCTGGGGCGAACTACTACGGCAGCAGCACAGCGGCGACATCACGCTTTATAGCAGCCAGTGGTGCCGCTGTCTCGACACCGGCCGACTGATGGGTTTAACGCCACCCACACCGTTGCCGCTGCTTAACTCCTTTTTTGCCGGCCGTGGTGATGGCGATAAACAAACCCAAGCGCTGCTGCAACGATTCTCCACTGCCCAGACCGCACAACCAACGGTGCTGGTTACCCATCAGGTTAACTTTACCGCCTTAACCGGCATCTTCCCACGCTCTGGCGAAGCCGCCATACTCGCTCTGCCGCTAACACAACCGGCTAGGGTACTGGCGCGGATAAACACACCCTGATACAAATCGACATACCCGGCAGCTGCTCTTAAGGCTATGCTATAGCCAATTTTTCATACCGTAGATGCCACTGATGACACACCCAATACCAAGCAACACAACACTTTTACGCTCCGGGGGTCTTGCCGCTATTGCCATGGCACTTTGCTATGTTGCCATGGCAGTTGTTTTCTTTGGCATGTTGTCGATGCCGGCAGGGCTGGACACTGCTGGAAAAATTCAGTATTTGCAGCAGCACCATCTGCTGGTCGCCAGCGGCTATGGTATTGGCTATCTGTTGTTTGGTGTGCTGCTGGCGATAGTGTTGCAGGCTTTGCAACAGGTTTTTGCCAACAGCCCGTCTGCGCTGTTCAAACTAGCCGAGCGCTTTGGTCATGTCTGGCTGGTACTGATGATGGTATCCGGCATGGTAGCGTTAATTGGCCTGCAAATGGTATTTCGCTTGATGGAGAGCGATCCGCAGCAAGTATTGGCACTGTATAACACCCGCAATTTGCTAACCGAAGCCTTAGGCGGAGGCATTGAATTAGTTGGCGGGCTTTGGGTATTGCTGCTGAGCATTGCAGGGCTGCAACAGCAACGCTTTGCCAAAGCATTAAACGTACTGGGGCTGGTGGTGGGTGCACTAGGTATACTCACCGTTATGCATACCCTGCCTTATCTGAAAGATGCCTTTGGCATTACCCAGTTAATCTGGTTTATCTGGCTAGGTATTAGCCTACTGCGCGCCACAAAAACCTGATACATCACATATAAAGAAAACGCCGCTTTCGCGGCGTTCTTTTAGGCTGGTTCAGCTTCGGTTTCTGCGGAGTCCGGCTGCAGTTCTTGCTGCAGCGGCTGGCAGATAATCCAGTCTTTTTCATCGACCCAGTTTTGCGCGCCACCAGCCACGGTGCGGATAGGCACGATGTAGCGACAACTGGTTTGCGGTTTCACCGAGGCGAAAATTGGCACGAAGCCAAAGCTCAATGCAGTTTCGATTATCGCCTGCTGGTTATGCGGGTCGATATCGGCTGCTTCGTCGATATAAATCGGGATGCGGTATTTACCGCGCTCACGCTCGGCCAGTAACTGGCGGATAAACAACATACCGCACAGCAGCTTAATGGTAATACGGGTACCGTTAGAGCCGGCCGAATCTATCTTATCGAAGTATTCTTCTTCACCAGCGCGGTTAACCACTTTAAAGCGGATATCGAATAAATCTGACAGCGTTAGGCCGCCTTTCTCGCTGGCCGCTTGAACTAAGTAATCGCGGGCAGCGTTAATATCGCGCTCGGCCATGGTATTACCCGCCAGCAAGTCAAAGGTATCGCCCTGCTCGTAGGCTTCAGAGGTGCTTAAAATGGTGTCGATATGGCCCACCAGCAGCTTGCGATCGACAATCTCTATCTTAAAGTCTTTTAAGTTGGAGATTTGCTGCCGCCAGATGCCGCGGTTAAAGCTGTTCAGCTCGCGGTGCAGCCGGTTTAAGTCGTTACGCAGGCCTTTTAAGGTAGAGGCCACTTCGGTTAATGCCACCCGGGCCCGGCGCTCAATAGCCTCACGCTCTTTATCCAGATGATGGAAGGCTTCTATCAGTTTCTGGTATTTCAGCTCAGTGTCGCTTTCGGTTTCAAACTTGGTGATACCGGCGTTATAGATAAACTGATAAGTGTTGGCGATATTCATCTCGGTTAAACGCAGTTCCTGACAGTCTTTGTTAAAACTGCGGATACTGTCGGCTAAATTATCGAAATCCAGCACGATATCAATCATATAAGGCGTAACACGGCCGCTGTAGAATTCCAGCTCGTGGTCGCGGCGCTCGCGTTTTTCCTGATCGATGCGCTCTTTTTGCCGCTTTAACTGCTCGAGCTTATTGTTGAGCAAATTGCGCCGGTCAGACTGACTGGCCAGCTTATGCTGCACCTCATCCAGCTGGCCTTGTACGCTGGCCTCTTCCTCTTCCAGGGCGGCCTGTAACTGCTGCTGATCATCCAGCAGCTGCTGCATTTGCTGATAGCGGCTGAAATCTTTCACGTCCTGCTCGGCCTGCAACATATCCTGATACAGCCGCTCTTTTTCGCGGGTTTTGCCGGCTAAGTCGGCCGCTACCTCAATTTGCTGGGTCAGCGTGTGCAGGCTTTGCTCTAAGGCGTCGATTTGCTGCTTAATTTGCAGTTTATCTTCGGCGCTGGTCATATCCGGCGCACTGTGTAGCGGCACTAAATCGATAACGGCACCCGGTAAATGCGCTTTGCCGCCTTTGATGCAATCGGCCAGTTGCTCCAGCAGGTTGCTAAAGGCACTGTCGTCGGTGATCTCAACCTCACCACCTTTAGCGGTAGACAGGGATAATAGATCCGGGTTTAGCAGCTTAGTAATGTGCTGTACTTCTGGCAGGCTTAAATCTTCACGCAGCCGTGAATACAAATTGTACTCGAGGTTTTTCAGCTGCAGTTTGGCGCTTTTATGCTGCTTCTGCGTTTGGCTTAGCTGGTGCTGTAAGGTGGCCAGATTTACATTACTGGCACCTTGTAAACTGTGGCTTAAGCGCTCGTAGTCACTACGAATATTGCCAAGGTTAGTCGCCAGCTGCTCGTTGCTAGCGAGTTCAAAGCGGCTATGCAGCGCATCATATTGGTTAAACCATTGGCTAAGCTCGAGCTGGCGGTTACCTAAGTCTTTAATCTGGCCGACAAATAAGCGCTGACGCTCTTCCAACTGCTGCTTTTCGCTGAGTAAATCTTCCAGCTGCACACTGAGCTCACTGGTTTGATCGTCAAAGTGCTGCTGATAGTCGTTTAACGCAATATCCAGCTTAGGGGCAAAAGCGGCCAGTTTACCTTTGTACACCGCGCGCGCATCCAGCATGTGCTCCAGTGCGGTCACGCCTTCTTGCTGGCTTTCCAGTGCTTTTAGCTCGCGCCGGTCGCGGTTAACCTTTTCAAAGGCGCCATGCCAAACGGCATAAAAATCGACTTTAGGGTCACCTAAGTGGCGGGCAAATACCGGCAGCAGCAAGCGTTTAACATCCTGCGCGGTCAGCTTATGCAGGTTCAGAATACGGCGGAAGATGTCTTTATACACCGGTGCATCTGACACGTTGTTCAGCGGGATCATGCGTAAATTAATACGGCTGTCGTAGGGTGTGGCGCCACCGGTGAGCATGGCGTTAAGCTCGGACGGTTTCAACTCAATCGGGTCCAGGCCTTTTTCGCGCAATACATGATCGAGTTTGTTGTATTTCACAATGCTGTTGCCAGCGATAAAGTGGTCTAAATCCAGTGCGCCCTGATAACAAAAATACTGGTATTTGTAGCCGGCAATTTTACCCAGCCCCGCCACGCCAATTACCACTTTGCCATCGGGTAAGTTCGCTTCCAGCAGGATATAGCTTTGATCCGAGCCAAAGTAAAACTTACGCGTTTCATCCAGGTCGTGGCCGTCCCACTCAGTTAAGCGTAAATCGTTAATCAGCGGGAACTGCAGCGCATTAATCACCGAGCTTTTACCGGTGTTGTTCGGCGCACATATCGAGGCGGCATGATCGAGCGGGATCACGCATTTGGCATAACCGGCAGTGTTTAACAGCGCCAGCTTCGTCAGGCCATACAGCTGCTCAGACATCGCTCATCTCCTCTGTATCCGGGGTATCAACCAATAACACCGTATCGCTTGAATCTTGCGGTGCGCCATCATCCAATTGCAGTAAGGCGTCTAAGTAGCGGTGTACCGGCGCAAGCAACTTGATATTGTCACCACTGGCTCGGGCTAAGCCCAAACGCAGCATGCGGTTGGCCACTTCGCGTTTCACATCCGTGGCGCTGAAGATATCCAGCTGCTCAAACAGGTGATACTGCTTTTGCACGATGGCCGCGAATACCTCATGGTCCAGCTCGCTATCAAACAGCGCTTGTAGCGGATCGCGGCCCTGATCGGCAAAATATTCCACCAGCGCATAGATAGTCAGTGCAAACAGGCGGGAAATTTTACCCATATTGGCGCTGGCATCATCGACGTCAAAATAGAAAAAGCCACGGCTGTCGCGCTTTAAGGTATGGCCCAGGCCGGAGAATAATGCGCTGTAACTTAGCTCCTGCGCGTCCAGCTCTTGCCACAGGGCTAAGTCCTGCTCGCTGATATGGTAACCGCCGCTGAGCTTTTTATAGATCTCAGCCAGCTGGGTCAGCTCTTGTAAATCAAGATGCATCGGCCTTGGCCTCCTGCGAAAACGGGTAAAGGGTTAACTTATGCTGCTGTAACGTTAGTTCAACTGCCTGATTGTTGTGGTTAAGCGCTAAACCATCTTCGCGGCTTAACGCCTGATACAGATACAGCAGCTCATCCAGCGCTAAATTTGGGTAGCTTTCATCCAACCAGCGCGCCAGGTTACTAATAGTGCCGCTACTGTGCGCTTTGTTAAGCACACTGTCGTAATCCGGCAATTGTAAATTCGGCGCCACACGCTCGTCTTGTTGCGTCGGTAACTGATATTCGGCTTGCTGATAATCAGCCAGCTCGGCCATATAGCTGGTCAGCTGATTAGCACTGCCTAACGAGAAGCGCTGCGAGTCAGACGCTATTACCACCGGCAGCTGGCTTAGCGTCAGATCAATGCCTTTTTTGCGCATTAGGCCCAGTACGGCACTGGCGTTACGTGATAACAAGGTGTTTTTACGCAGCTCTTCGCGTAGCGGCATTAAAGCATCGGCGCTGCGACTTAAGCTTTCACGGCCAATCTGGTTCATGTCCAGCAAACGGGTGCGCAGCTGCAGTAATAATTCTTTCTCGTGGCTTAGGCCGCCACTGATTTCCAATGCACTGATTTGCTCGCTCAGCAGCATTTCAAGGCCTGCAATGGTAGCCTGAAACGGGCCGTTGATATCAATCAGCTGCAGCATCGGCTCAATATAGTCGTCAAAGGCTTCCATTACCGCGCTGTAACGGCGCGCTAAGGATAAATTACGCTCATCGGCTTTGGCTTTATCGACCAGGTTTAAAATGGCGGTTTCGTTTTTGGCAAAGTGTTTTACCACTTCGCGGATGCGCTCATCCATCTGCCAGATAAAGCGCTTTAATTCGCTGGCATCACGGCCTTTGGCGGCCAGTTCCAGCTTACGCGCCAGCCGGTTTAGTTCATGAATACGGCTCTGAATATCTTCAGCCATACCCAGGTTATGCTCTTGCAGCAAATACTCGGCAAATTCCAGCACGGCCCGGTTCAGTTCCAGCTGGCTGGATTTCGCCAGCGGAATAAACACTTCCGCTTGCAACAGTCGCTGCGCCTCTTTAAAGATTTGCTCACTGCTGTAAGTCGGATTAAAGCGCTTAATCAGCGCCTGCACATCCTGAAAGCTAAAGCTACCAAGCGTGCTGCGGCCAATTAAGGCTTCGATAACCTGCCAGTGTTCATCCAGACATTTAAGTATTTTACGCGGGGATATCATGCGCGGTTAAGCGTTCCTGCTTGCTGCATTAAAAAGGCTATTATCCACGGATTGGCGCTAAACGCCAGAGTGCGAGTCCGCCTGATGGATCAGCACAGCACCGGCTGTTGCATTAATAAGCTGCTCGCTCAGTGCCTGCTCAGCATCCTGTAGCAGACTGATAGATAAGGTTACTTTGTCACTGTAACTGACATTGTCCAAGGATGCGTTGTATTGCTGTAGTAACTGTCGTAAACGCGCTTCAAAGGCAAAGCTGACACTGACAATCAGCTGCACGCTGGGGCTAACCATCCGCAATTCGGCTTTGCTTGCTGCTTGTGATACCGCATTAGAATAGGCCCGCACTAAACCACCGGCGCCCAGTTTAACGCCGCCGAAATAACGCACCACCACTGCCAGACAGTTGCCCAGCTCGCGCTCCGTTAGTACATGCAGCATAGGTTTGCCGGCGGTGCCGCCCGGCTCGCCGTCATCGCTAAAGGCTTGCGTTTGCGGCTGGCGGGTATTGCCAATAATGTAGGCCCAGCAAACATGGTTGGCATCAGGGTAGCGCGCACGATAATGCGCCACCCAGGTCATCGCCGCGTCCCGGTTGTCGACAGGGTGTAAAAAGGTAAGAAACTCGCTGTTTTTCTCCAGCAGTAAATGCTCTGTCGCTGCTGCGAGAATGCTGTATTGCGTCATAAAAAGATTGGCTACCAAAGATAAGGGCGCAGCTTAGCCGATTACGGCTGAAAATAACACAGGCCGCTTTGGCGGCCTGTGCTTGCTTTAACGCTATTGGCGTTAGCGTTTTAGTAAAGTTAGCGCTTTAGTCGCCACTGGCCGGCGGGTTTTGCTCTGCTCCGGCGTCGTTCACAGCAGCTGCATCATTCACAGCAATAGCACTGTCGGTTTCACTCTTGACCAGTGCCGTCCAGTCGACGCTGATAAGCGGCTCAAACTGGCTTTGGCTAAGCTCAAACCAATGATCGATATCGTTGCGGCGGATAAGCGCAGTGTCATCCTGTTTTACCAGCTGATACTGATAATCGCGAGCACTGCTGCGCACATTAAGCTCAGTAATATCACTGCTAAGCGGCGCTTTTTCTGCGCGTTTAAGCACTGACAAGGCACTGAGCTTCGCCACCAGCTCACGGGCTGCAGCGCTGTCGGCGTTATGGCTTTCGCCGTTAAGCGACAGCTGCCAGTTTTCGCCCTGCCGGCTCAGGCTATTATCACCCTGCGCGATGCGTTCGACCACCGGCAAGCGCAGTAACTGCTTATCCAGCCAGGCGCTCTGCTCCACGCTTAGCTCAAAGCGGTTTAGTGCCGCTTTGTAGATAGCCTCATCGCCGTCGGTGCGCAGATACAACTGACGAAACGCCGGGCTATCGCCCAGATACAGCGTGTGTAGCACTTTTTCGCCCTGTTTCAGCACTAACTTTTGTTCAAACTTATCCTCAGCCACACTAAAACGGCTGTGCGCTTCAGCGCTTTGTGCCACCGGCCAGCCGGTTTTCAGCGCGGTTAGATCGCGCAGCAGACCATCCAGCTTGCCCTGGCTAACTGGCAAGCCGTTGCTCAGCTGCCAGTTATCGCCCAGTTTCGTCAGTGTTAGCTCGCCGTCTTCACCACTTAACTGCAGGCTGTCGGCTGCCGACAATTGCGGCAATAACGGCTGGGTTTTGATGTCATCGTTGCTGCTGCCAAACAGCCACAGTGCCAGCAGCAACTGGACGATAAGCAGCACAGTTAAATTACGCATTAAAGGTGTCATATCGCCTCCTGTTTAGTCTGCCAGTTGTTTCAGCCAGGCCAGCTGACGCCGCTTCTGCAGGCTGCGTTGCAGTAAAATCAGCGCTACCAGCAGCATCAGCGCTACTGCGTAGTTCAGGTATTCCCAGAACTGCTGGCTGCCTTCATCCATGGGTAACAGCGTGCGGTTAAACTGGCCGCGGGCGCGGATACTGGTTAAGGCCGCATCATCCAGCGCCCAATCCAGCGTATTGGCAATCAGCTGCAGTGCGGCGATATCCTGCACACCACTGGCGGCACCGCTGAGCTGTAGCGCGGTATCGCTGATAAAGTCGTTTGAGCTCAGCACAATTAACCGCGCAGAAGACGGCGAGCGGCTTAGCACTGAGGAGACATTTAGCGCCGGCTCGTCAGCAGCATCTTCGTTTGCTTCATCAACAGTTGTCTCATTAGCAGCCGCTAGCAGCGGCGAGTCTTTACCAGCAAAGTAGGAACTAAATTCCCCTTCGACCACAGCGCCCAGCAGATAAGACTGCAGTTCACCCTGTGGCGTAAAGTTAAGCTCGCCATATGGGTTCAGCGGCGGCAGCACCTCTGTACTAGCCGACAACCAGGCGCCGCTGGAGCTGTGAATAAGCTCTGTCACCTTACGGCTGCTGTTTTTCTCAGTGTCGATAGCCAGCGGCGATGCCCAGTTCAGCGTCAGCTGCTGCAAGCTGGCCGTAGCCGGATGCTCAGCGTTTAAGCCGTTTTGCCGCACGTCAATAAAGTAGGGGTAGTCCAGCATCCGTACTTCCTGCACCCGGAAACCGCCCAGATCGCGCGTGACCGGCAGTGGCAGCGCGGCGCTTTGTTTATCCAGCACTAAGGTGTTTTGCTGGCTGATGCCATGATGCGCCAGCCAGTCGGTCAGGCCAGACGTCACTGTTTTCAGGTTCAGGCTACGGCCGCTAAAATCAGCACTGTACGGCGAGCTGGCAAGCAGTACTGTGCCGCCCTGCATTAAGAACTGATCCACGGCAAACAGCGCTTTATCATCCAGCTTATCCGGTGCTGCCAGCAGCAGGATATCGGCATCGCTGGCAACACTGCCGTCGCTCAGATCTTCCGTTTTCACGTTCAGCTCTTCGCTCAGGTACTGTTGCAGCTGACTAAAGCTAACACCAGCGCCATAAGGGTTAGCCGCCGGCGCCACTAAGGCCACCGTTTTACGATAGCCACTGGCAAAGCGTTTTACCGCCGCGGTAAAATTGCGCTCAAAGCTCTCGGCAGAAAAATCGTCCAGCGGAATCTGTACCAGCTGCTCACCATCGCCGAGCAACAAATGGAAGTAAAACGGGTTCGGATCCAACAAACCGGTCACCAGCGGGCTGATGCCGTAATCGTTGGCCAGTTGCTGCGCCAGTTCACCGCCATTGGCATCCGGGTTCTGTGTTTGGCGCTTAAGTTTATCGCCCGCTTCAGCCGTCAGTCTATTCAGCACAGTGTTGATATCCGTAGCGAACTGCTGCAATTGCGCAGGTAACTTGCTGCTATCTGACAAATATGCCGTGAACGTAAGTGGCTTGTTTACCGCGGCAAATAACTCACCGCCAGCCTGATAGCCCTGCATCACCGCACGGATGGTACGGGTGATATCCAGCTCTGGGTTACGCAGCTGCACATTAAGCTCGGCCTCACCGCCTGATTTCACCTCGATTAAATCGCGAAAACCCAGGACTTTATATTCACTACCGTATTGCACCAACACGTTAAAGTAACTGCTGACAATCGATGACTGGTAACGGTCGGCCACCTGAAACGGCACCGGTTCAATGCCAAACTCCTGGTTGGCCTGCTTTTCTGCTTCGGCAGAGCTTAACGGATCAACCAGCTCCAGCTTTATGCGGCCTTTAGCGGCAATTTCGTACTCGCGCAGTAAATCACTGAGTTGCGGCACCAGCGGTGCTAATAGCGGGTGGGTTTTGCTGCTGAAATAGCCGCGCAGCAGCAGTGGCTCCTGCAATTGCGCCAGCTGCTGTTTGCTGGCCTCTGACAAGGTAAATTGCTGGCCGGTGGTGCTGTCATAGCGCAGCATGGATAACTGCCCCAGCCATAAATTCAGTGCCAGCGCATTTACCACGACCAGGCTGGCCACCCACTGCCAGCGTTTAGCGGCAACGCCCGGCTGTTCACTCCAACGACCGCGCTCCAATGCCCAACAATTCAACGTTAAAAACACCAGCGTTAAGCTGACAAAGTACAATAAGTCTCGCGCATCCAGCATACCGCGACTGATGGCTTCAAAGCGGCCCGAGGTAGACAACAGGCTTAACCACTGGCTGATATTCTGACCAAATAAACTGGTGATGACATTGCTGCCAATTAAATAAAACACCCCACATAGCAATACCGATACCAATAGCGCCACGATCGGGTTATCACTGCGCGCCGAGGCATACAGGCCTATCGCCAGGTACAACATACCCAGCAGCAAGGTCGCCAGATAACCGGCCCACACCGGGCCCCAGTCCAGCTCACCTAACATCGCTACGGTAAAAGGCAGTGGTAAGGTCAGCAGCAGCGCCAGTAACAGCAGCAGGCTGCAACCGATAAATTTACCCAAAACAAACTGCCATAGCGGTGTGCTTTGCGTTAGTACATGCTCCAGGGTGCCGCTTCGGCGCTCTTCGCTCCACAAGCGCATGGTTAAGCTACTGGCAAGAAAAATCAGCAGCAGCGGCATAGCATTAAACAGTGGCCGCACATCGGCAATATTGCGGGCAAAAAACGCTTCGCCCCAGAAAAACATAAACAGCACCACCGCCAAAAAGCCGCCTAAAAACAGGTAGCTCACCGGTGAGGCAAAAAACAGACTGATTTCTTTTTTTGCAATGCGCCACAGCATGGTGCGGGCGTGTTGGGTATTATCAGGCTGCATCTTTCACCTCCGTGTTGCTGTTAAGCTGACGAAACACCGTTTCCAAATCACGCTGCTCGATAAACAGTTGCGTTAAAGTGGCGCCAGCGTTAAACACCGCCTGTGCGGTTTTCTGGCACAAGGTATTAAGATCGCTCTGCGGATCACTTAGTGTTAAGCGATACTGGCCTTCAGCAAGTGGGTTGATCTCTACGGTGCTGAAATCTTTTTCCAGGCCATCTTTCAGCGCAGGCAAGTTAATGTCACTGTGCAGCTGCACGCTATTGCTCTGGCGCAGTGCGCTTAAGCTGCTATCGAGCACCAGCTCACCAGCGCGTAACATCAGCACCTGAGTACAAAGCGCATCTACCTCTTGCATAATATGAGTGGATAAAATCACCGTGGCGTCTTTGGCCAGCTCGCGGATTAAATTGCGCATGGCCTCGGTTTGCGCTGGATCCAGGCCATTGGTCGGCTCATCTAAAATAAGCAACTTAGGCCGGGTTAATATCGCCTGCGCTACGCCAACCCGCTGCTTAAAACCACGTGACAAGGTCGCGATAGGCGCCAGCAGTTTAGCGGTAATGTCGGTGGCAGCGATGGCATAACGGATGGCGTCGGTTTTTGCTTTACCGCTTAAGCCTTTTAAGGTGGCGGCGTAATCGAGATAGTCGGCCACCGTCATATCCGGATACAGTGGCAAGCTCTCCGGCAAGTAGCCAATTTGCGCCTGTATTGCCGCACGGTCTACCGCCATATCGGCACCGTTCAGGCTGATACTGCCGCTGTCGGCGTCCAGATAGCCGGTGAGCATCTTCATAATGGTGGTTTTACCGGCACCGTTGTGGCCCAACAGGCCGACAATTTCGCCCGGTTTGATACTAAAGCTGACGTTATTCACCGCCAGCATAGCGCCGTAACGACGCGTTAAGTGTGATACCTGTAACATGTTTAACTCTCCGCAGCATATTGAGTTCTAATCAGATAAGTGCGAAAAATCAGGTGGCGGCATGGCCACGTAGAAGGGCTGGATACGCTGAAACATTGTTTTTACCTTCCTCTTTGGTTGCCGGGGACATTCCCGTAAAAACAGTGTGTTAGTGCAAAGCCTAATGAATATAAGGCCGCTTGCTAAGAATTCAAGCGGTGCAAAAAGTTCCGTTAAAACGGTGGGATTTAGGGCTCGTTCAGCTCGTTATGGTGCTTGCTAAATACCGGTATGGTGAGCTGCCATTTCATCGCTGCCAGGCGCAGCAGTAGCAGGGCAACCATGCCACTTAACATGGCAGGTAATTGATTAACACCCAGAGCCAACAGGCCGGTATAAACGGTAGCGCCAAAAATGCAGGTTACAGCATACAGCTCGCCGCGAAACACCATGGGCACTTCGCGGCACAGCACATCACGGATCATACCGCCGCAAACACCACTCATGGTACCCAGCAAGATAGCCACCATGGTTGAGGTGCCGTAATCCAGCGCTTTTTGCGTGCCCATAATGACAAAAAATGCCAGGCCTAAGGCATCGAAAAACTGCAGGGTGTTATGTGGAATAGTTAAGCGGTTACGCACCAGCAAAATGGTGCCAATAGCAGCAATAAAAATGGCGTAAAAATAGCTGTTGTTATTAATCCAGATCACCGGCGCATTGAGGATTAAATCGCGCAGGGTACCACCGCCGATAGCCGTTACGCTGGCCAGCACAATTACGCCGAAACCATCCATCTGGTTGCGCCAGGCCGCCAGAGTACCGGAGATAGCAAACACTGCGATACCCAGTAAATCAAACCAATGCAGATAATCTTGCATAATGTCCTTGTGATAATACTGTGTTGTTTGGCCGGCTGATTATCCTGAAGCTATGTCGCTAATTCAACTGCTTGAAAACAAACCATGTTGCGGCCACTGTGCTTTGCCTGATATAACGCCTTATCTGCTGCTTTTAGCAGCAAATCAAGTTTAAGGTTAGAGCCTATCGCGCTGGTTAGTCCGATACTAACAGAAAAGTAAATCGGTCGGCGCGTATCATCGCACTCCACCGCAGATGCCGAAACCACCTGCCGGAACCTGTCTAGCCGCTCTAAGGTGTGTTGCATACTGGCGTCGGGCATCAGTACAGCAAACTCCTCACCACCAATACGAGCCAACACATCAGCCTCGCGGAAAAATTTTGTCATCAATAAACCAAACTGACTCAATACTTTGTCACCAACAGCATGGCCAAAGGTGTCGTTGATCGTTTTAAACTGGTCAATGTCCAGCATGGCAAAACACACTTCCCGTTTGTGACGGTTCATGTTCGGCAGTAACTGTTGCGCCAGCTCCCAAAACCCTCGCCGGTTCAGCAGCGTGGTGAGTTGGTCACGGGTAGCAAGCTCCTTTAGGTGCGCTTCATACTGTTTCGCTGCCGATATATCCCGCTCAATTGCGGCGTAATAAGCAAGCTCACCTAAATCATTGTTTAAAGGCACAATGTTGACATCTAGCCACAGTTTTTCACCGTCGGGCTTAACATACGACAGTTGGGTATGGAACGGTTGCAGCTTTTTTAGTGCCCGATTAATCGCTGTTAATTTCGCACTATCAGTCTCCTGCCCCATGAACAGTTTGGGTGATTGGCCAATTAGCTGCTGGCGTTTGAAACCGGTTAACTCAACGAATGCCTGATTAACATACACAATACGTTGCTCGGCGTAACTGGCGGATGAAGCGGTGGTGATCACTACTAAATCATTGGCAATCTCCACCAGACGATCAAACGGAATATCGTTTTTCTTATGCGTAATATCAACGAAACTGACCACGATCTGTATCAACTGTTGCTGATCGTCAAATTCCGGATAAGCATTACAGAGTACCCAGGTAACCTGTTCTGTCGAGCTGTCACAAATGCCCAACTCAAAATTCATTAATGGCTGCAGCGTTAATAACACCTGTTGCACCGGATAACGACTGACAGCCATCTGACGGCCATCGCTCTCGAGAAAACGCCAACCCGGATCGAAGGCGTCTTTGCCCAACATTTGCTCTTTTGTCAGACGCAATAGTCTTAAAGCGCTGGGGTTGGCATACAACACCTGCGTGCCCGCAGCATGCACCACTACGCCTTCATGCAGGCTACGCACCAGCGCTTCGGCGTCAATATTCGAAATCTGCATTAATGACCATGTTAATTGTATGCTTTTTAATGAATTATCAGCTTAGCTCAATACTTAGAACCTCGTAATAAAACATTTAACTAACTTGTGCCGGCTGTTCATTGTTGATCGCACTATGATATTCTCTGGGCGTTAACAAGACGTTATCTAATAAGGATGCTTATGAACAAGTCTCTGGTGGCGGCTGGATTGGCCACAGTGTTAGTGGTTGGCGGTGTACTGCTGGCTAATATGCAGGCCGAAAAGGCCATTAAGCAACAATTTGAACAGGCTAACCAAAGCTACCGGGATTTAGCCGGCACAGGCGAAATGCCAGAGATTAGTCTCAATTACGGTGATATTTCTGCCAATGTGCTGACCTCCAGCTACAGCATCAGCGACCTGACGGTTGATGTTGGTGAAATGGGCACTGTTGTCAGCGTTGACCTGATTACCGCCCAGGGCTTAAAGCCTAATGGCCTGGCCGACAAAGGCAGCATGCAGATGGTAGGCGCTAAAGCCGCACCAGCGGTACTGCAAATGTTACCGCCGCACAGCAGCGCCTTTTTACAAAGCCTGGCTCTGCATGGCGACTACAGTTACCAGTACCAGGACGACGGCCAGCTGCTGTTTAGCCAGCAAACCCGTATTAATGACGAATTTAGCCTTAGTTACAACTTTACCCTGGCGCAAATGCAGCAATTTTGGCAATACGCCAAAGACTTCAGCGCCATGAGCGCCGAGCAGCAACAAGCGCTGACCAGCAGTGACGCCTATGTAGAGCAAATGATGGCTAAACTACTGACCGGGGCCCTGAGCAATGGCAGCATTGTGATTGAAAACAAAGGTTTTATTGAGCGCACCCTGGCCATGACCGCCGAGCAGCAACAAACGCCGGATTTTGCTACCGTACAAGGCCTGGCCCTGGCCAATATCGCCGCCCTGCCGCAACTGCCCGCCGAGATAAAACAAAGCCTGACCGATTTTGTCAGCAAACCGGAAAAGCTGACGTTAAGTTTTGGCTTTAACGAGCCGCTGCAATTTGCCCAAGCGCAAAGCGGCGAACTGGCCGAGCATATGGTGAGCCCGGAAGCGATGATTAAGTTTGCTAATGTAAAACTACAGGCAAACTAGACTACGGCAACACGCAAAAGCCCGCATCAGCGGGCTTTATTTTATCCTTATCAGCTACGTATCACACGTTATCCCAACCAGGGTTGGCTGGCTTTGCGGCTTTGCTCATAATCGGCAATTTGCGGGTTTAGCTGCTCACTGCTGCCGATAAAATCCAGCCCGGATAACAGACGCTGTTTGATGTCAGCGTCGATATTAAAGCCCATCGCAGCATTATTGCCGAACAGGATCTCCTGGCTTTGCAGGTCAATTTGCCACTGCTGCGGGCCCTGGGCGCAGCGGTTAAACAGCAGCTCAATATTGGTTTTACTTAAGCTGATTAACAACATGCCGTTGTTAACGCTGTTATTAAAGAAAATATCAGCAAAGCTCTCGGCAATAATGACGTTAAAACCGTATTGCTTAATGGCCCAGGGTGCGTGTTCGCGGCTGGAGCCACAACCAAAGTTCTCCCTTGTCAGCAAAATACTGGCACCCTGATATTGCGGTTTATTTACCACAAACTCCGGATTTGGCTTACCGTCGGCCAGATAGCGCCAATCGAAAAACATCGCCTCGGCAAAACCATCACGGCTGACGCTGGTTAAAAACTGTTTTGGGATGATCTGGTCGGTATCGACATTGTTTTTATCCAGCGGGCACACCAGCCCCTGTGCAAAAATCTGGCTCATGCTTTCTCTCCCTCTGTTGTCGCGGCAATATTGACAAACTTACCCGCGATAGCCGCTGCGGCAGCCATCGCCGGGCTAACCAGGTGGGTGCGGGCGCCCCGGCCCTGGCGGCCTTCAAAGTTACGGTTTGAGGTAGAAGCACAGCGCTGGCCGGCTTCTACTCTGTCATCATTCATGCCCAGGCACATACTGCAGCCGGGCTCGCGCCATTCAAAACCGGCGTCTTTAAAAATAGCGGCTAAGCCTTCGGCTTCAGCCTGACGTTTTACCACGCCCGAGCCTGGCACCACTAAGGCACGTACACCAGCCGCCACTTTGTTGCCCTGTACCAGGCTTGCCGCGGCGCGTAAATCTTCTATCCGGCTATTGGTGCAGCTGCCGATAAACACCACATCCACTTTACAATCGGTTAGCTTTTGCCCCGGCTGCAATCCCATATAGGCTAATGCCCGCTCGGCGGCGTCACGCTTACTGGCATCGGTAAAACTCTCCGGTGCCGGCACGCTTTGATCCACCGCTATCACCTGCTCAGGGTTAGTGCCCCAGGTAATTTGTGGCGCTATGCTAGCAGCATCAATTTCTACTGCATGATCGAATACCGCATCGGCATCAGAATACAGGCTTTGCCAGTAGGCAACAGCGGCATCCCAATGCTCAGCTTTTGGTGCATGCGCCTTGCCTTTTATGTAATCAAAGGTGGTTTGATCCGGCGCGATTAAACCGGCTTTAGCGCCCATTTCGATGCTCATATTGCACAGCGTCATACGCCCTTCCATGCTCATGGCGCGAATAGCACTGCCGCAAAACTCGGCGACATAACCATTGCCGCCGGCAGTGCCCAACTTGCCAATTACCGCCAAAATCACATCTTTTGGCGTCACATGCGCGTTTAATTCGCCGTTTATCTCCACTTTTAACGTTTTCGCCTGTTGCTGCGGCAGCGTTTGCGTCGCCAGTACATGCTCCACCTCTGAGGTGCCAATACCAAAGGCCAGGGCACCAAAAGCACCGTGGGTTGAGGTATGTGAGTCACCACAGACAATAATCATCCCCGGCTGGGTTAAGCCCTGCTCTGGGCCGATAACATGCACTATGCCTTGATCCGGGTGGGTTAGATCCAGCAGTGGAATGCGGTTTTCTGCACAATTTGCCGCTAAGGCTTCTAACTGCTTGCGCGAGGTGTCACCGGCGGCGTCTAAGCTGCGGCGCTGGGTGGACACGTTATGGTCCATGGTGGCGAAGGTCAAATCTGGCCGGCGCACAGAGCGGCCTGCCAGTTTTAAACCGGAGAAGGCCTGCGGCGAGGTGACTTCGTGAATTAAATGTCGATCAACATACAGCAAGTCGGTGCTGGGGTTTAATTTCCCCACCACATGGCTGGCGTAAATTTTCTGATATAAGGTTTGTGCTTTAGAATTAGCCTGGCTCATTAATGAGTCTCCTGCCGCAAAGTGGCCACAATAGCAGCGCCAACTGCTGCCGTGCCGTAAGTCGATTTCGGGTTAATATCACGCGTTACTATGTGCTGCGCTAAACACTGCTGCACGGCCTGTTCAATGGCGCGGGCGGCGTCTTCTTCGCCAAAGCTGTAGCGCAGCATTAAGGCGGCACTTAAAATTTGTGCAATCGGGTTAGCAATGCCCTTACCTGCAATATCCGGCGCACTGCCGCCAGCCGGCTCGTACAAACCAAAGCCGCTGCCGTTTAAGCTGGCCGACGGTAACAGGCCTAAGCTACCGGCAATAGCGGCAATTTCATCCGATAAAATATCGCCAAACAGATTGTCACACAGCAGCACGTCAAACTGCTGCGGGCTGCGGATCAGCTGCATAGCGGCGTTATCGATATACATATGCTCCAACGTGACGCCAGGATAGTCTTTGGCTACACGCTCAACCGTTTCACGCCACAAGATGCTGGTTTGCAGCACATTGGCTTTATCGATAGAAGTGACTTTATTGCTGCGCTTAGCGGCGGCATCAAACGCCATCAGGGCAATACGCTCGATCTCACGCACACTGTAGCGCTGGGTGTCAAAGGCGTCTGTCTCAGTGCGGCCCTTCTCGCCAAAGTAAATGCCGCCGGTCAGCTCACGCACGCACAGTACATCCATACCCTGGCTGCTCACGCGCGGGTGCAACGGCGACAACTCAGCAAACGCCGGGTAAATCTGGCCGGGGCGCAAATTACAGAATAAATCGAAGGTTTTTCTAAGGGGCAGTAAAGAGCCGCGCTCAGGTTGTTTATCCGGTGCCAGGCCCGTCCATTTTGGCCCGCCGACCGAGCCAAATAAAATGGCATCACTTTGTTTACACAGTTCCAGCGTGGCAGCCGGTAACGGCTCGCCGGTAGCGTCTATCGCGGCGCCGCCAACCAAAGCGGGAGTTAGCGTAATACCAAACTGAAACTTATCGGCGACAACCTGCAGCACTTTTTCGGCTTCAGCCATCACTTCCGGGCCTATGCCATCGCCGGCTAATACCGCGACCTTATAGTGCTTGTTGCTCTGTGTACTCATTGCTATTCCCCTGCGGCAATTTTATTAGTGTTTTGACGGGCGTGTTTATGGGCATCGATGGTCTGCGCCCGCTGGATCATATTCAGCACATGCACATAGGCCAGCACCGAGCTGCGTACGATATCGGTGGCTAAACCGGCACCATGAAAACGGCGGCCTTCGTGTTCGGCTATAATATCCACCTGGCCCAGCGCATCTTCGCCACTGCCTTTGGCCTGTAAGTTAAAGTCGACCATCTTGATATTCAGCTTGCTAATGCGGGCGATGGCACTAAAGGCCGCTTCAACCGGGCCATTGCCGGTAGCGGCTTCGGTAAACACTTTATCACCGCAGCGCAACCCCACCGTGGCGCTGGCCACATGACCGGTATGGGTAGACGAGCTTAAAAACTCCAGCGCGTAATAATCGTTTTGTTCCTGCATGTTTTCAAAAAACACCAGCGCTTCTAAGTCGTAGTCGAACACCCGGCCTTTTTGGTCAGCCAGCGCGACAAAGGCTTTGTACACCGCTTCTAAGTCATAATCGCTGCCGGTGTAGCCCAGTTCTGCTAAACGGTGCTGGATAACATGCCGGCCCGAGCGCGAGGTTAAATTCAGCTCGTTCTGGCGAATACCGACCTGCTCCGGCGCCATGATTTCGTAGGTGTTTTGCGCTTTTAACACGCCATCCTGATGAATACCGGAGCTGTGGGCAAAGGCGTTTTCACCAACAATAGCTTTGTTAGGTTGAATAGGCATATTGCAGATCTGGCTTACCAGGTGGCTGCTGCGGTAAATCTCGGTGGTTTTAATATCGGTATACAAGGGCGCCAACACGTCTTTGCGGGTATTGATAATCATCGCCACCTCTTCCAATGAACAATTACCGGCGCGCTCACCAATGCCGTTTACCGTGCATTCAATCTGGCGGGCACCGGCCTGTATCGCGCTGATACTGTTGGCCACCGCTAAGCCTAAATCGTTATGGCAATGCACACTTAAGCGCGCTTTGTCGATATTGGGCACCTTGTTGCGCAACGTGCTGATAATGGCAGCGAACTCATTCGGAATGGTGTAACCGACGGTATCGGGAATATTAATGGTTGTGGCGCCGGCAGCGATGGCGCGTTCGACTATCCAGCATAAATCATCAATGGGTGTGCGGCCGGCATCTTCGCAGGAGAACTCAATATCATCGGTATAACGGCTGGCCAGTTTAATCGCCGCAACCGCCTGCTCACTGGCTTGTGCTAAGGTTTTGCGCAATTTGTACTGCAAATGCAGTGGCGAGGTGGCAATAAAGGTATGAATGCGGCGCTGCTCGGCATCTTTTAACGCCTCACCACAGGCTTCAATATCGGCTGCTACCGCACGCGCCAGGCCGCAAATAATCGGGCCTTTAACTTCGCGCGCAATGCGCTGTACTGAGTCAAAATCGCCTGGGCTGGACACCGGAAAGCCCACTTCCATCACATCAACATTCAGCCTGGCAATAGCGTGCGCCAGCTGAATTTTTTGCTTCTGGCTTAAGCTGGCTCTTAAAGCTTGCTCGCCGTCGCGTAAGGTGGTGTCAAAGATCCAGATTTTGTTATCGCCGCTCATCTTGTGTTTCCTGTTCCGTTATTCGGTGTCGGTGGCAACTTTTGGCGGGGCGTAAAATGCAAAAAACCCCGGCCAGTGGCACGGGGTTTTGCAATATTGGTTTCGTTACGTTTTACCAATAAGCGACACCCCGCGCGCCGGTGAGGAGCACGAGGAGGCTAATAGTAGATACGCGACGAGTAAAATACATTGATTGCTCTGTTAGTCACTTTGGTTAGCAAAACGCCAATAGTAATAGCATGGTTATTTTTTAACTGCAACAGTATAGATGGCTAAACATCAAAAAACATGGTGCTGACATCGCGGCTTTAAACCGGATAACACACACTCACACGCCGTGAACCCATCCCTGGGGGCTCGATTCGGCCACCCTGGCCTGCAACGGTGAGTTTAGTGTTAGCCGGTTCGCACGCTGTCTCTTTTAAATTAAAAATGCGCTTTTACCAGCAAGTTCACATTCGACTCATGGGTGCGAAACTGCGGGCTGTCAGCAATACCGTATTTATTGCGCCAGTACACATATTCCACACCGACATAGAGTTTATTTTTCAGCTGAAACAGCGGGTGCAGCGCCCATTTCAGCTGCGAGGTCATATTCATACTGGCACTTTGATCGACAGTAGCACTGCTCCAATCTAAAAAGCCATCAAACAAAAACTGCTGCTCACCCAGTGCAAACGGCACTGCCCAGGTGGTGGTAAGTTGCCAGTTGTCGGCCACACCATCGTTATTGCGCCGGTAAAAATTCAGTTTCAGATAAGTAAAGCCTGGCACCGCGAAATCAGTGGCAACACCGTACAGAAAGTCTGTGCGCAGTGATGACATTTCTACCGTACCAGTTAATAGCACATCTTTGATCACGCCTAATTGCAGTGGCTTATCTCTAATTTTGCTCAAGCTAATGCGAGGTGACCACTCAGCATAGTTGTTGCGCTTACCACTATCAGCACGCAAATGATCAAAGAAAAAAAAGCTGTCGCCCCAGTGAGTATTAGCAACGTGTTCAAAGGTGATGATTTGCTTATCCGGGCCATCAACCCGGTAGTTACTGCCTTTTAAGTAGCTCACGCTAACGTCTTGCCAAAGTATTTCGGCCTCTAGTGGCAAACAGGTTAAGGCTGGCACCAACATCACCGCTATAAGTGTGGGAAGTGTCACTTTTTGCATAACGGCCCCGAGGAGTTAACGTCGTAGCGTATTCACCTTGTATGGTTATAGCGTAAGACGACACATCTTGCGGAGTAAACGCCGGAAAAATCGCTTGCATAATTCTGTCAGGTTACATAAGATGCGCGCCGTCTTACCAAGTGCAATCGCACGAACGACTCTGCCCGGGTGGTGAAATCGGTAGACACAAGGGATTTAAAATCCCTCGGGGGAAACCCCGTGCCGGTTCAAGTCCGGCCCCGGGCACCATTTATCTGCTGTTATACCAACTGCCTCTCATCGTTATAACCATCAAACAAGCAGCTTAAGTTAAAACAACAGCTTTTGCTGGTTCTGCCTGCTATCCATCAGTAACAATAATTCGATACGTTTCTGTGCGTCATCAACCCGGTAAAACACCAGGTTATGCTGATCAACCTGCCACTGGCGGTAGTCGGCGCCACCCAGTGCCAGCAATCGCTTACAGATAGGTGCCAACGTGGGCTGGCTGGTCAGAGCCTTAAAAATGCGGCTTAGGCATCGGTTTTAACTCTGAAAGAGTACCCCAAAGACGTTAGCTTATCGGCACGCTCTTTTAGTGCTTTTGCTTCACACTCAACCAACTCTGCCTGGCCCAGATTGCTCTCCGAGGCCACGCTGATATTGACAATATTACGGCTAATTTCTTGCGACACCGCGCTTTGCTCTTCTGCGGCGGTAGAAATTTGTGCAGCCAAATCGGAAATATCGGTAATAGCGTCGTACACCTTTTTCACTAAAGCTTGGGTTGCCTTGGTTTCTTGCGCACAATTTTGTGCCGCGACCTTGCCTTGGTTCATTTTATCGGCCCAACCGAGCAAAGTAGATTGAATACCGGCTATTGATGCCTGAATTTGCTGAGTGGCATGGTGGGTGCGGGTTGAAAGCGCCCTAACTTCCTCTGCCACAACTGAGAAACCGCGACCATGCTCACCCGCTCTGGCCGCTTCAATAGCCGCATTTAATGCCAACAAATTGGTTTGATCGGCAATACCCTGAATTTCTTGCATTACACTGCTGATTTTCTCAGCTTCTGAGGCCAGCGCACCTGCCGCATCAGCTGATTTCGCCACTTCAAGCGCCAGGGCTTCAACTTCATTCATGGTGTGATCCATGGCACTGGCCGATTTCGCACAGTCACTATGGGCTTCTTCAACCTTCTGGCTGGTACTGGTGGTATTACGGGCCACTTCTTCAATGGTTTGTACCATTTCCTCTACCGCAGTAGACACCTGATGAAGTTCTGAAGCCTCTTGCTCCACCCCTTCTTTTGCCTTATTGGAAGCGGCAAGCAAAGCCTCAGCGCCGCCTTCTAAAATCTTGGTGCTGTCTGCAATTCTGCCAATAATGGTGACAACGCGCCCTTCATGCAGCTTCAGATGAAAATCTGCAATACCTGCAGCGAAATTTCCCGAAAAAACATGCCGGGAGACGCTGTCATACTGGTTTTGTAATTTACTTAAAAAACCGGGCGTACCAAATAGCTGCTCAGCAAACACAGCAAAAGGTAACACCAGTAATAAGGCGTTAAACCAATACCATTGAGTACCGGCAAACAAAATGGCCAGCGCCAGCACAACAAAAAGCGGCTTATTAAATTTGTTGAACAGCTGCGTTATAGAATTAAGTGACTTGCCTGCATTGATGCGCTGGTACAGTTGTTCCGCCCGCTGCCGGTAAATGGGCTTAAGCTTGCGCCGCACTGACTGATAACCTACCTTGTTGCCGTTTTCATATATGGGTGTAACAAAGGCATCTACCCAGTAATAACGGCCATCTTTACAGCGGTTTTTTACCGCCCCGCGCCAGGCATGTCCGGCTTGCAAATGCTGCCACATGTCGGCAAATGCCGCTTTGGGCATATCAGGGTGGCGCACAATATTATGGTTTTTGCCCACCAGCTCGTCGGCGGTAAAGCCAGCCACTTTACAAAAAATGGGATTGGCGTAGGTGACAACGCCGCGCATATCAGTTGTGGAAACCAGTTCATCGGTTTCAGCAAATACCACTTCTTCATCAATTAACTGATTATTGCGTCGGCTCATTTTCTACCTGTCCTTCCATTGTGTCACAAAGTTTGCGCGGCTCTGCTTGTCTAACCACCGCTCCCTAATACCGTAGCGAGTGCAGTAATGGGGCGGCTTGACGGCACAGTTTACGCTGATTGCCGATAAGGTTCACGAGACTGAAGTCCATGTGCATAATTTATGGGTCAAAATAGGTAAATTGTCAAAATACTTAACATTGTCATAGGTTTATTTAACCTTATAATGAGACGCCATTTCTGGCTTGGTACTATGTTCACCGCTTTAGCTTATTGAGTATCAACGTCAGTTTAGTCATGCTGACACGACATATCATTATTTACTGCATGTTGCTTTGCTTGGCTGATTTGCTGCTGGCTATCTAATAAATTCGGATCTTGCGGCTTTAATAGCAACGCTTTTTCTATCAGTGCGGTTGCTTTGTCATGACAAGCCAGGTTACTTAACAACAACGCGTAGTTATTAAGGTAACTCACCTGTTGCATTGCCAACGTCAGGCCTTGCTTAAACCAGTTGGCGGCCTGTTTCGGCTGCGCCGAAAAATAATGGTTACCGAGCAAAAAATACGGCAGCCAGTACCCTGGCCACTGTCTTATTGCCGTCTCAAGGGCAACCACACCCGCCATAGTTTGGTTGGTGCTGAGTAAGTCCTGACTGGCTTTGGTGTAGAGGAATGGATCTAACAGGGCACTGCTTTTTTCTGGCGGAAGCATAGCCAGCAGCCAATGGTTACCTCGCTGCCAAGTGCGCTCAAAGGTAGCAAAATTAAGCCGGTGATTGGGTGTAACGCCGCTATGCAGTATGACTTCTTCCTTATCCAGATCGTAGCCAATCACCACCGCATAATGCCATTGTGGCAACCAGGCAATGCTGTTGTTTTGTAGCACTATCAGCGGAATATCTTCAGCCACCAGGCTGAGTAGCTGCGCCATAGTGGCGCGCGGCTGCACATAGGCCAGCATGCCCAATTGCCGGGTGGCGGCGGCCATTTCAATTTGTAACGTGCCCTGACGGCCGGGTATAAAAGTGTTTGGTGCTATGGCTTCGGGGCTGGTGTTAGAGCCATAAAAGCCCGCCACTTCTGTCAGGGTTGTCGGGCCACAAAAGTAGTCTTGTTGCGGATAAAACGGCACCTGCGCAATAAGATGCTGACGGGCGATATCAGGCGGACTGCTCTGTAACTGCCGGGTTTGTGGCGGCGTTTGACAAGCCGTTAACAGCACCAGCAAAAAGAGCAAACCAGCCCGCAGGCTGGCCTGGTACAGTAACGCTAACACTTATTAAGAGTTAATCGGGCGGATAAATGGATACACATCAGTAATGCCCAGCACATCCAGTACTGCTATTACCACCAACACGGTAACAATAGTGCCAACAATACCGCCAGCTGGCATCTCGTTCAGCTGAGTGTTTAATGCGTCAAGCTCAGCGGTAGTCATGGCCGCAATACGCTGCTTGGCATCATCAGGGCTTACACCCAGCTCAATTAATTTTTGCTGCACTTCAGCATTATCCACCAGGGCCAATACCTGCTGCTGGCTATACTGGTGTTGCTGCTGGGCTACCACATCGTCAGAGCCATACAGGCCTGCTGATACCTGGCAGCAGGTAAATATCAGTGCGGCACAGGTACTTACGACAACGGAAATTTTTTTCATGTAGTGCTACCTCAGATTGGCATTTCGGCGATATAACGCTCTAAAGCCTAGTTGAAACAACAACCTATTGCAACATACCAGCAATCTTAGCCAATACTACAGGCCATACGAAGAGTATGGCCATGCACCACTTACAGCGCTAAGGTAAGAATTTGCCGCGCTTTAGCTAAATCAATATCGCCGTGCTCACCCAGTGCTGTCATGCCATTACGCTCCAGGTTAGCCACCAGCTTATCAATGTCCGCTGCGGTCAGGTTGTAATCCGATAAACGGGTTTTTACGCCCATATGTTCGAAAAAGTCCTGCGTGGCTTTAATAGTTTTATCAATCAGTTCATCTTCATTGCCACTGTTGATGTCGAACACGCGGCAACCAAACTGCAGCAGTTTCTGCCGCTTTTTCTCGCGCTGCACATACATTAAGGTTGGCAACACAATCGCCAGTGTTTGCGCGTGATCTAAGCCAAACAAGGCGGTAAGTTCATGGCCAATCATATGGGTGGCCCAGTCTTGCGGTACGCCTTTACCAATTAAGCCGTTAAGCGCCATCGTCGCCGACCACATGACATTAGCGCGTACGTCATAATCCTCTGGTGTCGCCAGGGCTTTTGGCCCCTCGCTAATCAGGGTGTGTAAAATGCCTTCAGCAAAACGGTCTTGCAGCGGCGCATTTACCGGGTAAGTCAGGTACTGCTCAATCACATGTACAAAGGCATCTACCACGCCGTTACCTACTTGCTTCGCTGGCAGCGAATAGGTGTAAACCGGATCGAGCACAGCAAATACCGGCTGCACTAAATCTGAACCAAAGGCGCGTTTTTGCGAAGTGGCTTTGTTGGTAACCACCGAATTGCCGTTACTTTCAGAGCCGGTGGCCGGCAAGGTTAACACCGCGCCAATCGGCAGCGCGGAGCTAAAGGCTGCGCCTTTGGCCAGAATATCCCACGGCTCGCCGTCAAAGTGCGCGGCAGCGGCGATAAACTTAGCGCCGTCAATAACACTGCCGCCACCGACCGCCAGAATAAAATTCAGTTGTTTGCTACGCACCCGCTCAACTGCCTGCATCAGGGTTTCCAGCGTTGGGTTAGGCTCTACGCCAGCAAATTCCTCAAACTGCACGCCATCGAGCAGGTTAAGCACATCTGTGTACACGCCGTTGCGCTTGATAGAGCCGCCACCATACAAAAACAGCACTTTAGCATCTTGTGGTAAGCGGCTTTTCGCCTCTTTGATTTGGCCTTTACCAAATAAAATTTCGGTTTGGTTTTTAAAGTTAAAATTTAGCATCGGTACTCCTGTCGTGTTACTTACTGCGCGGCTTGCTCAAGTTGTTTCAGCATGGCTGCGGCCAGGGCTTTATCTGAGAACGGGTTTTGTCCTGTGATCAATTCACGGTCTACCACTACATTTGGTGTCCAGGCTTCACTGTACTGCATGTTGCCACCGGCTTGCTGCATTGCCTTGCCCGGGTAATACTGCAACTTGTCGCCGTTTAATGAGGCTTCAAATACCGTCTCTTCTGCATCAGAGAAAATCGTCATCTTGTAACCAGCATACAGCCAATTCTCAGCAGTTGCCGGTTGTTGCTGCACCAGCGCTTGCTGAAAGGCTTGCGGGTTTTGCTGCGCCGATAACAACGCTATCGGGCCATGACAAATGGCGGCGGTGGGTTTTGCTGCGGCATTAAAATGCGCCAAAATTGTGCCTACTTCAGGGTTATTCGCCAGGTCAATCAGCGGCGCATGGCCGCCCGGAATAAACACGCCCTCGTACTGCTCCAGGCCGTCGGCAATCACCTCCTGTAGGGATAGGGTGTCATCAATGCCCGGAATTGAAGCAATAACCTGTTGAATGCGCTGCATTTCGGCCTCACTGCCACCAAAATACTGCACCGTAACCGACTTTTCATCGACTACCGGTGCATTACCTTTTGGTGTGGCTAATACCAGCTCATAGCCAGCCTGTATAAAAGCATCGGCCGGTACGCCAAACTCATTCAGGTAATAACCGGTGCTCAGCGTTTTACCATCCTGCAATGCCATCTGACTTTCGCTGGATAACAACACCAAAATTTGACCCTTGCTGTCTTGCGCCAACGCGGCCTGCGTCAGGCTGCCGGTTAACACTATCGCGAAAAAGGTTTGTTTAATCATCATTTGCCTCACTTGTGTTTGTGTCTGCCCTTTAAGGCAGGGTGTGGCGTTAAGTGTAGAAGAATTAGCTTGCGGGCAGAATTCAGCGCTTTTATGATCAGCCATCATTTATCTGATGGCTGATGCGATGTCTTACTTTGTGCAATTACGCACCTTTGTCGAGGTTTACCGCTGCGGCACCATTACCCGGGCGGCGGCTAATCTGGGTTTGTCACAACCGGCCGCAACAGCACATATTCAAAGCATTGAGTCGCTGGTGGGTTTTGCCTTATTTGAACGTAAAGCCCGTGGAGTAGAGCCCACGGCGGCGGCACACGATTTAGCACTGCAGGTATCCGCGCACTTAGACGCGGTCGAGCAAAAGCTGGCGTCGGTGCGTAATCGCAATAATGCCGTCTACGGCACATTGAATATCGCCGGCCCGGCCGAGTATATCAGTCAAATCGCCGGTGCGCAGTTTGCGAACCTGCTGCAGGCCGGTGAAATTAACCTGGTGGTGCACATAGGCAATAAAGAACGCATTTATCAGCTTTTGGCCGATGGCACAGCGGAACTGGCGATCACCGCCTCGGCGCCGGATCCGGCGCTGTATGATTATCAGATTATTGATAGCGAGCGGTTAATGCTGGTGGCTAACCGCTTTACTGGCACACATTTATTACAACAACCGGTTGATGCTGAACGGCTTAGGTTGTATCCGGTGATAAGTTACGACCCCACACTGCCGTTAATCCGACATTATTTTAATGCCGTGTTTAATGCGCCCTGTCAGTCGCCTATAGCAGCTATTTGCCCGGATATCCGCGCTATTGCCGGCATTGTTAAAGCAGGCGTTGGCTACAGCGTACTGCCCGATTATCTGTGCCGCGACGCAGTCAAACAGGGCCAGCTGGTGTACCTTGGTGAGCCCGGGCCGGAAAATTTTATTTATCTGGTATGGCGCAAAGGGGCGCTAAAGCACCCCAGAGTCAGCTACGCCAAAGATATCCTGCTGGCGTTTGCCAATATTAATAAATACGCCTCTGCTACCTAAGATAGGCTCATCAGCAAACCTTTACGCTTGCCGCTAATCAGGCTACTGAGGCCTGCTGCAGGCTGTGGCGGGCGGCCTGCGTTAGCGATACCATGGCCGGGCGAATGCTGTTTGCGGTAAGACAAGCACTGTCAAAACGGATAAAGAAAGTTTTATCGCGATAGCGCACATGAAAGCCCTCTGCCAGCACGTTTAACATCTTTACTTCGCCGGCATTAGCGGACTGCTGATGTTGCAGGTTAAGCATTAACGCCAGCGCATCGGCGTGATCATCATGCATATGGGTAATCATGCCGCCCGCCTGGGCCTGCCAGGCCGGTGTCGGGTACTGCCAGTCTTCGGCTTTAAACCAGTAAATTTCGCCAAAACCGCCGATATAGCGCACCCGGCTTGGTGTAATGCGGTAAAACTGAAAATCATGCGCCTGTTTGTAGACTTCGGCCTGGGGATATAACTGAAAATAGGCCTGTGCCTCGTCGCAGGTTTTTCCCAATAGCTCTGCCTCACCCAGCACAGTGACGCGGGCATTGGCCTGGCTGTCGTCTTGCGCGCCATCAAATACACATAAGCTGACTTTAGCATCGGCCTGCATATTGCGGCTGTGCTGGGCAATATCAGATGCATACAGCACCAGGCTGCCCTGCGCAGTCATCCAGTACGGCGTTACCGAGCCAAACGGGTAACCTTTTAACGATAAACTTAAGGTAGACAACACGCCGCTGTGTTGTTGGCGCAATAAGGCGCGGGCATTAAAAATATGTTGTTGCAGGTTATCACTTTGCATAAAAACTCCGCGTTAAAACAGTTAGAAATGAAAATAACGTCTGCCGCTTTGCTCATCGTGCTGCAGCTGGCCTGCAACCTGGTAACAACGGCATAAGTTGGTTTGGGTAAAGCAATGTTCGGCATCACCGGCAGCCAGCAGCTGGCCTTGTTGCAGCAAAATAAACTGATCAGCGACACGGGCGGCCTGATTAACATCGTGCAGCACCACCAGCGCCGTACCACCGGCGGCGACAAAGCTTTGCAGCGCTTGATAAAACTGGCGCTGCTGGTAAATATCCAGCGCGGCGGTGGGTTCATCCAGTAGCAACATGGCATGGCCAACGCCCTCGGGCGATACCAGCTGCAACCAGGCACGGGCAAACTGCACCCGCTGCCACTCGCCACCCGATAAACGGGTAATGGGTTTGTCCAGCAAAGGCTGCAGTGCCAAACGCTGAATAAGATCGCTGGCATACGCCAGACTTTGCGCCTGGCTTTCCAGCCAGGCATGGCGCGCCAGCAGCAGGTAATCCAGTACCAGAAAATCAAACACCGGCCGCTGTTGTTGCAACATAAAAGCGCGCTGTGTCGCCAGCTGTTGCGACGACCACTGCGCCAGGGGTTGCTGTTTAAACAATACTTCACCCGCGGTTGCCTGCAGCTCACCCGCTAACAGACTAAGCAAACTGCTTTTACCGGCGCCATTGGCCCCCAACACTGCAGTTAAACTGCCCTGGCGGATAGTTAAATTAAGTTGGTGCAGGCGCTGGCCAGCGCCACTGCCACTGCCAACACTGACTTGGCTTAACTCAAACATGGCGCGCTCCTCGACGATATTGCAGCAGTAAATAGAGGAAAAACGGCACGCCCAGCATGGAAGTAACCAGACCCACCGGCAATTCAGCAGGAATAATCACGATACGCGCCAGGGTGTCCGCCGCGGTAACCAGGATGGCACCAGCCAGCGCACTCAGTGGAATAAGGCTGCGTAAGTCTGGCCCGCTCAGCAAACGACAAATATGCGGCGTTACCAGGCCAACAAAGCCGACAATACCGGTAAAGCACACACAAACAGCCGTGAGCAGCGCCACACAGAACAAACTCAGCCGTTTAATCTGTTGTACCTCTACCCCCAGATATTGCGCGTCCTGCTCACCGCCCAGCATTAACGTCAGCGCAGTGCGATAGCGCCACAACAGCAGCAGCGGTGCGCTCACGCCAAGCGCCACCAACAGCACCTGTGTCCAGTTACTGCCGGCATAGCTGCCCATACTCCAGAAGGTAATCAGCCGCAGGGTGCCATCATCGGCAATAAAGGCCAGCAAGCCCATAAGGGTGCCCACCAGCGCATTGATCGCCACCCCGGCCAGGATCAGCAATAAGGTGTTCAGCCCAAGCGTGGTGTGCGCCAGCCGGAATACCAACTGGCTTATCAACAAGGCCCCGACAAAGGCCGCCAGTGAAATCAGCACCGGCTGCACTGGTGTAGGTAAAAACCGGCCTACATCGAACACCATCACCAGGGCAGCAAATAAGGCTGCGCCGGACGAGACACCAATCAGACCTGGGTCTGCCAGCGGGTTACGACAAATACCCTGCATTACCGCGCCGCACACGGCCAGACCGGCACCGGTAATGGCCGTAAGCAAAACTCTGGGCAGGCGAATGTCCCAGATCACCTGCTGCGCAAAACTGCCGGGCTCATTGTTAACGCCGCCGAACAAGCTGGCGATAACCTCTGTTGCAGCAATTGCCATGGCGCCCTGTGTTAATGACATCAGCATTAACAATAGCAATAATAACGCCAATACCAGCAAGGTACGCCGCTGCTGGCGGGCTTTATGCACCAAGGTGGCTTGCAACTGAGTGCGTAAGGGCAAGGCCGGCTCAGTGACTATGTGAGCAGTGCTCAATGCGCCTGATGACAACTCACTCATCAGTATTTGCCTGCGCCAGCTGCTGCAACTGAGCCACCGCCTGCGGCAGGCGCGGGCTTAGCCCCATAAAAATTAGCGGGTCGACAATACTGAGCTGGCAGCCCTGTTGCTGCGCCCAAAAGCGTAATGCCGGCAGCTGACACAGCTGCGCGGCGCTCTGGCCTGCCGCAGCGTGGGACGGCACCAGCAAGCGCTTGGGTGCACCGGCCATCAGCGCCTCTACCGACACCGGCTGATAGCCCGACACTGTGCCAAAGGCATTGGTAATACCGGCACTGTCAAACAAGGCAGCGGGCATAGTGTTGTTGCCAGCCGCCATTAAACCGCGCTCACCTACTGACACCAAAAATGCCATGGCCACAGGGGCGACCGGCTGCCCGGCTAATTGACTTAGCTGCTGGCGAATATCAGCAATTAAACTGGCCCCCTGCGGCTGCCGGTCAAAGCGCTGCGCCAGGGTGGTAATTAACTGATACAGGCTGTCCGTTTGGTAGCCATGCGGCACATTTACCACCTCTACGCCCATAGCCGCAATTTGCGCCAACACCTCTGCTGGCCCCATCTGGCCGTGGCCCACCAGCACAGTTGGCTGCTGTGCCAACACCCCTTCCGGGCTGAGCTGACGGTAATAGCCAATTTTCGGCAGGCGGGTAGCAGCCTCTGGATACAAGCTGGAGGTATCAACCGCCACCAGCTGATCACCTAGGCCCAGCGCAAACAACACCTCAGTAACGCTGCCACCGGCAGCAACAATACTTTCTGGCGCAGCTGCAGCCGGGCGCAGCAGACACAACAACACAACACTTAGACAGAGCAACTGGGTGCATCGATACATTTTCCCACTCCTTTATTGCAAATACGAATAATTATCATTAGGATCCAATCATCGCAAATAACCCAACCAGGTTCAAGAGGTAAACATGATCAAGCGTATTCCCTGGCTCTGTCTGACAGCCGTATCGTTAAGCAGCGCCGTGCTGCCTGGCGTTTCAGCTGAAGAAGCCGTAGAGCACATCAGTGTCACCGCCAGTCGCAGCGAACGTGATATCAACGAAATTGCGTCTTACGTGAGCTTTATCGACAGCGATACCATGCAGCAGCAGCTGATGACCGATATCCGCGATCTGGTGCGCTACGAGCCGGGTGTCAGTGTGGAAGGCGGTGGCCGTTTCGGCCTGTCCGGTTTTAATATCCGCGGTATCAACGGTGATCGGGTATTGATGCTGCTAGACGGCGTGCCGCTGTCTGATGAGTTCAGCTTTGGCCCGGCGTTATCGGCACGGCGTGACTTTATCGATATCGATTTGCTGCAATCGGTAGAGATCATTCGGGGCCCGGCGTCAACGCTTTATGGCAGCGACGCCATTGGTGGCGTAGTCGCCTTTACCAGCAAGGCGCCGAAAGATATGGTTGCGCCCGGCGAGTCGTTAGCCGGCAAGGTGAAGCTGGGCTATACCAGCGCAGCCGACGAAGGCTGGTTAAGTGGCCAACTTGCTGCAGTACAGGGCAACTGGCAGTGGCTACTCAGTGCCACACGCCGGCAGGGTCATGAAACTGACAGCTATTTTAGCCAGGGCCCAGAAACCGGCAGTGAGCGTCTGATGGCCGAGCCACAGCGTCAGCGCAGCCAAAGCGGCCAGGCCAAGCTGATTTACAGCCCTTCAGCGGCGCAGCAGTTCACTTTTATCGCCGACCACTTACAAGGCGAGAGTAAAACCGACCTGCTGTCGCAAGTTGGCACACTGGTGCGCGGTGTCAGAATTGATGCCAGCCAGGGCGATGATGAGCGCCAGCGCAGCCGGCTGCAATTTAATTACCAGTATAACGGCGAACTGGCTGCCTTTGATAAGCTGCAAACCAGGCTTTACTGGCAGCAATCAGACACCGAGCAAGACAGCGTTGAGCAGCGTTTTGGTGCCGCAGGCCGGCAAGATCCGACACCGATTGCGATGCTACGCAACCGCCATAGCGAGTTTAGTCAGCGTGCGCGTGGCGCCAGCCTGCAATTCGACAAAGCCTTTGCCAATCATTACCTGATTTATGGCACAGAACTGCAGCTAACAGACAGCGATTCGCTGCGCGATGGGGCGACCCGCCGAGCCGACAACGGCGACCTGCTGCCCGAGGGCAGTGTATTTCCCACCCGCGACTTCCCGCGTTCATCCGCACGCGAGGTAGCCGTCTTTGTGCAGGATGAAATGCGTCTGCTGGACGGCAAACTGACCCTGTCACCCGGCCTGCGTTATGACAAATTTAACCTTTCGCCCAAAGCCGATGCGCTGTTTAGCAGCGCCAATCCGGGGGTAGAAACCCAGGCCTATTCCGACAGTGAAGTATCGGCCAAATTTGGCGCGCTGTACCGGCTTAGCGCGCAGTACACCTTATGGAGTCAGTTCGCCGAGGGGTTTCGCATCCCGCCGTTTGACGATATCAATGTCGGTTTTACCAATTTTGCCGGCGGTTACACCTCATTGCCTAATGCCAATTTAGCGCCTGAACGGGTAAAAAGCTGGGAGCTGGGCATTCGCGCCCGGCAGGATAGCCTGGATTGGGAGTTCAGCCTTTACCACAACCGTTACGACAACTTTATTGAGTCATTGGCGGTAAAAGGCTTTAACCCGGCTACCGGCTTGCTGGAGTTTCAGGCCCGCAACCTGGATAAAGTCACCATCCGCGGTGCAGATGCCCGTATTAACTGGTATCCAATGCAGCAGCATGCCAGCTTGAGCAGTCTGCGTGTCACTGCCGCGTTAAGCTGGCTGGATAGCAAAGACAGCAGCACCGGCCAGGCACTAGACTCAGTCATGCCGCCACAAGCTGTAGTGGGAATAGGTTATGGTTTACCGGATGATAACTGGTCGCTGGAGCTGGTGAGCACGGCCGTAAAACGCGCCACCGTGGCGCAGCCAGCCGACACTGATGCCGCTCAGCCGTTCGCAGCACCTGGCTATGTCAGCCTGGATCTGCTGGGCCACCTGAACCTGGCGGCAGATTGGCGACTGAACTGGGGTGTATTTAACCTGACCGACCGCAAAATATGGTCGGCATCTGAAGTGCGCGGCCGCACAACAGCGGAAAACCTAGGCCAGTTCACCCAGCCGGGGCGTAATATTACCGCCAGTGTCAGTTATCGCTTTTAACGCTGCGTAAAACTAAGTGCAGGCAGCAATTTACTGCGGCCTGCCGGATATCTAACAACTCAAACGCTAACCCTAGCGCACCAAATGCCACTGGGTCTGACGGCCTGCCAGGTAAATCACCTGCTTGCCGTCAAAATAGGCGCTTTGCTCCAGCTTTATCTGTACCAGCTGCTTTTGCCACTCCGGCACCGCCTGTTTGATATTACCTTCAATGGCATAAGCCGTATTGGCGTAAAGCGGCCAATCGCCTTGTACCGGCGTCGGCCCCTGATTATCCCACATGCCTATGGTTGGCCCCGGCGCATGGCCAACAAAGCCCAGTGCATGGGTGTAAGTGCTGTGGTTAATTTTGGCTTTAGCCGCCGCTTTATGCGTAGCAGCCAATATTTCATTACCTGTGCGACCGGTTTTAAATTCGCCGGTGAGCAAATCTTGCCAGCGGTTGCCAGTCGCCAGGGCCGCTTTTAAACCAGCCGGGGCGTCGGTTTCGCCGTTTTTAAGCACATAGGCCATTTCCTGGGTATCGGTGCACAGCTTCAGGTAACAAATACCGACATCAGTGTGCAGTACATCACCACGTTGAATAATGCCGCTAGTACCACAAAACGGGTTATCGGCCTCGCAGACAACACCCGGCCGTTGCAGGTTAACGTACGGCATAAACCACACCGGTAAATCCAGCTGCTCAAAGCGCTCGCGGATGTACCAGGCTACATCGTTAGTGGTGGTAACGCCTGGGGTAATCACTTTATTGCTAAAGGCTTCGGCAATAACGCTTCTAGCCAAACTGACCACTTGCGGGTAAAGCTCCAACTCCGCTGCTGTGCGCTGTTCCAGCCAGCGCACCACCAACTTTTCGGCCGGTACCAGCCGGCTATGGTATTCCGCCGGCAGCACTTTTAGCAGTTGCTGATGCAGGCCTGATGTCAGGCCATCCGCTACCGGCCAATCGGTTGATACGTTAATACCTATTTGCTTCGGGCTGCGCTTAACAATTTCTGCCGCCAACGCCTGCCATTGCTCGGTTAAATTACCACCGGCCCAGGCGGAATCATAAGGTGCGCCCAGCGGGTAACGGTTAACAGATAGCTTTTCAAGGCTGCCATCGGCTTTGCGGCTAAACAGCAGCATGGTAGTGCGCCTTGCGGCAAAGGTCGGCTGCGGCACTAAGGTGAAATACACCGGATCTTCGGCATATTCCCGGTTAATCACCAGCCACATATCCAAACCAGATTCAGCCATCAGCTGCGGCAATAAGTTTTGCAACCGCTCGGTTAACATACGGTTTTCCGGTGCGATACGCGCGCGCGGCGACAATACCTGGAAGTCGTCAGCGGTTACCAAGGTACGCCCCTGAGTAAAAGTTTCGGGTTTTGCCGCTAACGGGCTGGTTAAGGTAGCGGCAAGCGCCAGTGCAGTTAATACAAATTTCATAGCTTCTCCCTGTTGTTATGGTGTTGTTGTAAGCCAGTTTTTTGCCCGCCGCAACCGTTAAGCGCCGTGGCCAGCGTGTTTTACCGACGAAAAGCGCGAAAACTGCGGTACACTTATAGCCAACTGAGTAAAGGAGTCGTTATGCCACGTTATTCTGCTGAATTTATTAAAGAGATGCCCAAATCTGATCTGCACCTGCATCTGGATGGCAGCCTGCGGCTGGACAGTTTAATTGACATGGCCAAGCGCACCGGCACTAAACTGCCATCAGATACGGTAGAAGGCCTTAAACAACAGGTATTTAAAGAAAAATACAATAACTTAGGCGAATACCTGCACTGCTTTCAGTACACCTGCGCCGTATTGCGTGATATGGAAAACCTGGAGCGCGCGGCCTATGAGCTGGCGATTGATAACCAGCTTGAAGGCGTGAACTACATTGAAGTACGCTTTGCGCCGCAGCTGTTGATAGATTTACCCAATAGCATCGATTTTGACCGCGTCATGCATGCGGTAAACAATGGTTTAAAGCGAGCCATGAGCGAATACAACCGCTCTGAGCCAGTATTAAGTGGGCAAAAGCCACCCTTTGCTTATGGCATTATCAACTGCGCCATGCGGATGTTTGGCGATAAAGGTTTCTCGCCCTATTACACCAACCTGTTTCAGCTGATGCGTGACTTTGCCCCGATGGATGTCATTAAGCTGGCGGCGATGGAGCTGGTACGCGCCAGTGTGCGACTGCGCGATGAAGAGGGTATACCCATTGTCGGGCTGGATCTGGCCGGGCAGGAAAGCGGTTACCCGGCCAGCAAATTTAAAGAAGTGTACGAGTATGCCCACCAGCACTTTTTATTAAAAACCCTGCACGCCGGTGAGGCCTATGGTGCAGAAAGCGTTTTTGAAGCCATTACCGAATGCTATGCCGACCGCATTGGCCACGGTTACTCAATGTTTATTCCAGAGATGATTGTCGATGCGGACATTAGCGATAAAGCCGCCTATATCCGTAACCTGGCGTCTTATATCGCCGATAAACGCATAGCAATTGAAGTGTGTTTAACCAGCAACCTGCAAACCAATCCGGCCATTAGCGACATCAAGCAACACAAATTTAAAGACATGTTGGATAACCGCATGGCGACAGTGATTTGTACCGACAACCGCCTTGTGTCTAACACCACTGTCAGCCGCGAGTATCAACTGGCACTGGATAACTTTGATATTCCGTTAAAACGCTTAAAAGACATGGTGGCTTATGGCTTTAAAAAGAGCTTTTTCCCCGGCAGCTATGTGGAAAAACGTGAATACGCCAAGCAATGTCTGGAGTACTTTGACCGCGTGGCGCAGCGCTACGGATTTATCTAAAAAAATCAATGGCATAAATAAGTGTCGCAAAAAGCATACAGCCTAAGCCTTTGATTTATAAAGCCACTTAGATTATGCGCAATTAACTGTCGCCATTTAGCAACAGTTAATTGCTCCTCCTGCCAGCACCCCCTACAGAAAACACCATAAATCATTGTTTTTAAATGAACAAAAATAAAATCGCAACCTTGGCACGCTGTTTGTATTAGTTATGGCACGCGACGTTACAGGAGAATGTCGCAAGCGCAAGCAACAGCACATTGCCTTTGCCACATTCTCCTTCAAACCGTGTTAACGCAGCCAACGACGTAACGGCTGCACCTAACGGAGGTGGTTATGGATTTATTCTTATTAGGTACCGTACTGTTTTTACTGGCCAATGTTGCCGTAGTCATTACGATGCTGCGCCGGGTAAACCTGCATAACGACAGCGTGCTGGCGTGGGAGCAGGCACAACTGGTCACAGCACAGCCTGAACTGGTACAACCGCAGCCTCAGGCGGTTTACACCCCTACTTATCTGGCGAAGGCGGCTTAAGCTGCTACGCCCCAATCCCATGAGTTCAGCCTCAGTGCTGAATTTTTGTCAGGCCAGCACCCCACTGGCCTTTTTTTTATGCCGCGAATGGCTTTTTTGTGTCGCCAATGGCTTTTTTTTTTGCCGCTAAAATAAGGTATGCTTACAGGCCTTAGCCTAAAGACATCAAACTATGCGCTTTTCATTACAAACGGCGTCACTACGCCAACTGGTACTGCTGAGCTTTTTTCTCGCCCTTATTCCGGTTGCTGTACTGCTATGGCAAAGCCATACCGCCTTAAGCGGTGTGAGCCAAAATGCAGTGGCCGAAGCCGAAACCTCGGTGGCCAGTGTGCGCCGGGCAGAGAACATGCAAAACCTGGTGGTGGATATTGAACGTGCTGTGCGCCAACATGCTGTGGTGAAAACAGACGCGCTGGCGCGGGTAGCCCGCACCCACCTGGACAGCTACGGCAATCTGCTCAGCGAGGTATGTGATAATGTCGGTCAGCCACAGCTTTGCCAGCAACAGCAGTATCAGCTGGCGTTACTGCTGGATAATTTCAGTGCGCTCAGCAGCAGCGAGCTGGAGCCGGTTATTCAGCAATTCCGCCTGCAACAACAACAACTAACGCAGCAAATTTGGTTATTGCTGGAGCAAAACCTGCAGCAACAACAACGCTTTGTGGTAGAAAGCCAGCAGCAACTGGCATGGCAAACCGTGGCTTTGGTACTGCTGACACTGCTACTCGTGCTATGGGCCTCGGGCCGCATTACCGCGCCGGTACGCAAACTGGATAAAATGATCCGCGCCATTGGCCAACAGCATCAGTTTCCGGATGAAAAACTCACCGGCCCGCGCGAGCTAACTGAACTGGGCGAGCAGTTACGCTGGCTCAGCTCTCGCTTACAACAACTGGAAGCACTGCGGCTGATTTTGCTGCGCCACGCCTCGCATGAACTAAAAACGCCGCTATCCAGTATCCGCGAGGGCTGCTCGCTACTAAGCGAACAACTGGTTGGCCCGCTTAACGCCCAGCAGCTGGAAGTGGTTGGCCTGCTAAATGGCAGTGCCGACAGGTTAAGTGTGCTGACCGAGCAATTATTGGATTACAACCGGCTGCTGCAACAGGCCAAGCCTGAGCCAGACTGGCACTCGCCACAACAACTGTTTACCGATTGCTTTAACGACCATGCGCTGTCGTTGCAGCAACGCGGCCAGAGTATTGAACTTAGCTGCAGCTTAAGCGCCATATACACCGACGCGACCCTGTTTCGCCGCATTCTGGATAACCTGATTAATAACGCCCAGGCGTATGGCAGCCAGGGCAGTCCGGTGTGGGTGAAATTATATCAGCAGGAGCACCAACTGGTGTTAGATGTGGCCAATAATGGCAACCCCATTCCTACTGCGCTTAGGGAAAAACTGTTTGAGCCGTTTCAACGCGGCACCACCCCCAGGTTTGACTCGGTACAAGGCTCGGGGCTGGGGCTGTCTATTGTTGCCGACTGTGCCCGCTTATTGGGCGGCCATGCTGATATCGTTGATGTGATCTATGCCGATGTCTGTATCCGGGTTCGGCTGCCACTGTTAGAGGAAAAACCCGCATGAAAACATCCCTGCTGCTTGCCGGTCTGCTGTTATTAACCGGCTGCCAGTTACCGCCACCACCCGAGCCGGTAACACCAGAGCCCGTGGAGCCACTGGAAGCTGAGCCACAGCCGGTGCAGCTGCCAGAGCCTGAGCCGGTGGCAACGCCTTTGGCGATCAGCGACGATGCTGCCACCTTGCAAGCCTGGGTAAATTATCGCGCCAACATGCTCAACCGCGTGAACGAAGAGCGCGAGCTGTTAAACGCCAGCACCGAACAAGACGATGTATGGCAATTAAAGCGCACTATTTTGCAGCTGCACCCCGACACGCCCTACCTCACCAGACTGAGGCTGCAAATGCAATCCGCCGATCAGCTGGCGACCTTGCCGGCGCCGCTGGCGGCATTACTTAGCTGGGATCTGGCCTTTAACCAAAAGCTGTTGGAAGCCGAGTCGGCGGTCAGTGCGCTTACCCGGCTAAACGCCCAGCAGCATGACAACGTCGAGCGGCTGCAAAAAATTAATAAAGAGCTGCAAAAGAAAATTGATGCCCTGACCCAAATTGAAGCCCAGCTAAACCAACCTGCCGTGGTGCAAGAGGATAACAATGGCCAGCCCTAAACCGCGTTTGTTACTGGTAGATGATGACCCCAGCTTATTGCGCTTACTGACCCTGCGACTGGAAGGGGAAGGCTATCAGGTGATAAGCGCGGACAGCGCCGAGGCAGCCTTACCACTGTTAGCGAAAAACAGCGTTGATGTGGTACTAAGCGACCTGCGCATGCCGGGGCTGGATGGCATGAGCCTGTTTGATGAAATAGCCAAACGTTACCCCGGTTTACCCGTGGTGCTGATGACAGCGCACGGCTCTATCCCTGAAGCAGTCGCCGCCACTCAGCGCGGGGTATTTGGCTTTTTAACTAAACCGCTTAACACCGCCGAGCTGCGCGACATTCTGCAAAATGCTGTGCATCAGTCGGTACCCGAGCAGGCCGAATGGCGTGAAGAAATTATTACCCGCTCGCCGCTGATGGCCGAGCTGCTGGAGCAAAGTTACCGGGTAGCGCAGCGCGATGTTAGCGTGTTAATTACTGGTGCCAGCGGTACCGGTAAAGAGCTGCTGGCGCGCGCCATCCATAAAGCCAGCCCACGTGCCGGCAAGCCCTTTGTTGCGATTAACTGTGGCGCCCTGCCCGAGCATTTGCTGGAGTCTGAGCTGTTTGGCCACACCAAAGGGGCCTTTACCGGCGCAGTGACCGAGCATGGCGGCCTATTTCGCGAAGCCGATGGCGGCACGCTGTTTTTAGATGAAATTGGCGATATGCCTGTGTCATTACAGGTAAAGCTATTACGCGCGTTGCAAGAGCGGCAAATTCGCCCGGTTGGTAGCAGCAAAACCATTCTGATTAACGTGCGGGTACTCTCGGCCACCCACCGAGATTTGCAGCAGGCGATGCAGGAAGGCAGCTTTCGTGAAGACTTATACTACCGGCTAAATGTAGTAAACTTGCAGCTGCCAACCTTAGAGCAGCGGCCGGAAGATATACCGCTGCTGGCACGCCATGTACTGCAGCAAAGCGTCGAGCGCCATCAGGTTGATGTAACACGTTTTTCCGACGATGCCATGCAACTGCTGGCCACCGCCAAATGGCCGGGCAACGTGCGTCAGCTGGTCAACGTGGTAGAGCAGTGCGTGGCGTTAACCCACAGCCCGGTGATTGGTGCCGCTCAGGTCGAGCAGGCGCTATCGCAAAACAGCAGCTACTGGCCCACCTTAACCGAAGCACGCGACCAGTTTGAACGACAGTACCTTATCCGGGTGCTGCAAATGACCGAAGGTAACGTAACCCGCGCCGCCGAGCTGGCCGGGCGCAACCGTACTGATTTTTATAAACTACTGAAAAAACATGAGCTCAGCGCGGCACAAGTGACCGAGCAGCAAGACGAGGCCGAGTAAATATGACCGCCATTACCCCACCCGACGCGCATTTAATTGACGATGAACATAATCCTGAATTAATTAAAGCCAAGATTATCAGCGAAACGGCCCGCATCAACTGGCTGGAACTGCAGAAGTTTTATGCCGCTGGCAGTGTTATCAGCGTCGCACCAGCGCTGGATTTGGTTGAGGTGGCCTTTGCTTTTAGCCGGGATGATAAAGCCCGCGTCGCCGACTGGCTGGCTGTGGGCAGTGTTAGCCGCACCAGTGAGCAACAGGCACAGCAGTGGTATCAGCAACAAACTGAGCTATGGGCGGTAGTGATATCCCCCTGGGTGCTGGTACAGGACAAACCACTGACGCAGCAGCTTAATTAAGCTGCTACACTGGCGCAAATAAGCCAAAACACTAAAGCAGCCTATGTCAGAACTATACAAAAAAAGCAGCAGCTCACGGGTCACCTTATCGCAGCTGATGCTGCCTTCGCACTCTAACTTCAGCGGCAAAATTCACGGTGGCTATTTGTTGTCACTGATGGACCAGATCGCCTTTGCCAGTGGTTCTAAATTCAGCGGCAAATACTGCGTTACCGCCTCTGTCGACCGGGTCGATTTTCTTAACCCGATTGAAGTCGGTGAGCTGGTCACCTTAAAGGCCTCGGTTATTTTTGTTGGCAACAGCTCAATGGTGGTCGGCATTCGGGTTGAAGCGCAAAATATTCAATCCGGTAAGGTAAAGCATTGTAATTCTTCGTACTTTACTATGATTGCTAAAGATGAACAGGGCAACAATGCCCGGGTGCCGAGGCTGATATTAACCAGCAAAGAAGAAGTGCTGCGCTTTGTTAAAACCACCCAGCGCTTAAAACTGCGCCATAGCTACGCCGAGCTTTGCGCCGATTTTGACGGTGATATGCAGCAAGCCATCGCGCAAATTACCGCCGATTATCAGGTACAAGTGCAGCTTCAATAACCGGATTAGCCGCTTAATACCATAATGAGTCCGCCACCGGCGACTACCCCGGCGATAAAGGCAATAATTGGCACCCAAACCGGTACAGCCGTGAAGCCTTTCTCATCTGACTCGGTTGATATGGCTTGTTCTAATAACCGGATCTCGGTATCAAACGCCGCCGCAAGCGCCTTGCTGGACTCAAGCGAAGCAATACCGTGCACTTCTATTCGCTGTATGGTACGTAAGCTCAGTGCGCAAATTTCTGCTAATTGTTGCTGCGTCCAACCTTTGTCAGTTCGTAACTGCCGGATAAGCTGTGGATTTAGTTGCATTGCTTACCCCTTCAGTAACGTCGCCAGACTGTAACCAACCAAGGCCCCGACTGCTCCACCTACCAAACCATAAAGGAAGTACATCGACAGCCGTTGCCAGAGCGGTTGATGCTGACGGGCAGCTTTAAGGTGACTCAGCATACGTTTTAAATCCCATTCGTCGCTGTCACGCTGCTGTCCGGCCAACCAGAACTCGATAAAGTAGGGCCCCTTAAAAATGCTGTCAACCCGAATTCGCACCTCTGCCGGCTTACCATCCAGTTGGAAATGATGTATCGAGCTATAACGAAAACTGCGTCTCTCAGACACCAGCTTATCATCAACATAAACCTGCTCTTTGCCGCTGACCATAGAAAGTAGCACCTTGATGGTGTGATCGGCATAGTCAAAGTAACTTAAAGTAGCTTCTGTTGTTTGGTTCATGGTTAGTCTCCTTGATTGACCTGAGCCAATTACAGCCGAGCTGTCGCAAAGATGTGACGACATGCTTAAGCCAGTCGCCAGACTGTCAGCTGACAGCAAGATGACAGTTTATTTATTTCAATGGGTTACCAGCTACAATCTATAGCATCATTAGGACAACAGCACAGCAAGAGTTATTTAAGTTGCGCTGCCAGCCAGCGGTTAATGCCTTGTGCCAGCTGTGGTGTTAGCTCACCTAAAATACCTTTTGCTTGCTCTGGCAGGTGCGCGCCGGGGTCGCCGTTTTCGACCAGCAGGTAATGGCGGATAAACTGCTGCCACGCCTGCTGCTGTGCTTTGGGCATATGCTTTAAACTGAGTAAGCCATGCAGCAACATCGGCAACGGCAGGGCGCCGGCGACGTAGGTGTCGCTCCACCAGTAGTTAATCAGTACGTTGAAACCTGACAACGACTGCACATGGTGCCACCAGGGTGTCGGGATATAAATGGCATCACCCGGCTCCAGCTCAACTGACAAGGCTGCTGCATAGGCTTTGGCGTAATTGGGGTGAGCCGTTAGATCCGGCTTTAGCATATTAACCAGGCTAACCGGCTGGCCGGCGGGGGTAAAGTCCAGCGGGCCGATATAAAGATTAGCAATTTGCTCGGGTGGAAACAGCGTAAAACGGCGTTTACCGGCCGCCACCACCGCAATATTTTGCGCTTCGTCAAAATGCGCAGGCACCGTCACCGCATTGCCCAACCAGATAAAAGCCTTAGTATCAGCCGGCAGTAAGGGGTTATCCAGTGTTAAGCCGGGAAAATGCTGCTGCACCGGCACGCATTGAACACAGTAACGCGATTCATCTGCCGTGCGTGCCAACATCTGGCTAATAGCGTCAGTCATACCCAGCTGTTTTGCGCTGTAATTCATGCCGCTCAGGCTGTCATTGTAAAACAGCCTGCCGTGAGTGCTGGCAGGCACATTCAGCACTGCCTGCGGGGTATTAGCTGAACATTGCTGTAACAGCCGGGCAGCGGCCTCGTCCGATTGCAACCCTGCCTGCACCAGTGGCCAGTGGCGGGCAAAGCCGCGCAACACCACTGGCTGGAATGGGTCGAGTACCTGCTGTTTAAAGTTAGCCGCCGTAACATCACTCAGCTCTGCCGGTGCAGGCAGTTTATCCAATGCCAGCGTCATTAATAGCCTGCCGCCTGGCCATCTTTACGTGATTCAGATGCACCAATCCAAACACCGTTCTCATGGTCACGCATAATGGCCTGATAACCACCATAACCACCCAGGCCATAGCGTACATCATGGCCTTTATGCATTAAACCACGCACGGTTTCATAAGGTACCCCGTGCTCCACTTCAATGTAGCCGCCGTTTTGCAGGTACATCTCACTGCCATCGGTTGGCTCGGTGCTGCCCAAATGCTGCCAGCGGGCGGCATCACCAGCCTCCTGCAGGCTCATGCCATAGTCGACCATATTCACCAGCACCTGCACATGCCCTTGCGGCTGCATAGCGCCGCCCATTACGCCGTAGCTGATTAACGGCTTGCCATCTTTGGTAATAAAGGCCGGAATAATGGTATTAAAGGGGCGCTTACCGGGCGCGTAGACATTGGCATGCTTTTTATCCATGGAGAACAGCTGGCCCCTGTCCTGAAACACAAAGCCCAACCCCGGCACTACAACACCTGAGCCCATGCCGCGATAGTTGCTTTGAATAAGAGAGACCATATTGCCGTCTTTGTCGGCCGTGGTCATATAGATAGTATCGCCCTCGTACAGGTGCGGGTTGCCGGCATCAACCCGTTTGGCCGCTTTGTCGCCGATCAGTTTGGCACGCTCGCGGCCATAGGCTTCTGAAATTAAACCTGCAATGGGCTGCTTGCTAAAATCGCTGTCGGCATAGAACTTAGCCCGATCTTCAAACGCCAGTTTTTTCGCCTCAACCATCAGGTGCAGGCTCTCTGCAGTGTTAAAACCAGCGGCTTTTAAATCGAAGTTTTTCAGAATTTGTAGCATTTGCAGTGCAGCAACACCCTGACCATTGGGTGGCAGCTCCCACAAGGTGTAACCTTTGTAATCAACACCTAAAGGCTCTACCCAATCTGAACGGTGGTTAGCAAAATCGGCATAACGCAGATAGCCGCCATTAGCGCGCATAAAACGGTCTATCGCTACCGCAATATCGCCTTTGTAAAAAGCGTCACGGCCGTCTTTGGCCAGCGCTTTGTAGGTGTTAGCCAGCGCCGGGTTCTTAAACAACTGGCCTTTGGCCGGCGCCTTGCCATTAAGGGTAAAGGTGCCGACAAAATCGCCCGGCTGTGGGCTTAATACCGGCACGCTGCGATCCCAGTAATAGGCAATTAACTCGCTAACCGGAAAGCCGTTGTCAGCATAACTGATAGCAGGCTTAAGAATATCAGCCATCGGCAGGCTGCCAAATTTTTTGTGCAGTTCAAACCAGCCATCTACCGCACCCGGCACGCTGATCGGCAACATGCCATGCGGCGGTAAATCAGTACGGCCCAGTTTCTCCAGTTCATGTGCAAGCATGTCATAACTTAGGCTCAGCGGTGAGCGGCCTGAAGCATTTAACCCGTGTAACTTTTGGGTTTTTGCATCCCAAACGATGGCATACAAGTCGCCACCGATACCGTTGCCGGTGGGCTCCATCAGGCCAAGTGCGGCGTTAGCCGCAATAGCCGCATCTATGGCGTTACCGCCTTGTTTCATAATATCCAGCGCAATCTGGGTGGCCAGCGGCTGGCTGGTCGCGGCCATCGCCTGCTGTGCTATCACCTCGGAGCGACTGGCAAACTGCTCGCCGGTAATACGATCATAACTGTGCGCGCCACTGCTCAGCGCCAGTGCAAACCCTACCCCCAAGCCAAGTAACAGACGTTTCATAACAGACTCTCTTTATTTCTTTGTTGTGGCTAAACCCTAACCAGCTGCGCCTTACCATACCAGCAGTTTACGACCAGACCAAGGCAGGGTGCGATGTTTATGCCCCGTAGCGGTGCGCACTAAGCTGCTGCTGTTGCTCAGGACTAATTGCCACCGCCTTATTGCTGGTGTAATCGAACTGCACCATAACAGCCGTGCCAGAGACGGTTTTTACGCCGTCTTGCCAGGCTTCCTGATACACATCAAACGAGCTGTTGCCAATACGGCTGATGTAGGTGCGCAGCTCAACATCAGCATGAAAATGGGTTTGGGCGTGATAATCCAGTTTTACGCTGGCGACAATTAACGGCCAGTGTTGTAAATTAAGCTCTGGTGTAAAAATTTTGAAAACATCACGCCGGGCGCCTTCAAACCAGACGGCAAACACCGTATTGTTGATATGCCCCAGCGCATCCGTGTCAGAGAAACGCGGAGTAATAATTTGTTGCCACATAAGGGATCCCGATGACTGATTTTATTGAAGTGTACGATAATGCGTTAAGCGAACAATTTTGCCAACAGCTTATCAGCGTGTTCGAGCAAAGCCCGCATAAGGCACCGGGCCGTACCGGTGGCGGCGTCGACCCCAGCAAAAAGGTCAGCACAGACCTTTACCTGTATCAGCATGCCGAATATCAGGACCTGCTAAAAGTGATTTGGCAGGCCACCACTCACTACGCCAGCGAGTACTTTAAAAAGTACCATTTTGCCTTGATAGGCCCGGTCGGGCTCACCATAGCGCACCCTGATACCGGCAAACCGGTTGCCATTACCCATGATAATTTTGCCGAGCTTGGCGAGCCAAAAACACTGGACTTTATGCGCGTACTGTTTCGGCTGGGGAATATTCAGGCACAGAAATATCAGGCTGGGGTCGGCAACTATGGTTACTGGCACAGTGAAGTTTACCCGCAGCAAGGCAGTACTGAGCCACTGCACCGGGCACTACTCTTTATGTTTTATTTAAATGATGTGACCGAAGGCGGCCAAACCGAATTTTACTACCAGAATAAAAGTATTCAGCCCAAAGCCGGCCGCATGGTGATCGCACCGGCCTACTTTACCCATACGCATCGTGGCTGTATTCCAGTATCGAACGATAAGTATATTTTAACCAGCTGGATTTTATTTAACCCGGCCGAGCAAATTTATGGCCCGCCACAGCGCTAAGCAGGGCGCGACAGTAGCAATAAAAAAGCCCCTTTGAACAGGGGCTTTTTATACAGTGTAACTTAGAACTGGTAGCGCACACCCAGCTCGAACGAACGCTCTGGACCAACATAAATGCCCTGGCGTAAACCAGTGATATAGCGTTTGTCGGTCAGGTTTTTCACTGCACCAAATACACTGACGTTATCAGCCAGATTGTATTGTGCCGTGACATCCAGCACGGTGTATGACGGCATTAAGCCACCCCAGATACCGCCAGCCGCATCTGTCGGGATATCTTCACGATTGCTGGGGTCGCCATATTGCTCACCACGGTAATGGGCACTGATGGCGGCCGTTAGTTGCTCCAGTTGGTAAGTTAGTGCCAGGTTGGCAATAAACTTCGGTGCATACGGCAGACGGTTGCCAGCGTTATCACCGGTTTTAAACTCTGACGTAGGTACCCAGGTAGCATTGCTGTCCAGGCTGAAACCACCGCCCAATTCATATCCCAGCATAAACTCCATACCGCGATGCTCGGTTTTACCCGCGTTTGACTGTGACAACGCCGGGTCGCTGTTACCGGTTACCACCTGATTACTGAAGTTCATCACAAAAGCCGCCACTTCATAGCTTAGGGCGCCTTCTTTACCGCGCAGGCCAACCTCAAAGTTAGTTGAGCGCTCGCCGTCTAACTGTTGATCCGTCAGGCCGTCCAGTGCCACACCGTTTGACGCTGGCGAAAAGGCGCGGTACACACCACCGTACAGCTGAGCAGCATCGGTTAAGTCATAGGTAGCACCCACACCTGGCAACCACTCGGTATTGCTGGTGGTGGCCGTCGCGTTGTTGTCAGTCAACACAACCCGGGTTTGCTCGTAGCTTTCTACCCGCAGGCCGGGAGTAACAGCGAAACGCTCGGTTAGCTCGATACGGCTTTGTGCATAAGCGGCGACGCTGTCGGCTGAATCGACGATATGACGGTCATTCAGCCCGGTACGGTCTGAGCTGCGCACCGCGCGGATACGGGTGTCGTTGGCTTCTTCCTGCATATAGCGCACACCAAACTCACTGTTGGCCACCTTGCCAAACAGCTCATGATCTACGCTTAACCGGCTTTCAATACCCACACGGTCAAAACTGCGGTTATTGCCGGTTAAATCATCGGTATACACCCAACGACCAGCCTCGTTTGAGGCGGCAGTATCCACGTTATAGCGCCAGTAATCACGCGTCATTTCGCTCCAGTACAGCAGTGTTTTCAAGGTGCTGCTGCTGGATAAAGTCCACTCGTGATTAAGATCAATACCGGTACGGTCGGTTAAGAAGTAATCGTCCGGGGCCGGGTTGTAGTCGGCGCCGGCTAAATAGTCGGCCAACAACATGCCACGGTAGGAAATATTGGCATCGTTTTCATGGCGTGACGCCTTAATACCCAGTTTATGCGCATCGCTAAATACCACACCGGCTTTGGCCATTACATCGGTCATGTCATAACCTTTGTTCATAAAACCGTCGCTGGTGGCATGACTGGCCACCACACCGGCAAAAGCATCACCCGACTCGCTCTTACCGCCGGCCTCTACGCCCAGCTCACGCATATTAAAAGAGCCGGCACGGGCTAACAGTTTTACGCCATCGTCCGGCGTTTTAGTCTGGTAATTCACCACACCGCCGATAGTAGAAGGGCCGTAACGCAGTGAAGAAGAGCCTTTTAACACTTCGACCTGTTCCACGCGCTGAATACGCGGGTTAAAGTAGCGATCGTTACCGATAAACAAGCCCGGCGCTACCGGCACACCGTCTTCCAACACCAATGATTTTGATTCACTGGCCGATAAACCACGCAGACCAAAGTTAGACACTACGGCGGTTTCTTCTTCGCTATTGACATTAATACCGGCGATACGGCGCAGCACGTCCTGGTTAGACAGTGGCTGAATTTGCTCAATCTGGGTACGATCCAGCACGACTACAGTACCGGTTTGTTCCAGCAATACCGGCGCCGCTTCACCCACCACGCGGATCACTTCCAGCGTTGGCATAATGCTTTTGCGCTCAACTGCCGCTTCGGCTGCCGGTGCTTGTTGCTGCGCAGCAGCACCTAAGGAGACAGACGCTAGGGCTAATGCCAGGCTAAGACGGGATAATTTAAGGTGCATAACAACTCCGTTGATAAACAGGTCAATTTTGAATGGGCGCAATTAGAACACAGCAAATAATACGAATCAATCTCATTTGATCTACTACTACGAAATTACCCTGTTTGGCGTCACACATCATTATGCTTGTGGATAAAACGCTACTGCGTACTAGTGCAGCTGAAACCAAAATGCGGGAGGAGTTAGGCTGAGGTAAAAGCTAAGCCGCGCCGATGGCGGCTCGTTAGGTTTACTGTAAAACCGGCTTAATCATTTTTAAATGCGGAATATCATCTTCCAGATAAGGCTCGCTGGCGGGTTTAAAGCCAAGATCCTGATAAAACTGCTGCAAATAACACTGCGCCGAGATATGAATATCCGTATCGGGCCATAACTCTGCCGCAACGCTTAAGGTTTTTTCTACCAGTACCCGGCCCAGGCCTAAGCGGCGGGCCGTTTGCGCCACACAGACCCGGCCTACACCAGGAAAACCGTCAAAACTCACGCCCGGTGCCAGCACCCGTGAGTAGGCGATAACCTTGTCGCCTTTCTTTAAAATGACATGTCGGGTTTGCGGATGCAGATCTTTGTCGTCCAGCTCCGGATAGGGACAGTTTTGCTCTACCACAAACACATCCACCCTAAGCTGCAATAAACTGTATAGCGTTAGTGTGTCCAACTCAGCAAAGGTAACTACCTGCCATTGCATTCTTTTGTGCTCCCTGACGACTTAAAACGCCACTATAGCAGAGGCAAAAGCCTGCTGCCCATAGCCAAAGCGCCACTGGCCACAGCTTTGTCATCACAACATCATAAAAATGCTATTTGAATGTAACGCAACTGACATTTACAGCCGCTTAAATACCGCCAGTGCAAAACAACATCAACCGGAGCCTGATAATGTCAAAACTACAAACCAAGGTCGCTATCGACAACACTGGGGTCGATCCACAAACCAACTTTTCAGTAAACCCTACCTTTGCCGCCATCGTGGACAGCCGCATGGCACGCCGACGTTTTTTAAAAGGCAGCATGGGTGCCGCCGTTGCGGCCTTTATCGGCGCGAATCTGGCCGGTTGCAGCAGCAGTGACGATAACAATGCTGACACACCGGTGCCGCCGGTAGCAGGCCCAGCCCTGTTAGGTTTTACCGCAGTCGCCGCCGCCAGACCGGACGGCATTATCGTACCAGAAGGCTACACCGCTAAAGCCTTTTTGCCCTGGGGCACACCACTTACCGGCAGCTACCCGGAGTTTCTGGCTGACGCCAGCAACAGCGGCAGTGAGCAAGAGCAGCAAGTGGGTATGCATCATGACGGTATGCACTTTTTCCCGATTGACCAGCGCAGTGGCGCGACAGATTCTGCAGAAGGCTTATTGGTGTTTAACCATGAGTACATCGACAACAACCTTATTCACCCTAACGGCATTGACACCTTGCCACGCATTGCCGACCAGGTACGCAAAGAAATTGCCGCCCACGGTGTTACTGTGGCGCATATTCAACGCCAGGCCAATGGCGACTGGAGTTTAGTGGCCAACAGCCCGTTTAACCGTCGTATCACGGGTGCCACGCCAATGGAGCTGGCAGGACCGGTGCGTGGCAGCAGTAAAGTTGTCACCAAATACAGCCTGGATGGCAGCCGTACCCGCGGTACGTTGAACAACTGTGGTAACGGCTTTACCCCCTGGGGCACTTATTTGACCTGTGAAGAAAACTGGGCCGGTTATTTTGTTAATACCGACGCCGAGCAGCCACGTGAGCATAGCCGCTATGGCGTGTCGGATGATAACGGCCGTTATTACTGGGAAACGGCAACACCCGCTGCCGATGGCTATCAACGTTTTAATGCCAGCACCGTGGGCGCCAGCGCGGAAGAAGACTACCGCAATGAGCCGAATACGTTTGGCTGGATCGTGGAAATAGACCCGTTTAACCCCGACAGCGTGCCACAAAAACGCACAGCACTTGGCCGTTTTGGCCACGAGGGTGTGATTTTTGGTAAGTTGGAAGAAGGCCAACCGGTGGTGGTGTACTCCGGTGATGACTCAACCTTTGAATACATTTATAAGTTTGTCTCCAGCGCACCTTATTATAAAAATACCGCCGGTGGTCATTTACTCAATGACGGCATTTTGTATGTGGCGCGCTTCAACGAGGATGGCAGTGGCGAATGGCTGCCGCTGGATATTAACAATGCTAACTTTGCCGCCAAAGCCGCTGCGGCCGGCGTGACCTTTACTGATCAGGCTGACGTGCTGATAAATACCCGCTTAGCTGCCGATGTGGCAGGCGCCACCAAAATGGACCGCCCTGAGTGGGGCGCAGTGCACCCTGAAACGGGTGAGGTGTATTTTACCCTGACCAATAACAGCCGACGCACAGAGGCCGAGGTAGACGCAGCCAACCCCCGCGCAGAAAACAGAACCGGCCATATTATCCGCTGGAACGAGCGAGAGAGTCAGGCCGCGACGGCCTTTGATTGGGATATTTTCCTGCTAGCCGGCGATGTCGGCACAGCCACTCCAGGCACTGAGCTGGTATTGGACGCCGATAACCACCTGGCCAGCCCGGACGGCTTATGGTTTGACGCCAATGGCCTGCTGTGGATCCAAACCGATATGAGCGGCTCACAGCAGGGTGAAGGCCCTTACGGCAACAACCAAATGTTAGTGGCCGACCCGGTTACCCGGCAAATCAAGCGCTTTTTAGTCGGCCCACACGACTGCGAGGTGACCGGCATTACGGCCACGCCGGACATGAAAACGCTGTTTGTGAATATTCAGCACCCGGGTGATCGCTCTACACCAGATAGCTTCACCAGCCACTGGCCAGATGGCGGCGCCAGCCGGCCACGCTCTGCTACCGTGGTCATTACTAAAGACGATGGCGGTATTATTGGCAGTTAATCTGCTGCTGTGTCTGGCCTGCGCAACAATGCCGCAGGCCAGTTTTGCTGTAGTACCTCACTGACAAAAGCCGGCAGTTGCTCTTGCGTCAACGGCCGGGAAAAATAGTAGCCTTGAGCAAAGTCACACTGGTGCTGTTTAAGTAGCTCAACTACCGCAAACGATTCAACCCCTTCAGCCACCACGTCCAGCCCCAGTTTTTGCACCATAGCAATAGTAGACACCACTATTTGCAAGTCATGCGGGTTTTCCAGCATGCCCATTACAAAGCTGCGGTCTATTTTTATCGCATCAACCGGCATTTGCTTCAGATAGGTTAACGATGAATAACCAGTGCCAAAATCGTCTATCGCTAAACGGAAGCCCTGTGCTTTTAGTCGATACATCATGCCCAGGGTTTCACTGAAATTATCGATAAGGGTGCTTTCTGTGATTTCCAGCTCGAAGTAGCGGCCACTTAAGCCATATCGCTGCAGGATCTGGCCGAAACGGTCTGGTAGTTTAGTGTGCAAAAACTGATCGGCAGAGATATTCACCGCTATGGTAAAGTGTTCCAGACCGGCAGCCCGTAGCTCCACACAGTAACGGCAGCTGCGGTCAAACACCCAGTATCCGACATCGACAATTAATTGGGTTTGTTCCAGCACCGGAATAAATTCATCCGGTGCGACCATGCCACGCGTTGGGTGCTGCCAGCGGATCAGCGCTTCAAAACCACATAACTGGCCACGGCTAAGATTAACCTGCGGCTGCAAGTTAAGCGTAAACTGCTGTGCCACCAATGCTTGTCGCAGTTCTGCTTCCAGCTGTAGCCGCGTGGACAGATCGGCTGACATTTGTTGATTGAACACTACATAACAATTGCGACCTGAGGCTTTGGCCTGATACATGGCTAAATCGGCGTAGCGGATTAATTCATCCGCATCGTAGTTTGCATCATGGGTATAACTGATCCCCACACTGGCACTAACTCTTAGTGAAAGTTGTCCCAACACAAAGGGTTGCTCAAATACGGCTAACACCCGCATCGCCATTGCTTCGGCCTGTTCAGCTGAACTCAGCCCGGGCAACAGTAAGGCAAACTCATCGCCACCAAAACGACATACCAGATCCTGCTCTGTAGCTAAGGTTTCTAAGCGGCGGGCCGTTTCCATCAGCAACTGATCACCCACTACGTGACTGCGGCTATTATTAATGGTTTTAAACTTGTCCAAATCGAGAAACAGCAGGCCAACATACGCTGGCTGCAGCACCAGCTCACTCAGCGCTTGCTTAAGTGTTTGTTGCAGCTTGTTGCGGCTCGCTAAACCGGTTAACTGATCAACCAGCGCCATGCTGTGCAAACTGGCGGTGTATTGCGCTAACTGGTTATCCAAGGTTTCCAGCTGATGGCTTAAGCTAATCACAGCGTCATTGAAGGTTGTCAGCTCATCGGCAAACCAGGCTGAGGGCAACTGACTTTTCTGCCGAAACTCCAAGTAACAGCGCCGGGCAAGTAGCGGTAACGCAGCAGCCTGCTGCAAAATACGCCGGCTCATACGCCGCGTCGTCACCGTAATCAGCGCCAGCATTAACAGAAAACATGCTGCTGCCATCAACAGCACCTGGCGTTGGTAGCGTTTGTTCTCTGCTACGGCAGCACTGACATCCTCCAGCATCAGTAACACGTAAGCATCAGATTGCGCCGGCGCCAGCGTAATAAAGTGGATAAAATAATGTTGTTTTGCCAGTGGCAGTATAATGCCCTGCTCACGGGCACTGGCCAAATCAACATCAGCGGGCAAGGCCTGATACAGCTGCGTTAATAACGCGCGGTTTGACGCTAGCAACACCTCTAGTTGCTGCTGGTCGCCGCCAATATGCACCAGGGCCACATCCAGCCCCAGCGCCCGATGCAAACTGAACAGCACACCGGCCATATCCGCGTTCACCTGCAAAACAGCAACCTCGCCAGCCTGGTTTAATAACGGCAGCGTTAATAACTTCTCGCAAATTTGCCCGCAACGCACCGCGGTTTGCGGCTGCTGCAGTTGTAGCGTCTCGCTGACAAGCGGCCCTGCCACCCCCTGCGCAGCTGTGTCGCTGCTAAATATCAGCTGTTGCTGCTCATCCCAAAGGTACAGCTGCTTTACTGCGAAGTTGTCTTGCAAAGCTTCAAGTTGCTGGGTTAATCCCTGGGTAAAAGCGCTGAAATCCGCTGCCTGATGCAGTTGTTGCAATGTCGCCTGAGTTTGCAGCCAGGCGAGTAACTGCTGGGTTGATGCCTGGTTGTGCACCTGAAAATACTGACGGCCCTGCACTTTTCGCTGTGCTTGCTGACGGGAAAATTGCTCGTTCATATGCAGCAGGGTTAAACCGGTAAAGCCCACGATGAGCAATGACAGCATAGCCAGCATCAGTAACAGCATTTTCCATGACAGGCTTAAATAACGCGGCATAGTTAAAACCTGTACATCAGCTGCATTGCCATGATTTGCCAATATTCCCGCGGATTAGCAGCGACATCGGGTTGGATCACCGGCGCCAGCCGGCCAGTGCCTTTTACCCAGTGCATCTCAGCGCTAAAGCGCCACTGTGGGCTAAGGTCAATACTGCCACCGAAGGTCAGGGCATGCTGGTAACCAAAATAGGCAGGTACAGCCCCACCGGTCAGTTGTTGCAGTTGCTTGCCCTGACGATCGTCTTTGTCTATCACTGCATAATCAACAGTGCCAAACAAACGCAGATCAGCAGACCAATGATACTGCAGCATCAAATAGCCCCCCTGGCCAAACTGTTTGCGGGAAAACTGAGGTAAAAAGAAACCTTCCGTCGTCACAACTTCTTGCTGCAGCTCGGCGGCAAACTCCCAGTACTCGGCCTGGTATCGTGCCGCCAACATCACACGTTGCGAAATAAAATGGGCATCACTGAGCAACTCAGTACCGGCGCGGCGATAATCAAAGGTGGCTTCCTGCACGACGATGCCGTAACTCATACGGCTGTCCGCTGACTGCCAATATAAGCTGACTTTATGATCATGCTCCATTTTGGTTGAGCCTTGTGTTTGCTGGCCTAACAACTGCCGGCTTTGCTCAACGGTGATAGGGACAGTGCCATAACTCCAGTTGAAGGTCAGGTCACCCTGCATGGCGCTGTGACGAACTTGGGTGGCAATGCCATCCGTCCCTACGGCAATATCGCGAAAGCTATCAAAATAAACCGATTGCGGCAACACAATAGAAGGACGGGTAAAAGGCACATCCCGGGTGCTGGAATATAGCCAATGTTGATTTTTAAACCGTCCCGTATAAATGTTGGCTTGCCAGGCTTCAGTGTTATGCACTGCCCAGTCAACAAACAAATAGTCCAGCCGCAAGCCGGGCGGATAGCGGTTGCCGCCATCCAGGTAGACAGTTTGTCCGGACAGATGCCAGGCTGGGGCCAACTGATAGCGGGCATTTAACCCCAGCTCCGTTAGTGCCGCCGACCAGTCACCGTCATCATTCACAAAACTGCTGTCCTGCGCCCGGATAAGCCCCTGTGCAATAAAGCCATTCCAGTTTAAGCCAGAGTCGGCGGCCTTGGCAGCAAAGCCGCAGGGCGCACAGATAAAGCAACACAATGCCGCGATAACTTTACTGCTCAATGCGCACCTCCTTAATGCCTGCATCAACGCCCGACGAGGCTGCATAACCAATAGCACCGGGCACAGAGCTGAGTAGTTTAAGCATGGTCGCGGTATCAGCAGCCTGCTCAGGCCGCCGGCCAGTGCCGGAAAAGCTGTGTTTATCCCAGATATTATTGAGCTGGTAGGGAAACAAGCGCAGCTGCTCACGACAAAAGCGTTGATGTAGCTCAGTATCGACAGGCATTACGATGACCCTGACCGGCGTGCCGTCTGGCCACAAGGTTTGCCGAAGCGAAAAAATATTGCGCAATTGTGCCTGGGTTAAGCTGTCCAGCGGCACAGACGCGTGCGCCAGCACCGTTGCCGCCGGCACAGAAAACGTATTGAGTAGCATCACCAAAAGCAGCAGCCTCATCTGGCCTCTGCCCGGGTGTAAGGAGTAACGATAGGCTCGGTGTTTGCCACTGTTGCGATATCTCCGCCCCAGCGCCCGCTTCCATAGCAGGCGCTAATAAGGAAATATCAGTCTAGCACAGCAGTTTATCGCTTGCTTTTTTCCTATTTGGCGGCGTTAACTGCGGGCAGGTTTTGTTGCCGGTTTATTTGACGGCGCACGCTGACCATCGCGATGGCCGCTGCGCGGTGCCTTAGGCTTTTTTGGCTTGTAGGGTTTGCTGTTCAGCTTTGACTCACCAAGCGGGTGCACCGGCTCAAAACCCGGCATTACCTGGCGCGGCAGCTGCTGCTTTATCAGCCGCTCTATACCGGCCAGCTCTTTGCCTTCATCGGCACAGACTAACGAAATAGCATGGCCGGCAGCGCCGGCACGGCCAGTACGGCCAATACGGTGCACGTAATCTTCGGCCACATTAGGCAGTTCAAAATTGACCACCTGTGGCAGCTGATCAATATCCAGACCGCGGGCGGCAATGTCGGTGGCAACCAGCGCGCGGATAGTGCCGGCTTTAAAATCAGCCAGTGCTTTAGTGCGGGCGTTCTGGCTTTTATTGCCATGAATAGGCGCGGCTTTAATACCTGCCGTATCCAGATGCAGGCTGAGTTTATTCGCCATATGCTTGGTTTTGGTAAAAATCAGTACCTGCTGCCAGTTGTTATCATTAATCAGCTTGGTGACCAGCGCCGCTTTCCGGTTTTTATCCACCGGATATATCAGCTGCTCTACACGCTCGGCCGTGGTGTTGGCCGGCGCGACTGACACTTCCAGCGGGTTAGCCACCAGACCACGGGCTAAGGTGCGGATTTCTTCAGAAAAAGTGGCGGAAAACAGCAGGTTCTGCCGCTTTTTCGGTAGCAGTGCCAGAATTTTTTTAATGTCGTGAATAAAGCCCATGTCCAGCATACGGTCAGCTTCATCTAGCACCAGCACTTCCAACTGACCAAACTTCACTGCGTTTTGCTGATATAAATCCAACAAGCGGCCCGGCGTGGCAATTAACACATCAACACCACGGCGCATTGCCATCATTTGTGGGTTAATTTTTACCCCACCAAAGACGACGGTGCTGCGAAGCGGTAAATGCTTACCATAGGTGGTCACGCTTTCTGCAACCTGTGCCGCCAGCTCGCGCGTGGGGGTTAAAATAAGCGCCCGTACATGGTTCGACTGTACTTTACGGCCCTGCAACTGGCCTTGTGCCAGCAGTTGCAGCAATGGCAGCGTAAAGCCGGCGGTTTTACCGGTGCCGGTTTGTGCTGCAGCCATTAAATCGCGGCCGGCTAATACCGCCGGTATCGCTTGCTGCTGAATAGGCGAAGGGGTGTTATAGCCTTTTTCATCAATGGCTTTTAACAGTTCAGGTAACAGGTTTAAATCAGTAAATTGCATGCGAGATCCCGCAGTAAAAGGCTGCGAAATAAAACTGCCGCAGCTGCAGTGGCCTTCCAAACGAAGGGGGCGCAGCATACAGCAAAAGGCGGCCCGAGGCGAGCCGCACTGGCGCTTTTAAGGGCAATAACCGGCTCAGAACAGCGTATAAATAAAGCCGGCCAGCGCAGACTGCTGGCTGGCCACCACCAGTGCGCCCAGCAGCGCCAGGATCACAAATATCGGCAATAACCAAATTTTCTTCCTGACCCTAAGAAAAGCCCAGAGATCTTGTAAAAATTCGCGCATTAAAACGGGTCCTTCATATCATTTTGCCGCAGCGGCGGCGCCTTACGCCAGAAACTGGTGGTGTTTGCCGCCGGGGGCGCAGCCTGGTAATCCAGCTTGCCCAGCAGTCGAAGCAACCAGCCTAACGGGGTGACTACCAAGTAAAACACCAGTGCCAGCAGCACGCGGGTATTAAGCCAACCCAGTACTGCAGCAATTGCCAACCAGAACCGGCTTGGCCAGTACAACAGCTTCGGTGCGGTAAATGCCAGCAGCAACAAGGCCGCCGCTAACCACCAGGGCCAAAGCGGCAGTACATAGCCAAACAACCACGGCAGTAACAGACCAAACAGCAGCATTATGGCTATCGCCATCTGCCAGCCAAATCGGCGCAGTGCAGACACATCATCAGCAGCAATGGTTAACATGGGTTAAGCTCCCTCTGTTTGGTATCTTTGGGTTAATCCGGCACGAACTGGCGTTGGCTGGCCTGTTGTACCGCCTGCACCGGCTGCGCTGCTTTACACAGCAGAAAATCGCCCAGCAGCAAATAATCCATGTCGGTGGCTAAAAAACCGTTGATTGCATCCTCTGGTGTGCATACCGGCGGCTCACCACGCACATTAAATGAGGTGTTAATCAGCACTGGCGTGCCGGTAAGCTGATAAAACGCCTGTAATAACGCATAAAACTCGCTGTGCTGTTGGGCATCTACCGTCTGCACCCTGGCGCTGTAGTCCACATGGGTGACTGCAGGCAACACCGAGCGCGCCACTAATCGCTGCGCCAGGCCTTGTGTTTCTGCGCTTATACCAGGCTCTGGCGGTAGCCGGTGTATTGGAGCAATGTCGGCCACCAACAACATATAAGGGCTAGCCTGTGTCAGGTTAAACCAGTCGCGGGCATGCTCTGCCAATACCGCGGGCGCAAAAGGCCTAAACGATTCGCGCTGTTTGATTTTCAGATTCAACACCTGCTGCATATCAGCACGGCGCGCATCGGCCAAAATAGAGCGGTTGCCCAAGGCGCGCGGGCCAAACTCCATCCGCCCCTGGAAGCAACCCACTACCGCACCGTCGGCTAATAGCTTCGCCACTTCAGCCTCACGCTCGGCACCCAGCTTTCGATAGGGCAATTGGCGCCTGCTCAGCACATCTGCGATGTGTTCAGTGCTGTAGCCTGGCCCCAACAAGGCGCCTTGCATAGCATCGTCCACGCCATTACTGTGTCTTGGCATAGCGCAGTGCTGATACCACGCCAGCATGGCAGCGCCCAGTGCGCCCCCGGCGTCACCGGCAGCCGGTTGCACCCAAATTGCCGCGCAAACTTGCTCTTTTAACAACCGACCATTGGCAACACAATTCAGGGCTACGCCGCCCGCTAAACACACCTGCGTGCAGCCGGTTAACGCCGTAGCGTGCCGCACAATTTTTAGCACGACCTCTTCCACCACCTGCTGCACTGAGCGGGCTAAATCTAAATGCTTTTGCTCTGGTGTGGCATCAAATGGCAATGCCGGGCCGCCAAACAGGGCCTCAAAATGGCGGTTAATCATGCGCTCACCCACCGGGTAATCAAAGTAGCGCATATTCAGCTGAAAACTGCCATCGTCTTTTACGCTAACCAAATGCCGGTAAATCAGCTCAACGTAGCGAGGCTCGCCATAGGGCGCCAGCCCCATTAATTTGTATTCCCCTGAGTTCACTTTAAAGCCGCAATACTGCGTCACTGCCGAATACAGCAGGCCCAGTGAGTGCGGGAAATAAAGCTCTTGCAAGGGTGTTAAGCGGTTACCTTCACCAAGCCAGATTGAGCTGGTGACCCACTCGCCAACGCCGTCCAGACAAAGTACCACCGCCTTATCAAACGGCGACGGGTAAAACGCCGACGCCGCATGTGCCTGATGGTGCTGGCTAAACAACAACGGTGGCAGTGCGCTGTCTGCTGCAGAGCAAAGCGCACGCAATTCACGGCGCAGCACCGCTTTTAAATACAGTTTTTCCTTCAGCCATACCGGCATGGCGCGAATAAAGGCTTTGATACCTTTGGGTGCATGCGCCAGAAAGGTTTCCAGCAAGCGCTCAAATTTTAGCAGCGGTTTATCGTAGTACACTATCGCCGACACCTGCTGCAGACTAATACCGGCCTGCGACAAGCAATACTCGATCGCCTCACGCGGAAAACCGGCGTCATGCTTAAGCCGGCTAAAACGCTCCTGTTGCGCAGCGGCCACTATAGTGCCGTTGTGTAACAGGCAGGCCGCACTGTCATGATAAAAGCAGGAAATGCCGAGAATATACTGCATCGGATATGGGCAACAGCGAGCTGAATAATGTCATTAACTTACCCTGTTCCTGTGCTAACGCATAGTGCAAATGCGCCAAAACGCAGCCGGCGCTTGCCGCTGATAGCTGCTTTACGCTAACGTGGTTTTTTTCATCAATATAGCTAAGTTATGTCGCTGACAACCCCGTTACAGACCAAACGCCGCCGCAGTTTTTACCTGATTGCTGCCTTGCTGCCCCTGCTGTTGTTGGCGCTGCTCGAAGGGCTATTACGCTTAGCCGGGTTATATCAGCACTACCCGCTGCTACTGCCCTCCAGTCAGCCGGGTTATGTCACGCTGAACCCTCAGCTGATTAAACGCTATGCGCCAGATCCAAACCAGGCACCGAATGTTGCACCAGACAGCCAGTTTATTGCGATGCCCAAACCGGCAGACCGCTTTCGTATTGTGCTGATGGGCGGCTCTAGCGCAGCGGGATTTCCCTACGGCCGCTTCGGTTCACCCGCAGCCATGCTGGAACAACACCTGAAACTTAACTATCCGGCGCAGCAATTTGATGTAATTAACACCGCAATGGCCGCCGTAAACAGCTATACCCTGCTGGATATCAGTAACGAGGTGCTTAGCCTGCAACCTGATTTGGTGCTGATCTACGCTGGCCATAATGAATATTTGGGTATACTGGGGGCCGCATCCGGCCAAAACCACGCCAGTCGACTGTTGCAACTAAAGCTCGGCAAATTGGCGCTGGTGCAAAACCTGCAGCGGCTGTATAGCGGTTTACAGCCAGACAACGATAATGCACCTGAGCAGACCGATCGCACGCTGATGGCCACCATGGCACAGCAGCAACAGATTACATTAGACAGCGCCCTGTATCAGGCCGGTTTGGCGCAATTTGAGGCCAATATGCGCCTGCTGCTTAAGCAGTTTAGTGCTGCCGGGGTGCCAGTGGTGCTCAGTACCCTGGCCGCCAACGAAGCCGACCAACCCCCGTTTGCCAGCGAGGCGCTGCCTACTGCATTGCATGGCGAGCCAATCAGCCTGACGGCGCTGCAACAGTTTGTACAACAACAGCCACAACACGCCCTGGCGCATTACCATCTGGCGCAGGCACTGCAGCGCCAGGGCCAGCACCAGCTGGCGCTTAAGCATTACACCTTTGCCAGCGATCTGGATGCGCTGCGCTTTCGTGCACCATCGGCAATTAATGGGCTTATCCGTCAATTGAGTGCCGAATTTAATCTGCCATTAGCCGACGGCCAGCGGCAGCTAAGAGCCGCCAGCCCAGACGGCATTATTGGCAACAACCTGATGCTGGAACACCTGCACCCCAACGCCGATGGCTATCAGCTGCTGGCACAAGCTTTTTTCGATAGCATCACGCCGTTATTGCCGTTTAGCCACCAGATACCGCGCCAGGGCGCCTGGGTAAGCCCGTTACACGAACTGGATGTGCGCCTTGGTGAGCGCAAAATTGCCCAGCTCACTGCTGATTATCCATTTCAGGCCAGTCGTCGGCCGCTGCCAGCGCCGGATAGCGGCAGCCTGCCCTTGGCCCTGTTGCTGCAGCGACTGGCCGATGAAGACTGGCTCAGCACCCAACAAGCGCTGCTGAAACATTACCAACAACAGCAGAATGCGGTTAGCGCCGCCACCGTGGCTGCCCAGCTGTCAGATGCACTGCCGTTTCGGGCGGATATTGCCAGCCTGGCCGGGCAGTTTTTCGCCGCCAGCCAACATTGGCCCTTGGCCGAATATTATCAGCGCCGGGCCATAAGGCTTGCGCCCGATGATGCGCAGCATTACTTACTGTTAAGCCGTAGCTTGTATTTAAGCCAGCAATACCACGCTGCGCTAGATACCGTGCAGGCACTGTTAACGCGCCAGCCTAAGCATCCGCAGGCGCTGCGCCAGCAAGCACAGTTACAACAGCTGATCGCCCAAAGTAAAAACCACAGCGGATAACACCCGATGAAAAAAGCCTTGTTTTACCTTATTGCCCTGCTGCTGCCGCTACTGCTGCTGGCTTTAGTGGAATTGCTGCTAAGGGTCGCGGGTATCGGCAACAGTTATCCGCTGTTTATCGACAATCCGGCCAATCGTCATTATCAGCTGGTGCGGCCTGACCTGATCAAACGCTACTTTGCCGAAGGCAGTGAAGTGCCCAATGTGACCGCCGAGCCTACGTTCTTCTTAAAGCAAAAGCCGGCAGATGGCATAAGACTGGTGGTACAAGGGGGGTCTACTGCCGCGGGTTACCCTTATGGTGTGGGAGCCTCTTTGGCTGGCATGCTGGAAACCCGCCTGCGCCGCAGCAGTGGCGCACGTACCGTAGAAGTGGTTAATACCGCGCTTTCTGCGGTAAACAGCTACACCCTATTGGATGTCGCTGACGATATTATTGCCATTAAACCCGACGCCGTGCTGATTTACGCTGGCCATAATGAATACCTTGGCATCATGGGTGTTGGCTCAACTTATTTGGCGGCGCAGTCGCCATCCACCACCCGGCTGCTATTAACGCTGCGCCGATTATACAGTTTCCAGCTGCTGGAACGGCTGTATCATGCCTGCTGTACCACAACCATGGGCGCTAACGGCGAGAAGCGCACCCTGATGGCCAGAGTAGCACAGGGCCAACAGATCAGTTCCGACTCAGCATTATTCGCCGCAGGTATCAGTCAATTTCAGCAAAATATGGCGCTGTTGCTGGCAAAATACCGTGCAGCCAAAGTGCCGGTGTATATCGCGACGGTCGGCAGTAATATTGCTGACCAACCGCCCTTTGCAGGTAGCCCATTAACCGACATCCAGCAGGGAAAACTGGCACAGTTTCAGGCACAGCTCGACGCGGGTATTGATATCAACGCGCTTGACAGTGCCGTGCAACGCTTAGTGCAGCAGGCACCGGTCGATGCCGCTGCGCTCTATTACCAGCTTGGTCAGTTATATCGCCGCGCGAATGCGCCCGAACAAGCAAAGCGTTGGTTACGGGCGGCAAAAGATGCCGATAGCCTGCGCTTTCGTGCACCTGAAGCCATTAATCAGCAAATCCGCGCGTTAGCTAACCGCTATGATGCGGTACTGGTTGACGTAGAAGAGCGCTGGCAACGGCATAGCCCGCAAGGACTGATTGGCCAAGGTCTGATGCTGGAGCATCTGCACCCTAATGCCAAAGGCTATTTTTTACTCGCCGACAGTTTTTATCAGGCATTGACCAAACGGCCGCCAATGACCAACTGGCCGGGTATAGTGGCCACTGAGCTGGCTTGGGCTGAACGGCCACTGCTGCCCGCAGAAGAATATGCTGCACACTTGCGTATTCTTACCCTGACCGCCGATTACCCGTTTCAGCCCGGTCCACAACCTGTTAATTATCCCAAGCCGCAAACACCGGAGCAGCAAATCGGTCGCGCCTATTTTGATGGCAAGCTGGATTGGCTGGGGCTGGCTCAGCAAAGTGCCCGCTATTATCAGCAACAACGTAACGGCGATATGCTGTTAAAAAGCTTGTTATTACTGGCCGATGCACTACCGCATGATGCTAACAGCAACCGACAAGCCGCGCATATTCTACTTCAAGCCGGCCGGCAGCAAGAGGCGGCGCATTATCAGCACCGCGCTGAGCTGGCAGCAAAAAGCCAATAAAAAAGCCGCAGTAAACTGCGGCTAACGTTGTCCAGGAAAGCCCGGTTCTCGCCGGGCATAAGGTAGGAGTTTACTGTTTAGTCACCGTTAACGACGGTGTGTCTTTGTTGGTGGCGTCTAACAGGAAGTTATAAGTCGCACTTTCAAAGTCCATGTTCAGGTTATCGTTGCTAGCTTCAATCACTAAGGGCGCACCTTCGGTTACTGTTGCTCCAGCAGCGCCTGCGCCCATGTTAACCGTTGCCCAGTCAGCCGAGGCTACTTTGAAGGCAATATTGCCAGCGGTGATGTCAATGTCCACGCTATACAGGTTAGATCCCAGATATTCAAAGGCATCGACTTCACCCCAGCCGTTCATGCCACCACGCAGATACACTGTGGTTGCACCATAAGGCACATACTCACTCACTGTCAGCGTAGGTGCCGTTTTATTGTTGGCATCTAAGCGGAACACATAAGACGAGCTCTTCGGTATGCTGATGTTCAGGTTATCATTACTGGCTTCAATAACGATGTCCTGATCCAAGGTAACCGTTGCGCCACCAGCGCCCACCCCCAGATTGACAGTGGCCCAGTCCGCAGAGGCCACTTTGAACGCGTAGTCACCTGCATCAATATTTAATGTCGCAGTGTACACCCCATCGCCATCATAACTAAAGGCGTCAGACTCACCCCAGCCATTCATGCCGCCACGGACAAAAACAGTGGTAGCTTCATACGGTGGAATATCCGGTGCACCGCTGGTGGCATCTGCAGCCAGGCCCGCTCCCTGCGTGGCTCCCTGGGCTTTAACAAATACCGCCATGGTGTAAGCGGGCACGATAAAAGTGCCTTCATCTGCGCCAGCAGTAAAGCTGGCCGCTGTGACACTGGTATCCACTGAAGCTTGCTGTATTGGGTGTAAATCAAAACCCGCTGCAGTAGGTACGGTGTGCGACTGCTGCTGACCGGTGCCGTTAATCACTACCACCAGCGCGTCGTGCATCGGATCCAGATCAGTTAAACCGACGCCATCGTCAATGCTCATCACAATAAGGCCCTGGGTTTGGTTTTTGCCAATATTGTGAAAGCCTACGCGGTCGATAACATCCTGCGCGCTCGCCAGGCGGAACAAGGGGCTGCCGGAACGAATGCTTAAGAACTCCTTAAACACTGAGCTTGCAAAGCTAATTTGCTCTGGCTCTGGTTTAGCGTTAGGGTCCAGCAGAATTTGCCCTATCGTAGTCCAGTTATCACGATTTTTCTCTGCCAATGGCAAACCAACCGCAAAGTTGTTGCTTTGCATGGTGAAATCAACAAAGTTAAACCAATCACCGGCATCATAGCTATCGCGGTCCATCGATTTCGAGCGCAGGAAGTCACCGCCCATTTGTAAAAACGGTATGCCCTGGCTCATCAGTGGAATGGCGATAGCAATATTCTGCGCCCGCACCCGCTCTGCGCGGTTCAGGCTGGCATCCAGGCCATATTGCAGCTTATCCCACAGTGTTTCATTATCATGCTTGGACACATAGTTAATGATATCAGCCGGGTCTGCGGCATAGCCGGCACCACCAAAGCTGGATGCCGGGCCGGCAATACCCTGATAACTCTCCAATACATAGTCTTTTAGCGTACCCGCCAGGCCAATGCGGATTAAATCCTGTTTGCGCAGGTTATCGTCTGATAACTCAGTGCTAAACAGCACCGCATCACGAATAGGGTCACGTGGCCGGTCGTTAAAGGTACCGACTTCTGTACCTGCCATATCAATTTGCTTGGCCTGCACAAATAAGCGGTTATTGGTTACTTCACCAAAGTTCCAGCCTTCACCGTAAAAGTACACCGTTGGGTCGACGCTGCGAACCACCTCACGCGCGGCCAAAATACTGTCTTTGGGCGAGTGCCCCATAATGTCAAAGCGGAAGTCGTTAAAGCCGAAATCGCGCGCCAGAATAAGCAAGGAATCCTGCATAAACTTATCGAACATACGATGCTCAGTCGCGGTGTTTTCACAGCAGGTTGAACGCTCAATACCGCCGGTGGTTTCGTTGTAACGGTGGTAATAACCGGGCACAATTTTGTCAAACACTGAGGTGGTGTTCAGGCCCGAAGCACTGGTGTGGTTGTACACCACATCCAGCACGGTGCGCAGGCCAAGATCGTTTAATGCCTTATTCATTGCCCGCACTTCTTTAATGCGTGCCACGCCGTCCGGGCTAGAGGCATAGCTGCCTTCAGGGGCAATAAAGTGCTGTGGGTCATAACCCCAGTTAAAGCCATCTATGCTGCGCATGGCTTCTACCAGCTCCTGGGCTTTTTCACCAAAAGGGGAATAGCTCTCCAGCACGGATAACAGTGTCGCGTTGGCGTCAGTATTACCACATACCGGTGCATCGGCCTTTAACTGACATAGCTTGGCTACCGTATCGCTTAGCTCAATACGACGGTTGGCATCTTCATTGATATTGGCCTGATCATTCAGCGGTAACAGGTGGAAATGCGTTAAGCCATTATCTGCCAGCGACTTTAAATGCTTAACCGGCAGCGAGTCCATCTCGGTAAACGCCAGATACTTACCACGATTCGCCGCGCTGACGCTTTGGTCACGAATGGAGAAATCGCGCACATGGCCTTCGTAAATCACGATATCCTCAGGCTTGGCCACTGTGGGCACAGTGCGCTCGCTCCAGCCTTCTGGCGCTAAGTCGGCATCATGCAGGTTAACAAACTGGCTGTAACGGCCGTTGGTTGACAGGCTTAGCGAGTAAGGGTCGGTGCTTTCAATGGTTTCTACCTTACGGGTTACCGGATGGTACACCGTTACCTCATAGCGGTAGAACTGGCGGTCCAGCGCGCTGCTACCCTCGTAACGCCAAATGCCGGTCAGGCTATCCAGTGCCATATCGTGGGTGGCGGTTAAGCTTTTGCCGGCGTCATACACTTTTAACTTAACGCTACGGGCAGTTGGTGCCCAAACACTGGCCGTAATGCCTCCATCCTGATACTGAATACCCAGGCTGGCTTCATCGGCATCATCATCGCCTTTGGTGTATAAATCGTCTAATACCTTGGCAGCCTGCACATAGGTAGCGGCCAATAGCTCACCATCGGCATCAGTCGCGGCCAGTACCAGCTGGTTCTGCACCATGGCTTTGGCTTCATCAGCGGTAAAGTTTGCACTAAAGGCCGGCTTATCGGCCAGATGGGGCACCAGGGCTTTTTCGGCATCGGTTAAATCAGCTGGCATTAGCTCTACGCTGCTGCCAGACAAATTACCATTACGATCGATTTCCAGATCAGCATCGGCAGAGTAATGCAGCTTAACAATACTCGATGGTGCCACAGTACCATTCCAGACAAAGGTGTTCTGGCCGATCCAGTGTGCCGCCGCGCCTTGTACGTTAACGCCCAGTGACACGACCGGGAATTCAAATACGCCATTCACGCCGGAGAATATCCAGTTCATGCGGGCAAATTCCGGGTCATCCTGTGACAGCGGCATTTGCATATCCGGGCCAGGATCTTTACCGGCATCATCGGTACCAATGTGCACAATAAAGTTACCGCAAGCGCCTTCAGTACCGGCATAACCGGGTTTTAAGTCTAAAATCCAGTAAGCGCCATAGTTGGGGTCAACACCGTCATGCACCAGGCCATTGTCCCAGGATGGTGCAATGGAGGAAGGCTGATAAGCATCACAGGTTTCGTTGTTCCAGGTATGCAGCCGGTAACCTTCGTAAACGCCATCCTGTGGCCGCTTGTAAAATAATACTGCCTGATTAGCGCCAGCAAACACCACCGGATCCGGCGCGTTAGGGTCTTTACCAATAACACAGCTTTCATTAGCGGCATCCGGCACCGTGGGTGCCGGGCAGAATATCGGTGGTGGGTCGATACAGCTGGTACCACTGGCATCAGGGATTTGCGGTACATTACAGGTGAGTAATACCTCACCGGGTTCGGTCGAGTCAGTACCGCCACAAGCGGCCAGCAGCTGCACTGCCAGCGCCAGGGTACTGAGTTTTATTAGGCTAAAGCTATTCATTATGCTTGCTCCAAAATCCGCTTAAAAGGTGTACACCGCGCCAAAGTAGAACTGGCGACCAAAGAACTGGATGGTGCCGGTTTGCGCTTTGTCACCGAAATAACTTTTGGTGGGCTCGTCGGTCAGGTTATTTACCTGGAACAACAGCTTAAAGTTGTCGTTAATGTCGTAAGAGGTTTGCATGTCAATCACAGTTTCGCTGTCGAAGTTAGTGATTTGCTCATCTATACCCACTTGAGACGACACGAAAGGCGAGCGGTAACGGGCACTGACGCGGGCATCAAAACCCTGATAGTTCCAGAATACGGTGCCGGTAAATACATCCTGTGACAGACCTTCAAAAGTGGTTTCGATTGGCTCACCGCCTAAGCTGTTAATCAGGCTGACTTCACTTTCGGTGTAGGAGTAACTGCCCGACACACCCAGGCCAGACCAGATTTCCGGCAGGAAATCGAACACCCGGGTAAAGGCCAGCTCAGCACCGCGGATATAGCCGCCTTCGCCGTTATTTACTGCGGTAGAGAAAGCGCCATTAAAGGTGGTGCGCGGAATACCGTCTTCATCCACAATCACCTCGGGCACATCAAAACCGGCACCGGCAAAATCAAATTCCTGAATGGTAAAATCGTTCACAAAAGACTTAATGTCTTTATAAAACAGTGCAAAGGCTACAGCCCCGGCCGGCACATAGTACTCGTATGATAAGTCGAACTGATTGGCTTCAAACGGTCGCAGGAAGGGGCTGTTGGCACTGGAGCCGCTAATTTCTCCGTCATCACTGATGGTAATAGAGGTATTAGACGCCAAACGGTTAATCGGTGGGCGCGAAATCACTTTTGCCGCAGCGAAGCGGATTTGCGAGTTGTCGGTAATACCAAAGTTCAGGTTTAACTGCGGCAGCACATCGGTGTATTTTTCACCTAAAATTCCCGGCGCATAGCGGGTATTGACCAGGCCGGCATCATCGGTAATGTTTTGCGCGCCGCGCAGCGGATCACCGTTTACATCGGCTAAATCGGTGGCGCTCTGGTCGGTTTGTACCACGCGCACCCCCACGTTACCGGTCAGCGGTATGCCAAACACTTCGCTGTTCAGGTTCGCCATCACATAACCGGCCAGTACATCTTCATATACTTCACCGCTTTGTAATACTGACCAGTTGGTATTAGGACCAGTGGGGTTAAACTGCGACGGCAGAATGTCCGGGTTACCCGTGCCCCAGGTTTGTACTGGCAGCGGAATCCCCTCAGGGAACCAGGCGTTTAGTGCCGCATCCAGATCAATCGCCAGGTAGCTGGGGTAATTGGCAAAATCGCCGCTAAAATTGACCACTTCAACCATATCAGCAGTTAAACGCAGCGGCGGCTGTGAATTTAAGAAGGCACCGTCACTGCCATATTCAAATACAGAACGATCATTTTTATAGGTACGCTCAGAATAGCGCACACCCGCCTCGAGTGACGCGACCACAGGCATATCCAGTAACCAGGTAGCATCCAGCCGATAGGCATTTACCTCATCCTCGTTCACAAAAGGATAGATGCCGTATTTGCTGACCATTACCTTGTCGATATCTGAGAACGCTTCTGCCTGGTTAAACCCTACGCTTGGCAGGTTTAAACCGTTTAACAGATAGGAGATAGACACATTGGTATCCAGTACCGGCACCTCGGCATTGGCATCTTCTGCCACTAAGGCCCACAGCAAGCCGTTACGGAAATCGCTCTTGGCGCTCGAGTGCGACACATCAAAACTCAGATTTACCGTGTCGGTGACATCCCAGTCGGCGTTAATGCCAAAACTGCGTACCTCGTCATAGTCGCGGTTATCATCGTTAACAATTTCAACCCGGGTAAAGCTGCTGCTGGTGCGGTTAAAGGTGCCGCCAATTACTGAGCGACCATTTAGCGCCGGGTTACCCAGCGCTGCCGTAGGGCCGCCAAATTTCACCCGAAAACCACGGGCAAAGGCTTCTTTGTCAAACTTCGATAAAAACGCATCGGCTTTTAACGTAAAGGCATCATGCGGCGTCCACTCCAGTGCAGCCATATAGCCATCACGGGTTTCTTCGCCGCCTTTGTGCTGAATCTCAAAGCCTTCGCTGATAAATTCGTTTACCCCATCATCATTGGTGTCTTTCTGACCGTTGTAAGCCAAACCGACAAACTGCGTGGCCACACTGGGCTGATACAGCCGGGCGTAGCCGGCGGCAAAGCCTAAGGTATCGTTTAAAAACTTGCCCTGATACGACAGGCTAAAACGATGGCCAAAATCGACACCGTCCGGCACTTCGTCAGCGCGGTCGTTGTACATGCCACGGGCATTAACAGTGAAGGTATGCTGCTTTTCGTTACGCAGCGGGCTGGCGGTTTGCAGCTCAACGGTACCGGCGACGCCGCCTTCAATCAGCGAGGCTTTAGGCGACTTATACACCGCGGCAGAATTAATCAGCTCTGACGGGTACTGGTCAAATTCAATATTACGCTTGCCACTGGTCGATACCTGCTCGCGGCCATTGAGGGTAGAAAATACAAAGCCACCCGACATACCGCGAATATTAATTTCGGCCGCCTGGCCACCGGTGCGCACCGCCGATATGCCCGGTAAGCGGGTAAGCGCATCGGCCATTGAGACATCAGGCAGTGCGCCCAAATCATCGGCCGAGATGGTTTCTGATACCGTATCGCCAAAGCGTTTAGCGTCTAACGAGCGGAACAGGCTGCTGGCAAAGCCGCGTACCTGAATTACTTCAACACTGTCCAGCGCCTGCTCGGTGGCGGCACTGTCGTTGCTAGTTTGTTGCGTTGCTGATTGCGGCGTCTGCTCTGTTGTTTGTGCAACAGCAGAACACGCCAGACTACCCACACCTGCCATAGCAAGTGTGAGCAGACTAAGCCTGAACTTATTCATGCCCTGTTTCCCCGTGTGTTTTTTATTATCGGTGCTGCCTTCCATGCCACCAGCATGAACTGCTGCCCGCTGTATGTACTATGTACAGTTTTTAACCGTAATGGGGCAGGCTGCAATATGAATACGTATTCAGCGCGCCAGTTTGGCGCATTTCACCATAAAGCTGTCACAAAGTGGTGCAAGCGCTACCGGACCTGACCAGGCTCTTTTCTACTTAGCAGCTTTGCGGTAAGGTGGATTCAGCTATTTTCACAAGGACAGCATTTGCGTAGCCCAGCCCCGAAACTTGCAGCCGACAGCAGCTTTATGCGTGAACTCAAGCGATTACTAACGCGGTTAAGCGCTGTATCGGATGCCGACAGTTTAGTTAGTTTATTTAGTGACAACCTGCGCTACAGCAGCTTTGCCAGCGGCACTGCCGGCGAGAAGCTGCCCGATGGCCAACTGGCGAAACCTGAGCTGACGGCACAGTTGTGGTTTTTGGCTGAGAAGATGCTCGGGTTAATTGAAGGTAGCACCCCTGTCGATACGCTTGTCCGCTCGGCCAGGCTGTTGGGCTGCCTGCAACTGACCGCACCGGTATCGCCCAGACGCTGGCGTGAACTGCAATTTGGTTACAAACTGCTGTACCGCGCCACCCTTAGCCTGCGCTTGCTGGATCATGCTCTGGCGCATAAGTTGATTACTGAACCTGCCTTGCTGTTGCACTTTGACCAGCGACAACCGCAAAACCCTGATTGCAGCTACCGGTTACAGGTGCAAATGCCGATACTGGTGGCTTTAATGCTGCTTGATGCCGGCCAACTGGACGGTAAAGCCCAGCGCTTGCTTACCGGCTACAGCGGCGAGCTTGATAGCAGCCGTGCGCTGTCTATCGAAGAGCGCGCAGAATATTTACAGCTGATACAAGAAGGTAGCCAGCGCTTAGCACAGCAGGCATTAGTGGTACTGCCGTATCGGGGCAACGACAAACAACAGCGGCAACAGCATCAGCACAGCGAACAGCAGAAACTGGCGCTGGTGCGGCAGTTTCTGCAACAGCAACAACAGCCACTGAGCCTGTTGGGTAACCTGTTGAAAATTCCGCAGGTATACAGCTCCATGGTGTTACCCGGCCGCCAGCGCTATGTGTATGAAGCGCTGCCTAAGGCCAGCTTATTGCTTAAAGACAGCGCACGGCGCGGCCAGCTTCACAGCACCCTGGTAGAGCATTTTTTACAGATCACCGGCGTATTTCCGCAGGGCTTTGGCATTGCTTTTACACCACAGCAGCACGATGGCAGCCAGCAGGAAAAATACGAGCTGGCCATTGTAAACCAGCTGTATCCGCCGAATATTGCCGAGCCGCTATGCCGGGTAGTGAGCCGCAACCTGCAATACCGCCGTGGCGGCCAGAATATCCGCATTAGTATTGCGCATAATTTGTACTTTAAACCTGCACGCGAGCGTTTAGCCACCATCCCAAAACAACGCTTACAGGACATACTGACCCAGCTCAGCGCCGACTGGCAGCCGGGCCAAATACGCAGTTTCATTCCGCGCTGCTGGCACCCGGAGCAGTTTTTTCAGCAGGCCGAGCACCAGAATTTGTGGAATAACGCCGTACTAAAACAGAATTAGCCGGGCCAATTTTGCGTTATCACGCTGACGTAAAATTGAGCGTACAACCGCGAAAAAGCGGTCCGATACCCTGAGCTATCCAAGCATCTTGTTGCCGTAATATCTCAGCTGCAGGTTGCTTGGGGGCGAGGCGCGGAAACACGCCATAACCGGCAAACAGGCAATACCAAGACAAGAGGCCAAATAAGGTTTCACGATTTTGCTGTCGCAGCACCGGCGCCAAGTCCTGTCCATTTAGCCAAGCGTCACGGATCTCAGCCAATGTTAGCGGCATCACATCTGGCTGACGGGCTGCGCGCCAATACTCCGTGTCCTGACGGGTATTAAACAAATAATGCGCCAGAATATAATCCCGAGTGGCTTCAAAACGTTGCCGGATAGAATGATTATATTTATCTTGACGCAACGTGCTCCAATTGCCCGCGTCGTAGTCTTCCAAAAAGGTCTCAACTGCGGTTTGCACCAGATGTAAGGCTGTTGCCTCCAAAGGCTCAATAAAACCTTGCGACAAACCAATCGCCAAACAATTTTTAGCCCAGTGTTGTTTAACCTGGCCCACTCGCATGTTCAGGTGCCGGGCACTGACATCAGTATCCAACAACCCTAATGCGGCTCTTAGCTCGGTCTCTGCCTGATCTTTTGATTTAAAAGCACTGCTGTAAACATAACCATTACCGGTACGGTGCTTCAGGGGTATTTGCCAGGCCCAACCGGCCTGCATTGCACTGGCCAGGGTTTGCGTGGGTAATGGCGATAATGCCTTAGAGGGCAGGGCAACAGCGGCGTCGTTTAACAGCTGTCCACTGAAGGACTCAAACGGAACGTTGAGCGCTTGTTGTAACAACAAGCTGCTAAAACCCGTGCAATCGACAAATAAGTCGGCGGTAAAACTGCGACCGTCGTTGGTTATCAGTTGTTCTATCTCACCGGCAACTGACAACGCGACCCGGTTAATGCTGGCCGTATGGTGCTGCACACCGAGGGCTTTGGCACGCTCACGCAGGTACTTTCCCAGTAATACTGCATCAAAGTGATAGCCATACTCTAACCGAAATGGAAAGTTCGCTGGCGCCACCGGCGTCAGATGCTGTGCAGCAAGATAACCATTAAACAAAAAATGTTCCGGCGCAGTAACCACGGCCAAACCTTGCCGACGCTTTAAACAATTGCTGACAAAGGCGTCCTGACTGTGAACATCCAGCTGTGAGATAAACGGGTGGCTGTAGCTACGCACACCGGTTGCCGGGCTCCAGCTATCAAATTGGATACTGACCTTGTAGGTCGCTTCGCAGGCTGGCATCCAGTCACTTTCGGCAATACCCAGCGTGGAAAAAAAGCGCTTCATTGTTGGTGTCGACCCTTCGCCAACACCAATAATACCAATATCTTCAGACTCAATTAAGGTAATAACTACCGGTTGCTGGCGCCAATGCTGTGCCATTAGTAACGCCGTCATCCAACCGGCTGTTCCCCCGCCGACAATGATAATACGATGCATATTTTGCACAGCGTCACCTGGCATCAATCTGATATCTCCACACAGTTAACCCTGGCAAACCCGCTGCAAAAACGCATCATGCAGCGGCAGTTTTTCTAATGGATCACGCTTTATCGCCAGCATGGTTTGCAGCATTTGTTTTAACTGGGCTTCGGAGTAGCTATTGGCCAGCGGATGATAATCTTTTGGCACTATGCCCTGCCCCAGCATCACCTGCAGCCAGGAGCTCTCCAGAAATAAGTCATTCTGCTCGCGGAACAGGCTGCCATTTTCAGCAAATAGCGCAATTTTTCGCTTCAATGTATCAGGCACCTGCATCTGGCGCAGATCCCGCCAAAACGGGCTGTCAGTACGTTCATTGACATGGTAGTGCAGAATAATAAAATCGCGCACCTGTTCAAATTCAATCTGCGATTGGCGGTTATATTCATTCACCAGCGCCTCGGTGACGCCCTGATGCGGAAACAGTTGCAGCAAACGCACCACCGCCGACTGGATCAAATGGATGCTGGTCGACTCCAACGGCTCTAAAAAGCCGCTGGACAGGCCCACCGACACCACATTGCGGTGCCACTGTTTACGCCGGCGGCCGGTTTTAAACTGAATAAACTTCGGATCCGCCAGCGGTGTAGAGTCCAGATTAGACAGCAGTAAATCGGCCGCCTGCTGCTCGGTATAATGTGCACTGCTGTACACCAGGCCATTGCCGTTACGGTGCTGCAGCGGAATACGCCATTGCCAGCCGGCACTGTGCGCAATTGAGCGGGTGTAAGGCAGTGTCTGCTCAAAGCGCTCAGACGGCACCGCCACGGCTCTGTCGCACGGCAGCCAATGGCTCCAGTCTTCATAACCGGTATTAAGCTTTTGCTGGATCAACAGGCCTCGAAACCCGGAGCAGTCGATAAACAAATCACCGGCTAACACCCGGCCATCCTCCAGCACCAAATGCTGAATGTCGCCATTGCCATGCTGGGTCACACTGCTGACTTTACCTTCGTGGCGCATTACGCCCATTTGCTCGCTGAATTTACGCAAAAAGCGCGCGTAAAGGCCGGCATCAAAGTGGTAGGCGTAGGGCAGCTCCAGCACCGGGTCTTTACTGTTTATCGGCGCAAACTTACCCGCTTCGGCGCACAAATAGTTTAAATCGTACTGCCATAAAGAGGTGGTATCGCCCAGCTGCTGGGCGCGGCGCCACAAATGGTGAAAATGACAAAATGCCAGGCTTTTACCCGGTGCACCAAAGGTATGAAAATAGCCCTCGCCCGGCACACGCCAGTTTTCAAACTTTATTGCCAGCTTAATTGTCGCTTTAGTTTCACGTAAGAATTCGGCTTCATTAATGCCCAGCACATTATTTAATAAGCGGATGGGCGGAATAGTGGCTTCACCTACGCCGACGGTGCCAATATCTTCAGACTCGACAAGGTCGATATCGACCACCGGGCCTAATACTTTTTTTAGTAAAGCCGCCGCTATCCAACCGGATGTGCCGCCGCCTAACACTACAACCTTGCGAACGCCTTGCATTGTTGCCCCTTAAATACAAAACAGCCCAACCAGGCTAAGCTTGGTCGGGCTGTTGTTAACGGTTAAGCCGTAACGGGGTTACCGCTTAATTGCCACGTGGGCGGCCAAACTTAGAACTTATAGTTCAAGCCTAACATATAGTTACGGCCATAGCTCTGATAGGTAATGATCTGACGGCTATCAGCGCCATTGGTCGTGACATCTTTTTCATCAGTCAGGTTTTGCGCCTGCAGCGTGACGCGTAAACCTTTCAGCGCTTCTATACCCGACTCGCTAAAGTCGTAGCCAATCTGCGCATCCCATAGCTCACTGCCAAGGCGGGTAACCGGAGTCAAGGCTAAGCTTAGACCACGTTCTTCCGTCTGGAACTCATCACGCTTGGTGCCTGAAATACGGAATTCAAAGCCTTTGTACTCATAGTAAGCTGTCAGGGTATAAATTTCTTCTGACAAACCCGGTACCCGGCCACCATCATCCAGTTTACCGTCCATAAAGGTGGCGCTGGCAACAAGACCAAAACCATCTAAGGCTTCATGGAAGATATCAAACGGCACACTGGCCTGGAACTCGTAACCACGTACAAAACCTTGTAAGCCATCCTGACGCACATCTAAACGGCCAAGGAAAGTCGCTGGCGGCTGGTTACCTGTCGCGTCTGTTGACTGATGGAAACCTGGGATATAGTTAGCCGAAAAATCATTTATCAGTGTGATGTTACGGTGCCAATTCTTCAGATCTTTAAAGAAGAAGCTGGCCGCAAAGAAACCATTATCGTGGTAGTAATTTTCGTATGACAAATCGAACTGGTCAGCTTCCAGTGGTTTCAGCTCGGTGTTGCCACCGTTGCCACCCCAGGCGCTGTTCAGCGGATTATCATCCAGAATATTATTGTCGTTAAAGGCAAAGGTGACCTGCGAGTTAGGACGCATATCGTCCATCCGTGGCCGGCTCATCACTTTTGACAAACTGGTGCGGACATACTGACGATCGGCCACTTCAAAGCTCAGGTTCAAGCTTGGCAACACGTCGGTATAGTCTGTGCCAGCTGATACCGGAACAATTTCGGTGAAGCGATCAGCGTTGGTAGTAGTACTAAAACCGTCACCACTCTGATCGGCACGCACAATTTGCACACCCAGATTACCGGTTACCGCAATATCACCAATTTCGGTGCTGATATCCAGCATACCGTACAGCGTAGTTAACTTTTCGTCGATTTTGTAGGTGTCACCAAAACGGCCGTTTTCCAGCAGAGCAGCATTGGTTTCGGTATAAAAACCGCTGCGGTACAAGCCTAGGCTGTCGTACGCCAGCACACCGTTAATACCGATAAAGCTTAAATCCGCCACGCCCAGTACAGCTGGAATAGCACCATCATTTGGCCAGGTATTAGCAGTTAAAAAAGCACCATTATTAATTTTGGTTTTTGAGCGCTCTTTGTAGACTACGCCCAATTCCAACTCATTAAAAATACCCCACTCGACATAGCCGTTGGCTTGTAAGCGCACACTGTCCAACGTTTCTTCAAACTCAGGATTGTTTACAAAGCCATCTTGTGCTGTATCCGGGCCGAAGCCAGGCACCCCCTGGAATTGCTGAATAGGTGCCAGTGAGCCACCCCAGGCTTGCGGGCCTGCTAAGCGGATTAAGCTTGGGTCGGTCAAATCAACCGGTGCAATCGTTGGGTGATCAGAGTAGAAGGCGCCACTGGACGTCATTACCCAAGAGCGTGCAGTGATTGGACGGTCAGCAGAGTTAGCTCGACCTACACCAGAATAACTTTCGATATCGGTAATCGACTTGGTGACTTTACCGCTGGAAACATCCAGTTGACCTGTCCAGTTATCACTGATTTGGTATTCCAGGTTTAAGCCAAAGGTTTTTAGCTCTGCATCTTGCTCACGTACGTCGTTACGCACTACCGAGTAGAAGCCGTCGTAAAACCCTGATGTGACTAAACCATTTTCTACGCCGGTGATGGTATAAGCACCGGTACCCCACTCAGCACCACCTTCTTCCAAACCACGGCGGGCATCCTGCTCGTTAAAGTCGATATAAAGTGCGTCAAAAGTCGCTTTTAATTTATCGTTTACCGCGTATTCCAGCACCAACGCAACGGAGTCACGCTCTAACATGGCCGAACGGGTAAAGGAGTCATGACCACCGAGAATCACAGTACCTTCAGGCACTGTTACCCCATCAGCCGCACGCTCTGCATTCGCTCCTGCATAACCCCAACCGCGGAACTGCTGCTCCTGGCGAGGCGTTTCCAATGTTGCTACTACCAGTGCCACGCCCAGCTTGTCATCGAGGAACTTGTCGACATAGTTAAACGATAAGCGATGGCCCTTGTTATCAAAGTCTGGGTTGCCGGAGTCTTGGTCGTTCTTCTCGTAGCTGCCGTTAAAGGCAATGGTGCGTTCTGCTGAAAGTGGTTTTACGGTTTGTAAATCAACGGTACCACCAATACCTTGCGCCATTAGGCTGGCGTCGGGGGTTTTATACACTAAGGCGGTAGAAACAATCTCAGACGGGTATAAGTCGTATTCAACACCACGGTTATCACCCATACCTAACAGCTCACGGCCGTTTAATGAGGTGCCAACGTAGTTTTCGTTAAAGCCGCGCACCGACAACCCGCTGGTGCGGCCGTTACGGCGTTCACCGGCCAAGCCTGGCAAACGGGCTAATGACTCGGCCACGCTGGTATCAGGCAGTTTACCGATATCTTCAGCCGACAGTACTTCAACGATTGAGTTTTCACTCATTTTAATCGCTTGGGCGCGTTGTAAGCTGCCGCGATAGCCTGTTACTGAAATTACTTCAATCTGCTCATCGGCTTTGGCTTGCTCGTCAGCTTGCGTCGCTGTTTGCGCATAGGCCATTGAGCCTGAGCCAGCTGCAGCTAACGCCAGTGTCAGCATACTGAATTTAAATTTAGTCATGTCCTTCATCCCCGGTGTGTTGTTTGTGTCGCCTGCTGCCGTAAGCGCAGCCATGCAGTGCAACCAGACTTTTGTCTAAGGCTATTTATTAAACTTATTAGGTCAACAGCTCAATATGAATACGTATTCATAATTACTAATTTGCCCAAAACTGGGGCGGCAATGTAAATACCTGCACCAGCTGGGTGCACCGCGTCATATCAGGGTTTTGCTTTGTTTCGCGGCGTCACTTTAATGCTAGGTATAGCAGATTTACGCCGCTTTACCCTTATCAGATGAGGGGGAAATTTTATTGCATACGTATGCAGCAGGTTTAATAAATCGAGCAGGCTGATTTATGCTTGCACCGTTTAATGGCAGAACCAAGCAAACCTGTGGACTTGCTGTGCTGCCAACTGGGAGCACTCTATGACACCTTATAGCCATCAGCCAGCACCGGTTGCCGCAGTAAGCAGCCAGACAACGCTGACAGAACAACTATTCGCTAAACTGCGCCGGTATATCACGCAGCAACTGCCGCAAGCGCCAAGGCTTTGCCAGGCGGCCAGCGCCCTGCATGTTAGCAGTCGCACGCTGCAGCGTTTACTACAGCAGCACAACAGCAGTTTTCGCCAGCTGGTGTGTCAGTGCCGCCATCAACTGGCACAGCAATATTTACAGCAAAGTGAGCTGAGTTTGCAGCAAATTGCTTTTCAGCTTGGCTTTGAAGAGCAAAGCAGTTTTCAAAAAGCTTTTAAATGCTGGCAGGGTTGCTCACCCGGCGCCTTTCGGCAACGCAAGCTGTGTAGCGCAGCACGAACTCAATATCCAACGGCGCAAAGCGCGCGGTTACAGGTGAATTATGCAATTAATTAAGCAGCTCGCTGCATTGGCGGGGCTACAGGACAGCTATGTTCACGCGCAAGGCCACACTGAGGTGGTCAGCCTGGACAAGCAACAGGCTATTTTGCAGGCGATGGGCTTTGATTTAACCAGCGATAACAGCATCCGCCAGCACATTAGCGATTTAACCGAGCAGCCCTGGCTGGAAGTGTTAGCTCCCGTTACCGTGTGCCAACAGGGCCAGCCGGTACAAATACGGCTGCAGCAGTTGCAACAGCATGCCCTCAGCGACTGGCAGTGGCAGATTACCACGGAAGATCAGCAGCAATTTAGCGGCCAGTTAAGCCTGGCAGCCAGTAATATTAGCCAGCGCCAGCAGACGACGCAGGGCGAAGTGCTGGTAGCCGAGCTAACGCTGGACGTGGCGCTACCACTGGGCTACCACCAACTGACGTTAACCGGCGGCGCCAGCCAATATCAGCAGCAGTTAATTATTACGCCGCAGCGCTGTTTTCAGCTGCACGATAAAGCCGTGCTACATAAAACCTTCGGCCCGGCCTTACAGTTATATGCGGTAAAATCAGCGCGTAACTGGGGTATTGGCGACTTTATCGACTTGCAGCAGATGATAGCGCCGCTTGCGGCACAAGGCGTCGACTTTATTGGCTTAAACCCACTGCATGCGCTGTACCCAGAGTTACCGCAAGATTGCAGCCCTTACAGCCCGAATAGCCGGCTGTGGCTAAACACCCAATATGTCGCGCTGGAGCACACTGAAGAGTTTAAACAGTGCGCCGCGGCGCAGGCAGAAGTCGACAGCACCGCGTTTCAGCAGCGTTTAGCCAGCCTGCGCGCCACTACCGATGTTGATTACCCTGGCGTAGCAGCAGCGAAAAAACATATCGCTACTCTATTGTTTCAGCAGTTTAAACAGCAGCATCTCGCCAAAAACACCACCCGGGCCCAGCAATTTCATGCCTTTGTTGAGCAAGGTGGCTTAAGCCTGACGCAATTAGCTATTCATCAGGTGTTACAAGGCAAGCTGTTTGCAAAAGACTGGGGCATGGCGGCCTGGCAGAATTTCCCTGACGCCATGCGCAGCCCCAACAGCAGCGCGGTGGCAGAGTTTGCCCGCGAGCACGCCGATGAAGTGCAGCTGCAACTGTACCTGCAGTGGCAGGCGCAACTGCAATTAAGTGAAGTTAAGCGCTTATGCCAGCAACACGGTATGGCCATTGGCCTGTACTGTGATGTGGCGGTAGGCACCAGCCGCAGCAGTGCTGAAAGCTGGGGCGCGCCCGAAGACTATTACATGGACTTAAGCGTCGGCGCACCGGCTGATATTATGGCGCCCAAAGGCCAGAACTGGGGCTTACTGGCGTTTAACCCGCATACGCTGCGACAAAAGGCCTACAAACCTTTTATTGAGTTAATTCAGGCCAATATGCGCTATGCCGGCGCGTTACGCTTAGACCATGTAATGGCGCTGCTGCGCTTATGGTGTTGTCCGCTGGGCAGCGATGCCACAGCCGGTGCTTACCTGCGTTTTCCGGCAGCCGATTTATTCGCCATACTGGCGCTGGAAAGTCAGCGCAACAGCTGTGTGGTAATAGGCGAAGACTTGGGCACAGTGCCGGTTGAGATCAGCCATTTAATGGCGCAGTACCAGGTATTGTCATACCGGGTATTTATGCTGGAGCAAAAAGCCGGTAGTTACGACCATGCCGCGCAAACCTACCCGGAGCTGGCCTTGGCCACCGTCACCACGCACGATATGCCCACGCTGGTCGGTTACTGGCAGGAGCATGATTTAGCGCTGCGCCATCAGCTGGATCTGTTCCCTAATGCCCAGGTAGCCGACAGCCTGCACCAGCTACGTGCAGATGAAAAACAGCTGATGCGCCAGCGCCTGCAATTACCCGAAGGTGATTACAGCCAGGCCGATTATGCTCAGCTTATCCGCGCCAGCCATTTATTTACCGCACGCCAACCGGCTAAACTACTGGCGTTTCAGCTGGAAGACTTGTTGCTGATGGCCACGCCGGTCAATATTCCCGGCACCAGCACTGAGTACCCGAACTGGCGGCGTAAGCTGGTTGAGAATATCGACCAGATCCTGCAGCGTGAGGATGTACGCCAGCTAATCGCCGAGATAAAAGCGGCCCGGCAATAACGCAGCGTCTGCATAAAAAAACCGCCTAAGTGGCGGTTTTTTATTATAAAACATCAGGTTACCAGATTTTCACCCGTACTTTTTCGTCACGGTACATGCCATCACCCGGTTTAACATCGAACGCCTGATAGAACTCCGGCATATTCGACAGGGTACCCAGCACGCGGTACATGCCCGGTGAATGTGGCCCGGTGATTACCTGCTGGCGCAGGGCTTCGTCGCGGAATTTAATGCGCCAGACCTGGCCCCAGCCCATAAAGAAACGCTGTTCGGCAGTAAAGCCGTCAATTACTGTACCGCTCTGGCCTTGCAGTGAATTTTGGTACGCTTTAAACGACACCGTTAAACCACCAAGGTCAGCAATATTTTCGCCCAGACCTAAGGCGCCCTGCAGGTGTAAATCGTCAATCGGGTTAAAGGCACTGTATTGATCAATCATCAGCTGTGCCCGCTGCTGGAACTGCGCTGCGTCTTGCTCTGTCCACCAGTCGCGCAGGTTACCGTCGCCGTCGGAGCGGCGGCCCTGATCGTCAAAGCCGTGGGTAAATTCATGGCCAATAACGCCACCAATGGCACCATAGTTTACGGCATCATCCGCTTCTACGTTGAAGAACGGTGGCTGTAAAATAGCGGCCGGGAACACGATTTCATTCATGGTCGAGCTGTAATAGGCATTTACCGTTTGCGGTGTCATGCCCCATTCGGTGCGATCGACCGGCTTGCCTAAACGGTCAATAGTACGCTGGTATTCGCACTCACTGCTACGGCGCAGGTTACCGATTAAATCAGCGGCGTTAATCTCCACACAACTGTAGTCGCGCCATTTATCGGGGTAACCAATTTTGGTGTTAAATTTGGCCAGCTTAATTTGCGCCTGCTTTTTCGTTACCGGGCTCATCCATTCCAGCTCGTCAATAGACTGGCGAAATGCCACGCGCAGGTTTTCAATCATTTGGTCCATCCGCGCCTTGGCTTCTGGTTTAAAGTATTGCTCAACGTACTTTTTACCCACCATAAAGCCCAGGTTGTTATCGACCAGGCTAACCGCGCGTTTCTCGCGGCTACGCTGCTCTTGCAGGCCATTTAGCGTCTTGCCGTAAAAGTCGAAGCTGGCATCAACAAAGGCTTTGTTCAGATTATTGGCGTTGCTGCGCAATACATGAAACTTAAGATACTGCTGCCACTGCTTAACCGGCGTTTCTGCCTGTATTTTGGCAAAAGCGGTAAAATAGGTCGGCTGACGTACCACCAACTCATTAATGCTGCCCAAATCTGCGGCGGTTAAAAACGCCTGCCAGTCAAAGCCCGGCGCGAGTTTATTAAGCTCAGTTAGCGTAAGCTTGTTGTAGGTGGCATTACGGTCGCGGTTCTGTACCCGGCTCCAGTGCGCAGCAGCAATTTGCTTTTCCAGCGCCACGATATCGGCGGCAACTTGTTCAGCATTATCAAAACCGGCCAGGGTCCACAGTTTTGCAATAAAAGCCTGATATTGTTGCAGCAACTCTAGTGAGCGAGCATCGTCTTTTAAGTAGTAATCACGGTCAGGTAAACCCAAACCACTTTGCGAAGCACCGGTAATGTACTGATCGGATTGCTTTTGATCCTGGCCGACATAGACCACAACCGGCGTGCCCATACGGTAACGCTGCCAGTTGCCCCACAGAGCGGTCAGATCAGCATGGGTTTTCAGGTTATCAATTGCTGCCAGTTCGCCGCGCAGTGGGTTTAAGCCCAGTACTTCAGCCAGCTGCTCATCTAAGAATGAGCGGTATAAATCAGCAATTTTTTGCTCATCACTGCCTTTGGCATGCTGCTCTGTCGCCAACTGCTGCACTATCGCCAGCACTTGTTTTTCAGCGTTTTCACGTAGCTCATCAAAACTGCCCCAACGTGCTTTATCCGCCGGAATTTCAGTGTTATCAAGCCAGCTGCCGTTTACGTAACGGAAAAAATCCTGCTGCGGTGCAACTGTGGTATCCATATTTGCCAGCGTAATACCTGAGCTTAAGCCGGCTGGCGATGCCGCGGCGGTCTGCTGTACCGCGTTCTCAGTATTGCTGACAGTGCTGGTTGAACAGCCCGCCACGCCCAGTGCCAGCGCGATGCTGAGCGCCACTGTGGTCATACTTTTTTTCATTATCAGTTCCTGAATTAACATTTACCTGCGCTACTGCAAGCGTGTTGTTGTGGTTATGTATTTAAGTCGTTACTGCGCCAGTGTAGGTAACGGATCAGTGCTGTCCAGCGCTTAACCGGTAAGCGGTGTGCTATCTGCGATAAATAACCCACACAGTAGCGCCGATTTTGGTTGAATTACCCCGCTAATTTGCGCAGGATCAGCGCAAACTATCTCAATCGGGGAATTTATATGTTAGATACTGCGTTAAGCTCGTTAACTGGTTTACCGGCGTTTGCTGCTTACTTCGCACTGGCGGTAGTATTGCTGCTGGTGTTTGCCCGGCTGTATACCTGGGTAACACCCCACGACGAGTTTGGTCTTATCCGCGCGAATAACCCGGCTGCAGCAATCGCCTTTGCCGGCGCCATCATTGGTTTTGCCTGGCCGCTTTCAAGCGCTATTACCCATTCGATGTCGTTGCTAGATTGCGCCATCTGGGGCGGCATAGCGTTAATCGTGCAAGTGCTGACGTTTTTCATCAGCAATGCTGCGCTTAAGCAATTACCACAACGTATAAGCCAGGGTGAATTGGCGGCCGGCATTTTCTCTGCCGCCTGCTCTATTACCGTGGGTATGTTAAACGCCGCCTGTATGAGCTACTAAGGAGTACAGTATGAGCAAAACCTTTAAACGCAGTAAAACCGCGCGCCTGATTATGATGGTACCCGCTGCAGGCCTGGTGCTAGCCGGTTGTGGCGAAAAACCGGTTGAAGTACAGGTATTTAACACACCGGATGAATGTGCGGCTTACTACAACCCACCGGCCGAGTGTCAGGCGGCTTTTGCCGAAGCTAAGGCGCTGCACCCACAGGTGGCACCGCGTTATGCCAACCGGCAGGAGTGTGAAACCGATTTTGGTGTGGGCCAGTGTGAGAGCGCTGCGGTTGTTGCCGCAAACGCAACTGAACCCACACAGCAGCAAACCCAGGCCAGCGGCGGCTTTTTTATGCCAATGATGATGGGCTTTATGGCTGGCCAAATGCTTAACCGTGGCGGCATGGCCGGTGCGCCACAACAGCAAACGGCCAGCGCCAACCGCAGCACGGTACCCAATCAGCCGCTGTATAAATCGCGTGATGATCGCAGCACCTTTCGCACTGCGACCAACACACCGGTTGCCAACCAGCCAGGCTTAGCCAGTATTAAGCCGTCAGCAGTGCAGCCTAAGCCAGCCGCCATGGCTCGGCGCGGTGGTTTTGGCGCTCAGGCGGCAAAACGCGCTACGACAAGTTACGGTGGTTAAGCCGATATGAAACGCATAAACAGTGCTCCGCGCCCGGGCTGGAAAGCCTTTGCTGAAAGTGTTGGCTTTAACTTTCATACCTTTGACGGCGAACCGTATTGGGATGAGAGCGCTTATTATCAATTTAGCCTGACGCAAATTGAGCAGGATTTAGAAGATCCGACCGAGCAATTGCACCAAATGGCGCTGGATTTGGTAGATGAAATTGTTACCAATGAAGAGAAACTAACCCGGCTAGCCATTCCAGAGCCGTTCTGGGATGCGGTGCTGGCTAGCTGGCGCGCAAAAGCGCCACACTTGTATGGCCGGATGGATTTTAGCTACAACGGTACTGGTCCGGCTAAACTGCTGGAACTGAACTACGATACCCCCACGTCACTTTATGAAACCGGCTTTTTCCAGTGGGTCTGGCTGGAAGATATGCTGATGCGCGGCGCTCTGCCGCAGGGAGCAGATCAGTTCAATTCATTGCAGGATAAACTACAGCAAGCCTTTAGCGAACTTAATCTGCCACAGCCATTTTATTTTGCCAGCGTTACCGAAAGTGTTGAAGATAAAGGCACTGTCGATTACCTGATGGATATCGCCCTGCAGGCCGGGGTCAACTGCCGTTATATTCAGCTGGAGCAACTGGGCGATATTGACGGTCAGCTGGTCGACCTCGATGGCTTTCCCATCCAGGGTTTATTCAAGCTATACCCCTGGGAGTTTATGCTGCAAGAAGACTTTGCCAGCACCATTTTAACCAGCCAAACCCAGTTTATTGAGCCGCTATGGAAATGCCTGTTATCTAACAAAGGCATACTGCCGCTGCTGTGGCAAAAATATCAGGGCCACCCTAACCTGTTACCGGCATTTTTTGATGATGGCAGCAGCTTACAATACGGCTGGCTGCGCAAGCCGCTGTTATCGCGCGAAGGGGCCAATATCGAATTGCTGACTGCAGAGGGCAAATTCATTAAGCAAGACGGTCCTTATAACGACAGCGGTTATATCCGCCAGCAACTGGCGCCACTGCCTCAGTTTGACAATAACTATACGCTGATTGGCAGCTGGGTGGTGGGTGACAGCGCTGCAGGCATAGGTATCCGTGAAGATAACAGCCTGATCACCAAAGACAGCTCGCGCTTTTTGCCGCATATCATCCTCGACTAACCTTTGAACACAGCGGCGCTGCTCATCGTGCCGCTGTGCTCGTTAACAAACTTCCCTAATAGCGCCAAACTGGCCCGATAATGTGTAAATTATCCTGACAGCATACTGTAATTATTTTTCTTTAAAATTCAGTGTATTAATCTTCGCACAGCAAAATATCATGAAATTCTCAAGTCTAAATTTTGACAACGCTGTCATATTTGCCATAGTCAATACCGCTTATTTTCTAATCAGCCAGCTGCACAAACGACACTGCAGGTAAGCAGAAAATAGCCAACGTCCGAATTACAAAGCTGTTAAATGCTGGACGAATTTGCGACTAAGTATCGCCATAACTATTACAAAACCTAAGCAACACCATTGGAGGAAGTTATGTTTAAACAAGCAGTTAAAGGCGGAAGTGGTCTATCACTACTGCTACTGGCCGCCAGTATTCAGGCCGCCACACCCAATGCCCCGGTGATCAGCTGGATGCCCACCGATTACGCCCTGCAAAACGGCAGTGTGCAGGTACCGCTACGCTGGGATATGTGGTGGGGCAGCAACGGTAACAAGTGGTACTTACATAAAAATGACAGCGTTGTCTATGAAGCTGCATTAACACCCAACGGCCAGAACGCACAAAGCGGCAGTACCAGCTTAACCTTTAGCCAGCCCGGCAGTTACCAGCTGCAGGTCAGTTTATGTAATGTCAGTGGCAGCACCGAACAATGCGCACAAAGCGGCATTACCACTGTTACAATTACCGGCTCAGGCGACAGCGAACCAGACCCGGTAGAGCCCGATCCGGTTGACCCGGATCCCGTCGAGCCAGACCCGGTAGAGCCGGATCCGGTAGAACCGGTTAACCCGGCCGCTCCGGCTAAACCTGCCTTTGCCTGGAGTGAAAACAGCGTCACGCTAAACGGCGGCAGCGCCAGCCTGAATTTGGCCTGGAATATGTGGTGGGGCAACAACGGCAACTTATGGCAGCTAAAACAAAACGGCTCTGTGGTGCACAGCGCCAGCCTCAGCAGCGCTACTCCTTCCGCACAGAGCGGCAGTACTACAGTAAGCTTTAGTACCACCGGTAATTACGACTTTGTTGTCAGTTTATGCCAGCAAAGCAGCGATGCGCTGTTATGTACCGACAGTGATGTGAAAACCGTCAGCGTGGTTGCCGGCTCAGGCGGCGAGGGTGGTGGCAACGGCGGCGATAACGGCAGTTTCGATCCCTGGACCGACTTAGATATGACCGCCTGGCCGCACCCGCTGAAGCAAAATAATGTCGCTTTTAACAATACTACCGGCAAAAAAGTCGGCGCCTACTTTGTGGAGTGGGGCATTTATGGCCGCGCCTTCCATGCTGCCGATATACCGGCACAAAACCTGACGCATATTTACTATGGCTTTATTCCCGTGTGTGGTCCGAACGAAGGCTTACGCCAGGCCAACCCGGAAGGTTATGCGGCATTAAACAGCCAGTGCAGCGGCAAACCTGACTATTCCGTTGTGGTACACGATAAGTTTGCCGCGCTGGAAAAAGGCTATCCAGGCGATGTTTGGGATCAGCCAATCCGCGGCATTTTTGCCGAGCTGTACCGCTTAAAGCAGGCTCATCCGCACGTTAAAATTCTACCGTCAGTCGGTGGCTGGACCTTATCTGATCCGCTATACGATGTCGGTACTAACGCTGCCGCCCGCGCGGTATTCATCGACTCTATTATCGACTTTATCCGCACCTATGATTTCTTTGACGGTATAGATATCGACTGGGAATTCCCCGGCGGCGGCGGTGCTAACCCGGATTTAGGCTCTGCTCAGGACGGTGCCGGCTTTGCTACTCTGATGCGCGAACTGCGTGAAGCTCTGGATGCACTGGAAGCGGAAACCGGTCGTGAATATGAACTGGCGGCGGCGATGTCCGGCGGCGTTGAGAAACTTAGCGTCGTCGACTGGGAAGATGCACACCAGCACATGGATTACATCAACCTGATGACCTACGACTATTACGGTGCCTGGAACGGTGTGCTGGGCCATCAAACCGGCTTGTATCCATCTCATAACTCGCCTATCAGCGGCTTTAGTGCCCATGAAGCGGTGCAGTACCTGCTTAATCGCGGCGTACCGGCCGGCAAAATTGCGTTGGGCGCCGCCATGTATGGCCGCGGCTGGCAAAATGTGTCGGGCACTACTGGCGGCAATCCATTTACCGGTACCGGCGGTGATGGCATTACCGGTGGCTGGGAGCGCGGTATTATGGACTACAAAAAAATCGAAGCCGACTTTATGGGTGGGCCAGAGGCCAGTGGCGTAAACGGCTTTACCGTGGGCTGGGATGATACCGCCAAAGCCAGTTATGTCTGGAACCCGGCCACCAATACGCTGATCAGTATCGATACCAAGCGGTCGGTACGCGAGAAAGGCGCTTACATTTTGCAGCATCAGCTGGGCGGTATTTTTGCCTGGGAAATCGATGCCGACAATGGCCATATTTTAAACGCGATGCATGAAGGCTTAGGCCATACGCAACAATAACTAATATTGCCAGCTGGTTGCCATCACAAACAGGACGAGAACCGGCTTACTCTAAACCAACCGTTGCAGGCCAGGAACGCTGACAAATTCGTCAGGAACGAATTTGAATAGCATCGCTAGCCCGCAGGGTGAACTTCATGGATGAAGTTCATTATCGAGCCTACAGGGATGTATTTACGGCGTGTTGGTGTGAGCAAGCCGGTTCGACCCGGAGCTGCCAGCTTGAGCTTTTAGCAGGAATTAAAGATGAATCTAACTACTACCTTATCGCTGCTGGCGTTGGCCAGCACAGCGGCTTTTTCGGCCCGCGCGGTCGATTGCACTAATCTGCCACTGTGGCAAAGCGATGCTGCCTATGGTGGCGGCGCTCAGGTACAACAGCAACAACAGGCTTTTCAGGCCAACTGGTGGACACAGGGTAATGACCCTGTCAGCCACTCGGCACCCTATCAGGAGTGGCGCTTACTCGGCAGTTGCGATGGCGCGGAGCCCGAACCGGACCCGGAACCCGAGCCAGATCCGGAACCTGAGCCTGATCCCGAGCCAGACCCTGAGCCCGATCCGGAACCAGAACCAGACCCGGAACCTGATCCCAGCGTACCGGGCGACAGCAGCTGCCGGCCCGATGGCCTGTATCAAACCCCCGGTATTAACGTGCCTTACTGCACTGTGTATGACGCTGATGGCCGCGAGCTTATCAGCCCCGACCACCCGCGGCGTATCATTGGCTACTTTACCAGCTGGCGCCATGGTAAAAACGGCCAGCCGGCCTATTTAGCCTCAGATATTCCGTGGGATAAAATTACCCATATCAACTACGCCTTTGCCCATGTAAATGCCGCCAATCAAATTTCTGTCGGCGATACCAGCGACCCAACCAATGCCTCTACCGGCATGGAATGGCCGGGCATTGCCGGCGCTGAGCTCGACCCCAGCCTGCCGTACAAGGGCCACTTTAACCTGCTGCAAAAATACAAACAGCAGCACCCGCATGTGAAAACGCTGATCTCGGTCGGTGGCTGGGCTGAAACCGGCGGCTATTTTGATAGCGACGGTAACCGGGTGGCCAGTGGCGGTTTTTACACCATGACCACCAACAGCGATTTAAGCATTAACCAGCAGGGTATTAATACCTTTGCCGACTCGGCGGTGGCCTTTATCCGCCAGTACGGTTTTGACGGTGTCGATATTGACTATGAGTACCCGACCAGCATGAACGATGCCGGTAACCCGGACGACTTTGCCCTGGCTAACAGCCTGCGCGGTGGTTTAATGCGCTCTTATGTCGAGCTGATGAAAGTACTGCGGCAGAAACTGGATGCGGCCGGTGCCGCCGATGGTAAGCATTATCTGCTGACAATTGCCTCGCCCTCATCCGGCTACCTGCTGCGCGGTATGGAGGCGTTTCAGGTTACTCAGTATCTGGATTACGTCAACATTATGAGCTACGACCTGCACGGTGCCTGGAACCAGTTCGTCGGCCATAATGCTGCCCTGTTCGATACCGGCGAAGACGCTGAGCTGGCTGCATGGAACTATTACAACACCGCGCAGTACCAGCAGATCGGTTATCTGAATACCGACTGGGCTTACCGCTATTTCCGCGGCACTATGCCTGCCGGCCGTATCAATATTGGTATTCCGTATTACAGCCGTGGATGGAAGGATGTGCAAGGCGGCAACTTTGGCTTATGGGGCAGCGCTGCCTTACCGAACCAGAGTAACTGCCCGCCGGGTACCGGTGGCAGCACAGTGAGTAAATGCGGCAACGGCGCTGTGGGCATTGATAACCTATGGCATGACAAAGATGTGAACGGTAACGAGATGCCGGCCGGCTCTAACCCATTGTGGCATACCATGAACCTGGCCGAGGGCATTAGCGCCAGCTATTTTGGTCTGTATGGTTTAGACCCTGCTAACCCGGCACATCAGCTGACCGGCAGCTACAGTCAGCACTACGACGCTACCGCCGTCGCGCCCTGGCTGTGGAACGCGCAGAAAAAGGTGTTTTTATCGGTCGAAACCGAGCAAAGCATCGCTGCCAAAGCCCAGTATGTGATTGAGAACGGTATCGGCGGTGTGATGTTCTGGGAGCTGGCCGGCGACTACGGCTGGGACGCCGCCAAAGGCGAGTACTTTATCGGCAATACCCTGACCACGCAGTTTTACAACAGCTTTAATGGCGCCACGCCTTATGGTGCAGTTAAAGCCGAGCGCGCTATGCCAGTTCAGGCGGTCGATGTGCGCTTAAGCATCAGCGATTTTAAACTGGGCGATCAGAACTTCCCGATTAACCCCAAGCTTACGCTGACTAACCACAGCGACAGCACTATCCCAGGTGGCAGCAGCATCAGCTTCGATGTGCCAACCGCAATACCGGATAGCATTAGTGATCAGAGCGGTTTTGGCTTAACCGTAATAGAAAGCGGCCGTAACACCAGTGGTAATAATATTGGCGGCCTTGAGAATAACTTTCATCGCGTTGCCTTTACCCTACCCGGCTATTTAAGCGTGGCCAGTGGCGACAGCGTTACAGTGACGCTGAATTATCAGCTACCCATGCCAATGCCGTCTAACTGGGTACTTACTGCTAACGGTAATGAATATGCCTTTGCACAAGAGTATCCGCAGCTACCGGTAGTCAGTATTGGCGCCGGTGATGGCGGTGACGGTGGCGATGACGGCAATGGGGATAGCTGCGGCGGTATCAGCGCACCTATTTACCCTTACCCGCAGTGGCCGCAAACCGACTGGGCCGGTAACCCCAGCCATGCCAATGGCGGTGACCATTTGTCGTACCAGGGCGGCGTATATAAAGCCAACTGGTGGACCAACTCGGTGCCGGGCAGTGATGGCAGCTGGAGTTTTATCTGTAATTTATAGCGCGCTATAAAGCGGTGGAGTTGAAGGTTCACCGCTTTTCCTTGGCTTTGGGTTTCGAGTAATGCGGTGAGTGGGTAACACTTGTCAGGCTCGTCGCAGCAACTGTGCCTGGACGTCCTGTCCGGCAACTGCGGCCAGCTAAAGCTGTCCAAACTCGCTCCCGACGAATTTGTCGAGCCCGCTCGGGCGGGCACTCAGACACTCTGCGCCGCCCTGCCAAGGTCACGCCATTCACCAATGTCAAATTCAGTGCAGCCTTGAAGCGTTTTGGCAGCACAGGAGATCCGAAGATGAAACCCAAACATTTAATCCCCGCAATCCTCACAACCAGCCTGCTATTTATCAGTCTGCAGGCCAGCAGCCATGGCTATGTCGACTACCCCAAAGCCCGGCAGCAAATATGTAAAGACGACGGCGGCTACTGGTGGCCAGCCGATGGCAGCGGCATTCCCAATGCGGCCTGCCGCGCGGCTTACCAGCAGTCCGGCGGTTATATGCTGACCCAGCATCATGAATTTTCTGCTAATGTCGCCGATTACCGCAATATGGCGGCGGTGCAAAACGTGGTTAGCGATGGTAGCCTGTGCGCCGCTGGCGACAGCCGTAAAAGCGGTATCGATATCCCCTCAGCGCACTGGCAGCGCACCACTATCGATTTAGCACAAAGCAGTGAGCTAACGCTGCGCTTTCGTGCCACTACACCGCACAACCCCAGCTTCTGGCAAATCTATTTAAGTAAAGCCGGCTTTGATATTGCCAGCGAGCCACTCAGCTGGAGCCAGCTGCAGCTTATTCACCAGCAAAGCGATGTACCGGCCGATGCCGGCTATTACACGCTGCAGGTACCGCTACCGACCGATCGCAGCGGCCCTGCGGTGCTGTACACGCGCTGGCAACGGGTTGATGTGGTCGGCGAAGGCTTCTACAACTGCTCGGATATCGAACTGGTAAATGGCAATAGCGACACCCCGCCGCTGCTATGGTTTGATAAAGGTGCTTACGTCAACCTGCAAACACCGGCTGAAGTCGGCGGTTATGCCCAGTTAAGGCTATTCGATAGTAATGGCCAGGAGCTGATAGACGAGCGCTGGCAAATTACCAACGCCAATATAAATAATGCGCTGTGGGCAACAGAACTGGCGGCGCAGGTAAATACCCAGTACAGCAACCTGCTGCAACTTGGGCAGTTAAACGGCGATAATGTGGTATTTAGCAGCGATTTGGCAGCCAACCGCGCCTATGTGCGGGATAACAGCCATTTTTATAACCTGGATTTGCGCCCGGCACCTGATGATGGTGGTGACGACGGCGGCGATGCTGGCAATAACCCACCGGGCAACTGCCCCGGTTATGACTTAAGCCAGATAAACACTTATCCGAACTGGCCACAGTTAGACTGGCAAGGCCAACCCAGCCACGCCGCCAGCGGCGATAAACTGATATACCAAGCCGCGCTGTATCAGGCTAACTGGTGGACACAGTCTGTACCCGGCAGCGACAGCAGCTGGACCCAGCTGTGTAGCTGGTAACAGCCAACAGCATCGCAGAATAAATATGCTTAAAAAGTAGATATAAAACCACTTTTCACCTAAAATGCCGGCTTTAACGCAGTTGAAGTTGGCATTTTGTCATATAGCTGCCATCTTTATGTCCTATACAGCTTGTGTCTGAATAGAAGGAAGCCCAACGCCCGTGCGCACCACTGAACTTGTTTCCGGTTTTCGCCAATCTGCCCCCTATGTTAACGCTCACCGCGGCAAAACCTTTGTCGTGATGCTTGGTGGCGAAGCCATTATGCAAAGCGGTTTTCGCAGCATTATTAATGATGTTGCGCTGCTTAACAGCCTGGGTATTAAAGTGGTGCTGGTGTATGGCGCCCGGCCACAAATTAATGCGGCACTGCAACAGGCCGGCTTAGAGCCCACCTACCATAACCGCGTGCGGGTTACCGATGATGACTCGTTTAAGTTAATTAAACAGGTAGCCGGTGCGCTGCAGCTGGATATTACCGCCCGGCTGTCGATGAGTTTAAGCAATACGCCAATGCAGGGCGCGCAAATTAACGTGGTGAGCGGTAATTTTGTTATTGCCCAGCCGCTGGGCGTCGATGAAGGTGTAGATTACCACCACAGTGGCCGGGTAAGGCGCATTGACGCCGCCGGTATCCGCCGCCAGCTGGATAACAACGGCATAGTGCTGATGGGGCCTATTGCCGCATCTGTTACCGGTGAGAGTTTTAATTTAACCGCCGAAGATATCGCCACCCAGGTAGCGATTAAACTTAAAGCCGACAAAATGATTGGCTTTAACGAAATTGGTGGCATTGTCGGCGAAGATGGCGAGATAACCGCAGAACTTATGCCAAACGCCGCCGAACAGATCATGCTGCAATTAGAGCAGCAAGACGATGCCTGTACCGGCACTATTGCGTTTTTACATGCGGCCATCAGTGCCTGCCGCGCTGGCGTGCCGCGTTGTCACTTAGTCAGCTACGATGAAGACGGTGCCTTGCTGCAAGAGCTGTTCTCCCGCGACGGTATCGGTACGCAGATTGTGACCGAGTCTGCGGAAAAGCTGCGTGCTGCAACCATCTCTGATATCGGCGGTATCTTAGATTTGATCCGGCCGCTGGAGCAGCAAGGCCTACTGGTACGACGCTCACGCGAGCAGCTGGAGATGGAAATTAACCAGTTTACTTTAATTGAACGCGATGGTCTGGTGATTGGCTGCGCTGCGCTGTATCCGTTTCCGGAAGAGAATGTCGGCGAGTTTGCCTGCTTAGCCGTGCACCCGGATTACCGCGATGCCGACCGTGGCAGCATCTTGTTAAAAGCCGTGATCCAGCAGGCGCGGCAGCGCAAGTACAGTAAGCTGTTTGCCTTAACCACCCGCAGCATTCACTGGTTTTTAGAGCACGGCTTTGAGCTGTTAACGGTAGAAGACTTACCGGCGCAGAAAAAGCAGCTGTATAACTATCAGCGCCGCTCTAAAATTCTCGCTATTACGTTATAAGTTCCAGGCCTGCTACTTCAGCGGGCCAATTTTTTCTCCCCAGCCGCCGGCGCTGACTAAACTTACCCAAGGTCACCACTGCGGAGCTCCGATATGCGTATTCTAGGTTTAGCCCTGTTGGCACTGCTGCTGGTGCTGGTACTGCTGACCCAGTGCAGCAATAGCCCGGGCCAGCGCTGGCGTGAGCCTAGCCCGGTACTGGGTATAGCACCGCCACAGCCGAGCTTGTTATTAGCGGTTGATAGCCATATCCGTTATACGCAACGGCCGGATGATCCTTACCCCTACCCGATCCCGTTAGGCAAACCGGGACCACTGATGCCGCTGTATAGCGGCGGCCTGCGCTATCCGCTGTATTGTGATTTTACCGCGCAGGCTCTGGATGCCCCCCTGATTGATAACCAACAAGGCCATGGCATCGCCGTGTGGCAAAACGGTGAGCTTGCCGGTTACAGCAAAGACTGCCTGCACCCGGCACAGCTGCAATTTTACCTATTGCAAGACAATGGCGACATTAGCCGTTTTAACGGCGGCAGTATAGCCGCTGACCAGCAGCTACTGCGGCTGGAGCTGGGTACCATTAACCGGTTTTTTTATTACATCTTAATGCCCGTCACGCCAGCGGAATATGGCGAGCGCGGCGGCGCTTCGCTATGGAATAGCAAACTGATTTATCAGTTTCATGGCGGTGTAGGTATTGGCTATCGCCAGGGCTACCTTAAACCCGAACGCTTAATTCGCGACCGCAAAAATGAACTGCAGCAGGGCTTTGCCGTTATTAGCGCCAGCATTAACAAAACCAGTTATGGCTATAACTTTTTACTAGCGGAAGATACCGCCAGCCGGGTGAAACGCCACTTTGTCAGCCTGTATGGCGCGCCGCAGTATACGCTGGGCATTGGCGGCTCTGGTGGCGGCATCGCGCAGTATTTGCTGCTACAAAACCACCCCGACTTGCTTAATGGCGGCATAGCGCTGTATAGTTACCCGGATATGCTAAGCCAGACCTTGTATGCGCTCGACTGCGATCTGCTGCACAACTATTACTATTTTACTGCTGCAGACAAAGGTCGCTGGCAATCATTGGCGCAGCGCCAGCTGCTGGAGGGCTTAAGCGTATCGCCTGAGCATAGCCTGAAGTTCTCTGCGCAGGTCGCGCTGGCACAACTGACAGAAGGTATCTGGCCAACCTTGCCGCAAGGCGCCACCCAATGCCACAATGCCTGGCTGGGACTATCATCATTGGTGCATAACCCACATCAGGGCAAACTAAAGCGCCTGGTCGATGATAAGCTGCTAGCAGAGGTAAACTGGAGTTACTGGGGTGATTTAGCCAGTATTTATGGCGTTGACCAGCAGGGTTTTGGCCACAGCTTATGGGATAACCAGGGCGTGCAGTATGGCCTGCAGGCACTGAAACAGGGCAGCCTTAGCGCTGACGACTTTATTGCGCTTAACCGCGCTATTGGCAGCTGGCGGCCACAAGCGCAAATGCAACCCGAGCAGATCCGCTACCTGCCCTTTGTTGATGCCCCCTTATGGCTAAGTGCCTTTGGCCGGCAGAATATCAATTACTCGACGTCAGCGCTGGCAGCAGTGCGTTTTAGCGCCAACCGCGAGGCTGCTACTAAAGCCTATCGTTATGGTCAGCTGTTTATAGGCCTGACCGAAAAACCCATTTTAGACCTGCGGCATTACCTCGACCCGGAGCTGGATATGCATCACCTGGAGCCCTCTTTTGCTGCCCGTGAGCGCTTGGTCATGCGTAATGGTCATGCCGATAACCAGCTGATTTGGGTCAGTGACCCAGCCTATACCCCGCTTGGTGAAGCTGTGGCCTTAATGGATGCGTGGCTAAGCAGCGGGCAAAAACCAGCCAACGCGCAGGATCAGTGTTTTGCTGCCGACAGTACTGTTATTGCCGCTGGCAGCGATATCTGGCTGCCAGGTGGCCGCTGCGCCAGCACTTATCCAATTCACCGTAACAGCCGGATTAATGCCGGCGCGCCGACACATGGTTTAATGTTTAACTGTGCCCTTATCAGCGTTGCACAAGCCATAGCGCGCGGCGATTATCAACCTGTCGATATGCAGCCTTATCAGGCAGAACTGGCGGCCATTTTCCCAGCCGGGGTCTGTGATTATCAGCAGCCGGATCAGGCGTTACCGGCCGATTTAGCCTTTGGCTACTGACTGCGCGACCTCAGCGGCGACACTTTTACCCAGCGCCCGGGCGGTGGTCCACTTTCCGCCCGACACGGTAAGTAATTTGTTTTGCCAGTGCAGTTGGTACTCACGACTGGCCTTACTGGCATTGCTACTACCGCCCAGTAAAGGCCGTACCCCGGCAAATTCGCCCAGCACAGCATCAGTGTGCTGCTGGGGCGTGAAGTAATGGTTATACACACCAAGCAGATAATGCCGCTCAGTGTCTGAGCATTGAATCGGCTCATCCAGATGCTGGCGTACTTCGGTGGTGCCCAGCAATGTCTTGCCCTGATACGGCAGCACAAACACGATGCGCGCCTCGCCGGGAACCTCCAGCATATGGCCATAGCGGCCCTGTGCCGGTAACAATAAATGGCTGCCGCGCACCAAATCTAACGGCTGTGTCGGCAGGGCCGACTGCTGCAGTAATCGCTGGCTCCAGGGCCCCGCTACATTTATTACCCGGTCAAACTGTTGCCAGCCCGAGCTTAATAACAACTTGCCATCGGCAGTAACCTGCTGCACCGGGCTGTGTTCCAGCAAGGTTGCACCGGCCTTGCGGCATTGCTGCGCCATCCACAGGCCGAGTTTTTGGTCGTCCATCTGGCCATCAAAAAACAGATAAGCCCCCAGCAAACCATCGGGCTTTAGCTGTGGCGAGCAGCGCAGCGCTTGCTGCGGATTTAACCAGCGGTGGCGGCCAATGCCTTTGCGGCCGGCAAAAGTATCATACAGCCAAAGGCCGATTTTTAACTGCCAGCGGGCACGGCGGGAGTCGGCATAAAGCGGGTAAAGTATTGGCAGGCGACGGGTCAGTTGCGGTGCTTTTTTCAGCCACCAGCGCCGCTCCTGCAGCGCTTCTCGCACCAAACGAAACTCGCCCTGCTCCAGATAACGCAGACCACCGTGTAGCAATTTAGACGAGGCGCTGCTGGTGGCCTGCATCAGCGCATCGCGCTCAAACAAGGTGACCTGATGACCGGCCAGCGCCAACAGCCAGGCACTGCTTAAACCATTAATGCCACCGCCCACTACCGCTATTTTCATCGGCCACCTGTTGTTAAGTTGTCAGTGCAATATCGTCCCGGTGCACCACTTCTTCACTGGGGCAAAAACCCAGCGTTTGGGCAATTTGGGTGCTGTGTAAGCCTTTGATCAGTTGTAGCTCAGTGGCGCTGTACTGGCAAATGCCTTTGGCTAACTGCTTGCCGCTATCATCGCACAGCCAGATGGCATCGCCTTTATCAAACTGCCCATGCACCGCCGTGATGCCCTTTGCCAGCAGGGAGGCGCCTTTATGCAACAAGGCCTGCACCGCACCACTATCCAGGCTGATACTGCCCTGGCTTTTTAAACTGTTAAGCAGCCAGTGCTTTTTTGCACTTAGCCGGTCCTGCTGACGCACAAACAGGGTGCCAGCCGGCTCACTGCGCAGCAGCGCATCAAAGCTGGTGGCTTTCTGGCCATTAATAATCAGTGTATCCACACCCAGCTTAGTGGCTTTATCGGCAGCCTGAATCTTGGTGACCATACCGCCGGTGCCAATAGCATGGTGGCTGCCGCCGGCCATGGCATAAATATCAGCAGTAATTTTTTCCACCCGGGGAATAAAGCGCGCATCGGCATGGGTTCTGGGGTTGGCCGTATAAAGGCCGTCGATATCAGAGCAGATAATCAGCGCATCGGCATCAACCAGCACCGCTACCATCGCCGCCAGGTTGTCATTATCGCCCACTTTCAGCTCAGCGGTGGCCACGCTGTCGTTTTCATTAACGATAGGCAGCACCTGATTGGCTAATAAAGTGCGCAAGGTATTATCGATATTTAGGTAGCGACGCCGATCAGCTAAATCATCATGTGTCAGCAGAATTTGCGCGCAGCGAAAATCAAATAAATGGCTCCAGGTTGCCATCATCTGAGTTTGGCCAACCGCCGCCATGGCTTGCTTGATATTAATAGGTAGTGGCTGATGGGCAAAAGCAATGGCGGAGCGGCCAGCGGCCACACTGCCGGACGACACCAGCACCACTTCGGTGCCTTGCTGGCGGCATTCACTGATAAAACGGGCAATTGCCAGTAAGTAGCGGGTAGAACAGCCTTTGGCATCAGGCGAAATCAGCGCACTGCCAACCTTAATAACAATGCGCCGCCAGTCAGAATGTAACATAAGCACCCCATAACACAGCCAAACTGGCAGCAGCTTAAAGTTTAGGCGTCTACATGTCTATTTAATTCTTGGTGCTGGCCATGGCAATTTCACAGTTGCCGGCGGTTAAATGGGTGTAGCCGCCATAGGCGCCTAATACCAGTCTATCATCGGTCAGTTTTTTCACCTGCCAGTTAACCTGGCCACTGCCAAAGGCGGGATGATCAATGACAAAAGAGCCCGGTGCCTGACGAATAGGGTACTTAAAGGTGTCCAGTCGCTGATCCTGGCTAATATGCTGTACCATCTGGCGCTCGCTGAAAATCCAGGTTTTGCGCAGCGCGTTGTCCTGTTGCACCACACCATCGGGTAAGCTTGAGGTGCCGATTTCACACCAACTGCCGGAAATCAACTCGCTAACTGCTTGCTGTGGCTGCTCGGCAAAGCGGATATCCAGCTTAACTTCATCACCGCCACGGCATGGCTCACCCTGAAACACCACTTCATTACTGGCATTGGTACATTTATATACTTCGGCAACAGCAGGTTGCATCATGCAAACACCGCCTAATAACATTAAAAAGCGCACGGTATATTTCATTATTAAATCCTTTTTAACGGCTGCCATGATACGGCACCGCAATTAAACCCGCATACAATACTGAAAAACGCTGTCAAAGTGAACAAAGCCGATAAAAATATACAAAATTTCAACAAACGCCGTCTACACAAAGCGTTATAGTTCAGCACTAATTCAGTTTTAACCACTAAGCTGACACCATTATATGATTAGGAGTGTATTATGCGCCGTTCTGCTTTTATTGTATCGCTGCTCTCTGCCAGCCTGGTGATAGCCGGTTGTGCCTCAAATGAATATTCGAACACCACCAAAGGTGCCGCTATCGGCGCTGTGGTGGGTGCTGTGGCCGGCAAGGCGACAGGTAACCACAAAGATAAGCGGCTGGTGATCGGCGCCGCTGTCGGTGCGCTGGCCGGTGCTGCGGTGGGCAGCTATATGGATAAACAAGAAAAAGCACTGAAAGAAGAGCTCAGCGGCAGTGGCGTGAAAGTGATCCGCGAGGGTGACAAACTGCGACTAGACATTCCAGCCCAACTGACCTTTGAAATTAACCGCTCGGATATCCGCAGCAATTTGTACCCGGTGTTTAACGACATTGCCAAAGTATTGCGTGATTATGAAAAAACCATGCTGGTGGTTGCCGGCCATACCGACGATACCGGCCCATATCAGTACAATATGAATCTGTCGCAACAACGCGCCGACAGTGTTAAGCAGTATCTGATAGCACAAAACGTGCAGGCCATTCGTATTGAAACCCAGGGTTATGGCCCGAATTACCCGATAGTGCCAAACAGCTCTGAGGCCAACCGCGCACAAAACCGCCGTGTTGAAATTCATATCGAACCAATAGTGGAATAGAGCCCTATTTTAGATAAAAAAACAGCGCCTTTTGGCGCTGTTTTCGTTTCAACGGCTAGTTAAAAACGATAGCTGATTTTGCCATAAATGTACTGACCACGAGGGTTATGCACCTTCGAAGCGTAACCATATAGGTCACCGTCACCATCACCGATAGCAAATGGCGGATCTTCATCCAGGGCATTGTTCATACCCAGCACCAGTTGAGTCTTATCATTCAGGTTATAACGCGCCTGAATATCCAGCAACATCTGGGCACTGATCGTGCGAGTGGTCGTACTCTCTACTTCACTTGGTGCTGCATAGTCTTCAAACTCGCCAATATAACTCAGGCTCGTCACTACACCCCAATCACCGTGACTCCAGTCAGCAGCAGCTAACCAGCGGTGTTGTGGATAGTTATATTCACCGGCATAGTCGATACGATTTTTCTCAAATTTGCTGATATATGACCAGTCCAGGCTAAACCTTACTTGCCCCATATCCTGCAGCGCTAACCGGTAAGACGTTGATAAATCTAACCCGGTAGCCTCCTGCGAGCTGACGTTAACATAGCTGTTGAATAAGCGTGATAACTCGCCCAATGTTTGTCCTGGTAATGGCGCTAAACGTACACAGACGGTACTGTTCTGGTTATTACATTCAGCCGCATAGACATTCTCGTAATCATTTTTATCGATCTTATTGTCCTGCGTGATGCTCCAGATATCCGCTGTAACATCAAACTCATCATTCACCTGCCAGACAAAGCCCAGGTTAAAGGTTTCTGACTCCTCTGGCTGTAAGCCTTCACCGCCGACAAATACAATAGTGTAATCGGTGGATGCACACGCCGGGTTAGAGGCATCAGCCACCGGACAGCGATAAGTATCGGTAAAGAATACCGACTCTTGTGATGGGCCTAAGCCAATTTGTGCCAGTGAAGGTGCACGGAAGCCCTGGCCAAACGAAGCCCGCATCGTAAAGTTATCTAACGGGCGCCATTTCATCGTTAGTTGAGGGTTAGTGGTTGAGCCGAAATCACTGTAGTGGTCATAACGGCCTGCTACGGTAAACTCCAGGGTGTCGTCAATCGGAATAAGCAGCTCTACATAAGCTGCATATTGATCCCGCTTAGCTTGTGCAGACACCGACTCAGTACCGAATATTAAACCGCGCTGAAATTGATCATCCGGTTGGTCAAAGGCATCTTCTTCGCGGTATTCTACACCGGCCGCAAGAGATACCATCTGGTCACCCAAAGCAAAGGCTTCACCACTGATGCTGGCATCATATGAGGTAATATGTGATTCACCACGGCGCACCAACGAGGTGGTAATGGCATCAATTACTTCAGGTGAGTTAAAGGTGCCGCCAAATGGGTTGTAGTTACCCAGGTTAATCTGCTCTTGCAGGAAGTCTGTGCGCACCCAACCTTGCTGTTTACTACCGGTTTGCATCGACTCACTGCGGCCTTTTTGCGCTGCAATATCCCAGTCCCAGTTATTGATTTGGCCACGAAGTCCCAGCACCATCCGCAGTGAATCAGACTCGATATCCCATACACGAGGGCCTGCATCTACCGTGCGGAAGCGGTTAATCGCGATATCCACACCAAAGGGGTTGTTAGGGTGCGTACCCGGCACGGTTAAGCCGGCATCACCATCTAACGGTGTAGCGGCACCTGAGGCCTGCGATCGGTTATGCTGTACGGATAGCTCAACATAGCCCTGAAGGCTGTCGGTAAACTGCTGGCTGCCCTGAAAAATAGCACCGACACGCTCTGCCGCCGGTACTGTCATACCAAAAGGACCATAGTCAAATACACAGGTTTGACCAAAGGCGCGCTCTGCAGGACAGCCCGGGTCAATGCGAGTTTCGCCATTTACGATAAAGTTACCTGGAAAACCGCGCGATGAACGTAAATCTAAGCCACCATATGGCGCCTGATTTGCAGTACCAAAGCGGCCCATTTCTGCACCGGTAATCACCGTATTTTTAAAATAATCCAGGATCAACGTCGCGTTGGCGTCATCTGTTTCAGTGCCCCAGACCAGGCTAGCAGACGTTTCATCATACGACGGGCCTGTGGTACCACCGTGGCTGACGCTTACTTCTGCGCCATCAAAATCTTTGCGCAAGATAATGTTTACTACGCCAGCAACAGCGTCTGAGCCATAAACGGCAGAAGCGCCGTCTTTTAGAATTTCGATACGCTCGATTGCCGCTACCGGAATAGAGTTAATATCTACGAAGGAGTTGGCGATGTTCTCAGCGAAAGCACTGACCGCTACGCGCCGACCATTAATCAGTACCAGAGTAGCGTCAGAGCCAAAACCACGCAAACTGATCGCTGCACCACCGTTGGCGGTAGAATCCTGGTTATTACCACGGGTAGAAAAGGTACCTGTACCCGCAACAGGCGTGCGCTCTAACAACTGCTGCAAGTTAGAAAAGCCCGATTTGGCAATATCTTCCCGATTGATAATATCAATCGGGGCCGCGCCTTCCAAATCATTGCGTTTAATGCGTGAGCCAGTAACTTCAATCCGTTCCACTTGCTGTGTGTCTGCACTGCTGTCGGCTTGCTGAGCAGAGGCGATATTGCCGTAACACAACGAACTTACTGCTAGCGCACATAGAGAGTACTTAAATGACGTTTTCATATGCATCCTTTTTGTTATTTGTTTTGTCATCAACTGCTTACGCAGCGATAAAGGTGTAGCACAAAACGCAAAAATTAACATTATTTGCACATGTTATATTTGTTATAAATCGTGACAAGGCGTAACAAAAGACAGACAACAAAAAGCCCCGCGAAATGCGAGGCTTGTGTTTTGGAACCATAAAGCGTTTGCGTTAGTTCTGCGCGTATTGCCGTTCTAAATTAACCGTTTTCGATTTCAGACTGGCTAGGTTAGAGCGCTCAGCACTGATTTTTTCGTCATACTGCTGTTCGGTACGATCAATCTTTTGCTGCAGGGTGACGAGCTCTTCCGCTTTAGGGAAGCTGCGGCGCAGCTTGTACAAATCGGCCTTCAGCTCATCTAATTTTTGCTGTTTTTCCTGTTCCAGTTTGCTGATCTGAAACTCGACAAAACGGCCCTGACGCTTTAAAGCATCAACTTGTTGTTTGAATTCACTACGGGTGCCGAGCATAGCGGTACCTAAAGGCCGCATATCGACTTGCTCGGCTTCACCGGCGCAGGGAAACTGACTAAATTCGACTACGCCGTTTTGCTCACACTTATACACCTGAGCCTGAACAGAAAAAGCGCCGAAAAACAACAGGTAAGATAATTTCTTCATTTGCCACCCCACATATGAGCAATAAATGTACAGAAAGCTTGCCAAATACGCAAGTTAACCCGCACATTTATTTTTCGGTTCAGCCAGTTTTCAGCTTAGTTGCTGTAACACAATTTGCCTAGCGCCAGCGCAATTAGCCCAACAGTGCCTGCTTCATAAAGTTAGGCCAGGCAGACGCCGCTTTGTGCACCTCTGCGTTGTAATATTCGGTGCTAAAAGGCGCATTTACGGCATCGGTCTCGCGAAAACCATTAAAGGCCATGCCTTTGCGTGCCAGCGTACAAGTCCACCAGCCTGACGGATACACCATTTGCGGGAACAATAGCGTTTGCAGGGCATCAAAGCCGGCATCTAACATAGCGCTACGCATATCTTTTAACAGTGGCATGTGAATAAGTGGCGATTCGCTTTGTTGTACTAAAATACCACCATGACGCAGCGCTTTGCGGCAGCTGTCGTAAAAGGCGCGGTTAAACAAGCCCTCGCCCGGGCCAATCGGGTCAGTGGAGTCAACAATAATCACGTCGACAGACTCCGCCTGGGCTTCACGCATAAATTTAATACCGTCATCAAATTTTAGCGTAGCGCGCGGGTCATTGTTCGAGGCGCAAAGCTCCGGAAAGTATTTTTCTGCCATCCGGGTGACTTGCTCGTCAATATCGATTTGAGTTACCGACTCCACACCGGGGTGCTTTAACACCTCGCGCAGGGTACCGCAGTCACCGCCGCCGATAATCACCACGTTTTTCGGGTTGGCGTGGGTAAACAGCACCGGGTGGCTTAACATTTCGTGATACAAAAAGTTATCGCGACTGCTGAGCATAATAACGTCGTCGATCACCATCAGGTTGCCAAAATGGCTGGTCTCGTACATTTCAATTTTTTGAAATGGCGATTGCACCTCCTCCAGCTTTTTAGTGACTTGCAGGCCAAAAGCACTGCCGCTGGCGGCGAAAATTTCGGTGTACCAATTGTTGTTAAAACCCGACATAACGATCCCCTCTTCGTAACAGGGCGCGTATTGTGCCTTTTAGCGCCTTCACACTCAAATTTTTTCGGTTTTTTGTGTTTTTTGCTGCAGCCTCGCCGTATAAGCCTTAAACTATAGCCAACTTAATTTTAAAGGAACGACAATGGCCGACTGGGGTACTGAAAAAGCACGCTCTATTTACAATGTTGCGGTATGGAGTGAAGGGTATTTTGATGTCAACACTGATGGCGATCTGGTGGCTTATCCAGATCAGGACCACAGTAAAAAAGGCATCCGTTTTCCTGAGCTGACAGCCCGGTTTAAAGAAGAAGGCCTGACCTTACCGGTGTTGGTGCGCTTCACAGACATTCTGCAGCACCGTGTTGATACCTTAATTAAATCGTTCCAGCGCGCTAAGGCCGAGAAAGACTATCAGGGCCAGTACACAGCAGTGTACCCGATTAAAGTGAACCAGCAGTTTTCGGTGGTAAAACGCTTAATTAGCCACGACAGTGGTAAAGTGGGCCTGGAAGCCGGCAGTAAGCCAGAGCTGATGGCTATTCTGGGCGTGACCGAGCAGCCACTGCAAATTGTGTGTAACGGTTATAAAGACAGCGAGTTTTTGCGCTTAGCCACTATTGGCCAGATGATGGGCCATACCGTGTATGTGGTGGTAGAAAAACTGTCTGAGCTGAAAACCCTGCTGCGCGAAATTGACAACTTAGGCACAGCGCCGCGTATTGGTATTCGTATCCGCTTAAACTCAGTGGGTAAGGGCAAATGGCAAAATACCGGCGGCGAGAAAGGCAAGTTTGGCTTAACTGCTACGCAGGTGTTGCAGGCGATTGATGTGCTGCGTGATGCCGGCAAGCTGGATTTACTGCAGCTGGTGCATTTTCATATCGGCTCGCAAATTGCCAATATCCGCGATATTCACAACGCTATCCGCGAGTGTGCCCGCCACTATGCTGAGCTGCGCACCTTAGGCGTGCCAATCACAACGGTTGATGTGGGTGGTGGTTTAGGCGTTGACTACGAAGGCTCTAAGTCACGCTCTGCCTGCTCGATGAACTACACCATGTACGAATATGCCCGTAACGTGGTAAACGGCTTAAAGGAAGTGTGCGACGAGTACGATCTGCCGCACCCGAATATTATTACCGAATCGGGCCGGGCGATGACGGCGCACCATGCGGTACTGGTAACCGATGCGATTGATATTGAGCGCGCACCGGGTTTGGTTAACTTGCCTGAGCCAAGCGAAGACTCACCTACAGTCATCTTAGGCCTGTGGGAAGCTTACCAAAACGTAACACCGCGCACAGCGATAGAGGCCTACCATGATGCGGTGCATTATTTTACCGATGCCCATGCTCAGTATGTGCATGGTTTGTTAACGCTGAAAGACTGGTCGCTGCTGGAGCAAATTTACTTTGCTACCATTAACAAAGTAAAAGCCAATCTGGATATGACAGCACGTTCGCACCGTTCTATTCATGATGAGCTGAACGAAAAGCTGGCCGATAAGTTATTCGTTAACTTCTCGTTATTCCAATCAATGCCCGATGCCTGGGGTATTGATCAGCTGTTCCCTGTTATGCCGCTGGAGCGGATGAACGAGCCGCTGGATCACCGTGCCATTATTCAGGACATCACCTGCGACTCTGACGGCCAGTTAAAAAGCTATGCCGATGGCAATGGTATAGAGCCAAGCCTGCCACTGCCGGTGTACAAAGAAGATGAGCAGTATCTGCTGGGTATGTTTATGGTCGGTGCCTATCAGGAAATTTTAGGCGACTTACACAACCTGTTTGGTGATACCGACTCAGTGCACGTTGAACTGACCGACGATGGCAGCTATAAACTGACCAATATCATCAAAGGTGACACCGTGGCCGATGTACTGCGTTATGTGCAGTTTGATGCGAAAAAGCTGATTGCCTCTTACACCAAACAGCTGGCCAAGCTGGAGATGGATGACAGCAAAAAAGATGAGCTGCTGGATGAACTGAAAGCCGGCGTTTACGGTTACACCTATTTTGAAGATTAAGGTAAACTAGCCTCTGATCCGATGTGTTAACAGCAGGCTCGCCTGCTGTTATCATTTTTGCCGGTACGGTTTTGCCGGCATAGTGTCCGGCCATTGTTATCAGGTGCTGTTATGTTACATTTTTTACCCCGCCCGCTCAGCGGCGCTTTATCGCTGTTGTTGTACACGCTAAACACCCTGTTCTGGTTTGTACCCGTATTGCTATTAGCCTTGCTAAAACTGCCCCCGATAACCCGCTGGCAAAGCTGGATGACTTACCTGCTGGATGCCTGTGCCGTGGCCTGGATCAGCGTTAACAACTTTACCACCCGTTTGTTTACCCGCATTCGCTGGCATGTTAGTGGGCTGGAAAAACTGTCACGCAACGACTGGTATCTGGTGCTGGCGAATCATCAGTCCTGGGCCGATATTCTGGTGCTGCAAAAGGTGTTTAACCGTAAAATTCCGTTTATTAAGTTTTTCCTGAAAAAAGAGCTGATTTACGTGCCATTTTTAGGCATTTGCTGGTGGGCACTGGATTTTCCTTTTATGAAGCGCTACAGCAAGGCCTTTTTACAGCGCAACCCGCACCTGCAGGGTAAAGACATTGAAACTACCCGCAAGGCCTGCCGTAAATTCCGCTTTAAACCGGCGGCCATTATGAATTTTGTTGAAGGCACCCGCTTTACCCGAGAAAAACACGATAAGCAGCAATCGCCTTACCACAACCTGTTAAAACCCAAAGCCGGTGGCGCCGCCTTCGTGCTGGGCGCCATGGGCGAGCAGCTACATAAAATTCTCGACATTACCATTTACTACCCCAAAGGCATTCCCAGCTTCTGGGATTATATCTCCGGCAAGGTTCGTGATATAACAGTGCAAATAAAGGTGCTGCCGATTACTCCAGAGCTGGTGGGTGACTACAACGACGCCGCTTATCGCGAGCGTTTCCAGCTGTGGATAAACCAGCTGTGGCAGCAAAAAGACCAGCAACTTAGTGCGCTGAAACAAGGAGTTAAGCAGTAATGTTAAGTTTTTTACCTGGTTGGTTGTTGTTTCCCTTCAGCTTTAGCGCCTTTGCGCTAAACCTGGCATTTTGGGGCATAGTGGTCACGCCACTGGGATTAATTAAACTGCTGCTGCCGTTTAAAGCGGTACACCGCTTAACCGGCTATGCCGGCAAAGGCTGCTACCGCGGCTGGACAGCAGTAAATACCGCACTGATTAACCTGTTTAATCATGTCGACTGGCAGGTAACCGGCGCCCAAACCCTGGATAAAGAAAGCTGGTATCTGCTGATTTCCAACCATAAAAGCTGGCTGGATATTCCGGTGGTCAGCACCGTAGCCCATAGCCGCATTCCGGAGCCAAAGTTCTTTTTAAAAGATCAGCTAAAATGGCTGCCTTTTTTAGGCACCGGCTGCTGGGCGCTGGATATGCCCTTTATGAAACGCTACAGCGCTGCCCAGCTTGCGAAACGGCCTGAACTCAAAGGCAAAGACATTGAAACCACCCGTGCGTCGTGTCAGAAATTTAAAACCGTGCCTACCACTATTATCAATTTTGTTGAAGGCACCCGCTTTACCGAGCAGAAAAAAGCCCATAAACGCAGCCCGTTTCAATACCTGTTGCCACCCAAGGCTGGTGGTATTGCCTTTACCCTGGCCAGCATGGGCGAGCAATTTAACGCCATTTTAGACTTTACCCTGCTCTACCCGGATAACCCGGACCATGTCGCACTGGACATGTTAATGGGCAAACTAAAACGGGTAGTGGTGCAGGTTGAAGTGTTGCCGGTAGACCAGCAGGTGATTGGTGATTACTTTAACGATGAGCAGTTCCGGCAGCGCTTTCAGTTGTGGTTGAATCAGCGCTGGCAGTTAAAGGATCAGCAAATCGCCCAGTATTATCAGCAGCGCGCCAGTGCCGGGCAAACCGAGCACCTGGCCTGTTAAGCCTTACTGGCACTGAGCAAAATATTCCGTGGCGTAATCTCCCGCTGACACAACTGTGTCAGCTTTACTTTGTAGCCATGCTGCTGCAAATATAACGCTTTATCCAGCGCCAGCCATAGCTCCAGTGGTCGGCGAAACAAGTGTCGCACCAGTTCAATACGTCGCACCAGTAACTGCCGCTTAGCGGCGCGCGCCAGATAGGCAGACCAATCCATATTAGCCGGTAGTGGCAGCTGATGCTGCGCTGCAGCCCAGCGGGCAAAAGTAGCAAAATCACCGCTAAACCAGTGTTTAGCAACTGACGACAGCGGCTGATAAGTGCGCTCTTTGCTGATATCAGCGCGTAGCTCATCATAAGCCAAACGCCATAGCACTTCGGTATGGCGCAAGCGGTTAACCCGAGCACCGCCGGTAACCTGCCCCTGCACCACTAACTTTAAATCATCTTTATCCAGCATCAGGTTATGCTGCTGCGCCAATGCCGACAGCGGCTGATACTGCTCGGCAGCAATTAAATGATAGCAACAGGGTACCAGTTGCAGTTGACGGCAGCCATACTGCACCGCTTGGCGCAACAGCCGGATATGTAAATCGCCGCAGGCGTGCAGCGCCACCAGATGCTGCTCTGGTTTAAGCACGTTTGCCAGGGGGGCTGATAACACATCAGCACAAATAAACTCTTGTTTAAGTTGATGTTTCTTTGCCAGCAATGCGCCCTCTTCGCATAACTGCGGCTGCCACTCGACACTGGTTACCGGCTGGCCAAAACGCTGCGCCAGAATGCGCCCCAGATGGCCTTTACCGGCACACCATTCCACTACCGGCAACGAAGCGGGCAACCACTGCTGGCACAGCGCATCAATTTGCTCCAGCTTGCGCCCGCTGATACCCGTTTGCAGCCAAAACGGCAAGGTTGACAGCTCAGCCGCCTGTGACGCCGCAAGCGGCGGTTCCAGCTGGAACAGCTCAGCAAAGTGAGATGCAAGCCAGGGCGGTAATTGTGCCGTTTGCTCGGCGTGATCCAGCTCGGTCGGTGTTAATAATGCCAAGTTTGCTTGCCAGGTCTGCCCGCACCAGGGCAACACCTGATGCTGAAATGGCAATAGTTGCCAGTACGGGCGGTACCGCGTCAACAAATGACTCAAGTGATAAAAGTAGCCGGCTAAATCCGGTGGCATAATCCGCTACCTGGTACGCAGTAAAAATCGACGCCTGCCATTTTGCCAGCCCTGTCGTTGTGCTTTATAGTAAAGCGATGCAGATCAATTAAGACCGCTATGATAAACCAGGGTGTTAACCGGACCACACAGTTTCTTGCCTGGCTAGGCAGTTTTTTACTGGTCTTGCTATTTGGCTATCTTAGCTGGCAAGGTTACCAGCAAGCACCTAGTCCGCAGTTGCTATTGCGCTGGCTAGTGGCATTTTTAGTCAGCGAGCTGATTTTACTGCTTTTGGTCAGGGAGATAGAACGGCTATTACAACGGCTGTTACAACAGGCACAACAGGCACAACAGCTAAAACAACAGCTGGCATCGCGCCAAAACAACAATTATCAGCAAGCGCTTAGCACACTAAACAATATTGCCACCAGCTTCGATCCGGATTGGCGCAAACAACTTAGGCAAGCCCTGCAGGTAGCAGCAGACTACTTACAACTACCTATTGCGATTGTTAGCAAAATTGAGCAACAGGATTATCAGGTACTGGTACACAGTGCCCCGGAAGGTTTACTGCAGGATAACAGCCATTTTGACTTGGGTAACACCTACTGCAGTTTAACCCTGGCCAGCGGCACCGTGCTGGCCATTGACCAGATGAGCCAAAGCCAGCATGCGCAGCACCCTTGTTTTAAAACTTTTGCGCTGGAAAGTTATATTGGCAGTGCCATACAAGTCGATGGTAATCCGTTTGGCACCGTCAGTTTTTCCTCTACCACAGCCAGAGCCTCGCCCTTTAGCCAGCTGGAGCGTGATTTTGTCAGTCTGCTGGCACGCTGGATTGGCAGTAGTATAGAGCGCCGGCAGTATCTGGAAGCTCAGGTTGATGCGGCGCAGCGGTTGAAGAAAATTGCTAGTCAGCTGCCGGGGATGGTGTTTCAGTTTCAGCTAAAACCGGATGGCAGCAGCAGTTTCCCCTATTGTAGCGAAGGCATCCGCGATATTTTTCAGCTAACGCCGGAGCAGGTTAAAGACGACGCCTCAGCCGTCTTCGCGCTGATCCACCCGGATGATTTGGCCGCCGTTCAGGACAGTGTTGCCGCCTCAGCAGCCAGCTTAAGTTTATGGAGAACCGATTATCGGGTGCGCCGACAAGATGGCGAGTATATCTGGGTGACCGGCCGCTCTATGCCGGAGCAACAGCCCGATGGCAGTGTGCTGTGGCACGGCTTTATCAGTGACTTAACTGAGCGCAAACGTGTAGAGCGGCTAAAAGATGAGTTTGTCTCAACCGTCAGCCACGAGCTGCGCACCCCGCTAACCGCGATTAGCGGCGCCATTGGCTTGCTGCATGGCCAGGTATTCGGCGCGCTGCCCGAGCAGGCCCGGCAAATGACTGAGCTGGCACAGGCTAATGTGAAGAAATTACAGCTACTGATTAACGACTTGCTAGATATGGATAAACTGATCGCCGGCAAAATGCAGTTTGATATTCAGCCTCAACCACTGCTACCCATTATTCAGGCGGCGCTGCGCGATAACCAAAGCTATGCTCAGCAATATCAGGTGACCTACGAGCTCAATGCAGAGCCGAGCGATATTTGGGTGAGGGTTGATAATATGCGCCTACAGCAGGTACTTACCAATCTGCTGTCAAATGCGGCAAAATTTTCACCGCCACAAGCAGTGGTTAAAGTAGTGCTGCAACAACAGGACTTAACGGCATTGATCCGCGTGATTGACAGCGGCTGTGGCATCGGAGACGATTTTAAGCCTTATATTTTCAGTAAGTTTTCTCAGGCCGACAGTTCAGACAGCAAAACGAAGGGCGGCACCGGTTTAGGCCTGGCCATCAGCCAGCAACTGATGCACAAGATGCAAGGCAATATCGGCTTTCACTCCGAGCAAGGTAAAGGCAGTGAATTTTATTTACTGCTGCCGGTGGTAAGCACCGAACATTCAGAGGAAATATTATGACGGCTCTAGAACGCATTATGCATGTAGAAGACGACCCTTCTATTCAGCAGGTCGCCAAAATTGCACTGGAGGCCGTTGGCGGCTTTACGGTACATACTTGCAGCAGTGGCCAGCAGGCACTGACTGATTATGAAGCTTTTGCACCTCAGTTAATTTTACTTGATGTGATGATGCCGGGCATGGATGGCCCGACAACGCTGCAGCACCTGCGCCAGCAATTTGATTTGTCCAAGGTGCCGGCGATCTTTATGACCGCCAAAGTACAAAGCAGTGAGGTAGAATCTTACAAAGCGCTGGGCGCCGCGGATGTCGTGGTAAAACCCTTTGATCCCATGACGTTATCTGACCAGATCCGGCAGATCTGGCAAGATTTTCATCAGGCCTAGCACAATAGCTTTAGTACAGCAAAATTAGTAAAGCAGGCTATACAGCTTACGCCGGTAGTGATTCGCTACGCTATCGCCTTTGGGCAGCGCCGCCAGAATATCCAGATACAGTTTTTTGCTGCTGCCAAAGTTCAGGTCTTGTTGCAGTATGCTTAACAACAATGCCAACGCCTCCTCACTGCGCTGTACCGCCTGGTATTGCACCGCCAACTGCTCTTTTAATTGCTTGTTGCTGTCATCTTGCGCTAAAGCGGCTTGTAGCGCCTGAATTTCTGGCGTGTCGGCAGCTTCTTTTGCTAACTGTAGCTTAGCCTGTACGCTTTTGTACAACGCATCCTGATCGGCCAGTTTAATTTCGCCCAGTAAGGCTTCGGCTTGTGCTAACTGGCCCAGGCTTACTGCCGTATCGGCCAGCCACAACTTAATGTCACTACGCGCAGGTGCCAGGGTTAACGCCTGCTTGAGCAGCGGGTAAGCGCCGGCGAAGTCTTGTTCGGCCAGTTTTGATTCAGCCTGCGCCAATAACTCATCTTCCGGCTTGGGTAAATAAGCCGCCAATTTGGTTAGGATCGCCTGCTCAGTTTCCACCCCGGCAAAACCATCAACCGGCCGACCTTGCTTAATCATCATGACGGTGGGCAGAGACTGCACACCAAACTGCATGGCCAGATCCGGCTCTTTATCACAATCTACCCGTGCCAGCAGCAACTGATTAGGGTACTGGCGGACAATTTTTTCCAGTACCGGGCTTAGCTGGGTGCAGCCTTCGCTGCGCGCCGACCAAAACTGAAACAGCACCAGTTTTTGCATTGAGGCATCGAGCACCTCGCGGGCATTGTTAATAGACACATCCACTATTGGCTGTTGCATAAAAGCATTAATCCTGTACGGCTGTTGAAACTTAATTAGCTGTTACTATGTGGGCTGACCGGCAGCTTTGCAAGCCTTAGCCTGACCGATTAAAGTCGTAAAAGCTGGCGGAAAAGCATCGACATCTGGCCGTCTATCACGTAAATTACCGTGGCGCACTAAAAAATGACTGCACAGCAGCAACTAACCATAGCGCCATAGTTTGAGTTAACAGTTTACTCTGCTTAACCCGTCCACGTAGCACAGAATAAAAGCAGCCATAACACTGCTTTAAATGATCCACCCACGCTTTGCCAGCAAAGCCGTGGCGTGTTGTCTATGCCACAGCAAACTATGAGAAACCAACATGACCAGCCAGACCCAGCCAGACGATAAGTCCGCCGCCACTAAAGCTCCGCTAATGCTGTCCGGTGCCGCTATGGTGATCCGCGCCCTTGCCGATGAAGGCGTAGAATACCTGTACGGCTATCCGGGCGGCGCGGTATTGCATATTTACGATGCATTATTTCAGCAAAACAAAGTTAAGCATGTGCTGGTACGCCACGAGCAGGCCGCTACCCATATGGCCGACGCTTATGCCCGCGCCAGCGGCAAAGCCGGTGTGGTATTGGTCACTTCCGGCCCCGGCGCTACTAACGCCGTTACCGGTATTGCCACCGCCTACATGGATTCGATCCCGATGGTGGTGCTCACCGGTCAGGTAATGAGCCACTTAATTGGTGATGACGCCTTCCAGGAAACCGATATGCTGGGCATTTCCCGGCCAATTTGTAAGCACAATATGTCAGTGCGCCGGCCGGAAGATATTCCGTACTTAATTAAAAAGGCCTTTCATATTGCGCAAACCGGCCGGCCAGGCCCGGTGGTGCTGGATATACCAAAAGATATGACCATGCCGAATCAGACATTTCCGTATCACTACCCGGCGGAAATTAATCTGCGCTCCTATCAACCAAAACAGCAAGGCCATGCCGGCCAAATTAAAAAAGCCGTCACCGCGCTTTTAGCCGCGAAAAAGCCCATTCTCTATGCCGGCGGTGGTGTCATTATGGGGCAAGCTGCTGAGGAGCTCACCGAGCTGGCGCAGCTATTAAACCTGCCGGTAACCAATACCCTGATGGGGTTAGGTGCTTACCCGGCCAGTGATAAACAGTTTATTGGTATGTTGGGTATGCATGGCAGTTATGAAGCTAACCAGACCATGCACCATGCTGATCTTATTCTGGCCGTTGGCGCGCGCTTTGACGACAGGGTCACCAACAACACGAAGAAATTCTGCCCGGACGCCACCATTATTCACATTGATATCGACCCGGCCAGCATCAGTAAAACGGTCAATGCGCATATCCCTATTGTTGGTCTGGTAAAACCGGTGCTGACCGAAATGCTGTCAGTGTTAAAGCAGAAGAAGAAAAAACTCGACAATGCCGCACTACAAAGTTGGTGGCAGCAAATTGAGCAGTGGCGCGCCGTGCATGGCGGGCGTTATGACAGTGCGGCTCCACTGTTAAAACCGCAATACGTGATAGAGCAGGTCGCCAAAATTACCAAGGGCGATGCTTATGTCTGCAGCGACGTGGGCCAGCACCAGATGTTTGCTGCCCAGTATTACCCCTTTAACAAACCCAACCGCTGGATTAACTCTGGTGGTCTTGGCACCATGGGCTTTGGCCTGCCTGCAGCGATGGGCGTAAAGCTGAATTACCCTGATGCCGATGTCGTCTGCGTTACCGGTGAGGGCTCTATTCAAATGAATATTCAGGAGCTGTCTACCTGCAAGCAGTATGGCCTGGGGGTAAAAATTATTAATCTGAATAACGGCTATCTGGGCATGGTAAAGCAGTGGCAGGATATGAACTATGAGTCACGCTATGCCAGCTCTTACATGGACTCACTGCCCGACTTTGTCAAACTGGCCGAGGCCTATGGCCATGTCGGCATTCGCGTAACCAAACCCGAAGAACTGCAGCCGGCACTGGAGCGCGCTTTTGCGCTAAAAGATCAGCTGGTATTTTTAGATATTCACGTCGACCCCAAAGAGCACGTCTACCCAATGCAAGTACCCGGCGGTGCCATGAACGAGATGTTTTTAAGCAAAACAGAGAGGACTTAACATGCGGCATATTATTTCTGTTCTGCTGGAAAACGAATCCGGCGCCCTGGCTCGTCTGGTCGGCTTATTTGCCCAGCGCGGTTATAACATCGACTCGCTAAATGTGGCCCCAACCGATGACCCGACTTTGTCCCGTCTGACATTGGTCACGCACGGCAACGATCAGGTGATTGAACAAATCAGCAAGCAGCTGCACAAGCTGATTGAAGTGGTAAAAGTATCCGACATCAGCGAGGCGGCGCATATTGAGCGTGAGCTGATGCTGGTGAAGGTAAAAGCTAACGGCAATCAGCGTGAAGAAGTAAAACGCTGCGCGGATATATTCCGTGGCCAAATCATCGACGTGACGCCCACCACTTATACCATTCAGCTGGTGGGTACCGGCGATAAGCTCGATGCCTTTATTCAGGCACTGGGCGCCACGCCAATCCTGGAAGTGGTGCGTAGCGGTGCTTCGGGTATAGCGCGCGGCGAAAAAACGCTGGCGTTGTAACGCCAGCGCGGTGCAAAAGTCGCAGTAACGAACAGACGCCTAAGGCTAAGTTCTTTGCTGCGGCATATCGCTGTCACACTCAACACTTTATTTTCAAACCAGCCCACTAAACCAAGCCAAAAACAACAACGCAAAACCAATCAGATACGTCAGACCCAGCCAGCTCAGTAGCTTTAGCGGTTTGCTCAGCACTATACCGCCATCGCCCCGCATCAGGCTGTAATTCAGCCAGGCAAATACCGGGGTGGTTAAAAACGCCAGCGTCATGGCAAAGGTCAGCATCGGCGATAATGCTGCTTTAAAAAACAAAATTAATGCCATACCAGCGCCGGCCTGCGCCAGCAGCCAGTAATTTAATGCGGCTTTATGTTTCACCCAGCCCAGTTGTTCAAAGGACGCATGTAAAGTACGGGCATAGCCGTCCAGCACGGTAATGGTAGTGCCAAACATACATAAAAAGGCAATTAATGCCACCAAAGGCTGCGCCCAGCCGCCGATGGTGCTGGCATACATTTGCATCAGTTGCTGGGCAAAAGCACTGCCTGCCAGTGCGATTGGCTGCGCATTGCCATATTGCACCAGCGCGCCGAGTGACAAAAACACCAGAGCCAGCGCAGCGGTTAACCAATAACCGAGATTAAAGTCGAATAAGCCCTGCGCCCGGCTGATGTGCGTATGGCGCTGCTTGGCTTTAAGCCACAGCGAGCTTATTGCCGAAATTTCAATCGGTGCCGGCATCCAGCCCATTAAGGCGACTAAAAAGCCTAAGCTGGCCAACGTCCAGGGCGAAGGGCCGATATAACCGGCCGGTGCCTGGGCGCCATTTTGCCAGGCAATCAGTGCAGCTATCACGGTCGTGACGGTCAGCAATACCATAATGACTTTGGCGACATTATCCAGCGCCTTGTAATGGCCCAGCAGCAAAATCAGCAAACAGGCAGCCAGAATCAGCCAGCACAACAAGGTCACCGACAAATTGCCCGGCAGCGCATACTGCAATAAACTTGCTGTCAGTAATAATACCCCGGCAGTGTTAACTACCGCCGCGATAATATTCAGCACAATAAAGCTGTAAAAATACCCCCGGCCTTTGCGCTGATAGCCCACTAGCAGGCTTTCTTTTCGGGTTAGGGTGTACTCCACACCGAAGCGGAAAAACGGATACTTCAGCACATTAACCAGTAAAATCAACCAGGCCAACTGCCAGCCAAACAAAGCGCCGGCCTGGGTAGAGGCGACCAAATGTGAACCGCCAATCGCCGCCGTGGCCATTAACACCCCAGGCCCCAACGCCTGAAGCTTACCGCGCCATCCGTTTAAAAACTGTTGCATAACACACCTGTTAGTTTTTTTTATCAAGCTTAACGAATAGCCCTTTATGTTGCTATGACCTTTGTTTCATATTATTAATAAATACGGTTAATTATATTGCTACTAAAAGTGCACTGAACCGGTAAACAAGACAATAGAAAAGGATTTAATCAATGAGCCGAAAATTTATTATTACTTTTGTGATATTTCAGGCCCTAGTGGTACCCATATCTTCTACAGAAGCACAGCAACATCAAACACCTGAAATTCTGAGCTATTTACCACGATGTGAGTACACCGTATTGCAAACTGTCGATATATCCGAAATAAGTTCCACCGCAGTTCGGGAGCAAAGTGATATTGAGCAAGAACTAAAGCAGCGACTTGTTACGCGTTTGCGTACCGATGCTCAGGCACATTCTGCCAATGCAGTTATTGTAAAATCGGTTGATAAAGAGCACATAACTCACAACCCATTCATTGGCCAACAAAATCATAAAAATCGATTACTTAAGATAAAAGTAAACGCAGATCTAATTGCAGCCTGCACTGAAGACGCCAGCAAACCACAGCAACAGGCTCCCTACAACGACAAACTTGAGAGAGTGATTGGGCAACAACGGTTCGAATTAAAGCCCATCATTATTCAGAGCCCAACGATCTCTAACAGCTCCGCAGCTTCGCAACCCGAGGTTTCAATAGGCATTTCTGCAGAGCAGGGATTTTACGGTGCCAAACCCGGCATGAGTTACGACGAATTGATTTCGCTTTTTGGTGCACCTTCCGGCCAGTTTTCGTTTGACAATGGAGTCCGGGCTCTGGCTTTTGGTAAGTCAGTGTGGTGCTTTTTTCAACATGACAAACTGATTGCTATCAAGCACCACACTGACTATCTCACCCCGGCGGCAATCAGACTATTACCGGAAGACAGTCGTTTCGATAAACAAGAGTGGCAATTGGACCAACGTTTTGGCCCCCGTAGTCTGCTAAGTGAATTAAAGGAGCATTACGACACCAAGTTACACAAAGTGAACCCGAACCGCTATCAAATCGTCTGGCAGCAACAGTTGCTGCAACTTGATTTTACGGTGTACAACAGCCTGAACAGTGATGACGTTGACGCAAGACTGGTTGCGTTATCACTGACAACTGCCGATCTGAAACAACCAGAACTCAAACTTCAGTTAGTAGAGCCCCCTGCTATACAAGTTGCTCTAAACGCCATAGCAGATAGCATGACAAATACGTCTTGGTACAGCGCAGTCTCTGAATTACCGGTATTACATCAAATTTATAACGGTAAAGTGTCCGAAGTTATCTATGACAACATTTTCTCGATTCAGTTTGCCGACGGCAAGCCAGTTGCAGTGCGCCTGCAGCCGCTAATCAGGTCAGCAGCGGGAAGAGAGAAAATTACCAGCTATCTGCGCCTGTTAAAACAACCAGTCAACGTCGAACAGTTTTTGCAGCGCTACCCCGATACCTTTGAGATGGCTGACAAATTAGATGTGTTTTCCGAACACTTTGATTTAACTGCTACCATTGATGAAGAAAACTCAGGAAATTTAGACAGTATTTATATCGAGTTTCATCATTAACAGGAATGAGAAGTTGGGCCAGGCTAATTCTTCATTTGGCATTATCCAACAGTTCTTCCATACTGGCGCAAACCCATTCCCTCGCGGAGCTTTTATGAGCGATGAGCTGCTCGACCAGGCCATGTTATTTGAAGTCATCGAAAACCAGCTGGCCGACAATTACCCCAAGCAAGTGACTGAAACCCTGATGCGACTGCGTATGACCGGCCATAGCCGCGATGAAGCCATTGAGCTTATTGCCTGCGCGTTAGCACCAGAAATGATTGATGTGATAGAGCACCAGCAAAGCTTTAACTTAGAGCGCTATGCTGCACATCTGGCGCAATTGCCCGACACATCCTGGCTGGAGGAAGAAGACGCATGACAGAACCGGTTATTCAGCACCAGCGTGAGCAGCAGCGCTTTGTACTGCAACTGGATGGCGCTGAAGCCGTGTTAGATTATGCCCTAAACGGTAGCAGTATCAATTTTCATCATACCTTTGTGCCACCAACATTTCGCGGCAAAGGCCTGGCAGAAAAGTTAGTCCGCCACGGTCTGGCCTGGGCCAGGCAACAGCAGTATCAAATCAGCGCCAGCTGCTGGTATGTACAAAAATTTTTGCGCTAGCAGGCAAAGTTAACGTCATAAAGCTAACGCAATAACGAGAACTGATTTCCGCCGCGCTGCTGCGCGCACAACAAGGCGGCCGCGGCACGCTCTAACAACGTTATACCGTCTGCTCCGTCCTGCGGATACCGGCTAATGCCTATGCTGACAGAGATGGCATGGGTTGCATGACACAAGCCATTTAACGCAGCCAACTTTTTTAACAGTTTTTCCGCTACCAGCACGGTATCAAATACCCGCTTCACGTCTGTGATTAACAACAGAAACTGACCATCAGCTTGCTTGCTTACCTGGTCACAAGAACGCACGGCACCTAACAGCCTGGCTGAGATCAATGCGCTGACTTGCTGCGTCACTGCAGCACCGTAGCGGTGAGCAACAGTCTGATAATCGTCCACCTGCAGATAAAATACCGCAAAGCCTGTACCGTTCCGCTGTGCCTGTTTTATTAATTGCTGCAGGTGCTGCTGGCTCTGCAGCATGGCATTAGCGTTGGTATTATCCCCCATCTGACTTTGCCGCAAAGCCAACATCTCGCACAGGGTGCGCTCTGTAATGGCTTCTGCCTGCGCCAGCGCTTGCTGCAGCTGGGTATAACTACGTCTTGGCGATATGATGATCTTCGCTGGCAACGCCACTACAGCGTGAACCTGACTTATCGGGCTACTTTTTTGTTGCATCAGAGGCTCCTTTTTGGCGGCTATCATATACGCCGGCCGCGTATCAATCTTATGGCAACAACGATCAGTGCAATAACCAGCAGCAGGTGAATAAAACCACCCATAGTATAGGAAGACACCAAGCCCAGCGCCCAAAGTACAATCAGGAGTACAACAAGAGTTTCTAACATAAGGTTCTGCCTGTTAACGGTGTGAGAAACTTAACTATGCGACAGCACTTTGCTGTTGTATGTGCGGTAGATAACACAAGAGTAAAAACCCGCACAGAAGCGGGTTAGGTTGGATTGGCTGGAATAGCGGGGGGTATTCAAGATGCAGAGTAGTAAGTATCAATTTGTTTTGCCCAGGCTTTGTCAGCCATATTTGGCCATTTATGTTTGTCAAAGCCCGGGGCGTTACTTAAACGTGCTTTATCAATTGCCAGCACAAAGCGCTTGTTTTGCGTGTCTAACTTAAGTGCATCCCAGGGCACGGCAAACAGCTTCTCGCCCATACCCAGAAAAGTACCAAACGATAACACGGCATAACTTACCTTGCCGCTACTCACTTCCAGCATAATTTCTTTGATATCGCCCAAACTTTCTTCTTTATGGTTAACCACACTGTTTCCCACTAAGGTGTTTGCGCCCATCAGCTGTGGGCCCGGCCCATTCAAAGTGCCCTTGTACATGCCACTGGTGTTTTGTTGATCGCTCATCGTAGGTTCTCCTGCTTAAAAGTCTGCCGGCAACGAAAATGTTGCTGCAGCTTTTGTCTTAGCCTAAAGCAATAAGTTGACGGGCTCTGTTCGCTGCAGCACAGAGTTAACGCCAATTGCGGTTTAAGCTTTATTGGCAAAACAAACTCACCGGCATTTAACAGGAGTAGTAAATATGAAAACCCGCAATATCTATGCGTTATGCTTTTTTAGCTTGCTCAGTCTTATCCTGATGGGCTGCGGTGCTACCAGCACCAGAGAAGGCACTGGTGAGTACATTGACGACACCGTCATAACCACCAAAGTAAAAGCAGCAATCTTAAATACCGCTTCACTTAAGGTCAGTGAAATTAATGTCGAAACCTTTAAAGGTGCAGTGCAGCTAAGTGGTTTTGTCAGTTCACAAGACGATATTAATACTGCCATGCGCGTAGCGCGCGGCGTTACCGGCGTAACAGCAGTAAAAAATGCCATGCGGGTTAAGTGAGCCGTTTGTGTTATATGTACGTTAGCGTACAGAGTTAACAGGTAGTTTAACTATACTTAGTATTACTAACTAAGCAAAAGGACTCTTTTTATGCAGGCTTCTGGCATGTCATCACCACTAAGTACTTCCATGACATCAAAACACACGCCTGTACAAAATCATTTGTTAAATGCGCTGCCAACCGATGTGCAACAGCGGTTGTTTCCACATTTAGATTTAGTAGAAATGCCGTTGGGTAAAGTGCTTTATGAATCAGGCGATGTGATGCGCTATGTGTATTTTCCTACCGACTGCATAGTGTCGTTGCTATACGTGATGGAAAACGGCTCATCCGCTGAAATTTCAGTGGTGGGCTATGACGGCATGGTGGGTGTTTCTTTGTTTATGGGCGGTGACAGCACCACCAGCCGCGCTATAGTCCAGAGCGCCGGCTTTGCCTATCGTATGTTAGGCCATCGTTTGAAGGATGAATTTAACCGCCACGGCCAACTACTGCACATATTGCTACGATACTCACAAGCGCTGTTAACTCAAATGGCACAAACCGCCGTCTGTAACCGCCACCATAGTATTGACCAACAACTGTGCCGCTGGCTGTTACTGTCACTGGACCGCTTAAAAGACAACCATCTGGTAATGACGCAGGAGCTGATTGCCAATATGCTCGGTGTAAGGCGCGAGGGCGTTACTGAAGCGGCCGGCCGCTTACACAAACAAGGCGTTATTGACTATAGCCGGGGCCATATCCTGGTGACAAACCGGGCTAAGCTGGAACAACTCAGCTGTGAATGTTATGCCGTAGTAAAAGCCGAAACCGATCGTTTGTTGCCAATCCTTACGCCTTCTTGTTCACTGCGTGTCTGACCGCACAGACCGCGGCTAAAAATACCGGCACTATCCCTATTCAAGGCTGCACAGCACCTGTCTTGTGCCAAAATGGCAATGCCAGTGCTGGGAGTCTCTGCCATGTCTGTTATGTCTACCCCGCTTATCACTAATCACCTGCTGCAACTGTTAGCTGACGCTGACCGCCATGTTTTATTGCAGCATTGTGATGTGGTGCAGCTGCAATTTGCCGATATTCTTTGTGAACCCAATCAACGTTACCGTTACCTGTACTTTCCACTGAGCGGCTTTATCTCGTTGGTCACAAAACTGGCCGGTCACAAACCGCTGGAAATGGGCTTAATTGGCAACGAAGGCATGCTGGGTGTCACACTGGCACTGGGCATTAGCCAGGCGCCAATGCAGGCAGTGGTGCAGGGCAAGGGCACTGCCTGGCGTATTGAGGTCGCCGATCTACAGCAAGTATTGCTGCAGTGCCCGCACTTGCGGCACATCCTGCAACAATACCTGTTTGTGCAACTGTCGCAGTTATCACAAAGTGCGGCCTGTGCACACTTTCATGAACTCAGTCCCCGACTGGCGCGCTGGTTATTAATGAGCCATGACCGTGCACATAGCGATCAGTTTTATCTTACCCACCAGTTTTTGGCTGACATGTTAGGTGTGCGCCGCAGTGGTATCACCGTGGCGGCGGGTTTGTTGCAACAGCAGCAGTTAATAAGCTACAGCAGAGGCATGATGAGTATTTTGAATAGACGGGCACTGAAGCATCTGGCCTGTGAATGTTATCAAGCGGAGTTGGATGACTACCGCTCAGTACTGGGCGAGCCCACTAACCCGCTCAGACCACACTGCGCCCAAGGCACACCATAAGAAGGGCTCGCGCGGCAGAATGCCAATCCCTGACAAACGGCACCGAGCCGGTATGGTCAGCAGTATCTGCACGACACCAGCACCAGGCCAGTATTGCGCCGCTAACCATCGCAACGGCCAGCCCCACCGGCGAACTGGCTTTGTCGCTCACCGCCAGGCCTAACCGCCGGCTTTGCTGAACTAACTGACGGCGCTGCTGGGGTAGCCGGCATGACAGCAATGTAATACGTTTATCGGCATCCATGTCAGCCCACCTTGTCATCAGCAGTAAGCTGGCGCAAGCTGCGCATAGTGGCAGGAAAGCGTAACAGCCGGCTGTAATGCCGACAGCGACGCAGCAGCAGCCACACGCCGAGTAAGTTAGCTATTGTTGCCAGTGCCAACGCCTGTGCCAGCGATACACCATACTGCTGGGCAAACAACACGATTTGCGCCAGCAGCATAAACCACAGCGTTAGTACCAATAAGCCTACTAACAGAGCAGACACCAACAGCGCTACCATGCTGTAGGCTACGCGTTCACCTTCCAGCGTGATCAGCTGCAGCTGGTCATATAGCAGTGCCCGGGCTTGTTGCCACCAACAGTGCCATTGGGTACTGACATCGCTTTCAGATGAAAAAACACCCGCATCAGCGGGTGCCTTTGTTGAGTCAGCTGGCATCGCCGCCACCACTGCGATGGCTTAGCCACCAGCTAAATAACACACCACCGGCCAACGCGAGACCAATCGACATTAGCGGGTGATTGCGCACCTGAAGGCGCGTACTGTCGGTCAGTTGCTGCTGCAGATGCTGCAGCTGTGCACCCTTTGTGGATATCGCCTCGGCAGCATGATTGGCACCATTGGCCATTTTATCTACCGTACTGTGCGCACTGGCAGTCATGTGTTTTAGCGCCGGCGCTGCGGCATCCGCTGCGCTGTCAATTGCACGATGCACGCTACCAGATGCCGTATCAACTTTACGGCTAAAGGTATTGTTACTGGTGGTTGGATCTGTTAGCTGTTCCATAATAACTCCACTGATAAGTGATGCTGGCAGGCTTGCCAGCGTCCTAGCAACAGTATGTCGGTTTGCCGTACCAACGTCGGTGCGCTGTCGCGCTTAGCGTCGATAATGGTCATTCTTGCGACTTAGCAATAATCACCTCTACCCGGCGATTCTGCGCCCTGGCATCAGCCGAAGTGTTCGCGGCCAACGGCTCGCCCTCACCTTTGCCCATTGCACTTAACCGGCTGGCTGCAATACCTTGCGCCACTAAAAAGGCTTTTACCGTATCAGCCCGCCGTTGTGATAGCAGCATGTTGGCGGCGTCAGAACCAATATCGTCGGTATGCCCTTCAATTTGCGCGATGCGTTCAGGATAGGTATTTAAGAACTGCGCCAGTTTGTCCAGATGGTTATCGCTGCCCAGTTTGAGTTCAGCCTTAGCCGTGTCAAACAGTACGTCACCCAGTGTCACCACCAAACCTCTGTCTGTAGGCCGTGCGTTAAGCTCTGCCACTTCATCCCGCAAATTTTGGCTGGCGGCATCGGCTCTATCTGCACGCTCACGCTCAGCTCGCGCATCAGACAATGCCATCTGTTCGCGGTTCTCTGCCACTATAGCTTGTCGTCTGGCTAGCTCGCTTTCACTGCGGGCACCAGAGGCATCAGTGCGGGCGCTGCGGGCATCGGCCTGCGCCCGCTCGGCTTCTCGTGTGCGTGCATTAAGTCTGATGTCATCACGCTGCTGGCTCAGTTGTGCCCGCTGCTGCTCCAGCCTGCGGGTTTTCGCCTGAGTGCTGGCCAAAGTGACTTTGCGCTCAGCCATAGTAACGCGATGTGCGGCCAGGGCGCTGTTTTTCTCGGGTTGCTCTGCCACCAATACCGCCCGCTCAGCCTCTTTAATAGCCAGAGGGGCTAACAAGGCCAGTTGTGCATCTGCCTGTAATTGGGTTAACTGCTGACGCACGGCCGCTGCGCCATCCGGCGCTTTAGGTGCACTGGCACAGCCACTGATAAAAACAGTGGCAAGGCTCAAACTCAGTAGTGTTTTACGAAGTCCGCTGGTCGTTTTCATGGTTTTACTCCTGACAGGTTACGTTGTGTTTCCTGTTGCAGCGCATTAATACTTTGCTGCATATCCTCGTTTATCGCCTGCGCTTTTAACAGCTCCGCTCTGGCGATTGCCAGCTCAGCACTGAGCTTTGACTGCAACGCCAGCCGCTCGGCCTGTGGCATGTTTTTCTGGGCTATGGCGGTTCGGGCCGCAGTAAGCTCAGTACGGGCTGTGTTTAACTCAATGCTGGCATAGCGCACCACCTGAGCACGCTCAGCATTGGTTATGGCTTGTTCTGCCGCTTGCAATTCGGCCTGTGGTGGCTTAGGTGAGGCCGAGCAGGCTGTCAGCACCATCAAGGCGCCGAACAGCGCCAATTTGCACGGCTGAGGCTGGACGCACCAGGATCTGCCGTTACCGGGAAGGCTAATAAAGGTATTCATCTGTCGCTCCTGCTAGTGGCGGGCTGCAGTGAAGCTGCGCCCTGAGATACCATGACACAACGACGCGGTATGGTCGGTGCGCTAGCGCGCATAGCGGAAAACTGTTACGTTAACAAACCACAGGGCTAGCTGGCATAACCACCACCCCGCTGTTTTGCCCGATACATCGCTGCATCAGCAAAACCGATCAGTGCCTGCGCATCGTGGGCATCAGCCGGGTAACAGGCAACCCCGACACTGGCCGACAGTGATAAGGCACCAATAGCTAAGTGATATGGCTTTGCCAGTACGTTAATCAGTTTGCCAGCAAAAATATGAGCGTCCTGTTGTTGTTTAATGCTGTTCAGTAACACCAAGAACTCATCACCACCATGCCGGCTTACTGCGTCACTCTCTCGTATGGTGTGCTTTAGCCGGCTACTAACCTGCTGTAATACCGTATCACCAACGGCATGGCCGTATTGATCGTTGATAGGTTTGAATTTGTTCAGATCAATAAAAAGTACAGCAAAAATGCCCCGTTGCCGCTTCGCCAGGCTGATAGCCTGCTGAATACGGTCTAACATAATGCTGCGATTTAACGTTTGTGTTAGTGCATCACGCTGGCTACTTTGTGTCAGCTGCTTAAGCTGCGTTTGGGCACCAGCATGTAATACCCCGGCTTGTAATAGCGACACTAACAGCAGCTGGTTATCCTGCTTGAGTTGTTGCTGCTGTCGCTGCCACATATCATGCTGCAACATCAGCTCACAGCGCATTCTCACCAGCTCCGCGTGCTGACTTTCTGTACACAGCTGCAGTACGGTTTTTCGCAGCAAGTGCGCGTCGCAGTTTTGCGGCTCATTCATGTTAGCGGCCTATTATGTTGGAGGTTAACTTTGGGCTTTGCTCAGCCTAACGCGAAGGCTATGGTGCTAATGTGCGGTTTCGCACATTAGCTGCATAAAAGTGACATTAGAAAATCAGCTGTTTTGAGGTAACACTTTTTACACCACGGATATTTTGCGCCAGCTCTATCGCCAACGCCTGCTCTGCGCCGCTATCTAACTTGCCTGACAGCGTCACAACACCTTTTTCAGTATTCACTGAAATATCAGCACCGCTGACATTGCTGGAGTACATAAACGTCGACTTCACTTTAGTGGTGATCCAGCTGTCGCTTATTAGTGTGCCCTTGGTATCGTCGGTGTAGGCTTTGCCGGCCGCCGGGTTATTGCTGACCTGTAACTGATTGCTTACCGAACGCACACCATCAGTATTTTTTGCCAGTTTTTCGGCGTGTTGTTTTGCCTGTTGCGTGGCAACGGTGCCAGACAGCTCAACCTTACCGTTATCTGTCACAACTTTGGTGTCCATACCCTCGGTATGCTTACTCCACATCAGCTTAGACTTTACGGCTGTGGTTATAGCGGCATCGTCTACCACATCACCAAAACCACGGGTACTGCGCTGTGGCCGGGTGTATTCGGCGTCCACCTTTATCTGATTATCGACGGTTTCTATACCGCTGACGCCTGCAGCAATAGCCTGCGCCAGTTCTTTGTGCAATTCCTCATCGACATTGCCCGTGAGCGTCGCTTTGCCATCCTGTACGCTGACACTCAGGTCGTGCGCTCTGAGGTAAGGGCTTAGTGCATAGGTAGTCCAAATTTGTGCTTCCTGACGCGCATTGGCGACTGACTCACTTTGCTTGTTAATCCTAGCGGCATCTTCGGCCAACACCGGGCTGTTACCCAATATCAGCGTGATAGCCGATGCCAGTAGCAAGCGGTTATTCATGTGGCTCATACAATATTCCTTGCATTACTAAAGGATCCGCCGGCACCTTAATGCAGCACCGGCTGAAGATACTGGCTATGCCAGCTTGCATTTATCCAAAAAGCTGGCAACCTGCTTGTCGGCCATGTCGCGGCCGATGGCATAGCGCTGCTGCACCAGATTGCTAAGCTGTTGCGGGTCACCCTCACTTTTAAGAATCTCGGCTTCGCTAAGCTTGCCCCATTGGCTTTTGGCTGCTTTCACCTGCTGCGGCCATTTTGTCTTAACTGCATTGGCTGGCGTGACCTGAACTGATTTAGCGCCAGGGGCCGATTTATCGCCGCTGATCCCCTTGTCTGCCTGAGCATTCTTGCCGGCAGCGTCTGTTTTGGCAGTTTTAGCCACAGGATCTCCACGATACTGCTCGTCATATTTGTTCATGCTAACCTCGTCATCATTTACCGCCGTTACAGGGCTGTATTGGCCGGTGATGCACTGTAGCGCCATAAGGCAGGGGCAGTCCGTGCGCTAGCGCGCATATCAGCAACATTGTTTTAGTGTTATCGATAAAATGGTCCACATCGTATTAACCTTCAGCTATAGTAAACCGCTGTCGAGGCACCAACAGGAGTCCGGTGTTGCAAACCAGTCAGTTGCTTATTCAGTTAATGTTGTATGTGTTTTTGCCGCTTTGGGGTATTGCCGGTTTTATTGACTGGTGCTGCCACCGCGCTACCCGCATCGAGCAGACCTCAGGCTTAAAAGAGTCGCTTATTCACTCGCTGATGGGCATACAAATGGCAGTGCCGATTTTGCTCTGCCTGCTGTTTAAAGTGAATGTTCTGATCATGCTGATTTGCCTCGCCGCCTGGCTGGCACATGAACTGGTGGCGCATTACGACGTGCATTATGCGGCGCCTAAGCGCCATATCAGCGTGTGGGAGATGCACGCGCACAATTATCTGGCCACCCTGCCACTGTATATGCTGCTGCTGATTATCGTGATTAACTACCCGGTGTTTATTAAGCTGGTCAGTTTTAACTGGCAGGGCGAGTTTTACTTGCAGCGCATGCCCTATGCCCACGGTGGCGAGGGGTATTTGCCGTATTATCTTGGCTTTATGGCTGTAGTCTGTGTGCTGCCGTATATGGAAGAAAACCTGCGCTGCTTAATCGCGGCACTGAAGCGGTCGCAGGTGCAGGCATGAACGTTTATATCACCAGTAGCGGCCACTTTTTACCCGGCCCGGCTATTAACAACGATGAAATAGAACCACTGCTGGGGTTAGTGCACGGCAAACCCAGCCGGCTGCGACGGCGCATTTTACAGTCTAATGGCATTCAAACACGGCATTATGCAATTGATGCCAACCACAACACCACCATATCAAACGCCGGCATGGCAGCCAAAGCGGCCGAGCATTGCCTGAGCAGCAGCTTTTTAGGCAAACGGCAGATTAAAATGCTCAGCGCGGCCACCAGCCAGGGCGATATAGTGCTGCCGGGTTTTGGTTCTATGCTGCAGGCTGAGCTAGGGTTAAGCGACATTGAACTGCATAGCAGCCACGGCATTTGCTCCAGTAGCCTGATGGCACTCAAAGCCGCCTTTACTAATCTGAAAACCGGCGAACAGCCAAACGCGCTGGTGGTGGCCAGTGAGCTGACCTCACGCTTATTTAAAGCCAGCCGCTATGAAGCCGCTGGCGCAGAGCTGGATTTTAACGCTGAGTTTCTGCGTTGGATGTTATCCGACGGCGCCGGCGCCCTCCTGCTGGAAACCCAGCCGCGCGGCAAGTGCTTTCGTATCGACTGGATCCGCAGTTTTTCACATGCCGATGCGTACCCGGTGTGCATGAGCGTGGGTTATGCCAGTAGTAGCCATAGCGCTGGCTGGCAGGACTATGCCAGCTATGCCGAGGCTGAAGCAGACGGTGCCCTGTTAATTCGTCAGGATGTGCGTTTACTGGAAAATATCGTCAAACTGGGTGTCGATGGCTACCTGCGGTTAATCAGCGAAGGTCGGGTACAGCCAGACAAGATAGACCATGTGCTGTGCCATTATTCATCGCATTATTTTAAAGGCAAAATTTTCGACATGATGCAGCGCGCCGGCGTTGGTATTGCCGAGCATAAGTGGTATTCAAACCTGTATAGCCGCGGTAATACCGGCTGCGCGTCTATTTTTATTATGTTGGACGAATTTCGCACCAGCCAGCCACATCAGGTGGGCGATACCATTTTGTGTATGGTGCCCGAGAGCGGCCGCTTTAATAACGCCTATATGCAACTTACCGTGGTGGAACCATGACAGAGCACGTATTAAACCCACACAGCCAGCAGTGTTTACAGGCACTGATGCGGGTATGGTTTGACTTTGAGCGCCAGCTGGGTCGGGTGCCACTGCTCCAGCGTTTAGAGCGTGGCCAGTTTAGCAAAGCTGATTATTGCCAGCTATTGCTCAACTGGCGCCAGCAGGTGATAGAGGGCTCGCGCTGGATCAGCCGCTGTGCCTCCAGCTTTGACCGTGATTACAGCGATGTGCGATCCACCATTATCGGCCATGCCCGAGAAGAGCACCGCGACTACGAAATGCTCGAGCGCGATTATGTTGCCGCCGGCGGCAACTTAGCCGATATTCAAACGGCACCGCGCAATATTGGCACCGAAGCCTTACACGGTTTTTTAATGTACCGTGCCAGCCAGCCAAACCCAGTCGATTTGGTGGGTGCTATGTGGATTATTGAAGGTTTAGGCCAGAAAATGGCCGACAACTGGGCAACGCAAATCGACCGGGCTACGGGCGGCGATGGCAGTTATACCCGCTTTATGCGCTACCATGGCGCGAACGATGATAACCATATGCAAAAGCTGTATCAGCTACTTAACCGCTTATGCCAGAGCCCGGCTCAGCTCAGCGCCATAGTGCGCACCGCCCGCGTAACGGCAAAACTGTATTGCCTGCAACTGGAAGAAACCGACCATGACTACAGCGAATAAAGCCGGTTACAGCGCCTATCTGCGCGCTATCGCTAACGACAACTCACTGCCGATAGAGCAGGCTGCGCTGGATCTCTGGTTAAAAGATTTGCAAAACCCGCTGCGCTGGAGTGCAAGGCCGCTATTGCAGTTTATTTTTGCCGTATTACTGCACCTGATCTGGCTGTTTAAACGCCTGCCGCTGCCGCAGTTTAGCGCGCACAACACGTTGCAACGGTTAATTTGCTGGTTTTGCACACACTTTGTTAGTAAAGAAGCGAATTTACTGATCTTGCGCCACTATGCTACCGAGTCCAATGTGCTGAATTTTCTCGCTGCCAACAGCCCCAATGTCAGTTTTAACCCGGTGCGGCTGTATCCGAAAAGTATCGCCGATATGCAACACGCCAGCTTTGTTGAGCACGACCAGGAACTGTTTCGCCTGTTTGCTGAACTGGGCCACTGGCAATCGCCAAAACAACCTCTAGGCCCGGGTGAGCTGAACTGGCAGCATTGGCAAAGCATTGATATGCGGCGCTTTGACATTGCTGAAAAACGCACCCAGTGGCTGGATTTTGAAACTTCGCATGCGCTGTTTATGTGTTTGTTTTGTTTATTGTTAACCCGTGAAGAGTACCGTGATGCGATTAACGGCTTTAACCTGGACCAGTCTATCGCCATTCGTATTGGCGATCTGGTGGGTGATAACAGCCTGCGTGAGCTGGCCTATAACAAATATCCGCATTATTTAGTCGGCCCATGGAATTTAGGCCAACGCTTTTTAATGCACGGTTTTTTTACCGAGCATCTGTATGCCTACCTGCAGCAACATAAAACTGACCAAACCCAGAAAAATAGCACATAAATTACACAATTTATTTATATTAATCTGGCAAAACTGCACCGCTAACCGCATAATCTGATCCGTTTCCCAGCAGTATCCGGGACTATTTTTCAGGGAGAGAATCAGATGCTGCGAAGCTTAATTGTATTAACCGCGTTTTTTTGTCTGGCCGGCTGTAAAGACAAAGTAGAAATCCGCTATACCGACTTTAACGTGCCACACATTATAGCCACTTCATATTACGGCCTGGGTTATGGCAGTGGTTATGCTCAGGCCGAGGAGAACCTCTGCACACTGGCCGAACAAATCGTTAAACTCAAAGGCGAGAAGTCGCGCCACTTTGGCCCAGGCCAGCAACAATCTAATGTGCTGTCTGACTTTGGTTACAAAATTCTTGATTATCCCAGCCAGGCACAACACTATCTGCTGCAACTGCCGGAGGAAGCTGGCGAGCTGCTGCAGGGCTTTGTCAGCGGCTTTAACGACCGACTGGCTGAGTTAACACCAGATGCCTACCCCAGCCCATGTCGTCAGGCCAGCTGGGTTAGCCCGATCACCGCCACCGAGTTACTGGCCTATCATCTGGACTTAGCCGGCCTGGCTAGCAGCCGCAACTTACTGCTGCCCATGGCCGTTGCCCAACCGCCACTGCCAAACAACCAGCAGCAGGTCGCCCCCACATTTCAAGCTGAACATATTCTTACCAGTCGTGGTTTGGGCAGTAATGGCTGGGCGTTGGGTAGCGATACGACGTCCAATGGACAGGGGGCCTTACTGGCCAACCCGCATTTTCCGTGGGATGGTGAACTGCGTTTTTTTCAGCAGCACCTAACCATTCCCGGCAAGCTGGATGTTAGCGGCGTGACCCTGGTTGGTCTGCCAACAGTACTGATCGGTTTTAACCCACATCTAGCCTGGACTCACACGATTTCGCAGTCGAAACAATTTACTTTTTATCAGCTGGAGCTAGACCCGGAAAATCCGCTGCGTTACCGCTATGGTAATACCTACCGCGACTTTAGCCCGCAACAGGTGAGTGTTGATATTGGCTTGCCTGATGGCAGTGTACAACAAGTGTCGCGCACGTTTTACCACAGCCATTATGGCCCACTGTTGGATTTAAGCCCGTTGGACGCCAGCCTTGGCTGGACAACCCAATCTGTTATCAGTTACCGCGATGCCAATGCCGGTAATTACCGTATGCTGCAGCAATGGCTGGCCATTGGCCAGGCGCGCAGTAAAACCGAACTGATGGATGCGCTGGCGCAGCATCAGGGTATTCCCTGGGTGAATACCTTAGTCACTGAGCAAAGTGGCGCCGTGCATTATATTGACGCCAGCCAGGTGCCCCAGCTACACCCTGTAGCCGAGGCTTACTGGCGTCAGGCCAGCCAGTCACCGGCCCTGGCAGCGCTTTGGTTGGGTGGTGACGGTGCCGTGTTGTTGCCCGGTAGCGAGCCCATATTTGAATGGCAAGACAGCGGCCTGACGCATGGCGCCGGCCTGGTGCCCCTGCAACAGGCGCCCCAGCTGAGCCGCCGTGATTATGTGTTTAATGCCAATAGCAGTCACTGGCTGGTCAACCCACAACAGCCACTAGAAGGCTACAGCCTGATGTACGGGCCAGAGCGTAGCGAGCTTAGCCCGCGCAGTCGCTACAATGGCCAGTTGATAAACAGCCCGCAACTGATGGGCGCAGACCAGCGTTTTAGCGCCGCAGAGCTGCGGCAAGTATTTAACCGCAACGAGAGTTTATTCTCCGGCAGCTTTCGTCAGCAGTTAGTACAGCATTGCCTGGCCAATCCCCTATATACAAATGCCACCACTGAGCAGAGTATTGATTTGCAGCCGATATGTCAGGCACTGGCAAACTGGGATGGCCGCTACAACCTTAACAGCCGCGGCGCCCATGTAATGCGCGAGTTTCTGGCAGCGTTTCGAAGCCCGGCGCATGCCGCTCTTCAGCCTGAGCTTTATGCTGTTCCCTTTGATGCCAATGATCCTCTGCATACCCCTGACGGCTTAGCCACTGCTGACAATCCGCTAGCGGATCCTGTACTACAGGCATTAGGTCAGGCGGCTCTGCGTTTACAGCAAGCGGGCATAGCGCCTGATGCAACACTGGCCAGTATGCAATATCTCATTAAAGCTGAAGGCCAAACGCCAATTGCGATGCCAGGTGGCTATTCATATGAGGGGCTATTTAATATGGCCGAAGGTAGCCAGCAGTCACGCAGTACCTCAGAGCTGGCGAATAATATTACCGGCATCGGCAGGCCCGACTCGCCCTTGTTGCTGCACTTGCTGGCAGGTGAGCCGCGCGAAGCCTATACGTTAAACTCCGGTTCTAGTTTTGTCATGGCAATGGAATTTACCGGGCAAGGCCCAAAAGCCAGTATGCTGCATGCCTATAGCCAGGCACATGATCCGCAGTCGCCGCATTTTAATGACCAAACGCTGTTATACCGCAATCAAAAGTGGCAACCCATGTACTTTACGCCAGCAGAGATACAGCAACATACCAAACGGCTTATTCGGTTTAACCTACAAAGGCCAGAACAACAATAACCAGGAGCACTTAGGCTGTAATGAACAAGGTCGCACTGATCACGCTGCATGGCATGGGGGAAACTCAGCCCAACTACGCTGAGCCGTTGTTTCATCAGTTACGACAACAAGCCGGTCTGGCTGACAAGCCGCTTTATTGTGCTGCAGTGTATTACCAGGATTTATTGCAGTATAACGAGCAGCGGGTATGGCAGGCGCTGGGAAAAGGTTTACGCTGGGCGGCGCTGCGCCGCTTTATGCTGTTTGGTTTTGCCGACGCCGCTGCACTGGAGCACCGCAAAGAGCAGCCGCATAGCTTGTACCATTACGGTCAGTTAAAAATTGCCCGCACCCTGTATGTTGCCCGCCAACAACTAGCCACAGATGGCCAGCTGGTATTCCTGGCGCACTCATTGGGTGGCCATGTATTGTCGTGCTATCTGTGGGATGCCCAGCAAGCCAAGGCAGGTAATAAACCCGCAGCTGGCATCTGGCGTGACATAAAACGCTATCAGGCCGGGATCAGTGGCGATACACCACTTACCGATGATGACATCGCCTTTTTACGCGGCGATAGGCTGTCGGCGATAATCACTACTGGCTGCAATATTCCGATTTTTGTTGCCGCCCATGCAATAGAACAAATTATCCCCTTTACTAAGCCTAACACCGACTTTGTCTGGTATAACTTTTATGACAAAGATGATGTGCTTGGCTGGCCAATGGCGGGCTTGTCAGACGCCTATGCCAGCCTGGTAACGGATATTGAAGTGAACGCCAAAGGCGGCTTTTGGGGCTGGTTAACGGCCAGTTGGAACCCACTGTCACATAACCAGTATTGGCGGGATAACACCGTGCAACAAGCGTTGGCAAAGCGACTTAACCACTTGCTCTAGCCGGCAAATATTATCGATTAGCAAAAACAAAAAAGCAGAGCTTTCAAGCTCTGCTTTTTACTTGGGGCACTGCCTAATTAAGCACGTTTACGGCGTAACAACAGTAAGGGTAACGCCAGTAAGCTAAACCAACCGAAACTGCCACTGGATGGTTTGTTAATTTTGATGTTTAGTGCAGAAGTGCCGACCATACCGGCCGAATCAGTAGCAGTTACCACGACGTTATGCGTTTTGGCATCTGCTTTAGTTGGCATACGGCGTAACACTAGCTGGTTATCTACCACAGTAAACAAATCACTGTTTGTCGATAACTGCATTAAAGTAGCATCCGCTTCAGTAATTTCTACTTCAATGTCAGCAACTTTGGTGCCAGCTGCCGCACCAACATCAAATGCAGCCTGAGTTAATGTCGTAGTAACCTGTGGCGTCTCATCTGCCAGGTTTATTACGTCAACTAACACTGTAACAGGCTCTGATGTATTGCCCTCAGTATCAAGTGCAATAACTTCTAGCTGAACCTGCGTCAGACCAGCATCATAGTCCAACACTGCACTATTGCTAACAACAATGTCGCCGTTCTTCAGCAATGAAACCGCGTTTGAACTGCTTGCTGCTAACACGAACTCTGAAACTGGCGACGTAAAATCAACTTCAGCGTCTACCCTACCAACAACAGTGTCGTTAGCGGCATTTTCTTCTACTGTAAACTGCTGCCCCGCTATCACAGTTGGGGCCTGACCTGCGGCATTAATATCAGCGACAGCGATGGCATCACCGACATCAGATAGTAATACAAAACCCTGATCAGTTGTCCAGTTCAATACGGCAGATTGCCCTGGCGCCAACTCAGTAATTACGGCCGCATCTTCCTGAATGGTTGCTGCTGGTAACGAGGAGGGTGTATCAGCAGCAGCGTCAAGAGATGTCATGGTCACATCTGGTGACAATGCTAATTTAACAGTACCGACGATAGCGTCATCATTTGGCAAGCCACCAACTGAACCCAGGTTGTAACCATCGTTGAAGCTCAGATAAGCCACTCGGATATCTGAACCGATATCAGCAGCTGATAAACCAACGTCTTCCAAACACGCTGTTAGGGTAACATTACGCTGACCGGACACATGGTACGCATCACCAGCAATACCGCTCAGAGTACCAAACGGCACAGCAAATGACCCAACATAGCCGGTGAAGGCCGGGTCGGTTGAGAAGCTACCCAAGCGGCTTAACAACAAACTCATTACTTCATAATCCCAGCTGCCGTTGGCGCCGATATCAAGCAATACTGAGAAGTTCGCCTGCAAAGCATGCATTAACGGCTGATCAACAGTGAAGTTCGGTGCCAGCAGGTAACCAGAAGTACAATAATCGGCAGGAATTACATCCAAAGTCGCAGCGCGTAAATCTTGCGCCACATTATCTTTTGCAGAGGTGCCAACCAACTGAGCTGCAAATGGGCTAACCGATACCGCACCATCGTTACGAACAATGTAACGAATACCCTCTTCCGTGATATCTGAACGAATTTTCAGATCAGCGTTAGCTTTCGGAAGAATATGATAAACCAGGTGTAAGTCATGGCTCTCACCAGTAGAAGGATCGTTCAGCAATAACGCACCATCGTACTCAACCGTTGTCAGTAAGTCGTTCTTTTCTGAAGTTACACTGCCGTTTGCTAACTCCCAGTCATGTAATTTTGTTGGATCAATCGTGACTTGCACATCAAAGCTCACTGACTGACCTGGTCCTACAGAGACTGACGAAGGCATTGACCAGGTTAAAGCGCCCGTTGCCGTATCATCAGCAAAACGGTCTTGCACCGACAAATTGTACACTTTGGCTTCAGCGCCAAAGTTCTTTAAATTAACTGTTTTAGTGAATGTTGACACCTCGGTCATAGTTTGCAGACCGAAGGATAATGCAGCTTGCTTAGTATCGAATTTGGTATCGTACACCCAAGCAACTGCAGGCGAGTTGATAGCTTTTTCTACATCAACCAGACCTGCCCCCATCATGGTGATAGGTGCTAAAGCCGCTTGCGGATTCAGCGCTACAGGCTCAGCTGTCACATTCATATTCGCCGTGTTCATTAACATGGCTTTGGCTTCAAACGCATTTAGTTCTGGGCGCGCCTGACGTAACAAGCTCACCGCACCAGCAGTAATAGGACCTGAGAATGAAGTGCCGGTCGCTGGCGCAAGCCCTGTACCAGTACCCACATCCGCAACCATTATGACTTCACCCGGTGCGGTAATTTCAGGCTTTAATAAACCATCCATCGCCGGGCCACGTGAAGTAAAGTCGGTAATCGCGCCTGGTACAGCAAATGCCTCACTGACAACGGCGTATTCGACTGTCTCACCCTCAGCCAGCAAGGCTTTTATCACCTCACCATCTTCCAACGAAATACCTACCGTTGGAATGGTAATGCCTGGTGCATCGCCACCAGCACTTACCGGTCCGGCGCCGGCCGCGTTATTAGCTATGATGACAAACGCTGCACCTTTTTCCTGAGCGTTCAATACTTTTTGTGTAAAGTTACACGCACCACGGTCAACCAATACGGCTTTACCCGTTAAGTCTACATCCTCTGCAAAGGCATCACAGGCGAGATTGTTCGCTGCAATATACACCAACTCGGTATCTGCACTGCTGAAACTAAACTCTACTACCGGATTAAAACCTGCTGCAATCATCTCAACAGTTTCACCAGCTAAAGTGCTGGTTGTAAGGAACGCAGACTTGGCTGTTGGGTGAGTCATCGCGCCCACAGATAAAGCGTTAGGAGTAGTACTCGGACCTCCAACGATAAAAGGATTTGGACCATCGTTACCAGCTGAAATCACCATGTTAACGCCAAGCTCTACCGCACGCTGGATTAATAGTTGGGTGCCGCCAGAGGTATCCGTTGAGCCAAAATCACCACCCAATGACATGTTAATTACATCGACTCGGTCAGATAAATCGCCGTCACCATTTGGATCCATCGCGGCTTCAAGTGCGTTAATTTGTGCTAAACCCGGACAACTCTGGGTACACACGGTGTAAGCATAAAATTCTACTTCAGGCGCTATACCGTTAACTGAGTTAGCGACTGAAGTTCCGTGGCCCTCTGTAATAGGGTCAATAGGATCCGGGTCGTTGTTGATAAAATCATAACCGCCAATGACTTTGCCTTGGGGCCAGTTTACTGGGCCTTGGTCTGCAAAAGCAGCCGCATAAGCTTCCTCAGTACCGGCACCGCCCAAGGCTGCGTGGGTGTAATCAACACCAGAATCCAATACAGCTACCTTAATACCCGCACCAGTCGCCACACCTGACTGAACTACTGCAGACGCTTTGATATATTCTTGGCTGGCAGCAACTAATGGCTTGCTATCATAGACAGGTAGAATTTGTTTTACAGCAGGATGCTTAACCAACGCTTTCAGTGCTGAATCATTAGCCTCAACAACGACAGACGCTGCAAGATGACGGGTTGTTGTTAATACTTTTGCATCCGGATCTAGCTGTGTTAACTGCGCACTTACCTGCTGCTGTAGGCTGGTGATTTCAGCAGATAAATTCTGTGCCTGCTGAGCATCATAAGTACGACCAGACAAGGCAGCGCTGGTTGGTTTGGCATGCAACTCAATCAGGTAAGCAGATGCACGTTTTGTTTCGTTTTGCTCTATGCTCAGCTCACCTTTTCGATCCATACCCGCTACGGTAACTTTGGCACCCATTTTAAATTGCTCAAGCGTTGCTGCTGAAGCAGCACCGCTTATCGCTACTGCAACTGCAAGCGCGACCAACGATTTATTAACCTGTTTCAAAATGTTCTACTCCATACTTCTACTTGTTAGATTATGCACTCAACCTGGATTTTTATTGTTGGTGAGTAACTACTCTATTATCACAACCGTAAAAGAATGTAACGCTACATTGTCAATTTTTATGACAAAAAACAGGCAACATCTGTAAAGTTATTTTGGCTTTAGACTTTTCTTTGTAACAAAATAGAATAAAAATAAGTCAAAAATGTATTTTCTATTTCATCGGCAAATAAACCGTCACCACCAAGCCACCAAAAGCATGGTTATGTAACGTAATATCACCATGGTGCATATCGACTATCTTTTTGATAATCGCCAGCCCAAGGCCTGAGCCGCCGCTGCCACGGGCGATATCGCCCTGAGTGAAGGGTTCAAACATGGCTTTCATCTGATACTCGGGTATGCCAGGGCCATGATCGCGGATTTGTAAATAAACCCGTTTACGATTGCGTTCAAAACCGGTGGAAATCTCAATATCACCCTCGCTGTAGCGCAAGGCATTTTCCAGCAAGTTATTCAACAAGCGCTTGATAGCAATACGACGCAGGGTGATGTCAGGCAAGTCAGATGCCAGATGGGTACTAATATGGCGCTGCTGCAAATGTTCGGCTTGCACCAGCTCCTGCACCAGGGTATTCAGGCTCTCTCTTTGGCCGGGCTCTTCTTTGTGGTGGCGCAAATAATCAATAAATTGGTCGATAATGGCATTCATATCTTCAATATCATTAATAATGCCATCGCGGATCCAGCTGTCTTGTTCGTGCATCATCTCCGACGCCAGTCGGATTCGGGTAAGAGGCGTGCGCAAATCGTGTGATACACCGGCCATCAGTAAGGCCCGGTCTTGCTCTAACTGCCGGATACCGCGCGCCATGTAATTAAACGCCTTGGTTACCGCGATAATTTCAGTCGAGCCTTTATGCTCAGGTAGCGGCGGTGGAAACTCACCGCGACCGACCTGCAGCGCAGCCTGTTGCAGGCTTTTAAGTGGTCGGTTTAGCTGGCGGGCGAACAGCCAGCCTCCGCCGACACTGAGCACGCCTATCATCAGTAAATAAAACGTCAGCGGCGAAAAATCGGTTTCATCCAGCCCCGTTAGCGGCACTTTTACCCAATACTGTGGTGCCTGCGGTGGCCGCACCCAAAAAGCATAGGTATCGCCTTGTGCCACCCGCACCTCGGCAGGGCCGCCTAACTCACGCGACATCAGATCGGAAAAATAACCGTAGTAGCTGGCTTGTGCCAAACCGTGTTGCAGCGCCTGCTGCTCATCGTATACCTCAATGCCGGTGGCCTGCTGAAAGCGGCTGGTCAGCTCTTCCGACAGCACGGACTGATCATGACCCACGTCGATAAAGACCACCTTGATTTGTTTAGCAATAAGATGGTTAATTTGTTGCGTTGTCGGCTTGATAACGTAAAACGCCACAGACAAGTAGGACACCAGCTGATTAATCAGCAGCAAAAGGCCAATTAAAAATACCGTTTGGCCAAAGGCACTGCGGGGCAATAACCGCATTTAGCTTACACTGCCGTCGGGCACAAACACATAGCCCAAGCCCCACACCGTTTGGATATAACGCGGGTTAGCTGCATCGTCTTCCAGCATGCGGCGCAAACGTGATACCTGCACATCAATACTGCGCTCCATCGCTGAGTAATCACGGCCGCGTGCCTGGTTCATCAGTTTATCGCGTGACAGCGGTTCACGCGGATGGCTTACCAACACTTTGAGCACGGCATATTCGCCACTGGTTAACGGTAATAGCTCATCACCTTTGCGCATTTCACGGGTTGCCAGGTTAAACTTGAATGGGCCAAATTCGACCACGCCCTCATGCTGGCTGGGTGCACCGGGTAGCTCTTTACTTTTACGCCGCATAACAGCACGGATCCGCGCCAATAACTCACGCGGGTTAAAGGGCTTAGGCAGGTAATCATCGGCCCCCATTTCCAGGCCAATAATACGGTCAACTTCATCACCTTTGGCGGTCAGCATAATAATAGGGATTTCATTTTCCTGCTGGCGCAAGCGGCGACAGATCGACAAACCATCTTCACCGGGCAACATCAGATCCAACACCAGCAGATGAAAGTTCTCACGTTCCATTAAGCGTTGCATCTGCTCATAGTTTGCCACACTGCGTACTATGTAACCCTGCTCAACCAGATAGCGCTCTAATAGCGCACGCAGACGCATATCATCATCGACAACAAGAATTTTCGGCGTTTCTGAACTGGCCATAATGAAGCCTCCCTGAGATTTGCTTCACTATAAACGAAAAAACCGCCGCGGCGAAAAACCTTGGCGGTTGTTTATGTTACAAAGTTTGTCAGCCGATTTTTACCTTTATGGCTGCTCGTTTACCGGCACCCGTTTCAGTGGCGGGTTTACCCAAACCACGTGGCCGGTGTGAGCACTGGTACGGGTTAAGTTATTTGCTTGCTCAGTTAAATCCGGGTCTACCACATAAGTATATTTTGCCGGCGCAGTAGAACAGCCTGTCAGGCCCACTACCAGTAACGCGGCGACTACACTGACTTGTTTTGCTTTCATGCGCTGTTACCTCTTATCGTTGTGTAAAACAACTATAGTCAAGCGGTCATTAGCTGGCTAGCATATTTTTGTGACATCTAAATGACAGCAAGCACAAATAGAAAATAATTTACATGTTATTGTTTTTATTGATAATTTAAGCAGCTTAACTCTTATCCCGGTAAAGTTTGCGTCAATTAACTGACAGCCGATACAGTCCTGCGGTAAAAACTGCTACCATCACGCCTTCTGTTATTTAACAATAGTCGACATGCGTACCGATCTTATTACCCGTGAGGGCTTTGAAGCCCTGCAACAAGAGCTTGACTATCTTTGGCGCGAAAAGCGCCCCGACGTTACCGCCAAAGTCGCCTGGGCCGCCAGCCTGGGCGACCGCAGTGAAAACGCCGATTACCAGTACAACAAAAAGTTACTGCGTGAAACCGATCGCCGCATCCGCTTTTTGCGCAAGCGGCTGGAAGTGCTGAAAATTGTCGACTATTCGCCACAGCAGGACGGCAAGGTGTTTTTTGGTGCCTGGGTAGAGATAGAAAACGAGCAGGGCGAGCAGCTGACATTTCGTATCGTCGGGCCCGATGAAATATACGGCCGCAAAGACTACATCTCGATAGACTCACCGATGGCGCGGGCGCTGCTAAAAAAAGCCGTCGATGATGAAGTGCTGGTTAATACACCGTCAGGCAGCAAATTGTGGTTTGTTAATAGCATTCGTTATTCTTCACCCGCTTAATGCAGTTTATTGGATTTTTTGCCGCACACAGGCGACAATCGGCGCAGCTTATCAGCGTTGTCGCTGATGTTTTCTAACCCGAAAAGGGTGTAAGTACTCAGGATTTTGTAAGTTATGTCTATCATTGTTAAGCAAATTGCCGCAGAAATAGCCGCTCGCCCAGAGCAGGTCGTCGCCACTATCGCGCTGTTGGAAGAAGGCGCTACCGTACCCTTTATAGCCCGCTACCGTAAAGAAGTGACCGGCGGCTTAGACGATACCCAGCTTCGGCATTTAGAGCAGCGCTTAACTTACCTGCGCGAGCTGGAAGAGCGCCGTCAGGTGATATTAAAAACCATTGATGAGCAGGGTAAGTTAACACCCGAGCTGAAAAGTGACATTCTGGCAGCTGACAATAAAACCCGCTTAGAAGACTTGTACCTGCCTTACAAAGCCAAACGCCGCACCAAAGGCCAGATTGCCATTGAAGCAGGCATACAGCCGCTGGCTGATGCCTTGTTGCAAAACCCGGCGCTGAACCCGCAAACCGAAGCCGCGGCCTATATTAATGCCGACGCCGGCTTTGCCGATGAAAAAGCGGTACTCGATGGCGCCAAGTATATTTTAATGGAGCGTTTTGCTGAAGACGCTAACCTGCTGGCCCGTTTGCGTCAGCATTTAGCCCAGCATGCCATGGTAAAAAGCACAGTGGTGGCTGGCAAAGAGCAGGAAGGCGCGAAATTCCGTGATTATTTTGCCCACAGCGAAAGCTGGAAAACCACGCCGTCACACCGGGCGCTGGCCATGTTGCGCGGCCGTAACGAAGGAATCTTGCAGCTGCAACTGGTGCCGGATGCTAACGAGGAAACCGCTCATAGTCTGTGCGAGCAAATGATTGCCAGCCACTTTAATATTAAAGACGAGGGCCGCGCGGCAGATGCCTTTTTACGTACTGCAGTGCAGTGGACCTGGAAAGTAAAACTGCATCTGAGCCTGGAAAATGACTTACTGGGAGAGCTGCGCGAAAAAGCCGAAGAAGAAGCCATTAAAGTATTCGCTCGTAACCTGAAAGACTTACTGATGGCCGCGCCGGCCGGTATGCGCACCACACTGGCGCTGGATCCGGGCCTGCGTACCGGCGTTAAAGTCACCGTAATTGATGAAACCGGCAAGCTGTTAAACCACACCACCATTTTTCCGCATGCGCCACAAAATATGTGGGATAAGTCAGTGCGCAGCCTGGCGGCCTTGTGCCAGCAGTATAAAGTTGAGCTGATTGCCGTAGGTAACGGCACCGCCTCGCGTGAGACCGATAAGCTGGCCGGCGAAGTGATTAAAGCGGTCACAGGTCTGAATATCCAAAAAGTGATGGTATCCGAAGCCGGTGCGTCGGTGTATTCCGCCTCTGAGCTGGCGGCACAAGAGTTTCCGGATCTGGATGTGTCGCTGCGTGGTGCTGTCTCTATCGGCCGCCGCTTGCAGGACCCGCTGGCCGAGCTGGTGAAAATTGAACCCAAAGCGATCGGCGTGGGCCAGTATCAGCATGATGTTAATCAGAGCCTGCTGACTAAGTCACTCGATGGTGTGGTAGAAGACTGTGTAAACGCCGTTGGCGTTGATCTGAATACTGCTTCAGTGCCACTGCTGGCGCGGGTGGCCGGGCTAAATAAAACCCTGGCGCAAAATATCGTGTTTCACCGCGACAGCCACGGCCGCTTTAACGAGCGTAAAGAGCTGTTAAAAGTGCCACGTCTTGGGCCAAAAGCCTTTGAGCAGGCCGCCGGTTTCTTACGCATTAATAACGGCAGCAACCCGCTGGATGCCTCAGCCGTGCACCCGGAAGCCTACCCATTGGTAGAGAAAATTCTTGCTGCGCATCAAAAATCGGTAGAGCAAATTATTGGTAACAGCAGCTTTTTAAAATCGGTAGATGCCAAAGCCTTTGCTGATGAGCACTTTGGTGTGCCTACTATTACCGACATCTTAAAAGAGCTGGATAAACCGGGGCGTGACCCGCGGCCAGAGTTTAAAACCGCCAGCTTTAAAGACGGCGTTGAAACCTTAAAAGATCTTACTGTCGGCATGCTGTTAGAAGGTGTGGTGACCAACGTCACCAATTTTGGTGCCTTCGTCGACATTGGCGTGCATCAGGATGGTTTGGTACATATCTCATCGTTAACCGATAAGTTTGTCAGCGATCCGCATCAGGTAGTCAAAGCCGGTGATGTGGTAAAGGTAAAAGTGCTGGAAGTGGACATAGAGCGTAAGCGTATTGCGCTGACTATGCGCATGGACGAGCAGCCGCAACCCAAAACAGCAGCCGACAGAAATACACCGCGGCCACAGCAAAAAGCCGCTGCACCACGCCAGAGTAAACCGGTAGAGAACAACGCGGCTATGGGTAATGCTTTTGCCGAAGCTTTCGCCAAGCTGAAAAAGTAAGCACCAATAAAAACGCCAGCTTAGCTGGCGTCAGGCTTGTTGTAATGACTGTTTAATTTGCGGCTCAGTAGCACGCTGGTAAAAACCCGCTATCACACTGCGCCGCAGCGCCATCTGAGCGGTATCAGCCAGGGTGTCGCGCTGCGGAAACACGATGGCGCCACCGGCATCATCATTTACTTTGTAGCTAATGTCAGTTTGTATCTGCGGGCCGGCGAAAATCTGTCCGACAGCCGCTTCGCCATTCACACTGGCGTCGGTGTTACTGTCTTGCTGTACTGACTGGGCTGGTTCAGCCTGGTTGTTACTAACGACAGCAGAGGTTTGCTGCACCACTTCGGCTTGTGCTTGTAGTTGCCGCTGCGAGGCCTCGGCAGCAATGCGTCTATCTGCCGCTGAGGGTTCGGCCGGTGCCAGCGCGGCGGCACGTACCTGTTGCATTTTTTGCACTGTGGCTTGTGGGTCGCCGGGTACCGGCGAGATGTCTATTTGTACCTCACCACCCACCGCATATTGTTTACCATCCGGGCCTAGCTCATAAGAGTAACTGGGCGCGCCGGCATAACGGCCACCCACAGCAGCGTGCGCCTGCTCGTGCGCTTTCACTTCCTGATCACGGCTTTTCAGCTGCTGAATTTGCTGCTGCTCTTGCTGCTCAACTTTTTCCTGCTCAGCCTGCTGGCGCTTCGCCTGCTGTTGCTCAGCGGCTTGCTGCTTAGCATCTTGCTGGGCGCTTTGCTCACGCTGGCTATCAGCATCGCCATTTTGCTGGTCGTTACCCTGGCGCTCTCCACGGCCTTCTATCGCCTGCTGTGTTTCGGTTTCCTTGCCCTTGGCATCATACAAGGTCACCGCTGGCTGGCTGTTTGCTGTGCGGCTGCGCTCATCACTCACCGCCGGTTTATCGGGGCTGGCCTTTTCAGATTCTGTTATAGGTACAAATAAATCCCGCCGTACCGCATCGCGCCGCGCCATTTCGGTCGGCGGATTGGCGGTATTAATACTCACGTTGGGATAATTTGATACCAGCATCAGCGTTATACCCGGATATCAATCACACTACCGAGCACCTGATCGGCGGTTTGGATACTTCGCACATTTGCCTGGGCGTTACGCTCTTCCTGCCCCAATTGCACCAGGCTGTTGGTTAGCGACGGCGCCTGCACACTGGATGCTGAATTCGTGGCGGCTGGGTTGGTTGCTGCAGCCTCTGGCGTTTGTGCTACGGCTTGTTCAGTATCACTTTGTGGTCGGGTTTGGCGGTTAATTTCCAAAGTGGCCTGAGTGACACCCTCGCTGGCGCGGGCAAAGCCCTGCATACCAGAGTAAAACGCTGATTGAATGTCCAAGATACACCTCCTGCGACTTTAGCAAATACTGCTCAATTATTAACCAGGTTGGCGTAAAAGGGAAGCCTGCCCTTAGGCTATTTGGTTGTAAGCCTGGTGACCCTTCACACCGCTTCGCCTAACCAGTTGTTTAACCAGTCAATAAACAGCTGCGGGTGCGAAATAAAAGGCGCATGTGAGGCATGTTCAGCCACAGTAAACCTGGCCTTGGGCTGCAACTGTTGTAACTGCGTTAACACGGCCACCGGCACCAGTGAGTCAAGCCGGCCATAGAAACCGGCAACCGGCTGGCGTAACGCAGCAAACTCAGGCCGTAAGTCGCAGTGCAGCAGCTCAAGTGCACCCGCTATGGCATCTTGCGCTGGCATCGGATAGGCCATAATGGCCTGTTTTAACGTTTTAATATCATCACGGGCGCTACGGCTACCCAACGCCTGTATTGCCAAAAAACGCTCTACTGTTAGCGGCAAATTCTGACTAAGGGCGCCGGCAAACTGCTGCAGTACAGTTAGCTGCATACCCGGCCAGTCAGGCTGTGCAACAAAGCAAGGCGATGCGCCAATCAGCCCCAGTTTTGCCACCTTGTGTGGGTATCGCTTTGCCAGCGCGATGGCCAGCATGCCTCCCAGTGACCAACCACATACATAACTGCCTGTCGGGATTTGCTCTGACAGCTGCGCTACCACTGCATCCAGACCATATGGCTGTGGATAGTTTACCGCATTACCAAAGCCAGGCAGATCCGGTGTGGTTAGCATCACATTGGCGGCCAGTGTCTGGCGAACGCCCTGCCAGACGCCCTGGTTTACACCCCAGCCATGCAGTAAGACCAAAGCGGGTTTGTCAGATGTCATTTGCCCTGCCATAGTTATCAAAATGTAAATTTAATGAGTGATTAAGTTGCTTACTGCGCTTATTCGACAGTTTGCCCGGTTGTGGCACGCCGCACTGCCTGCCAGTTGTCTGTGGTGTAGTTTACCGGTGCAGCGCTTTGACCGCCAGCTCTGTGCCCACTGCCAGCAGGCGCTGCCGCAGCTGCCTTACCCGCATTGTCATTACAACCTGTTGTGGCTGCCGCACGTCAGCCGCGGCCTGAGCAAAACCCGTTTTGATCAGTTACTCAGTGTGGGCTTTTATCAGCAACCATACCGCCACTGGCTACAGCGCTGGAAGTTTGCTGCCGATGCGGCTGCCGGCGAGCTGTTACTGCAGCAATTTGACCTGATGTTACAGCAGTACCAACAAGACCGTCAGCCGCTACCACAGGCCCTGCTGTACGCGCCTATGCACCCACGCCGCCAGCGCCAGCGTGGCTTTAATCAGGCCCAATTGCTTGCTGAAGTGGCCGCCGCCAGGTTGAATATTCCGCTACTGCACGCTTTTAGCCGCAATACCAGTGTGCCGGCTCAGGTGGGGTTAAACCGCAAGCAGCGGCAACGCAACCTGCGCCAGGCTTTTACGCTGCAAGCCGGCACAACATTACCCGCTTGTGTCGCCCTGGTGGATGATGTGGTCACCACCGGTGCTACCGCCAACGAGCTTTGCCGCCTGTTGCGCCGGGCCGGCGTGCGCCAGATTAGCCTGTGGACGGTAGCAGTAACCTTAAATCATTAACCGGCGTCTGCGCTAAAGCTATGGCCCAGGTACAGCGCATTAACTAAAAGCCGGCTGGAGCCATAAAAATAGCCGCGAAACACCGGGTTATCGGTCATGGCGATCACCCGGCCTTCACCGGCATTATGTGCCAACAGCACGGCGCTTTGTTTTATGCGCGGCAAGTATTCTGCTGCCGTATAACCGGCCAACTGCGGCTGCTCGCTGTACAGCGCCACATTAACAAAGGGCTTGTGGCTGGGTTGTAACAAGCTGGTGCTGTTTTTAAACACCGGTAAACGGTTACTGGTTAAGCCAAAGGTGAGCGGGTGGCTTAGATCCAGCTCAGCCTGATAAATCGCCCCCGCAATACGCTGTTTGCCGGCCAGCAGCTCTTTATCCTGATAGCGCAGGTTATCGGCCGGGATCAGGCTATGCATTTCCTCGCCCTGCCAGACGCCGGTTTTTAGCAACCCCACCCGCGCCAACCAGGCCGCACCCGCTTTATGGCCCCACAACACACCGCCTTGCTCCAACCACTGGCGTAGCTTAGTGACTTCAGTGTCCTGCCAACTGCGGTAGTTGCCATCTGGCAAAATAATATGGCTGTACCGACTTAAATCCAGCTGTGCTAAACGCTGCGGTTCGGCCATGCTGGGCGAAATACCAGCCAGTCGCTCCAGGTTGTACCAGGCTTCACCGGCTTCGGTGGAATTAATACCCGGCCCGGCCAGCAGTAACACTTGCGGCAGCTGCACCGGGCTGAAGTTATGGCTGCCCAAGTCACTGCCAGTGGGGGTTAAACCCGAGCGGATTGCCTGTAGCGGCAAGCTAAAGCGCTGCTGCACACGTTGCAGCCGGGCAAACCAGTCTTGTTGCTGTTGCAAACCAGCGGCGACTACCATGCTGCCGGCCGGCAAGTTGATTTCACCCTCGCCACTTAGCGCGCTAAAGTCTTTCATTGCCGCACGCACGACTAACCGCTCGGCCAGTAACGCCTGCAATAGCAGTGGTGCCTGCTGATCCTGCCAGTTAAAGGCATAAGCATAAGCGCCTGCTGCCAATGGCGGCGCTTTGGCGGGGGCCGCTGGCCAGCTACTGCTTAGCAGGTTACTGGCCGGTTCACGGTTCAGTGCAGTAAAGGCAATATTGTAGGCGTAGGGTAAGGTCCAGGCTGACACATCATAAAAGGTATTGTCTTTAAAGGTTTTTTCCGTGCTGAACATGGCTTTAATCAGCCGGTATTGCGGCTGTTGTAGCGACACATAGTAACTGCTGCCGGCAGTATAGCTGTTGTCATCATCCTGCCAGTCGCGGCTTAACGCATAGACCTGCACATGGTGGCGCTGCAGCACGTCCAGCAACGCGGCCAGCCGGGTAGGGTCAGCAGTTTCAGTTAACATATAGCCTTTAACTTTGCTGGCGCGGGCCTGCTGCAAAGCCGATTTATAAAACGACTGCTGATAAGCCAACAGCTCGGCACGTTTGGCCACAGCACCGCGGATGGTTGATAACGAAGCCGTCAGCTGATTCTGAATGGTGGCACTGAAACTGAGCGGGCCATTGATGCTGTCCTGCACATGACCGCGGCTGCTGGCCTGCTCAAATAAAATACCAACACTGCCCTGGATATCCGGATAGGTTGAGCCTTTGCCAACATAAAAGTCGTCAAAACTCTCTTCGGTGTAGTACAACTGGCTACGCTCATCGAATGCTGCGGCATGAAACTGTGCCAGCTCTGCTGTCAGTTCAAAGTTGCGCTTGGGTGTCAGCGGATAATTGCGGCTTGGAATACCAGGTTGAAAAAAGTAACTGCTGTTGGTGCCCATCTCATGGTAGTCACCCACTACGTTTGGCAACCACTGTTGGTACTGCGCAATACGGGCCCGGCTTTCCGGGTGCTGCAGTAATAACCAGTCGCGGTTTAAGTCGAACCAGTAATGGTTTGGCCGGCCATTCGGCCAGGGCTCTACATGCTCACGGTGCTGCGGATCGGCCACCGGTGCCGCGCCTTTGTGCATATTGGCCCACAGCGCAAAGCGGTCATGGCCATCGGGGTTTAATACCGGCTGTAACAAGATAACGGCGTTATCCAACCACTGTTGCACCTCGGCAGTTTCTGCGGCGGCCAAATACTGCGCCACTAACATAGCGGCATTGGCGCCACTGGGTTCATTACCATGCACGCTGTAGCCCAGCCAAATCACCACCGGCGCATCGTCCGGTAAACTTGCGCCATCTCGGGCGGCGGCAACATGCTGCTGGCGGATCTGCTCCAGCCGCTGCAGGTTGCGTTCAGATGACAACACCAGTTGCAGCAAGGGCCGTTGTTCATGGCTGTAGCCAATAATCTCAAGTTGTGCTCGCGTTGAGGCCGCGTCGAGCTGCTCGAAATAACGCTGGATCTGATCATGACGGGCATGCCATTCACCTACGCTAAAGCCCAACACTTGCTGCGGAGCGGGCAGGGGCGACTGGCTTGGAGCCGGGCTGTATACCGGCTTGGCGATGCTGGCAAAGCTGAGTAGTAACAGGCTTAATGCAGTGTAATATTTCATTAGTTCATGTCCTTTTTGCTGCGGCTACGTTAGCCAGAACAGCGGCAAAACTCAAGGGGGCTGGCATCAGTGCAGCAGGAGGAGTATCATAGCCATTAACCTAGTAATTTAGTCAGGTACTATTATGATTACGATTTCAGAACAGGCGCAGCAGCACTTTGCCAAGCTGCTGGCCAAACAGCCAGAAGGCACCCATATTCGCGTTTTCGTAGTTAACCCGGGCACGGCGCAAGCGGAGTGTGGCGTATCTTACTGCCCTCCCGACGCGGTAGAAGACAGCGACTTGATGCTCGACTTTACCGGTTTTAAGGCGGTAGTGGATAACGAAAGCCAGCCGTTTTTAGTCGATGCTGAAATTGATTTTGTTACCGATCAGATGGGTTCGCAGCTGACGTTAAAAGCGCCGAATGCCAAAGTACGCAAGGTGAGTGACAATGCGCCCTTATTAGAGCGGGTGCAGTACGTGATTGACAGCGAAATTAACCCGCAGCTGGCTAACCACGGTGGCCGTGTTAGCGTAATGGAGCTGACCAATGACGGCGTAGCTGTGCTGCAATTTGGCGGTGGTTGTAATGGCTGCTCTCAGGTGGATTTAACCTTAAAAGAAGGGATTGAAAAAGAGCTATTAAACCGCTTCAGCGGTGAGCTGTCTGGTGTGCGCGACATTACCGAACATCAGCGTGGCGAGCACTCGTATTATTAAGCTTACCACCAGGCTGCCCACCTGACGGCAGCTGCGTTTAACGCCCGCTTATGGTATAAAACCAGCAGGTTTTTACTGTGGCGGGCACTCTATGACACACCAGCTAAAAAAATTCAGCAGCTTACTGTTGGCGGTAGGCTGTTTGCTTATTGCTCCTGCACAGGCAGCAGTGATGCTGATTTACCATCATGTCGCCAGCGATACGCCAAGGGTCAGCAGTGTAACGGCCGACGAGCTGCGCGGCCATTTACAATATTTCAAAGATAACCAGTTTCAGGTGATTGGCCTGGATGTGTTAATTCAGCATTTGCAGCAAAACACTGCGATACCGCAGAACGCTGTAGTCATCACTTTTGACGATAGCTACGAGAATAACTTCACCACCGCGCATCCGATCCTGCGTGAATTTGGCTACCCCTATACCATTTTTATCAGCCCAGGCAGCATTGATAAGGGTGATGGCCCTTTGCTGAACTGGCAGCAAGTAAAGCAAATGTCAGACGAGGGCGTACTGGTAGCTAACCACGCCATGTGGCATGAACATATGGCCAGGCCGGAATCGGGCGAAACAGAGCAGCAATGGCTTGAGCGCATGAAACAAAGCATACTGGCGGCCGAAGAGAAAATTGAACAGGTTACCGGGCAACGCCATCAATGGTTGGCCTATCCTTATGGTGAATACAGTGCAGCGCTGGAACAACTGGTCAGCGAGCTGGGCTTTATCGGCATTGGTCAGCATTCCGGTGCTGTTGGTGCCGACAGTGCGTTAACCCGCTTACCGCGCTTTCCGGCCGCAGGCCGCTATGCCGATCTCAAAGATTTAGCGCAGAAGCTACGTACGCTGGCGTTTAGCATCACTGATTACCATGCTGTAGACCCACTGGTGAGCCAAAACCCTCCACCGCTGACCTTAACCCTGAAGGTAGAGGACTTTAACCGCCAGCAGCTGCAGTGCTTTGCCGGCAGCGAAGTGCTGACGCCACAATGGCTGAATGACAACACCTTTAGCGTGCGCGCAAGTGAAGCACTTAATAAAGGCCGCAGTCGCTATAACTGCACCGCGCCATCCCTTAGCCGTAAAGGTTATTTTTACTGGTACTCGCAGCCCTGGCTCAATTAAAGCCTTGCCAATACCAACGGAAAATCCGCTAACAGCTGCTCGGCGTCTACTACCGGCAGCTGGCCGACTTGCATCGGCGGTTTAAACATCGCCACCAGCTGGCCCAGCGGGTTAATCAGCACTACCGAAGCACTGTGATCAACCAGATAGTTCTCTTCGGTGGTGCTGCTTAACGCATACATCAAGCCCAACTGACGGACAAAAGGAAATAACTGTTCATGGCCCGCTGTCATGCCCAGCACATTGGCTTGCTCAAAGTAACTGACGTAATTGTTTAACTGCTCTATGGTGTCACGGTTTGGATCAACTGAAATAAACCAAACCTTTAACGGCTCCTTCACCAGTGCAGCCAACTCAGGCTGCACGCCGGCCAGCTTAGCCAGGGTTAACGGGCAAATATCCGGGCAATAGGTATAGCCGACAAACGCAAGAGTCCATTGGCCATACAGCCGCTCACGGTTTACCGTGTCACCATGCTGATCGGTCAGGTTAAAGTCGGCCAGCGCTCTTGGCTGAGGGTATACCAGCGCCAGTTTTGGCTCGGCATGGCTACTGGCCAACTGATACAGCACAACGCCCGTGACCAAGGCCCCTGCCGCCAACAACACATACAACAGTTTACGAAACATAAATCGGCGCCACCTTAATATAGTGATCCACTAATAGCAGCAGGAATAATACCATCAGATGCACAACAGAAAACTTAAAGGTGGCCATGGCGCTGCCACTGTCGGGGTTAAACTTCAGTTTCCAGGCATGCTGCATAAAGCGCAGGTTTAACAGCGCACTGCCCAGCAGATAGATGGCCCCGCTCATGCCTACTAAATAGGGAAGTAAGCAAACAATAAACAGCAGCATCGTGTATAAACAAATCACACTTTTGGTAAACTCAATACCGTGCGTTACCGGCAACATAGGCATATTGACGCGGGCATAATCATCGCGCCGGTGAATCGCCAGCGCCCAAAAATGCGGCGGCGTCCAGGTAAAGATAATCATCACCAGCAGTAGCGCATGGCTGTCGACACTGCCGGTAATCGCCGCCCAGCCCAGCAGTGGCGGCATGGCGCCGGCTAAACCACCAATAACAATATTTTGTGGCGTGGCCCGCTTTAAGAACATGGTGTATACCACCGCATAACCAAACAAGCTGGCCAGCGTCAGCCAGGCGGTTAACGCATTTACCAAGCCATATAAAATGATAAAACCTGTTATTGCCAGGGTAAAAGCAAAGCTGCTGGCCTGTTTGCTGCTTAGCCTGCCTTTAGCCACCGGGCGGCTATAGGTGCGGGCCATCTGCGCATCAATGCGTTGGTCTACTACATGGTTAATCGCGGCGGCCGCCGCCGATAGCAGGCCTATTCCCACAGTGGCTGCCAGCACAGTCAGCAAGTCCGGCAGGCCGGGTACGGCCAGCATCATGCCCACCCAGGCCGTTAGCACCAACAGCGCGACAACCTTGGGTTTGGTCAGCTCGAGATAATCTTTGGCACGGCCCATCGCACTCTGCCGTTTAATCGCAATACTCATACTGTTGCCCTCCGTTGCCTGCTGTAACCCAGCTGCAGGTAAATCACCACCAGCAGCATCAGTAAATTTGCTGCAACAAAATTGTGTGCCACCGCATTCGCCAGCGGTAAGTGCAGTGCCACATTGGCCACGCCTAAACTAAACTGCACTGCCAACAACGCCGCTGCTGCCAGGGTTAACCGCTTCATTAAGCTGCTTTGCACCCGGCGCCACAATTGCCACAGAAACAGCGCTAACACCGTAAGTGTTACCAGAGCACCAAAGCGATGGAACACATGTACCGTTTGCCGCGCTTCGGCCGACATGACGCCATATTCATAATCGTCATGGCCTAAGTGTAAATCAAAAGCCTCAGTGATATTTAGCCGCTGCTGCCAGCCGGCTTCACAGATCGGTAAGTCAATACAGGCCAGTGCCGCATAGTTGGCAGCTGTCCAGCCACCCAGTGCAATCTGTGCTACCAGCACAATTATCGCCAGCACGGCAAAAGGCTTAAGTGCCGCCAGTTGAGGCTCCTGTACCTGATACTGCGGGTGCAGCCGCAGCCAATGCACCGCCAGCAAACACAGCAGACTAAAACCACCGAGTAAATGCCCCATTACCACCAGCGGTAATAAATTTAGCGTTACTGTCCACATACCCAGCGCGGCCTGAAACACCACCAGCGCTAACAGCACGGACGGCAACACCTTGGGGCTGGCGCGGTTAAACAGCGCGACAAAGAAGATAGCTGCAATCAACAGGCCTAAACTGCCAGCAAAGTAGCGATGAATCATTTCATTCCAGGCTTTGTGCGGCTCCAGTGGTCGTTCCGGAAAGGCTTGCAGCGCCGCTTCGACATGATGCGGCTTTTGCGGCACCTTTAAAAAACCATAGCAACCGGGCCAGTCAGGACAGCCAAGGCCCGCATCAGTCAGGCGAGTATAGGCCCCCAGTAAAATAACACCCATAGTCAGGAAAATGGCGATAGTCGCCAGCCATTGTTGTTTTTTCATACGCTGGTCCGATCGTAGTTAACTAACTTAAGTAAATCCTGCCGGATGGCTTTGGCCGTCGGCGCCATCTGCTCGGCTGATGCCGGCAGCGGGTACCGCAGCAGCACCAGCCCTTGCTGATCAATCAGTAAGATCTGGTTTTGCAGCTGCTCTGGCAGCGGTAGTAACACCTCAGCTTTGCTGATCGCATGATAAGCCTCCGGCACAGTCGCATCGCCCAGCAACAGTGGCTGCACATGCTGCTGTTTGCGTCCAAGGCCCAGATATAACTGCTGTAGGGTGTGTAAACCCTGTAAACATTGACTGTCACAGTTTGCCGCCGGTGCCACCGCTAAACGCCAGTGCGCTTTCGCCGTGGTAGGCGCCAGTAAAAATACTTCTTGTTGCTGCCATTTGCCCTGACTGGAAGCGCCGGCATTAAACCAACCTTGTTTCAGCACCAGCCAGGCTGCCAGCAATGGCAGGGCACAGCAGCCGATAAACAGCGCCATAAACTTATATTTATTCATCTTGCACTCTCCCCTGATGCGCGGCGGCCAGTGCCACACCAACGACTGCCACTGCCAGCAAGAACCATTGCAGCGCATAACCCCGGTGCTTTTCTGGCGGCAGTACCACCGGCTGATAATGGCTGATAAACGCACTGCTTTGCTGCTGATACAACAACACCGGCAACAGGTTAAGACCACTGATGCGTGCCAGCTCGTCATAGTCAACCTGCTGAATGCGCATTGGCCAGCTGCCGGTCTCTTCGGCATTTTGCCCCAGTAACATCAACCCCGAGACTTCGGTACGTAATAAGCCATCTAACTGAATATACTTGGGTACTTCGATAAGCGGCAGCTGACCGCGGTCGCGCCCTCCAGCCACCCAGCCTAAATTCACCAGTAACAGTTGGTTTAAGCCCCCAGTTTGCACCGGCACGATGACATCGTAGCCCACCTGACCCTCAACAATCTGGTTATCCAGCAGCCAAATGTAGGGGGCAAGCCAGCGTGCTTCGCCTCTAAGCGGTGCACCATCAATATCTGTCGATTCCAGCGTAGCAAGTTGCCCAGGCGTTAAGGCACCCTGTGAATGTAATGCAGCAAGACGTTGCAGTTGTTCCGTTTTTTCGCTGGCACGGCTCAATTGCCACCAGGACAAGTTGATTAAAATGGCAAAAGCAGTCAGAGTGAGGCACAGCCATAGCGGATTAACGGCAAAATACTGTTTTGCCAATTTAATGCGCATAACTCAGTCCCCGGAGGCGGTTTGCTATGTTGGTAAAGCTCGTTGTCATCGCACTACTACTTTTTATTATTTTTAATCTGGTGCGGGCGGCCTTGGTGATGTTGCGCCAGCCACAACCAGAAGTTCGCATGTCGCGTTTTCTTGGTCGTCGGGTGCTGTTTTCAGCCCTGGTACTGCTGCTGATCTTTTTAGCCCAGCTACTGGGGCTGATTGATACCAACCCCAGGCCTTACTAACGCTAAATTACATACACAAACACATATAAACACAGCCAGACGACATCAACAAAGTGCCAGTACCATGCTGCTGCCTGAAAAGCAAAATGCTTCTCAGGCGTAAAGTGGCCTTTTAACACCCGTAAGAACACAAACAGCAGGATGATGGCACCCAGTGTTACGTGCATGCCGTGAAAGCCGGTCAGCAGGAAAAAGGTGTTGCCATAAAAGCCCGATGCCAGCGTTAACCCCAGATCGCGATAGGCGTGAATATACTCATACACCTGTAAACCAAGGAAGGTCGCGCCCAGCAGCAAGGTAACCAGTAACATCAGCTTTAACTGGCCACGTTTGTTTTGCTCTAAGCCGGTATGAGCAAAGTGCAGGGTAATGGACGACAGCACCAGAATGGCAGTGTTAATCAGTGGCAGCCCAGTAGCCGGCATGGCCTGGGTTTCAATACCACCGGGTGTTTTTAGCAAGGGCCACATGGCTTCGAAATTTGGCCAGAGAATTTCAAACGTCATTGCGTTGTTACTGCCGCCACTTAACCAGTCGAGTGCAATCACCCGGCCGTAAAATAAGGCACCAAAAAACGCCATAAAAAACATCACTTCTGACACAATAAACCAGCTCATACCCTGACGGAAAGAACGGTCCATTTGCGCGCTGTACAAGCCACTCATCGACTCATCAATAACGTTTTTAAACCAGCCGAACAGCATAAAAATAAGCACAACAAAGCCGGCAGCAAGCATGTAGCCACCAAAACCGGGTTGTTGTTTAGTAACTTCGTTAACATAGGTGCCGGCACCAAAGGCAATCAGAAATAGCGCAACTGCGCCAACGATTGGCCAGGGGCTCTGGGCAGGAACATAGTATTTTTCGTATGTCTTAGTCATGTTATTCCCCAGGTTGGGTTGAAACGGCGCTGCTGTCCTGCCAGGCGCTGGTTACATCATACAAAGTGTAAGACAGCGTAATGGTAGTGAACTGGCTGGGTAACGCCGGATCGACATAAAACTGTAATGGCATCAGCATGTCCTTGCCGCCAGCTAACTGCTGCTGGGTAAAGCAAAAACACTCTATTTTGTGAAAGTACAACGCAGCCTGTCCTGGTGATACCGATGGCACCGCCTGACCGACAATCATGCGGCCGGTCGGGTTTTCTGCCAGATAATTCATATTATGAATTTCTCCGGGATGCACTGTCATTCTGGTAACTTCAGGTTTAAACACCCAGGGCATTTGCTTGTTGGGTCGGGCGACAAACTCAATCACCACCTGCCGGCTGTTATCTATCATGGCTGCCTCAGCCGAAGCGGCCGTAGCAGCAGTTTTACCGTTTAAACCGGTCAGGTCACAGAACACGTCGTACAGCGGCACCAGCGCAAAACCAAACCCAAACATGGCCAGCGCAGTTACGGCTAATTTGACGGTTAACGGTTTGTGTCGCAGTGCCATAGCCGGCTCCTACTTAATTACCGGTGGTGTATCGAAGGTATGGTATGGCGCCGGTGAAGGCACTTGCCACTCTAAACCTTCAGCACCTTCCCACACCTGTGCTGTCGCTTTCTCGCCGCCACGGGCACACTTGACGAGCACCCAGACAAAAATCAACTGCGAAGCGCCAAACAAGAAGCCACCAATGCTAATAAAAGCATTAAAATCGGCAAACTGCAGTGCATAGTCCGGAATACGTCTTGGCATGCCGGCCAAACCGACAAAGTGCATCGGGAAGAACAGCAGGTTTACCGAGATCAGCGAGCACCAGAAATGCCACTGGCCCAGTTTTTCGTCGTACATATGGCCGGTCCATTTCGGTAACCAGTAGTAAGCTGCGGCAATAATCGAGAATACTGCACCTGTCACCAGTACATAATGGAAATGTGCTACCACAAAGTAGGTATCGTGGTACTGGAAGTCTGCCGGAGTAATGGCCAGCATCAGACCGGAGAAACCGCCGATGGTAAAGAGCACAATAAAGGCCAGCGCAAACATCATCGGCACTTCAAAGGTCATGGCACCGCGCCACATAGTGGCCACCCAGTTAAATACCTTCACGCCGGTGGGCACGGCTATCAGCATAGTGCAGTACATAAAGAATAAAGCACCCGCCACCGGCATACCCGTGGTAAACATATGGTGCGCCCAGACTAAAAACGACAGGATAGCGATACTGGCAGTGGCGTACACCATAGAGGCATAGCCAAACAGTGGCTTACGGGCGAACGTCGGCACTATGGCGGAGACAATACCAAAGGCCGGCAGGATCATGATGTACACCTCGGGGTGGCCAAAGAACCAGAAAATATGTTGGAACAGCACAGGGTCACCACCGCCGGCCGCATCAAAGAAGCTGGTGCCAAAGTATTTATCGGTCAGTACCATGGTCACCACCCCCGCCAGTACCGGCATCACCATAATCAGCAGGAAGGCAGTGATTAGCCAGGTCCAGACGAACAACGGCATTTTCATCCAGGTCATGCCGGGGGCACGCAGGTTAAAGATGGTCACTATCACGTTAATGGCGCCCATAATGGACGATATGCCCATAATGTGCACCGAGAACACAAATAACGCCGTGCTGTCGCTACTGTAGGTGGTGGACAGCGGTGCGTAGAATGTCCAACCGAAGCTTGGGCCGCCACCTGGCATAAACAGCGACATCAGCAGAATTAAAAACGCAAACGGCAGGATCCAGAAGCTCCAGTTGTTCATGCGCGGCAGCGCCATATCAGGCGCGCCTATCATCATTGGTATCATCCAGTTAGCCAGGCCGGTAAAGGCGGGCATTACCGCACCAAACACCATGATAAGGCCATGTACTGTGGTCATCTGGTTAAAAAAGTTGGGTTCAACAAACTGCATACCCGGCTGGAAAAGCTCAGCACGGATCACCATCGCCATAGCGCCGCCGATAAAAAACATGATCAGCGCGAACACCAGATACATGGTACCGATATCTTTATGGTTGGTGGTGTAAAGCCAGCGTTTTATGCCGCTGGGTTTGTGGTCATGATGCTCGTGATCATGTTCATGATCTGTCACTACTGCACTCATCCGTTATTCCCCTTTACCTTGTAGCACGGCGTGCACATCAGCCGCCTGCACCAGCTCGCCGGTATTGTTACCCCAGGCATTACGCTCATAGGTAATTACCGCAGCAATTTCTTTTAAGCTCAGCTGCTTGGCATAAGCCTGCATTGCAGTACCGGCTTTGCCGTTCAGAACGATGTCTATATGGCCCGGTATATCATTCAGCGCCATGGCGCTGCCTTTCAGTGCAGGGAAAATGCCGGCTAAGCCCTCGCCATTGGGCTGATGGCAAGCCGCACAATAGGCAATGTAGGTGCGCTCACCGACGCTCATCAGCTCGTCCATGCTCATGTTCATTGCCAATAGCTCCTGCTCCTCCGCTTTGGCCTTGGCAATACGCTCAGCTTCGCCGTTTAACCATTGCTCGTAATCGGCAGGGTTTTTCGCAATCACCACCACTGGCATAAAGGCGTGGTCTTTACCGCACAGCTCAGCACACTGGCCGCGGTAAATACCTGGCTCCTCTACCCGGGTCCAGGCTTCGTTGATAAAGCCGGGGTTGGCATCTTTTTTCACGGCAAAGGCCGGTACCCACCAAGAGTGGATCACGTCATCTGATGTCATTAAAAAGCGCACTTTTTTGCCGGTAGGGATCACTAAAGGCCGGTCTACCTCAAGCAGGTAGTTTTCGCCTTTGGCAAACCTGTTATTGATTTGCTCTTTAGGTGTCGCCAGCAAGGAATAGAACTCGACATCGGTGTTTAAATACTTGTAATGCCATTTCCACTGCGAGCCGGTCACCAGCACAGTGACATCAGCCTCTGTGGTGTCTTCCATTGCAATCAGGGTTTTGGTCGCCGGAATGGCCATGATGATTAAGATAACTACCGGTATCGCCGTCCAGAGTATTTCTACTTTGGTGCTTTCATGGAACTGAGCCGGCTGCACGCCACGTGCTTTTCGGTGCCGTAGAATGGACCAGAACATGGCCCCAAACACCACTGCACCTATAGCGCAACAAATCCAGAATATCGTCATATGCAGGCTATACACCTGCTGGCTGATTTCCGTTACACCTTTGGTCATATTCAAAGGCATATCTGTTGCATTAGCGGTTGCAGCTAAAAGCAAGGCTGGCAGCGACCAACGAAGACAACGCGTTTTCGTCACTGGACTTCTCCTCTGTCATTTTGCAAAGCAAACTGCAGAAACTAAGTACACAGTACTACACGGTTCTTACACACCCACACCGAACCCATGCCTGAAGTTTCATCAGTTTATTATTGTTATTGTAAGTATCGGTTTCGGGGCTAGCGCTGAAACCGGATCTGACCCTGTTGTTATTTTTTAATCAGATTCGGGTTAAGAATTATCCAAATAATGGCGGCTGTAAACCCCTAAATAACAAAAGCGCCGGCAAACCCATGTGGTCATACCAGCGCCTCGAGTGAAATAACTTACTGAGCTTAGTACAATTTATAACCAGCTGCCGTTACGGATAACGCCTACAGCCAAGCCTTCGATAGCAAAATGCTGCGCACGCAGGTCTACTTTTATCACATCAAAATCTTTATTTTCTGGTTGCAGCAATACGGTGGTGCCTTCACGCTGAAACCGCTTCACCGTGACATCTTCATCTACCCGCGCCACAATAACCTGACCGGGTTGCGCCTGATTGGTTTTATGCACCGCCAGCAAGTCACCGTCTAAAATACCAATGTCCTGCATGCTCATACCCTGCACCCGCAATAAAAAGTCAGCATGCGGCTTAAACAAATTAGCATCAACCTGGTAATAGTCCTGCACATGCTCGGTCGCCAATATTGGCTGGCCAGCCGCCACCTTACCAATTAACGGTAAACCTAATTGCTCTGGCTCATCATTATCCACCAACCGGATGCCTCTGGAGGTGCCCGGCATCATTTCAATTACGCCTTTTTTCGCCAGTGCTTTTAAATGCTCTTCTGCCGCATTCGCCGACTTAAAGCCCAGCTGCTGGGCTATTTCAGCCCGTGTTGGCGGCATTCCGGTGTCTTGTTGATAGTCTTTAATCAGTTGCAGGATCTCGGCCTGCCGCGGTGTTAGTGGTCTCATAGTGCTGGTTACCTGTACAGTGAATACTGTGAGTATATACAGGCGTGTAACAAATGCAAGTTTCAGTCAGCGCGGGCAATTTTCCAGGCCACGCCATCGTGTTATGCTATGCCACTTTGTTCGTTGAGGAAGAAAGGCAATGTTTCGGCCGGTAAAGTTGTTTGCAGCCTTATTAAAATGGCCATTGTGGCCGCTGCTGAAGTACAAGATAGTACCGGAGCAACCGGTAACTGAGCTGGCATTAGAGCAAGCTAAACCCTTGTTCTATATTTGCACTACAGAATCAGCTGCCGATTTCGCCGCCATGCGGCGTATATGCGAAAAGCTCGGCTTGCCTGATCCGGCAGATAACGTCATGCTGGACGGTAAAGCCCATCCACGCACTTTATTTCTCGAAAAGCCCCACACCCTTTTGCTGCCGCGCGGCAAAACCACGGCTTTGGCGCAAGGCCAGGCGTTGTTGCAGGCCCACCTGGCTAACCCGCAGCTGGACGCCCAGCTAATGCCGGTAGCCTTGTTATGGGGCCGGGCGCCGGGTAAAGAAAACAGTATTAAATGGCTATTAGGCGAAGCCCATGCGCCTAATTGGCTGGCAAAGCTGTTGATCGTATTGATCTCTGGTCGCCATACGCTGGTGCGGTTTAGCCGGCCAGTCTCGTTAAAAATGATGGCAGCGCAGTTTGGCGCTGGCGAAAGCACTGCACATAAACTACTGCGCATGTCGCGCTTTCACTTTTACCGCCAGCGCCTGGCTGCAACCGGGCCGAAACTGGTTAACCGTGCCCAGTTGTTTAATGCACTGTTAGGTGCACCAGCGCTGAAAAAAGCCATTGAAGATGAAGCCAAAGCCAAGCGGATTTCAGTAAAGGCCGCCCGGCAAGAGGCACGTAAGTTGCTGCTGGAAATTGCTGCTGACTATCGCTCGTCAACCTTGCGGGTTGGCGACAGAGTACTGCGCTGGTTATGGAACAAGCTGTATAAAGGTATCAAGGTCAACAACGCCGACATGCTGCGCGACCTGGCACAAAAAGGCCATGAGATCGTGTATGTGCCCTGCCATCGCAGCCATATGGATTACCTGTTGCTTAGTTATGTTATTTACCAACAGGGCCTGGCACCACCGCATATTGCGGCCGGTATTAACCTGAACTTCTGGCCGGCCGGGCCGATTTTCCGCCGTGGCGGCGCTTTTTTTATTCGCCGCAGTTTCAGTGGCAATAAGCTGTACTCGGCAGTATTCCGTGAGTACCTGTGCCAGCTATTTAGCAAAGGCTATTCGGTAAAGTACTACACCGAGGGCGGTCGCAGCCGTACCGGCCGCTTACTACAGCCAAAAACCGGCATGCTGGCGATGACACTGCAGTCTATGCTGCGTGGCATAGAGCGCCCGGTCACGCTGGTGCCGGTGTATCTGGGCTATGAGCATGTAATGGAAGTAAACACTTACCTGCGTGAGTTAAAAGGCTCTGGCAAACAAAAAGAATCAGCGCTGGGCGTGTTAAAGGCCATTCGTAATCTGCGCGATTACGGCTATGGTTTTGTTAATTTTGGCGAACCGATAACCCTGAACAGTTATTTAACCCAGCAGGTGCCCGACTGGAAGCAAAACATCGATCCGCTGGAAATACAAAAACCGCAGTGGCTTAACCCGGTCGTCGCGCATCTGGCCGACAATTTAATGCAACGGATTAATCAGGCAGCCGCGCTTAACAGTATCAACTTACTGGCACTGTGTTTGTTGGCCACCGAGCGCCATACTATGGCCCGCAGTGAGCTGACGGAACTGTTAAGCTTTTACCTCAGCTTACAGCGGGCAGTACCGTACCATCAGCAGGTGACACTGCCACAGGAAAGCGCCGCACAACTGATAGACCATGCCATCAGCCTGCAAAAAGTGCAACAGCACAGCGACAGCTTTGGCGAGCTGCTCAGTTTGACGGCAGACAATGCCATTCTAATGAGTTACTACCGCAACAATGTGCTGCACTTATTTATGCTGCCCGCCATTATTGCCAGTGCAGTGCTGCACCAGCGCCGTATCAGCCTGACACAGCTGACCGCTATAGTACAGCAGTTGTATCCACTGCTGCGCCACGAGCTGTTTTTAGATATCAGCTCGCCAGAAACCTACAGCAAAGCCGTATTACAACACCTGGTAGAATCGGGTCTGGTGCTGCAGGAAGGCGATAATTACTGTGCCCCGGCGCAACACCAGAGCGGCTTTGCCATGTTAAGTATGCTGGCGCACAACGCCGAGCATACTTTGCAGCGCTATGCCATGGTATTACAACTGATCCAGCGTGAAGCGTTAAACCGCGCCGAGCTGGAAAAGCACAGCCATGAGCTGGCGCAGCGTTTGTTAAACCTGCACGGCATAACCGCGCCCGAGTATTATGACAAACAATTGTTTGCCACCTTACTGGTAGCGCTAAAAGACAGTGGCTACAGCCAGCTGGATGAACAAAGCCGGGTGTGCGCCACCGAGCGCCTGCATCAGCTCAGTGACACCGTCGCCGGCTTATTACGCAGTGAGGTGCTGCAAAGCATTCACAGTATTATGCCAACCAGCAGCCACTAACGGCTGCTAGGGTAAGCGCGAATGACCCCTTCCTGAATAGTCGACGCCACCAACTTACCCGCGCGGTTATAAAACTGACCGCGCACTAAACCGCGACCACCGGACGCGCTGGGGCTGTCAACCGCATATAACAACCAGTCATCAAAGCGAAAATCCTGGTGAAACCACATCGCATGGTCAATAGTCGCGACTTGCATGTTTGGCGCCATAAAAGACTTACCATGTGGCTGCAAGGCAGTAGGCAGAAAGTTAAAATCTGATGCATAAGCCAGCAAATACTTATGAACGCGCAAATCATTCGGCATGGCGCCGTTGGCTTTAAACCAAACATAACGTTTGGCCGCACTTATCTGCGGTTTAAACGGGTTTTGAAAATCGACCGGGCGCATTTCAATCGGTTTTTCACAAATAAACTTGCTGCGCAGGCTTTCCGGGATCAGCTGGGCATGCTGCTGGTAAAACTCTAAATCAGACACCAGCTGCTCTGGCGCCGGCACTTCTGGCATCTGGTCCTGATGTTCAAAGCCGGTTTCTTCTGCCTGAAACGACGCCGTCATATAGAAAATTGGCTTACCAAACTGAATGGCGCTCACACGGCGGGTGCTAAAGCTTTTACCATCACGGATATTTTCCACTTCGTACACTATGGGCCGCGACGCATCGCCGGGGCGCAAAAAATACGAGTGAAACGAATGCACCTTGCGATCTTCTGCAATGGTCTCTTTTGCTGCCGACAAGGCTTGCCCCATTACCTGTCCACCGAACACGGCCTTAAAACCTAAGTCCTGGCTTTGGCCACGATACAGGCCCTGCTCTATGGTTTCTAACTTCAATAAGGCCAGCAAGTTGTCTAGTACCTGACTCATGGTTTTCGCTCCGGTTCCGTTTGTGCAAACTATAGTGGTATTCTGCCGCAAACGACGGAGATCAGCAAAGATGGCGTATTGGTTATTTAAAACCGAACCTGAAGAATGCAGCATTGATGATTTTGCCCGCGCCCCAAACAAAGCTATTGTTTGGGAAGGGGTACGCAATTATCAGGCACGCAATATGTTGCGTGATCAGGTAAAACAAGATGATTTGGTCTTTATTTATCACTCTAGCTGCAAACTGATCGGAGTAGCAGGTATCGCCAAAGTGGTGCGTAGTGCCTATCCGGATCCGAGCCAGTTTGATAACACAAGTGTTTATTTTGACGCGAAATCTTCGCCGGATGCACCGCGCTGGGTAGCGGTGGACCTGGTGTTTGTTGAAAAATTACCGGCTATTATCACGCTGGACAAAATGAAAAGCTCGGCTAAGCTCTATGGGTTGCCCCTGGTGCAAAAGGGCAGCAGATTGTCTGTTATGCCGGTTACCGAGCCGCAGTGGCAAACCATTTTGCAGCTGGGTGAACTGCAATAACAGATGTGTTGCAAACCCGATATCCCTGATAGTTGGAGCCTGTTATGTCTACTGAAAGGCGCCAGATGGACAAGGATATACATTTTTTCTGGGACGATCTGAGTCTGGCACAGAAGTTTTCCGTCGCGGAGTTACAACGCTTCGGCTACGATTTACTGTTTGTTCGTCATCTTGCCAATGGCAGTTTGGCGGTGCTGTCGGCAGGGTCTAAAATGGCCGCCATTGATATTGACGGCCAGATTGATACCGAGCCCCAAGTCGTATTACGTCATTAAAGGTCGTGCTAACCACGATATGCTGGCTTAGAGGTTGCTGACTTTCGCCGCAGCCTCTTCGCCAGCGAGTCCCGCCACCGCACTACAAAGCTGGATGTAAGCCATAATCGTATTACTTTGCCACAGCGTAGTCAGCCGGCTGTGTTTTTTCATCATTTGCTCCAGCACCAGACTGTCCAGCCCGGGATGATGGCGCAACTGCTGTTTAAACACTTGCTGCGGCAGTAACGCCTTTTGGCAGCACTCTTTTATCACGACCGGTAAACTTAAACATAACACCCGCGCCAGCTGCATTTCACGGTTGCTCAGTAGCGGCTGCGCCGGTTGCAGCGCTAATTGCTGCTCTAACAGGGATTTCTGTTGTTCTGCCAGTTGATAAGCCGCCTGCTGCAGCCGGATTGATTCCTGCTCACGCTGCGCTAACTGTTTTTGTAAGGTTTTATTGGTTTTACCCAGTTGCTCAGTTTGCCACAAGACGTACAACAACACCGGGGCCAGTACCCCGAGTACTACCAGCCACATCATAATGCACTAGATCCCCAACATAGGTCACCGAGTACCACAGCGGCGGCAAAGCCGCTGTGATCAAGAGTATTTTTATTGCTGGCTATTATCCGGGGCTTGCTTCGCGCTGGCAATATAGTTACGCACTAATTGTTCCAGAATTGGCAGCGGCAAACTACCGTTACCTAACAGTTGATCGTGAAACTCACGCACATTAAAGCGGTCGCCCAGTGCTTGCTCTGCTTCAGCACGCAGCCGCTTAATGGTAATTTCACCCAGCTTGTATGACAGCGCCTGGGCCGGCCAACTGATATAACGGTCAATCTCGGTAGTGACGTTGTGCATCGACAAGGCGGTATTGGCGGCCATAAAGTCAATCGCCTGTTGCCGGCTCCAGCCCATACTGTGCATGCCAGTGTCGACCACTAAGCGGGCGGCGCGCCACATTTCATACGTCAAGCGGCCAAAGTTACTGTAAGGGTCCTGATAAAAGCCCATCTCCAGCCCCAAATACTCGGCATACAGACCCCAGCCTTCGCCAAAGGCTGAGGTGTAAAAGCTGCGCCGATAATCCGGTAAACTGGCTTGCTCACTGGCCAGGGCAATTTGTAAGTGATGGCCCGGCACCGCCTCATGTAAGGTCAGTGCCTCCATTTCATACAGCGGACGGCGGTTTAACGCATAGGTATTGACCCAGTAAAAGCCCGCCTGGTCATCACGTGAAGCGCCGGAATAACGGCCGGTGGTGTATTTAGGCGCAATCTCAGCCGGTACCGGCACCACACCATAAGGCGTGCGGGGCAGGGTTTTAAATAACTTGGGCAGCTGTGCATCGGCTTTTTTCGATAAGAACGCCGCATAACGCATCAGCTCGTCGGGCGTTTTCGGGTAAAACTGCGGATCCGTGCGCAAAAACTGCACAAATTCGGCAAAACTGCCGTTAAAGCCAAGGTCATCAATTACTTGCTGCATTTCGCCACGAATGCGTTTTACTTCATCCAAGCCAATCTGATGCACCTGTGCAGGTGTGAGCGCCAAAGTGGTGTAATGCTGCAGCCTGTTTTGATAGTACTCGGCACCATTTGGCAGCGCTGAAGCGGCAATACTGTCGCGGGCTGCCGGCAGATACTCATCCAGCATAAACTGATAAAACGCCTGATAGGCCGGGTTTACTGATAAACGGATTTGCTGTTTAGCTTCATCGACCAGCTGTTGCCAATCAGCATCGCTGACAAAGGCCGGCTGCTTAGCGAAGGGCTGAAAAAACACGCTGTCGGCAGGCTCTGCCACCACGTAAGAGATAATACTTTTCTCAAAACCGGTCAGTACTGCTTTGGGTTGTGTCATGCCGCTGGCGATACCCTGACGCATCCAGTCCGTTTGTTGGCTCATGTAACGGGGTATCGCTGATAATTGGCGCAAATAGTTCTGATAATCACTGATACTGCGAAAGGCGGTGCGCTGAGGCAAAAAACCCAGGTTGGTATGAAAACCCGACTCTGCTGTTAACGGCATCAGATGTGCGCCAAAGCGGTATTCGTCAATATCGTCGGCCAAACGGTAAGCCAAAATCGCATGATTAATGCGGTTTTGCTCTGACAGGCTGTTGACATTGACTTGCTGCAGCTTGGCTTGCCAGGCTAACCGTTGCTGCTGCCGCTGCGCCAGTGCCTGCGGCGACATATCAGTTAACTGACCAGGCTCGCTCTGGCGTAAACGCTGCTCACCCTGCCATATTTGCTCTGCCAGGGCGGTAAAGCGCTCATCAGCACGTTGCGGGCTACCGGCACAGGCGGTGAGTAATAACGTCAGTAAAAGCAGCACTTTAGTATCAGGTCGGCTAGACATAAAACGAGATCCTTGTGGGGTGTAATGCGTCGATTGTAACCACTTTACCGGCCAAAAACAGGCCGTTAAACGGCGTACAAGGGTAATTAGTCGGATTAGCAGCTTTACAGCGACCGTTGTAGTGCTGCTTTTAGCAGCAAACTGACGTTATTTTCTGCGTATGCATCGCAAACGCCGTACGGCAGTTGCCAGTATTTAATATTCGCGTAGTATGGCTATGGCATCAAGTACGTTATCATCTGGCTGTGATTGGCAGCGGGTTAAGCAAGCGGAGTTTTACGTGGTCTTATGAAGTATCAGGATTCACTACAGCAAGCCAGTGAGAAGGCCTCTCAGGTTAAGGTATTTTTGCAGCGTGCCAGGCTTGCGGCTCATCCGGTCAACTATGCAGTTTGTTACGAATATATCAGCGGCCACAATGCCGCACTCTGTCACATCATTGAGCAAAAGCTGGCGGCACAGGCGCCGCTTGATGATTTTGTCATGGCAGACTTATACAGCCGTTTTTTAACAGATCACAGCCCACAGCAAGAACAGTTAATGCAAGATGCCAGCGGCATCGCTACCCGGGTCGCCGCTTATACCGATGTTGCCGCAGAGCAACTGGAACAGTACCTGCAGCAACTGGATAGCACTGTAATGCAACTGCAGCAACATGAGGTATCCGACCCTATTCTCAGCGATATTGCGCAGCAGTTACAACAAAGCAGTGTGCAATTTCAGCTAAGCCAACAACAAATTCAGCAACAGTTACTCACCGCAAATCAGCAAAGCCAGCAACTGCGTCAGGAAATAGAGCAACTAAAACAGCAGCGCTTATTAGATCCGCTCACCGGCTTATACAACCGCCTGGCAATGCAAAATCAGTTAGATATCTGGTTTACCGAGCAACCTGAACGGCGTATTGCGGCTATTGCGGTAGATTTGGATCACTTTCACCGCTTTAATCAGGAATATGGTAGCGCCGTGGGCGATGTGATCCTGTCGAAGGTGGCGCGCAAAATCAGCAGCTATGTACAAAGCAGCGGCTTGCCGGTGCGCTCGGGCGGTGAAGAATTTTTAATTCTGCTACCAGACGTTGATTTACGCAGCGCCAGTGAAATCGCTGAGCAGGTGCGCCGGGGCGTGGAAAAGCTGCGGTTTGTCTCCTCCCGCAACAAAAAAACCTTGCCAAAAATTACCATCTCGCTGGGTGTGTCGGTATTTCAACCCAATGAAAACTGGTACCAGTTTTTAGGCCGTACCGCCGCCGTGCTGTCACTGGCCAAACAACGTGGCCGCAACCAGGTGGCCAGCGAGACCATGCTGGCAAGTTAACCCAACAACAACGGCGTATAGAAAAGCCAACACAGAAGTTGGCCTGTGCGCTGTTATCTTTTACACTAGCCGCATTTAACTGCCTACAGGCCCGCAGCATGACTGATAAGCAAAACACCACGCATTTTGGCTACAAAACCGTTGCCGCCGAGCAGAAAGTCTCGCTGGTGGCCAATGTATTTCACTCTGTCGCCGCCAAGTACGATGTGATGAACGACTTAATGTCGCTCGGCATTCACCGTTTGTGGAAACGCTTCACCATTGACTGCAGTGGTGTGCGCCCCGGCCAGCAGGTGCTAGATTTAGCCGGCGGTACCGGTGATATTACCGCGCTGTTCTCCAAGCGGGTGGGGCCAACGGGTAAGGTGGTGCTGGCGGATATCAATGCTTCTATGCTCAATGTCGGTCGTGACAAGCTGCGCGATTTGGGTCTGGTTAACAACATTGAGTATGTACAGGCCAATGCCGAAGCGCTGCCGTTTGCCGACAACAGCTTTGATATTATCAGCATTGGTTTTGGCCTGCGTAATGTAACGGATAAAGACGCTGCACTGCGCTCTATGTTTCGCGTGCTAAAACCGGGCGGCCGCTTGCTGGTGCTGGAGTTTTCCAAACCCGAACAAGAGTGGCTCAGCAAGGTGTATGATTTGTACTCGTTTAAATTGCTGCCGGCGATGGGCCAGTTAGTCGCCAATGACAAAGAAAGCTATCAGTATCTGGCGGAGTCTATCCGCATGCATCCGGATCAGGAAACGCTAAAAGCCATGATGCAGGACGCCGGTTTTGCCGAGGTGAGCTACCACAACCTCACCGGTGGCATAGTCGCTTTACATCGCGGGTACAAATTCTGATGTTACCGCTGTTGCCCCAGTTTATCTGTGCTGTGGCAGAAACAGCTATGGCGAGATTGATCGCGATGGACCCGGATGCCAAGCCACGTTTAGCCAGGCTTGCCGGCAAACAACTGTCGTTTCGCTTAAAAGAGTGGCCAACCACGCTGGTACTCAGCGCCACTCACGAGACTATTTTGTTTAACCAACACGACCACAGTGTCGATTGCGCCATTGTTACCGATATGGCCAGCTTACGGCTGCTGCGCGACCCCAGCCAGCTCACGCGGCTGATTAAAGCCGATGCACTGCAGATCGATGGTGATATTCAGGTGGCGCAGCAATACAGTCATTTTTTTCAGCAGCTAAATCCGGACTGGCAACAACGTTTGTCACTGTATGTTGGCGACGCCGCTACGCATAAAATCAGCCAGAGCCTGCTGCAGTGGCAGCACTACTTAAGCCAAAAAAGCCAGGCACTGGCCCAAATGGGTGGCGAACTGTTACAGGACGAGCTCAGAGTAAGCCCGGATAAAGCTGAGCTGGCACAATTTAGCCGTGACGTCAGCGAGCTGGCGGCACGAACCGATGTTTTGCAACAACAACTTGCCGCTTGCAGGGAGTCCTAGTGCGTATCAGTCGTTTTTATCAAATCCAGAAAACCTTATTACAATTTGGTTTGGATGAACTGATCCCCGCGCAGTGGCAGCCCTGGTACGCCAGGCTGGCAAGGCGCAGTTTGTTTTGGTTGCGTAACCAACACCCACAGCAGCCGGTGGGGGTGCGTCTGCGTCTGGCGCTGCAAAGCCTGGGGCCAGTATGGGTAAAATTTGGCCAAATGCTATCGACCCGGCGCGACCTGTTTCCGCCGCACCTGGCGGATGAATTAGCTAAGTTACAGGACAAAGTGCCGCCCTTTGATGGTGCCAGAGCGCAGCAGTTAATTGAACAAGCGCTGGAGCTCAATGACATCGCTGAGCTGTTCAGCGAGTTTAATCAAACCCCGCTGGCGTCTGCCTCTATTGCCCAGGTGCATACAGCCTGCTTACGCCAGGATGATGGCAGCCTGGCCGATGTCGTGATTAAAGTGATCCGTCCAGATATTAAACAGCAAATTCTGGCCGATCTGGCACTAATGGATACGCTGGCCGATGCCGCCGCGCGCTTTTTACCCGACGGCAAACGGTTAAGGCCACGCGAAGTGGTGTCGGAATACCGTAAAACGATCCTTGATGAGCTCGATTTACAACGTGAAGCGGCAAATGCCATTCAGTTAAGGCGTAACTTCGATGGCTCAGACTCGCTGTATATTCCCTTTGTTTACAGTGATTACAGCCGCACCAATGTGATGGTAATGGAGCGCATCTATGGCATACCGGTGTCAGACATTGCCGCACTGGAAGCGCAAAACACCGACATGGAACTGCTGGCCAAACGCGGTGTAGAAGTATTTTTTACCCAGGTATTTCGTGACAGTTTTTTTCATGCGGATATGCACCCGGGCAATATTTTTGTCTCACGTGAACACCCTGCTAACCCTAAATATATAGGCATAGACTGCGGCATTGTCGGCACCTTAAATGCCGAAGATAAACGCTACCTGGCGGAAAACTTTGTTGCCTTTTTTAACCGCGATTATAAAAAAGTCGCGCAGTTGCATGTTGACTCGGGCTGGGTGCCGGCCCATACCAAGGTGGAAGAGTTTGAAAGCGCTATCCGCACGGTGTGCGAGCCCATTTTTCAAAAGCCGCTGGCCGAGATTTCGTTTGGTCACGTATTGCTAAACCTGTTTAACACCGCCCGTCGCTTTGATATGCAGGTGCAACCGCAACTGGTGCTGCTGCAAAAAACCTTACTGTATATAGAAGGCCTTGGGCGTCAGTTATATCCACAGCTGGATTTATGGAAAACCGCTAAGCCGTTTTTGGAAAATTGGGTGAAACAACAGGTTGGCTTACCTGCTGTGTGGCGGCAGGTAAAAGAAAATTTGCCATTTTGGGCAGAAAAGCTGCCACAAATGCCAAACTTGCTGCATCAGTATCTGGAGCAGGGGCCGAAACAGCAGCGCCAGTTACTTAATCAGTTACAACAGCTGGCACAGCAACAGCAACAAGCAAAAGCACAAATTGTTGCAGCAACCTTTGCTGCAGCCAGCCTGATCAGTGCTAGTATAGTGTTCAGTTTTGGCAGCCCCTGGCCTGCGGTGGCGCTGCTGGGCCTTAGCATCGTATTTGCTGCTAAAGCCTTATTGCGATAATGCGTTTGTCATAATAACGACATAAGCTAGCGCTGCCATCACGGCAGTTAATCAGAGGATAGAGAAAATTATGTTTGGCAATATCAGTATTTGGCAATTACTTATTGTACTGGCGATCATTGTATTGCTGTTTGGCACTAAAAAATTACGTGGCATTGGCTCTGATCTCGGCTCGGCGGTAAAAGGCTTTCGTAACTCAATAAAAGATGCACCTGAAGACGACAGCACCGAAGCATCGCAGCAGCCACAACAACCGCCGCAACAGCTGAATGAAAAAGCTAAAACAGACAGCACTGCGCCCGGCAGCAACAGCCAACAAGAACAAAACGTTAAAGACAAAGTATAAATGGGCTTCTGGGAGCTGGTTGTCATCGCCGTAGTGGCATTGTTGGTGTTGGGGCCAGAGCGGTTACCCGGTGCTATTCGCTCGGTGCACAAAACCGTGCGCAGCATCAAGCAGTTTGGTCAGCAAATGCAGGCTGAACTGAACCACGACTTGCGCACGCATGAATTGCATCAGAAGTTGAAAGACGCCGAAGCGAAAGGCCTGCTAAACCTGACCGAGCAGGAAAAAGCTGCGCTGGCTGAGTTAAAACAAGCCGCAGCGGAGGTCACACCGTCACTGGCTGCGCCTGCATCCACGCCAGCAAAAGAGCAAACTGATGAGTCAGAACGTAAATCCTGATAGCTTACTTGGGCATTTGATTGAACTGCGCAGCCGCTTATTACGCTGCGTGGTCGCTGTGATTCTGGTATTTGCCGCGCTGGCAGCCTTTGCGCAAGACATTTATCACCTGCTGGCACAACCACTGTTAGCCGTGCTGCCGGAAAACAGCAGTATGATCGCCACCGATGTGGCAGCGCCGTTTTTTGCGCCGTTTAAACTGACCTTTATTGTCGCCATTTGCCTGGCCGTGCCCTATCTACTGCTGCAGGTGTGGCAGTTTATTGCACCGGCACTGTATAGCCGGGAGAAGCGCCTGATGGCACCTTTGGTGATCAGCAGCACCTTACTGTTTTACAGCGGCATTGCCTTTGCGTATTTCGTTGTATTTCCAATTATTTTCGGCTTTTTCACCAGTGTGGCACCGCAAGGCGTTACTGTCGCCACCGATATCAGCAGCTACCTGGATTTTGTGCTGAAGCTTTTTTTTGCCTTTGGCCTGTCATTTGAAATTCCGGTCGCCATTTTGCTAATGGTGTGGACCGGCGTGACCACCCGTGAAGCACTGGCAGAAAAGCGGCCTTATATTATTGTCGGTGCCTTTATTTTAGGTATGCTGCTCACCCCGCCGGATGTTATCTCACAAACGCTGCTGGCGGTGCCAATGTGGTTATTATTTGAACTGGGCTTGTCATTAAGCCGGTTTTATCAGCCGAAAAATACTGAGCCCTGCGAACAACAACCAGAACAACAGCCAGAAAAACAAAAACAGGAACAACAGCGATGAAATATGTATTAGCAATCTGCAGCGCCTTACTCAGTGTCAGTGCAGCAGCTGATAGTAAGATCCCTGTACACCAGGCGGTAGAACTGTGCCGTGCCGAGCAAAATGCCCTGCGCCGCTTAACCTGTTATGACGCAATATCTCTGACATCAGCGACCACACCGGGCGTTAAAGCACTGCCGTCGCAGGCCAATGAGCGGGCTCAACAAGCCACAGTGAAACCGACCACAGCTAAGCCAGCAAAAAGCGACGATGACCGTTTTGGGCTGGAGCATAAAGAGCAGGCCGATGCCGATGAAACCTTAAGGGTTACAGTAAAAAACGTTAGCTACACGCCACGCAAAGAACTGATTGTTGAATTCGACAATGGCCAGCGTTGGCGCCAGATTGGCAGCGACTATTACGCCATTGCTGTTGGCCAGCAGCATACGATTAAACGTGGCGTACTTAACGCGTTTTTCCTCGCTAATGACAATAATAACCGCACCATCCGCATTAAACGCGAGCAATAAGATGCCGCTGTGGTGTGATATCGGCGTTAATCTGTTTAGCAGTCAGTTTGACGCCGACCGGCCAGAGGTGCTGCAACGCGCCCAGGGCGCCGGCGTGGCGCAGCTTGTACTGATTGGCAGTGATATTACCGAAAGCCAGCAAAACATTGCCTTTTGCCAACAGCACAGCGGCTGTTTTAGCACGGCCGGTGTGCATCCGCATCAGGCGGCACAGGTCAGTGACACCTGGCTAAGCGACCTGAAACAATTGCTGACACGGCCAGAAGTTGTAGCGGTAGGTGAGTGCGGTCTGGATTTTAACCGCGACTTTTCACCAAGACCAATGCAACAACAGGTGTTTGCCGCACAGCTGCAACTGGCCAAACACGCCAACAAAGCGGTATACCTGCACGAGCGCGATGCCTTTGCTACCCAGCTGGCCATGCTACAAGAGCAGCAAATACAGCATGGCGTAGCGCATTGTTTTACCGGTGATATGACACAAGTAAAAGCCTATCTTGACCTGGGCCTGCATATCGGTATTACCGGCTGGCTCTGTGATGAGCGCCGCGGTGATGCGCTGCGCCAGGCGTTGCAGTATATTCCGCTGGACAGATTACTGCTGGAAACCGATGCGCCCTATTTATTGCCACGCGATTTAAGCCCAAAACCGGCAAGCCGTCGCAACGAGCCTGCCTTTCTGCCGCATATTGCCAGTGTGGTGGCCAGCTTACGTCAGCTCACAACCGAAGCGCTGGCAACGCAAGTGTTAGCTAACAGCCAACGGCTGTTCGGCCTGCCAGCACTGAGTGGTGATGCTTAACATGGCTGCTGTTTTGCTCTACTTTCTGGCCGGGCTGTTGCTTGGTACTCTGCTGGTGGGGCTGACAGCTGTGCTGATACTGCGCCGCTGGCGCCAAACAGCAGGCGATCTGGAAAGCCAGCTGCGCAGCCATAGCTTTGAGCTGCAAATTGCCTTAGATGAGCTCACCGAGGCAAACCGCCAACTGGAGCTCCAAACCCAGATTGATGCCTTATCCGGCGTCTATAACCGCGCCTATTTTGACCGGCAGTTAACTGCAGAGCTTAAGCGCAGCCGGCGCGAGCAGCGCACTGTCGCGTTGGTGCTGCTGGACATTGATCATTTTAAACAGATTAACGACAACCACGGCCATTTGGTGGGTGATCAGGCCATAAAGCAAGTGGCACAGCTTATCCGTCAGCACGTAAAGCGCCCGGCCGACAAGGTATTTCGCTACGGTGGTGAAGAGTTTGCTCTTGTGCTGCCCAACACCAGCCTGGAGGGCGCAGTGCAGCTGGCCGAGCGTATCCGCCAGCAGTTAAGTGCCGCCAGCATTACCACTGCCGCTGAAACCCTGACACTAAGTTTAAGCGCCGGCTGTTATGCCGCCATACCGGCAAAAGACAGTGATAACGACGAATTTATTGCCTTTGCCGATAAAGCCTTATACCGCGCCAAAGCCGCCGGACGGGATCAGGTACACAGTTATCCGGCACCAGTGGCAGCAGCAGTAACAGGAGAGATACATGAACACTAACCGCTATTTTCCCGCCAGCCGCCTGCGCCGCATGCGTGAACATGATTTTAGCCGCCGCCTGATGGCCGAGCATCAGCTGACCGTAAACGACTTAATCTACCCGATGTTTATTATCGAGGGGGAAAATAAACGCGAAGCTATAGCGTCTATGCCAGGCATTGAGCGCTTAAGCCTGGATTTATTGCTTGAGGAAGCCCAGCAGCTGGTTGAGCTGGGTATTCTGGCTATTGCGCTGTTTCCGGTTACCGCTAGCGAGAAAAAGTCGTTACAGGCTGAAGAGGCCTGGAACCCGGATGGTCTGGCGCAGCGCGCTGTACGCCTGCTAAAACAACAGGTGCCTGAGCTTGGTATTATTACCGATGTCGCGCTGGACCCATTCACCACCCACGGTCAGGACGGCATTATTGATGATAACGGCTATGTCATGAACGACATCACCACTGCGGCCTTAATTAAACAGGCGTTATCGCACGCCGAGGCCGGCGCTGATGTGGTGGCACCGTCAGATATGATGGACGGCCGTATTGGCGCTATCCGTGAAGCGCTGGAAGAAGCGGGCTTTGTTAACACCCGCATTATGGCGTACTCAGCCAAATATGCCTCCAGCTACTATGGCCCGTTCCGCGATGCGGTAGGCTCGGCCGGTAATTTAAAAGGCGGTAATAAAAAAACCTACCAGATGGACCCGGCTAACAGCAATGAGGCCTTGCATGAAGTCGCCATGGATTTAGAAGAAGGCGCCGATATGGTAATGGTTAAGCCAGGCATGCCTTATTTAGACATCGTGCGGCGGGTTAAGGATGAGTTTGGTGTGCCGACCTTTGCCTATCAGGTCAGCGGCGAATACGCGATGCATATGGCGGCTATTCAAAACGGCTGGTTAGCCGAAAAACCGGTGATTATGGAGTCGTTGCTGGCGTTTAAACGCGCTGGTGCCGATGGCATTCTGACCTACTTTGCTAAGAAAGTGGCAATGTGGTTACAACAAGATAAATAAGCCGTCTAAAAAGAGCAGCGGTTGCTTTAGCACACACGGCTTCTCCGTAACATCCTTATTTAATCAGCAGCTCCCAGCCGGCTTGCTGCTGATACTGTACTTCCTGCTCCAGTTCGGCGCGCATCAGCGGGTGCTGCTCTAACCAGCCGGCCGGCATGGTCAGCACTAACTGTTCGCCTTTGCTGCTAATAGTGACTTGCGGCAACACCTCATGGCGGCGGCGCATCGATAAAATCACCGCCAGGCGCAAAATTCGGGTTAACCGCACGGTCAGCAGCACTGACGTCATGGTTTGGCGGGCGATAATCTCGCGGCTGATATCAGCGCGATGGTTATGCACCAGCGCCATCACCAGCTGCTGCTGCGCGCGGGTAAAACCGGGTAAATCCGAGTGGTTAATAATGTAGGCACCATGATGGTGATGGTTCTTATACTCAATCAGCAAGCCAAGTTCGTGCAACAGCGCGCTGCATTTAAGCATGCTGTGGCCTTCAAATTTGTTTAAATCCCAGCGGCTTTGTAGCTGATTGGCCAGCTCTGCAGCCATTTCGGCCACCCGCTCGGCGTGGCGCTGGTCGATAAAATAGCGCACCATCAGGCTGTTTACCGTGCGGCTGCGCACATCGGTATGCTGCAACTGTGGCAACATGCTGTACAACACGCCTTCACGCAGGGCGCCGCCGGATAAGGTCATGCCAGTAATATTTAAGCAGCGAAACAGCGCAATCAGAATGGCCAACCCGGACGGAAACACCTGCTTGCGCTCTTGCGCAAGACCAGTAATAGTCAGCTGCTCCATACGACCGCAGGCCAGCGCCTGCTGCATAATATCTTCCAGCCGGCTTAGGGTAATGACTTCATCTTTACCCTGCGCCACTAAAATTTCCTGCATCGCCTGTACAGTGCCCGAGGCACCTACCGCCATCTGCCAGCCGGTGTGCTGATATTGGCTGGCAATGGTTGACACTTCCTGCTCAGCAGCTGCAATGGCACGGCTAAAGTTATCTTCGCTTAGCTCGTCATCGGCAAAATAACGCTCAAGGTAGGTGACACAGCCCATATTCAGGCTGGATAACAACAGCGGGTTAAAGCCAGCACCGATGACCACTTCGGTACTGGCACCACCGATATCAATCACCAGCCGGTTAGTATCACTGTTAGAAGTGTGCGCCACGCCTAAGTAGATAATACGGGCTTCATCTTCGCCACTGATTACCGTGACTTTCTGGCCCAAGATGGCTTCGGCTTCTTTAAGGAAGGTTTTAACGTTTTTGGCCAGCCTGAGCGTGGCAGTGCCGACAATACGGATGTTTTGCGGTGGTATATCCTGCAACCGCTCCGCAAATAAGGCTAAACATTCCCAGCCGCGTTTCATCGCTTTGCGGCTTAACACCAGGTTTTCGTTTAGCCCGGCGGCTAAACGCACTTTGCGCTTTACCCGGCCAATAACCTGTACCGAGCCGCCAACCACCTTTACCATCAGCATATGGAAGCTGTTGGAGCCAAGATCAATCACCGCATAGATATCCTGATGCGGTGATTGGTCGGCGGTCAGCGCCGGATTAACGAGGACGGTTGCGAGGAGCTCTTGCGCCATGACTACTGCGCCCACCTGCGCCTGAACGGTTGCCAGCTCTGGCCTGACCGGCCCGGCGGCGAACCCGCGGCTTCGGCGCTTTAAGATCGTCCAGCAGGGCGCTGGCATCATATTGCGTTACCGGGATCGGATGACGGATATAATCTTCAATCGCGGTTAAATTAAGCGCGTAGCGCTCACAGGCAAAACTAATGGCCTTACCGCTTTCACCGGCGCGGCCAGTACGGCCTATACGGTGCACGTAGTCTTCACAATCATCCGGCAGGTCAAAGTTAAACACATGGCTAACCTTAGGAATATGCAGACCACGGGCGGCGACGTCAGTCGCTACCAGGATATCCAGCTTACCGCTGGTAAAGTCTTCTAAAATGCGCAGGCGTTTTTTCTGAATTACATCGCCAGTCAACAGGCCAACACGGTGACCATCAGCCTCCAGCCAGGCATGCACTTCTTCGCACCAATGCTTGGTATTGGCAAAGACGATGGCTTTATCCGGCCACTCTTCTTCCATCAGTGTTAACAGCAGCGGCATCTTATGCTCGTCCGAGGGGTAAAACAGCTCTTCGCTGATGCGGCTGCCAGTCATCTCTTCCGGTGCTACATGAATATGTACCGGCTGGTTCATTTTTTCAAACGCCAGCTCCTGCACCTTGTATGACAAGGTAGCCGAGAACAACAAGCTTAAACGCTCGGTAGCCGGCGGCATGCGGTTAAACATGAAGCGGATGTCTTTAATAAAGCCCAGATCGAACATCCGGTCAGCCTCATCCAGCACCACTACCTGAATTTGCGATAAGTCGTACAGGCCCTGCTTTAAATAATCTATTAAGCGACCGGTAGTACCAATTAAAATATCAACGCCTTTTTCTAACAGCTGGCGTTGCGTATCGTAGCCTTCGCCCCCATAGATCAGGCCAAGGCGCAAGCCGGCTTTTTCGGCCAGCATTTTTGCATCCTGGTGGATCTGTACTGCCAGTTCCCGCGTAGGAGCCATAATAATGGCGCGCGGCTGGCCAGAACCTTTAGGTTCATGGGTTAACAGATAATGGAAGGTCGCTGTTAAAAACGCCAATGTTTTGCCGGTGCCCGTCTGGGCCTGGCCGGCAATGTCTTTACCGGCTAATGCCAGCGGTAAACATTGGGCCTGAATAGGCGTACAATAGCCGAAACCTTGCGCATTTAACGCGTCAAGAACCTGTGGCGCCAATGCGAAATCGGCGAATTTATGTGTAGTTAAGTGTGTTTTATTCATACGGCGCTAAGCATAACCGTTACGCTTGCAATAAGGAACAGCCACGTTTAAATTGATAACACTTTTTTGCAGCAGCCCTGCATAGCACTAGCGGAGACATAAATGAGCGAACATATTTTACAGGTTTCAGATGACAGTTTTGAAGCCGACGTACTAAAAGCCGACGCCCCGGTTTTAGTCGATTTCTGGGCAGAGTGGTGTGGTCCTTGTAAAATGATCGCTCCTATTTTGGATGACGTGGCAAAAGACTACGCTGGCAAAGTGACCGTGGCGAAAGTAAACATTGATCACAACCCCAACACACCGCCTAAATTTGGTATTCGTGGCATCCCAACCCTGCTGTTATTCAAGAACGGCCAGGTGGCGGCGACTAAAGTAGGCGCACTGTCAAAAACTCAGTTAAAAGAGTTTCTCGATAGCAACATCTGAGCAAGCTGAAAAAAGGCGTATTTTTATACGCCTTTTTCTCTCTCAGCGCTGGACGCACCTGTCCGCTGCTGCTATTGTGTAGCCAATATAACGTTCTAAACCACGCTTGTCTGTCGAAAAACCACTTCCAAACCTTATTTTATCGAACTGATAAGCATTACCCTGTTTTTATTTCAACAAGAAACCCATCAATATGCATTTAACAGAACTAAAACTGAAGCCGATTAGCGAGCTGGTTGAATTGGCTGAGTCTATGGGCCTGGAAAATATGGCCCGCCTGCGCAAACAGGACATTATTTTCGCCATTTTAAAATCCCACGCCAAAAACGGTGAAGAGATTTACGGCGATGGCGTACTGGAAATCTTGCAGGACGGTTTTGGTTTTCTGCGCTCTGGTGACAGCTCGTATTTAGCCGGCCCGGATGATATTTATGTGTCGCCAAGCCAAATCCGCCGTTTTAACCTGCGCACCGGTGACAGCATTTCCGGCCTTATCCGGCCTCCGAAAGAAGGCGAGCGCTACTTTGCTTTATTAAAAGTTAACGAAGTTAACTTTGGCCGGCCAGAGCAAGCCCGCAACAAGATCCTGTTTGAAAACTTAACGCCACTGCATGCTAATTCACGCCTGCGGATGGAGCGTGGCAACGGCAGCCGCGAAGACATCACCGCCCGGGTACTGGATTTAGCCTCACCTATCGGTAAAGGCCAGCGCGGCTTAATCGTCGCACCACCGAAAGCCGGTAAAACCATTTTGCTGCAAAATATCGCCCAGTCTATCGCGGCCAACCACCCGGACTGTGTGTTAATGGTATTGCTGATTGACGAGCGGCCGGAAGAAGTAACCGAGATGCAGCGCCTGGTTAAAGGCGAAGTTATCGCTTCAACCTTCGACGAGCCCGCCAGCCGCCACGTACAGGTTGCTGAAATGGTAATCGAGAAAGCCAAGCGTCTGGTTGAGCACAAAAAAGACGTCATTATTCTGCTGGACTCTATTACCCGTTTAGCCCGCGCCTATAACACGGTTATTCCAAGCTCAGGCAAGGTATTAACCGGTGGTGTAGACGCCAACGCCCTGCATAAGCCAAAACGTTTCTTTGGTGCTGCCCGTAACGTGGAAGAAGGCGGCAGCTTAACCATTATAGCCACTGCGCTGGTCGATACCGGTTCTAAGATGGACGAAGTGATTTACGAAGAGTTTAAAGGCACCGGTAACATGGAGCTGCACCTGTCGCGTAAAATTGCTGAGCGCCGCGTGTTCCCGGCCATCGACTTTAACCGTTCAGGCACCCGCCGCGAAGAGCTGCTGGCCTCACCGGAAGAGCTACAGAAAATGTGGATCCTGCGCAAAATTCTCAACCCGATGGATGAGACCGAGTGTATGGAGTTCCTGATTGACCGTCTGTTAATGACCAAAACTAACGACGAGTTCTTCGAAGCCATGAAACGGCAGAAAAGCTAAGCCCAAGTCAGCGAAACCAGAAAACCGGCCTTTGTGCCGGTTTTTTTGCTTCTTATTGCTGTAAATCTTGATAAAACTGTTTAATTACCAGCACCTCAGTCTGGATATGCTGCCATGCGTCATCATCCAGCCAACGTCGCATGGCCAATACATATTCTGGTTGTAACCACAATTGCATAAGTACTGCATCAATTGCAGCAATAATTTGCTCACCGTCACCGCCTGGCGAGCAGGTAATATAAGAAACACTGGCATCCGTTGCTCCCGCTATGACCAACTGATGCAGTTTAGCCGGTTTTTCAAGCAATTCATTGTAGTAGCGCATTCGCTCTGGATACTCTAATACATAATCAACACGACCATTGCGTAACAATGCGGCGGCATTTAGCTCACTGGTAAAAGCATGGCTGCTGAGATTAGTGGCGTTATGCTGCAATGCCTGCTCTACCACGGGTGAATAATATCGACTTGGCTGGAAAGCGCCTCGTAACCTGTTGTCCAGAGCCAGTTGACCGATATCAACCACGTCATCAGTAATAGCCGGGTGCGCCAACAGATCTTGCTTAATAAAGCCGATACTTATCGCCGGGCCCACAGCCATCGGCGTGGAATAAAGACGGCTTTGCTGACGCTCTTCTGAGTACAAGGTGCCAACAGCGCAAACACCCGGCGTTTGTTGCAGAAATAACTGCTCCAACCTCGCCAGGCTAACTAAGCGGGTATGGTGGGAAAACTGTGGCAAGGCCGCCACAACCTGCTGGCGTAATAAATCAAAAGTACCTTGGTTTTTGAAAGGGCCACTGACAATTTGATGCGGTGGCCAGTCGGTTTGCAGCCAGGTAATCTTGGGCGCTGCGCTTACTCCCAGCGTAAGGCTTGCGGTAAATAGCAGTAATAACAGGCGAAAAAGCATCAGTAAGTCCCAGAGTTGTGTTACACAACTTTAGTCAACCCCGGGGCCTGCCGTCAATTACCCTATGGTATGGTGTACCAGCGGATAAGCTGCCGTTTCCATATCAACTAACACTAACGCCTGCAAGTATTCGGCCGCTGCAACTTTTGCCGCATCCGCATTTGCAGCATGTACTTTTGCCAGTACATCGCCTTGCTGTACCTGCTGGCCAGAAGGGACAATGTGGCTAAAACCCACCGCAGGGTCAATTTGCTGGCTGGGGTGCGAGCGACCGCCGCCTAAACGTACCACCGCCATCCCCAGGCCGACAGTATCAGTGTAATTCACCACACCGGTCTGAGGGGCAATAATATCCTGTATCACAGGTGCAGTTGCCAAATAATGCTGCGGCTTTTCCAACAAATCGGCAGGGCCGCCCAGCGCCGATACCATTTTGGCAAAAATCTCTGCCGCTTTGCCCGAGCTTAAGCTGTGTTCAAGCGCCGCAACCGCACCGGCTTTGTCTTTGAACAAACCACCCAGCATTAACATATTGGCGCCCAGCTCCAGTGTAACCTGGTGTAACCTGGGTTCCCGGTATTTACCGGTTAAATAATCCAGTGTCTCCAACACTTCCAGTGTATTACCAGCCGTGTTGCCTAAAATCTGGTTCATGTCGGTTAACAGGGCGCGGGTATTCACACCGGCACCATTAGCCACATTAACGATACTGTTGGCCAGCGCTGAGGCATCGTCTACTGTGCGCATAATAGCGCCGTTGCCGATTTTGACATCCATCACCAGCGCATCTAAGCCTTCAGACAGCTTTTTCGACAAAATAGAGGCCGTTATCAACGGAATAGACTCCACCGTAGCGGTCACATCGCGAATAGCATACAACCGCCGGTCAGCCGGCGCCAATTCACTGCTTTGACCGACAATCACACAGCCCAGTTGTGGCAACAGTTTACGGATGGTGTCCAGTGACTGGGTGCAGCTATAGCCGGGAATGGTTTCCAGCTTATCCACAGTGCCACCAGTATGGCCTAAACCGCGTCCGGCAATGCTGGGCATATAAGCGCCGCAGGCAGCGACCATCGGTGCCAGCATTAAGGTCACTTTATCACCCACACCGCCGGTGCTGTGCTTATCCACTACCGGGCCATTTAATTTACCCTGCCAGTTAAATACTGTGCCGCTATCGCGCATGGCGAGAGTTAACGCGACAATTTCATCCACACTCATGCCGTTTAAATAAATCGCCATTGCCAGCGCCGCTACCTGGCCCTCGCTAAAGCTATCGTCGGTTAAACCGCGAACAAATTGCTGAATTTCGGCCTGGCTTAGCGTATTGCCATTGCGTTTGGTTTTAATAATTTCCTGCGGGATCATCAATTAAGCTCCGACTTTAGTGCTGTTGGCTAAATAGGTCGGGGTAAAGGCCGCGGGCAATAACTCGCCCAGCGTCCACTGCTGCTGTTGTTTTAAGTGGTTGCAACTGGCTACGGGCGCATCAGGGCTGAAGAATTCGGCGATCACCTGACGGCAGATACCGCAGGGCGGAGTAAGCGCAGGTTGTGGTGTATATACCAGTAACGCGCTGAATTTGCGCTCACCGGCCACCACGGCAGCGGCGATCGCATTGCGCTCGGCGCAAACCGTACCACCATAAGAGGCGTTTTCGACGTTACAACCGGTGTAAATCTTGCCACTTGTAGCTAGCACAGCTACACCTACCGGAAATTGACTATAAGGCGCATAAGCCTGCGCCGCGGCTTGCTCTGCCGCGCTCTGTAGCGCAGCCCAGTTAATGTCGCTCACTGGTTAAACTCATGTTATTAATGGGCATACAGTGTTACTGGGAAAAGCGGCAAGGTCAAGCCTGTTACGGCTGACGCCGCTGCCACTACGGCTTATAATTGCGCCAGTTTTATTTTAGGAAGACACTTTGCAAGCAATTAACTATCTGGCGGGGTATCCGGCCAGCATTCAGCAACAGGCAACTGAATTAGCCAACAGTGGTAAACTGTCGCAGTATTTGCACAGTAAATACCCTCAAACGCATCAGATCCAAAGCGACAAAGCGTTGTACAGCTATGTTAACGAGCTAAAAAACGACTTTATGCGCAATAGCCCGCCACTGAGCCTGGTGCGCTATGACAGTAAACTGAACATTATTAAACAGGCGCTGGGCATGCACACCTTTGCCTCGCGTGTGCATGGCAGCAAACTCAAAGCCCATAACAGCATTAGTATAGCGGCGTTGTTTAAACAAGCACCGGCCGAATTTCTGCGCATGATAGTGGTGCATGAACTGGCGCACTTTAAACAAAAAGAACATAACAAAGCGTTTTACCAGCTATGTCAGCATATGGAGCCGCACTACCACCAACTGGAGCTGGATACGCGACTTTGGTTGCTGTGGCGGGATCTGAGCAAAGCCGAAAGTTAATCTTAACCTAACAAAGAAAACTTATCGGCATCCAGGTGTGCTGGAAACTGCTGCCGGTACTGTCGAAGCGTGGTTAAATCCAGCGTTCCCGTTAATATGCCAGTCTCGTCAGGCGCCAAGTCTGCCTGTGGCTGACCAAGATAATCAATAATTAAACTATCACCGCGATAGGCAATAGCATTACCATCGGTGCCGACCCGGTTACAACCAAGCACATAAGCCTGATTTTCTATCGCCCGTGCCTGCAACAAGGCGCGCCAGGCGTGGCTACGTGGCGCCGGCCAGTTGGCAACATAGAGCGCGATGTCGTAGTCATTAAGGTTGCGGCTAAATACCGGGAAGCGCAGGTCGTAACATACTTGCAGCAAAATACGCCAGCCACGGTACTGCACCACGACACGCTCTGCCCCGGCCTGATAGGCCTGATGCTCGCCGGCCATACGGAACAAATGCTTTTTGTCGTAGTAGCTGACCTCACCTTCTGGCGTCACAAAGTAACAACGGTTAACACAGCCGCTATCAAGCCGGGTCGCCACCGAACCGACAATGGCTGCGCCAAGTTGTTTCGCCTGCAGCGCCAGCCAGGCTAATGTTTCGCCTTCAGGCTCGGCAATTTCACTGCTTAGCATAGAAAAGCCTGTGCTAAACATCTCTGGCAGCACAATTAAATCAGCTTGTACATCTTGTAACTGTGCCGCCAGTTGCTGCCGGTTAGCTGCGCCGTCCTGCCATACCAGTTCGGTTTGCAGTAGCGCTACCCTAAGTTCAGTTAAAGCTGACAGTTCGGTTAAAGCTGACATAGCACCTCCGCCGCAGCTTGCAAGGTACTCTGTTGCTTGGCAAAGCAGAAACGGATAATACGGCTGTCAGGTGGCGTCTGATAAAACACTGACAGCGGAATCGCCGCCACTTTGTGCTCAATGGTCAGCCAGCGACAAAACGCCACATCATCCAAGTCACTGATGGCGCTGTAATCGGCCAGCTGAAAATAAGTCCCCTGACAAGGGAGTAACGTAAAACGACTATTGGCCAGTAAAGCTGCGAAGCTATCGCGCTTTTGCTGATAGAACGCCGCCAAGCCGTTCACCTGCTCATGGTGCTCTGCCAGCATATCGGCAATGGCATATTGCGCCGGGGTAAAGCTGGAAAAAGTAACATACTGATGGATTTTACGAAACTCGCTGCTCAGTAGCGCCGGTGCCACACAATAGCCCAGCTTCCAGCCGGTAACATGAAAGGTTTTACCAAACGACGACACTATAAAGCTGCGCGCCGCCAAATCAGCAAAGCTATTGGCACTAAGCTGTGGCGCCGCATCAAACACCATATGTTCGTACACTTCATCACTGATGCAGTACAACTGATGCTTAACCGCTAGTTGCTGCAGAGCCAGCCAGTCCTGCTGGCTAAACACCATGCCGCTGGGGTTGTGCGGGCTGTTAACAATAATCAGCTTGGTGCGAGCGGTTATCGCCTGCGCGACCTGCTGCCAGTTAACCCGGTAATCCGGTGCCTGTAATGCAATGTGCACCGCTTTAGCGCCGTTTAACGCTATCGCAGGGGCGTAACTGTCATAGGCCGGATCAAACACAATCACTTCATCACCTGCCCCTGCTACGGCACTAATCGCCACCATCAAAGCTTCGGTAGCACCACTGGTTACCGTCACTTCCTGTTCAGGGCAGACAGCCCGGCCGTAGCACTGCTTTAACAAGGCGGCGATTTGCTCGCGCAGTACGGCAATGCCTGGCATCGGTGCATACTGATTCAGCCCCTGACGAGCATGGTGCGCCAGCCGGCTTATCAGCACGTCGCTGGCGGCAAAATCCGGAAAACCCTGAGACAAATTAATCGCTTGCTGCTGGGCAGCCAGCTGCGACATCTGGCTGAAGATGGTGGTACCTACAGCTGGCAGTTTGCTTGCAAATGACATAAGACAAGAAAAAGTTGCGAAAACCGGCTTGAATGCTATCATTTAGCCCGTTTTGTGTATAGACATCTAAACGTTTAAGCGTATAGCAATCAGGTTAACTTTATTATGAATAATACTGCCCAGCTGCATCAGCTTAACCCCAATGCCATCGCCTTATGTGCGCTGGGTCGCTGGATCGCCAGCCGTCATTGGGTACCCGCTACCGGCGGTAATTTTTCCATCCGAAGCAGCGAGAATAGCGCGCTGGTTACCGCTTCAGGTAAAGATAAAGGTGAGCTAAGCCCACAGGACTTATTACCCGTTAGCTGGCAGGATGGCACCCTTAGCTGCCCTGGAAAGCCCTCGGCCGAAACTGCGCTTCACGCCCAGTTGTACCAGTTGGATAGTCAGGTAAAAGCCGTGCTGCACACCCATTCGGTGCAGGCAACCGTGTTCTCGCGTCTTATCAAAGACGATAGTTACCAGTTCTGTGGTTATGAGATGCAAAAAGCGATTAGCGGCCATAGTTGCCATGACGCGCCGTGCACCCTGGCCGTGTTTGATAATACGCAGGATATCCCGGCTTTAGCTGAGCAAGTTCGTCAGCGCTGGCAACAGCAGCCGCTAAACTGGGGCTTACTGGTACGCGGTCATGGCCTTTATGTCTGGGGCCGCAGCCTGGATGAGGCAAAAAGGCATTTAGAAGGCTGGGAGTTTCTTATAAACTGTGAGCTTGAGAGGTTAAAGCTAACAAGGTAAACCGTGAAGTACTCAGCCATTATCACCGACATTGAAGGCACTACCAGCCGGATCAGTTTTGTAACCGAGATTCTGTTCCCTTATGCAGCACGCGAGCTGCCGGAATTTATGCAGCAGCATGCCAGCGATCCAGCCGTTGCCGAGCAACTGGCCGCCTGCCGCAGCCTGATGCAACAGCCCGACGCCAGCCTTGACGCCGTTATTGCACAGCTGCAGCAATGGATTGCCGAAGATAAAAAAGTTACCCCACTAAAAGCGCTGCAGGGCATGGTGTGGCAGCATGGTTATCAAAGCGGTGCTTTTAGCGGCCATGTCTATCAGGATGTATTTGAAGCATTAAAGCGCTGGCAGCAACAGGGCGTAAAGCTATATGTTTACAGCTCAGGTTCAGTACAGGCACAGCAGCTTTTATTCAGATACAGTGACTTTGGCGATATGACACCGCTGTTTAGCGGCTATTTTGACACCCGCATCGGCGGCAAAGGCGAGATGTCTTCTTATGCTGCCATCTTGCAGCACTTACAGCTACCGCCAAAGCAGGTGCTGTTTTTATCCGATGTGGTGGCCGAGCTGGATGCTGCTGCACCACTGGGTATGGCTACCATACAACTGATCCGAGAAGGCCAGGCGAGCGCCCGTCATGCCACAGCGCATAACTTTAACGAGGTTGAGGAGCTGATTGCATGAGCGAACTAACCGTTTATAGCAGCGATAATCCGGCGCAGCCGCTGCTGCATACCCGCAATAGCCATGATATTCAGCAACAGTTACACACTGCCGGTGTGCGCTTTGAGCAGTGGCAGGCGAACGCGCCGATTAGTGCAGATAGCAGTGCCGATGAGATCCAGGCTGCCTACGCCACCGATATTGCCAAGCTGCAGGCAGAAGGCGGTTATATTACGGTGGATGTGATATCGCTGAGCGCCAAGCATCCGGATAAAGCGGCATTGCGGCAAAAATTTCTCGCCGAGCATACCCATAGTGAAGATGAAGTACGGTTTTTTGTTCGCGGCCAGGGTTTGTTTTGTCTACATATCGCCGACAAGGTGTATCAGGTGCTGTGTCAGCAAAATGATTTAATCAGTGTTCCTGCAGGTACCACGCATTGGTTTGATATGGGCAGCGAACCGGAGTTTACTGCTATCCGTTTATTTAACAACCCCGAGGGCTGGGTGGCTAATTTTACCGGCAACGATATTGCCAGCCGCTTTCCGTTATTGCCTTGAGGTGCTTAAAATGCCCCAACACAGTGCAATACCAGGAGTAGCCAGCTTCTGATAAGCGTATAAAGTAAATCAAGATCAATTAATTAACTGCAGTGCTTGCGCTGGTACTGCTTTTGCTTATCCTTGTCATATTCTGCTGCCATACTATGGCAGCATGCACTAAGCACCAGAGCTAATTAACTATGTTACCACTGCACACCCCGATGCGCGGCCTGCGTTGTTTTTGCGTCGCCGCCGAGTGTCTGAGTTTTAAAGAGACGGCAAAAAAGCTGTATTTAACGCCGTCGGCGGTAAGCCATCAGATTAAACAGCTGGAAGACAACCTTAATCTGGCCCTGTTTGAGCGTAAAACCCGGGCCGTGGTGCTAACCGAGGCCGGTAAGCGTTTTTATCAGGCTATCGCACCTCTGATGGAGCAACTGGCGGATACCATTGCGGATTTCAGCCAGGCCGAGCGCATGCTGCAGGTGAGTATTTCGATGCCGGAGTTTTTTGCCAGCGAGCTGTTTGTACCGCGGCTGATTGGTTGGTCTGAACAATATCCAAATATCAATTTGACGCTGGAAACCATAAAATCACGCCGAGACAGCCCGAAATATACCGATTTGTCTATCGTGCTGTCAGGCAAACGGCCTGAGCAAAAACAGGTATATGACCTATTTCCAATAAGCTACATTCCGGCCTGTAACCCGCAGCAGTACCAGAAATGGCACAGTAAAGGCTACCGCATACTGGAGCAGGTGCCGCTAATTTTGCATCAGGCACGGCCGCATGCCTGGCATCAATGGGCCGAGCACGTGGGTTATCATGATTTTGCGCCGAAGCAAATTATTCAGCTCGACAGCATGTTTAGCGTGGCGCGGGCGGCACAGCAAGGCTTAGGCGTAGCATTAATACCTCTGCCTATAAGTGCCGGCTGGTTTAGTAACGGCAGCCTACAACGCTTATTTGAGCAAGAACTGCTAAGCCGCGACCGCTACTATCTGGTGCGGCACGATGATGATCCAAACCGGCAGGAAATACAGCTACTGATAGACTGGGTGCTGCAGAGTTTTCATATAGATAACTAGCATTCGATACCACCTTATCGCAGTGGGACTACCAAAAAACACACCCCGCTAAGCGGGGTGTGTTTTTAACTGTTTTGCCACTTTAGTTCAGGGCTAGAACGGGATATCGTCATCAAAGTCGATAGGCGGTTCCATCGGCGCGCGTTGTTGCGGCTGAGCCGGTTGCTGGTAGCCACCTTGTGGCTGTGCCGGCCGCTGTTGAAAGCCACCTTGTTGTGGTGCAGCTTGCTGATAACCACCTTGCGCCGGCGCCTGATAAGCCTGCTGCGGTGCGGCTTGCTGATAACCGCCTTGTTGTTGAGCCGGCTTCTGGTAACCGCCTTGCTGGCCGCCGCTCATACCACCAGCCATGCCACCGCCTTGTTGCTGACCGTCACCACGACCGTCTAACATTTGAAGCTCGTTGGCAATAATTTCAGTGGTATAACGCTCTACACCGTCTTTGTCCTGCCATTTGCGCGTTTTCAGCTTGCCTTCAATATAAACTTTGCTGCCTTTACGCAGGTACTCACCGGCAATCTCGGCCAGACGCTGGTAAATCACTACGCGGTGCCATTCGGTTTGCTCTTTTTTTTCATTAGTGGCTTTGTCGGTCCAGCTTTCTGAGGTGGCTACGGTTAAATTAGCCACTGCGCCGCCTTGCGGCATATAGCGCACCTCCGGGTCAGTACCCAGGTTGCCAATCAGTATTACTTTATTAATGCCACGCGCCATGCGAATTCTCCTAAAATGTTAAGCCCCGGCCGCGGCGATCATCGCCTGCGCCTGCGCTGTGTCAAATTGTGCTGAACTGACTTTCAGATAACAGCGCTGCTCTGCCAGAAGCAATGTCACTTCCTGCACCCCGGCTAATGCCGTTAATTGATTGGCTAGTTGCTTAGCCTGTTGCTCCGACTGTATCGACACCGCCAATGACAAGCGCTGAGCGCGCGGTGGAATGCGAAGGGTGCTGGCAACGAGCAGCCATATTAAACCAATAACTGCCAGCACAGCAAACAGTGATTGGTAGCCAAAATGTTGTACTACGGCACCACCAAGAATGCCGCCTAAAAAGGCGCCGAAAAACTGGCTACTGGAATAAATACCCATAGCACTGCCACGTTGGCCGGCAGGTGCCACCCGTGACACCAGTGCCGGCAAACTGGCCTCTAAAAAATTAAAGCCAACAAAAAATAGCAGCAAGGCGACGGTCAGTGGCCAAAAGCCGGGTACGAGCAGCGCCACTAACATGGCCGCAATTAACAGCGCTATCGCCAGCAGAAAAAAGCCTTTTTCCTGCGCTTTGCGCATAGCGATAATCATCATTGGGATCATCAGCACAAAGGAGCCCAGCAGCAGCGGCAGGTAAAACTGCCAGTGTTGGGTTGAGACTAAACCATATTGCTGTAACAGTGCAGGTAACACCACAAACATGGCGGTAAGCATTAAATGCAGCAGTAGCACACCGGCATCTAACTGCAATAACTGCCGATGTTTCAGCATAGCCAGCAAGCTTTGTGGCAGCGCCAGCGTTTCGGCCATAGGTGCTTTATTCACACTATTTGGCAATAAAAACGCCACCAGCAGCATAGCGATGCACGCCAGCAGCGCGGTAAACCAGAATACGCCAGTTAAGCCGGCCCATTTTGCCAATAGGGGCCCAAGTATCATGGCTGCGGCAAAGCTTAAACCAATACTGGCACCGATAATGGCCATTACTTTTGGCCGCTGTTCTTCACGGGTCACATCGGCAGCAAAGGCCAGTATCGCCCCGGCAATGGCACCTGCACCCTGTAACACCCTTCCCAGCGTCACCAGATACACTGAGTCAGCCAGCGCTGCAACGACCGAGCCCAGCGCAAATAATGCCAGGCCGCCCAACATTACAGGTTTGCGGCCAATGCGGTCAGATAACCAGCCTAAGGGAATTTGCAAGATGGCCTGGGTTAAACCATAAGCGCCAATGGCCAGGCCAATCCACAATGGTGAAAAGCCTTGCAACTGCTGGCCATAGAGGGCAAACACCGGCAATAGCATAAACAGCCCCAGCATGCGGCTGGAAAATACCAGCGCCAGTGCCAGGGCAGAGCGTTTTTCAAGGGAATTTAACTGATGCATTAAACTCACAGCAAAGCGTTTAAATTAAGCGCGCCAGTGTAGCACAGAACCGGCGCGCTTTAAGTAGCTGGCTCGCAACTGTAGTAGTTTATGCCTCACTTATGGCTTATTGCTGGCTTTGGCGGTGAAATAACCCTACCGATAGCAACAGCAGGCTAAGCGGTAGCAAGCTTAAATAAAATGCCGTCTGACCATCGAAACTGGCAAAGGTGTAGCCGGTTATCATAGAGCCGGTGGTACCGCCCAGCGCTGAAAACACCACAATAAGCCCGGTCATAGGAGCATGTTGGACTTTAGGCAATGCACTTAACATGACCGAGTTAATTACCGGGTAGATGGGCGCCATAAACAGGCCAATTAACGGAAACAGATAAGCCGCCAGCGGTGCAGTAAACAGCGTAACCTCAGCATTGTGGGCGATATCCCGTGTTAATGGCAGCGTAAGTAGGATCAGCAGCGCCATCGCAATAAGGCAGCCGTTTAACAGCCAATACCAGGACAGTTTCTTTAAGATAACCCCGGCCGAAATACGGCCCAGCGCTAAGCTGGCGGCAAAAATGCTGGTCAATTGCACACTAAGCTGGTTGGGCAACTGCAGTACTTCGTTATTAAAGGTCGGCAGCCAGCTGCCAATGCCCTGCTCGATTAACACATATAAAAACGCGGATAGCACAAACACAAACACCAGCGGTTTATACACCAGCTGCAGCATGGCGATAAAATCCTGCCGCAGCGCCTGAGTTGGCGGTAACACCAGCTTAGGAAACGGCGTACTGCTTAGCAGCAGCAAATTGGCAACACACAGCAGCGCCAGCAGCCAGTAAACCTGTAGCCAGCTATCTGACGCCGGTGCTGTTGGGTCCATAAAAGCGGCAAACAGCCAGTAGCCCGACAACACCCCCAGCATAAAGCCGCCCTCAATAAAATTTAGCAAAGACGCATGCGCAGCTTTGGTTTCGGTAACCATACCAATGCTGGCGTATACCGAGACTTTTACCAGTGCAAAACTGGCCCCAACGGTGAAAAACAGCAGCTTGGTCGTCCAGAACGCCGGCAATAACGGCATAGCAACACAAGCCAGTGTCACCAGCATTAATGCCAGCTGCAGCGCCAGCTTGTAACCCAGCCGCGGCAGAAAAGAGGCGATGACAAAAGACACCACCGCAATAGGAATATCTTTAAAGCCCTCCAGCACACTGGCCGCTTCTTTACTGATTTGATAGGTGTGGATCACCTGCAAAATCACAGTGCCAACACTGTTGAGCAAAATGGCAAACACAAAGTAGGTCAGCAGCAAGGATAAGCGGATACGCATAGTGGCCATATTGTTGTTCTCTTTTGGCTGTTTAGTACAGCGTCTGTTATTTAACCCTGTTGTCAGTCACTTTGCTGACATTTTGTACTATAGCGCGGTTTTGATGCATATTGCAATCGATTGCAAAAGCTGTATATTAAGCTTATTTACAGCCAGACAAGCGGGTATGCTTTATGTCGTTACAACCTCACGCCGCCGTGCGGCCCCTGACTACCGAGCCCTGGACGCTCACCGACAGCCATTATCAGCCACAGCATCTGCTGCTGCAGGAAACCCTTCTCAGCCTGGGTAATGGTTATATCGGTAGCCGCGGTACCTTGGAAGAAGGTGCGGCAGAAGGTACCGCCAGCTGTGAGGGCACCTATTTAAACGGCGTGTACAGCAGTGAGCCTATTCATTATGGTGAGTCAGCTTACGGCTTTGCCAAACATAACCATAAGATGCTGCAGGTGGCCAACGGCAAGCAGCTTAAGCTGAGTATCGACGGTGAAGCCCTGCATGCTAAAACTGCCGTTAAGCACACACGGCAACTCGATTTACAGAACGGTGTACTCAGCCGGCATACTGAATGGCACAGCCAAAGCGGCAAACAGCTGCGCCTGCAAAGTCGCCGCTTTGTGTCACAGGCCAACCCAAACCTGCTGGCGATAGAGCTGACCCTAACGGCAGTGAATTTTTCCGGCGAAGTGGTACTGCAAAGTGGTCTGGATGCGGCTTATCCGGGTTTTTACAAAAAAGACGACCCAAGGGTGGGTGAAATGTCGATTGCCGACAGCTTAACCCTGCTCAGGCAACAGTTTAATGATGACAACAGCCTGATGCTGCACCGTGCCAAAGGCGCTCATTTTATCGTGGCGGCGGCAGCGAGCCATCTGCTGCCAGACAGCGCCAGCTCACTGGCGCAGGACGACACAACACCTAATAAACTTAACCAACAATTTTCACTGAAACTGGTACAAGGTGAAGCGCAAACCCTGCACAAGCTGGTGATTTACTGCCACAGTGCTGACATTGAGGCGGGCGAGGCCCTGTCGCAACAAGCGCTGCGTTTGCTTAACCGTGCCCGGCAGCAGGGCTTTAACCAGCTGCTAAGCGAACACCAGCAATGGTGGCAGCAATACTGGCAGCAGGCCGATGTGGGTATTGAAGGCGATGTGGCGCTGCAACAAGCCATGCGCTTTAACCTGTTTAGCCTGGCGCAATCGGCCGGTCGTAATGGTCAGAGTAATATCGCTGCCAAAGGCTTAACCGGCCCGGGCTATGACGGTCATTATTTCTGGGATACCGAAATTTACGTGGTGCCGGTAATGAGCCTGACCCAGCCACAGATTGCCCGCGCCCTGCTAAGTCAGCGGTATAGTCAGTTGGATGCGGCGCGCGAGCGCGCCCGGCAGATGTCGCACAGTCAGGGTGCACTGTACCCCTGGCGCACCATCGGCGGTGAAGAGTGCTCGGCCTATTTTCCGGCTGGTACCGCGCAGTACCATATTAATGCTGCTATTGCTTATGCCATTCGCAGCTATTATCTGGCCAGCGATGACTGGGCTTTTATGCAGCAAATGGGCGCGGAAATGCTGATTGAAACCACCCGTCTCTGGCTGCAATTGGGCTTTTTCTCTTCGCGCAGCGGTAAGTTTGAAATTCATATGGTAACCGGGCCTGATGAGTACTCGGCGCTGGTAAACAATAACTTTTACACCAATGCTATGGTGCAATTGCAGCTAAAGTTTACGCTGCAAATAGTGCAGCAACTGCAGGCAGAGCAACACCCGCTGTTGCTGCAACTAGGGGTTACAGAAGCCGAATTACAACAGTGGCAACGGGCTGCCGACAACATGTACCTGCCCTTTGATGACATGCTGCAAATACATGCCCAGGACGATAACTTTTTAAGCCGTAAGCCGTGGGATTTTGCCAATACACCGACCGACAAGTACCCGCTGCTACTGCACTATCACCCGCTGGTGATTTATCGCCACCAGGTGTTAAAGCAGGCCGATGTGGTCTTGGCGCTACTGCTGCTGGACGATGCGATTCCCCAGGCGCAAAAGCAGCGCGATCTGGCCTATTACGAGCCGCTTACCACCCATGACTCCAGCTTATCCAGCTGTATTCACAGCATAGTGTTTGCCGAAACCGGCGACACTGCGCGGGCACACGCGTTTTTTGGTGACAGTGCCCGAATGGATCTGGACAACCACCATGGCAACACCGAAGTAGGCGTGCATATCGCCTGTATGGCCGGCAGTTGGCTGTCGCTGGTGATGGGCTTTGCCGGCGTGCGCTTGCGCGCCGATGGCCTGCACTTTAACCCTCTGCTGCCCGCTCAGCTACCGGGTCTCAGCTTTCGCTTAAATTATCGCGGCCGGCTGCTGCAATTTAGTGCCGACCAGCAACAGGCCAGTTATACACTTGTAAGCGGCGAGCCATTAACACTGTTTCACGCCGCACAAGCGCTGACACTGAATGAAGGTGAAACAACCAGCCGGGTGTTAGGAGAGCATGTATGAGTTGCCAGGCAGTCATTTTTGATCTGGACGGCGTGTTAACCGACACCGCCATTTACCACTTTTATGCCTGGAAGGCATTAGCCGATGAGCTGGGCATTCACTTTACCGAGCAGGATAACGAGCAGCTAAAAGGCGTTGACCGCTTAGGCTCGCTGCGCTGGATTTTGCAACAAGGTGGCTTAACGCTAAGCGGAGCCGAAGAAGCGCGGCTAATGCAGCAAAAAAACGCGCATTATCTTAAGCTTATCGACCACATAACACCGGATAACCTCTACCCCGGTGTGGCAGCGCTCTTTGCGGAATTAAAGCAGCGCGCTATAAAAATTGGCCTGGCCTCGGCCAGTAAAAATGCCGCCTTTGTGGTTGAGCGCTTAGGCATTGCAGCACAGTTTGACTATATTGCCGATGCGAATCAGGTGGTGAACAGCAAGCCCGACCCGGAAGTGTTTTTACTCGCCGCCAAAGGGCTGGGTGTGCCGCCAAAGCACTGTATCGGCGTGGAAGATGCCCTGGCCGGCATAGAAGCTATTAACCGCGCCGGTATGAAAGCCATCGGCATTGGTGATGCAAAAGTACTAAATAGGGCTATCAGGGTATATTCAAGTGTGAAGGCGATAACGCTTGAAGAACTGATAAGTGTCTGAGGGTTCGAGTGGCGGTTAGCATTGCTGACGGGGTGACACAGAGTGTCTGAGCCCTGCCGCAGGCATAAGGGCGACAAATTCGTCAGGAACGAATTTGAACAGCTTTAGCTGGCTTGCGTAAGGCAGGAAGCCTGGAGTAGTTGCTGTGGCGAGCCCGACGGCAATGGTAACGCAAGCCACGGCAAAGTCTCGCCGCGCTAACTTCTCCGCAAGCTCGACTGCCGTTCAATTAACTTAACCGGCAGCAACTGCGAGGCAGCCTTAGCGCCATTGATCTGGCCAAGTAATTGCGCAACCAGTAATTTACCACCGGCCTGAGTGTCCTGCTTCACCGTGGTTAACGACGGCGTACAGTAGGCCGACATGGCAATATCATCAAAGCCCACCAGCGCGACCTGTTGCGGCACACTGACACCGTGCTCCAGCAGCGCTTTCATCGCGCCCATGGCAATAGCATCACTGGCGGCGAAAATACCATCCAGGCTGCCAAGCTGCTTAAACAATGCCTGCTGCGTCTGCACATAACCAGCCTGGGCGGTAAAGTCGGTATTAAGCTGCAGTAGGGGTTCAGGCTTTGTGCCGGCGGCCTGCAAGGCGTCCTGATAACCCAGATAACGCATTTCAATTTCGGTATGGCGGATATCGCCCAAAAAGGCAATGCGCTTACAGCCTTGTGCCAGCAAATGGCTAACCGCCAGCGTAGCGCCCTGACGATTGTCGCTGCCAATAACCGCAAAGGCTTCGCTGCCGGTGGGTGCACCCCAGACGACAAAAGGCACACCGGCACTGCTGAGTTGTTCTACCCGCTCATCATGCTCGCCCTGGCCAATCACAATCAGGCCATCGGCGCGTTTAGAATCGAAGTAGTAGCTGCGCCAGTCTTTGTCAGTGGTTTTGCTGGTGCTCAGCAGCATATCGTAGCCCTGACGGGTCAACTCATCGGCAATAACACCGAGAATGTCCAGCAAGAACGGATCGGTAATGGTTTGCTGGGTTTTGGCATCAAACAGAATAATAACGGCGATAGTATGGCTTTTTTGCGTGCGCAGGCTGCGGGCAGTGGCATTGACCTTAAACTGGTGCTCGGCCGCGATTTGCTGCACTTTTTCCCGCGTTTGCGCATTAATCACCGGGTTATCGCGCAAAGCGCGTGATGCGGTAGATTCCGACACGCCGGCCAGCCGGGCAATATCAGATAAAGTCAGGGTTTTTGCCGGTTTTATTCCCACGTTAACTACTTTTAGTCCGTTTGCACTGCACTTAACGGCAATAATGCCTCAATGGGCACAGGGTCGCAACGGCAGCATTCAGCAAAGTGGACAATTAAACAGCAAAGTTCTTTTGCAATCGTATGCAAAAACAGCAAAACAGCTATTGCAATCGATTGCAATATCACCTATGTTTAAATCCGACCGGCACTGCAGCAAGTAAAACAGGCTAAACCAAGCCATTAATACGCCGGCGTTATAATCGACAGGATAGCAGGAGAACAACAGATGGTAGCCCGACTCAATAAGATCAGCGCCGCACTGGCACTGCTTTGCAGCATGCCCCTTATCGCCCAGACCAACACCGAACAAAACGCCGAGGCCCAAACGCAAGGCGAGATAGAGCAAATAGTCGTCACCGGTAAAGCCAGCGGTATGTCTGGCTTTAAAGTCGACAGCAGCTACGCCATTACCAATGTGTCTGCCGAAAATATTGGCCGGCTGGCACCGAAAAGCACTGCTGAGCTGTTTACCGTAGTACCCGGCGTGTGGGCCGAAAGCTCAGGCGGTATTGCCGGCGCCAACGTCTTTGTGCGCGGCTTTCCCAGCACCGGTGACGCCCCCTTTGTTACCATACAGTTAAACGGTGCGCCCATTTTCCCGCCGCCAACGCTGTCGTTTTTAGAAAACTCATCCATTTTCCGCCTCGATGAAACCGTACATTTTATGGAAGCACTGCGCGGTGGCTCTACCCCTGTGTTATCGAACGGCCAGCCCGGTTTAACCACTAACTTCCTGTTAAAAGAAGGTAGTGAAGTGACCGAAGGCCTGGTGAAATTCTCCACCTCCAGCTACGGCCTGCGCCGGGTAGATGGCGTCGTCAGCGGTGAAATTGCCGACCGGCTTTACGTGATGGCCGGCGGTTACATCAGCAGCTCTGAAGGCCCGCGCGAAACCGGCTTTAACTCAGAAAAAGGCCATCAATTTACCGTTAATGTCACCAAAGAGCTGGATAACGGCAGCATCAATGTGTATACCCGCCAAACCGACGATCACGGTGTCTGGCACCTGCCGGTACCGCTAAATGTGGCCGGGGTGGATAACAGCTACAGCCAGATTGGGCCAAATAACCGCTTGGGTAAAATTGCCTATGGCCCGGATGGCGAAGAGCAAAGCTTTGACTTTGGCGACGGCCGCGGCTGGGATGGCGGCATTACCGGCGGTACTGTTGACTTAGACCTCACCGACAGCTGGCGCTTAATGTACCGCTTTAGCCATATTGCCGGTGCAGCCAATACCTTTGGCCTGGTGCCGGAAGGCGGCGCGACCACGCTTGGCAATGTTGCCGGCGTTAACGGCCCGGTTACTGGCGTAGCCACCGGCACCGTGTATGACAACGATACCGTGGTGCAGCAAATTGGCCGCTGGGTGGTGCTAAAAGACATTGAAGCCTTTACCAACGATATCGCCTTTAGCAAAACCACCGACAACGCCGTATACACCCTGGGGTACTACGCCACTAACTTCTCGGTACAGGACTGGTGGTCTATTGGCAACCAGCTGTGGCATGTGGTGGAAAAAGGTGGCGAAGCACTCAGCGGTATCGACTGTAATGACAACCTGCAAAGCTGCAGCTGGAACTACGATATCGACGCCACCGGTGATGGCGATACCAGTGCCTTTTACGGTGCGGTAGAGTACCAGTTAAATGAGCAATGGCGGGTCGATGCCGGCCTGCGCCGTGAAAACCACAACATCAGCTACGTCGTAGATGAAGGCTTAACCGGCGATATCAGCAAAGCGGTGGATTATGACGAAACGAAAACCGCCTGGACCGCCGGCGTAAACTGGATGTGGCAGCGTAATATGGGGGTATTCGCCCGCGTTAACAAAGGCAATAAAATGCCGTTTTTTGACGATTTCCGCGATAACTATGGCGCCTTTGAAAGCGGCGATAAGCTGATTAAAGAAGTCACCCAGTACGAGTTTGGCTACAAATGGGCCGAGCAGAATTACAGTATCTACTTAACCTCGTTCTACAACGAAGTGGATGGTGAGCTGTTTGTTACCCGCCCGGGTGCACCGGCCGAAGTGTTAACCACCGAAGCCATGGGTATTGAGTTTGACGCTAACTATCGCGCCGATAATGGCTTTGCCGTTAACCTTAATGCCACTGTGCAGGAAACCGAGATTACCAACCACCCGGATCCGCTAGTGGTGGGTAACCAGGCTATCCGTCAGCCCGACTGGATGCTGCGCGTCACACCAAGCTACGGCTTTGACTTGGGCAATATGTACGCTACGGTCTACGGCACTTTATCATCAGTGGCCGACCGCTTTGGTGATAACGGTAACAGCGTGACGCTGGACGGTTACAGCAAAATTGACTTAGGTGTACAGCTGGATGTCACCGAGCGGCTAAAAGCGCAGTTATCGGTGGCGAATCTGACCGATAAGGACGGCATTACCGAAGGCGACCCACGCAGTGCCGGCAGCCCGAACGGCCGCTATATTATGCCGCGTAGCATCGATTTTAATATCAGCTACAGCTTTTAAGATCCTCTCCCCGGTGTTAACCGTATTGCCTCCACTTAGTGCGGAGGCTTTTTTTTCTGCCCATCTAGTGTATATTTGTACAGTTTTGCTGCCTTTAATGCCCAACCGGAAACCATTATGGATAAAATCGACATTCGCGGTGCCCGCACCCACAACCTGAAAAACATCTCGCTGACCATACCGCGCGATAAACTGATTGTGATCACCGGCTTGTCCGGCTCGGGCAAATCATCGCTGGCATTTGATACGCTGTACGCTGAGGGGCAGCGCCGCTATGTCGAATCGTTATCCGCCTATGCCCGGCAATTTCTAAGCCTGATGGAAAAGCCCGATGTTGACCATATCGAAGGTTTATCACCGGCCATTTCTATTGAGCAAAAATCGACTTCGCACAACCCGCGCTCTACTGTGGGTACCATTACCGAAATTTACGACTATCTGCGTTTGCTGTTTGCCCGCGTCGGCGAACCGCGCTGCCCAACGCATGATTTACCTCTGGCAGCACAAACCATCAGCGAAATGGTCGACAAGGTCACCACCTTCCCCGAAGGCACCAAACTGATGGTGTTAGCGCCGGTGGTGCAAGAGCGCAAAGGCGAGCACGTAAAAACACTGGAAACCTTAGCTGCCCAGGGCTATATCCGCGCCCGCATCGACGGCGAAGTGTGTGATTTATCTGATCCGCCTAAGCTCGACTTACACAAAAAGCACACCATTGAAGTGGTGATCGACCGTATTAAAGTGCGCGACGACATTAAAACGCGGCTGGCCGAATCCTTTGAAACCGCGCTTAGTTTGTCCGGCGGCGTGGCAAGGGTAGCACTGATGGACGAGCCGGATGCTGAGGAGCTGGTGTTCTCGGCCAATTTTGCCTGCCCCAGCTGCGGTTATTCCATGGTTGAGCTGGAGCCACGGCTATTTTCGTTTAACAACCCGGCCGGTGCCTGCCCCAGCTGTGATGGCCTGGGCGTAAAGCAATATTTTGACCCGAACAAAGTTATTGTCAGCGACGAGCTTAGCCTGGCCGGTGGTGCGATACGGGGTTGGGATAAGCGTAATTTCTATTATTTCCAGATGTTAAAGTCGTTAGCCGACCACTATGGCTTCGCGCTGGATGTGCCCTTTAACAGCCTGACAAAAAAACAGCAGGACGCCATTTTATACGGCAGCGGCCATACAGTAATCGATTTCAAATACCTCAACGATCGCGGCGATATCGTGCAGCGCAGCCATCCATTTGAGGGCATTTTACCTAATATGGAGCGGCGTTATCGCGAAACCGAATCCAATGCGGTGCGCGAAGAGCTGAGTAAGTACCTGGCGCATCAGGCCTGCCCCAGCTGTCATGGCACCCGCTTGCGCGAAGAAGCCCGCCATGTGTTTATCGGCCAGACTAATCTGCCACAGGTGGTTGAATTGTCGATTGGCGACTGTATGGCGTTTTTTCAGCAGTTAACACTGACCGGCCAAAAAGCACAAATTGCCGAGAAAGTATTAAAAGAAATCCAAGACCGGTTAAGTTTTCTGGTTAACGTTGGCTTGAACTACCTGAACCTGTCGCGCAGCGCCGAAACCCTCTCCGGCGGTGAAGCACAGCGCATTCGCTTAGCCAGTCAGATTGGTGCCGGTTTAGTTGGCGTGATGTATGTACTGGATGAGCCGTCGATTGGCCTGCACCAGCGCGATAACGATCGCCTGCTTGGCACCTTAACCCACCTGCGTGATTTAGGTAACACTGTGATTGTGGTCGAGCACGATGAAGACGCAGTACGGATGGCCGATCATATTATCGACATTGGCCCGGGTGCCGGTGTACACGGCGGTAATATTGTTGCGCAGGGTACGCTGGATCAGGTCATGGCGGCACCGGACTCATTAACCGGCCAGTATTTGGCCGGTACGCGCAAAATTGAGGTACCGCAAAAACGCCACAAACCCGGTAAGAAATGGCTAGAAGTGTTGGGCGCCAGTGGCAATAACTTAAAGAATGTCGATATTGCCATTCCGTTTGGCCTGATGACCTGTGTTACCGGTGTATCCGGCTCAGGCAAATCAACGCTGATTAACGACACCCTGTTTCGCGTCGCACATAAGGTGTTAAATAAAGGCGAGGGCGATGACGCCGCGCCGCACCGCGAGATAAAAGGCCTGGATCACTTTGATAAAGTGATTGACATCGATCAGAGCCCGATCGGCCGCACGCCGCGCTCCAATGCCGCCACCTACACCGGCATTTTTACCGCCGTGCGTGAGCTGTTTGCCGGTACTCAGGAAGCGCGCTCACGTGGTTATCAGGTGGGCCGCTTTAGCTTTAACGTTAAAGGCGGCCGCTGTGAAGCCTGTCAGGGTGATGGTGTTATTAAGGTAGAAATGCACTTTTTACCCGATGTCTATGTGCCGTGCGATGTGTGTAAAGGTAAGCGCTATAACCGTGAAACGCTGGAGATTAAGTACAAAGGCAAGAATATCCACGAAGTACTGGATATGACCGTCGAAGACGCGCTGGACTTTTTTGACGCCATACCGGCGATTAAGCGTAAAGTACAAACCCTGATGGATGTAGGCCTGTCTTACATTAAGCTGGGCCAGTCGGCCACCACCTTATCTGGCGGTGAAGCCCAAAGGGTAAAACTGGCGCGCGAGCTAAGCAAACGCGATACCGGTAAAACGCTGTATATTCTGGATGAGCCCACCACCGGCCTGCATTTTTACGACATTCAGCAACTACTTAACGTACTGCACCGGCTGCGCGATCACGGTAATACTATCGTAGTGATTGAACACAATCTGGATGTGATTAAAACCGCCGACTGGATCATCGACTTAGGCCCCGAAGGCGGCAGCGGTGGCGGTGAAATTTTAATCGCCGGCACACCAGAGCAAGTTGCGGCCTGTGAAAAGTCCTACACCGGGCATTATTTAAAGCCATTGTTAACTAAGTAACTTGTCAGATGCGGCGCTTATAACCAGCGCCGCACGTTTTCGCAGTAAGCCTGATAATCAGCACCAAACTTCTGCAGCAAAAAGCGCTCTTCCGGTGCTATCTGAAACCGGTTTATATACAGTACAAACACTGGCAGCAAGGCAAAAGCAGCAGCGTTCATCAAAAAACACGCCAGTGCTGCCAGTAGCAATAAAAAGCCAACATACATAGGATTACGGCTGTAGCGATAAATGCCGCGAATAACCAAACTAGAGCTTTGCTGCGGCACCCGTGGGTCTACTGTGGTATTCGCGCGGCGAAATGCCAGTACACCGGCCAGTGCTACAGCCGCACCGCTAATCGCAAAAATGCCCGCCAATACAATGTGCCACATCACCTGTTGCATCAAAGGTGGCACCCACTGCGCCAGCGCCCACATAGCTAAGGCAAACAGCAGCACCAACACCAGCGGTGGGATTTTAAGTTCAAATGCTTTCATCACGGGTATCCATTCATTTTCTGTAGTTGCATCATACTACTTAGCAAACTCTACAGACTGGGAATTTGTTGAACTGACACTTTTAGGCGCAGAGAAGTGTTGAGTTTTCACATTTTTATGCGCAGAAAAGTGTGGGATATTGGGTTTTAAAGCGCAGAAAAGTGTGAAGCGGCTGTCACGCTTGCTGAAAAATATGAGAATAAAAAAGGGGCAACAACTGTTGCCCCAAAAACGCTAGTGTAGCTACCAGAGGAAATTAGAACTGGCCAGTAACGCCTAAGCTGTAAACTTTGTAGCCAGAGAAATCGCTGTTGCTGGCAAAGCGGGCTTCTAACGCCCAGTTGGTGTTAAAGAAGTGCTTGGCATTCAGGCTGTAATTGTCAGCCTTGTCGTACGACAAGCCAACAGAGGTCATTTGGCTGAAGTAGTAATCGGCTTCTGCTGCCCAGCTTGAGCTGCCATCGTTGTCTGCTAACGCCACGCCTACTGCAATATAACGGCCTTCGTTCAGTGCAGCAAAGTACTTGCTGCTTAACGTGAAGTAGTCAAACTCGTCGTCTACTTCGGCAGTAAAACCAACGTAGTCATTACCTTGCAGCTGGTGGTTGTAGCTGGCAGAGAACCAGTAAGTCGTGCTTTCGTCTTCTGGTTTAACCGCACGGGCGCGCACAATAAAGTTATCTGATACCAAGTAGCCCAGACCAAATTCGTTAATATAGTCACCGCTTACGCGGTTGTGCTCAGCAGATACCACTAAGCCGTTCGCTGCGAAATACTCACCGCCCAGGCGCAAGAAGTTTTCGTCAAAGGCGCGTGAATAACCGGCATTAATGTTGGTTACTTTATTGATGTACTCGAATTGATCTAACGGGCCTAAAGTCACTTTTTTATCGAAGAAGTAAGTGCCGTTTAAATGCCAGTTGGTTTCGTTGTCGCCACTAACACGGGCATGGTCAGCGCGCAGTTCGGTGAACAGCTGGTAGTCTTCTGCAGATACAGCAGTAGTGGCGGCCAGTGCGACAACAGGTAATACATACTTTAACGTCATTGTTTCAGATCCCTAAGTTGGTAATAGCGGCGCGCATACTACAGAGGGCAGCTTTGAATGTAAAACAAAAGTTCAATTTTATTTTACAAAATAAACTAATTGGCTACTTTTCAACCTTAAAAGGGGACATTATTCTGATAGCGGTGTTAACTCAGGCTATTTAGCCTAGCTGCACTAAATAGCGGCGTAACTGCGCTACCCGCTCTGGCCGGTTAAACAGCTGGTACAACTGCAGCCAGTCGGCCGGCGGCATCCAGCAGATACCGTCTTGCCAGTGGCAACGCTGCGGTACAAAAGTCCACTGCGTTTGTTGTTGCTGCTGCACCACCGCAATACCGGCCATTAGCTCAATGTCTGGCCAGCCTGAGCGACTAAAACGGCAAAAGTGCGCTGACGCATAAAGCGGGTGCGGCCCGACCGGCTGCAAGCTGAAATTGGCATTAAGCACAGCGCAAATCACGGTAAAGTCTATTTCAGTGCAGACGATATCAATATCATTAGGCGCAGGTTCCAGCCCCAGCTGCCACAGCAGGCAACTGCCGCCAATGCCAAATTGAAACGGTTGCAGCAGGGCGCAAAGCTGTTGTAACTGCGTCTTTAACTCAGGGTGTTTCATCTAACGCCTTTATTAGTTGGGCCAGATAGACCAGCTTTTCATTATTGAGCTGACGATAGTCAAAATACGGGCAAACCAACAACCTGTTGTGCTGATCTATAGCAAATTCATTATTCAACCAGTGTAGCTGTGCCGGCAAACCACTCTCCAGCAGGGCTTTAGCATAAGTACGGCCGGCGATAATATGCACGGTTTTTTCTGCTGGCATTAGCTCAGGCGCACTAAATAGCAACGCAGTTTGGCTACCCGCCTGCAATAGCTGCCGATCTCGGTACTGTTGCCAGCTTAGTGCCTGTTGTGCAAACGCAAAATGCTTAATGTCCAATACAAACAACAGCTTGGCGTAAACATTAAACAGCTTACGCCAGCCATTACCGCAGGTGCGGTTGATAAGCTCGAGCTCGCCGGCCTGCATCGGCTGCACGCCAGACGACGATGCATACTCAGCCATCGGTGGCCGTTTATCGACATAAACACGAATAACAGCGGCGTTGTCGCCAAAGCCGGTCGGGCTGATAGATGGCATGGTGATCACCTGCAGAGGTAATGAGAAAAGGCAGCCGCAGCTGCCTTTTTCGCGCGATAAGGTTGGTGTTAAGCGTCTTTTTGCAACAAGTACTCTACCAGTTGCTGCAGCTCTGCACTGATATTGCGCTGGTCCAGTGCAGCGTTATTAATTTTATATTTGCCATTGACGATAAGCAGCGGAACACCGGTTAACACCCGGCGATTAGACAGCTCGTCCTGCTCTTTTTTCATCTGGTTGGCCGCGCCGCGAATAGAGAAGCTTTTCATGGCTTTATCATAGGTTTCGCCGTCAATGTCGTGCACCAGCACCAGATTGCGGATATCGTTTTCATTGGCAAACGGCGCGCGGGCACGGTGGATCTGGTTAAAAATCGCACTTGCTACCTGATCGCCCTTGCCCAGGTTTTTCGCCACCAGATAAGCGCGGGCCAGCGCATTTTGCAGCTCGGGTGAGGCGGCGCGAATAAAGTCGACATGCACCTTTTTAAACTCGACGCCTTCTGGCAGGTTTTTTGCCAAATTCTGCGCTACCGGTTCAAAAGCATTACAGCCACCACAATAAAACGAAAAATATTCTTTCACTTCCGGCTTCGCAGTTACCTGTTCGGCCACCACCTCGTAGTGCTTACCTTGTTCAAACTTGGGTGCACTGTCAGCACAGGCTGCCAGTGGTAACATCAGTGCAACTGCAATAACAGATAACAGCTTTTTCATTGTGTTTTAGGTCCTTCATTAGGCTTGTTGGCCACAGCTTAGCAAAAACTCAGTAGTCTGGCACCAGTGAAAGTGGTGGCTGTTGCAGTAAATACAACTGCTCTTTTAATGCCAGGCATTGTTGTTCCCAGTATTTGTCTGTGGCAAACCAGGGAAAGTTCAGCACAAAGGCCGGATCCTGCCAGCGTCTGGCCAGCCAGGCCATATAATGGATCATCCGCATGGCGCGCAGTGGCTCAATTAACTTCAGCTCGGCCGGGTCAAAGTCGCAGTATTGCTCATATTCTTCCAGCATCAGCTCCAGGGTGTAGCGCTGCTGCTGGCGGTCACCTGATAGCATCATCCACAAGTCCTGAATAGCCGGGCCCATGCGGCAATCATCCAGATCGACAAAAAACGGCCCGTCATTGTGATAAAACAGGTTTCCGGCATGGCAGTCGCCATGCAGCCGGATCAGCTGACGCGGCTTGTATTGCCGTACACACTCGTCGATGACCTGCTGCAGCACGGTATCAAAGGCGGGTTTAAGGTAAGGCGGAATAAAGTCCAGGGTGTTTAATACCTGCTGGCTTTGCAACAGGTGACTGTCGATACTCAGCACAGGCCGGTGGCTGAATGGTCTGGCCTTGCCTACCTGATGCAGGCGGCCCAAAAATCGCCCCAACATGGCAAGCTGTTCATCGTTATCAATCTCTAGCGTGCGGCCACCACGGCTGGGATACAGCGCCAGCTGATAACCGGCGTACTGCAGCAATGACTGACCATTAATACGCAGTGGCGCCACCATTGGAATATCTGCCGCGGCCAGCTCAAAGGCAAAGTCATGCTCTTCCTGCAACTGTGCCGGGTTCCAGCGCTGTGGCCGGTAAAACTTTACCACATACTTTTGTGCCTGCACTGAATCGCCCTGCCAGGCGCTGAACTGATACACCCGGTTTTCATAGCTGTTTAGCGCACTCAGGCCAGAGCTGATATCCAGGCCGTACTGCTGCAGCGCATCGATAATCATATCCGGCTGCAGCGCGGCAAAATCAAAACTGGCCATTAATTATTACCGGTAAAGAAACGGCTGTGCTGCTCGAGCACCTGGCCACTGTCACTTTGCGCTACGCTGAAATTAATATCTAATGATTTCGCCGTGCTGGCGTAAGGGTCCATCACCAGGCTTATCGGTACATTGCGCGTTTCCCCGCCCTGTAAACTCACCTGTTGCTCACCAATCCAGCCCAGTTCTACTTCCGCTGCCACTGCTAGCTTAAAGGTAACCGCCTGCTGTGACTTGTTGGAAATACTTAAGGTAAAGGTATTTTCTATTAAGCCGTCATTACTGATACGGTACAAGGCGCCACGGTCACGGATAATATTCATCTCAAACGGCACCCGGCTGTACAAGGTCCAGACAAAGGCACTACACACCACCAGTAACACCAACAGGTAACCTAATAGTTTTGGCCGCAATACCTTAGTCGGTTTACCGTTTAAACTGTGCTCGGTGGTGTAACTGATAAGGCCGGTCGGGTAGCCCATTTTCGTCATGGTATCGTCGCAGGCATCAATACAGGCACCGCAGTTAATACACTCGTACTGCAGGCCGTTACGAATGTCGATACCGGTAGGGCACACCTGCACACAGAGGTTACAGTCGATACAGTCGCCCAACCCCTTGTCTTTGTAGTCTTTATCTTTACGGCTTCGCGGGCCACGGTTTTCGCCGCGCTTCTCATCATAGGTCACGGTAAAGGTGTCTTTATCAAACATCGCCGACTGAAAACGGGCATAGGGGCAAATGTGCGTACACATAATTTCCCGCATCCAGCCCGCATTACCGTAAGTACAAAGGGTAAAAAACAGCACTGACAACACGGCCCAGAAACCGGCTTCCAGCGTGAAGAACTCGACAAACAGCGATGCCACCGGCGTAAAGTAGCCGACAAAAATCAGTGCGGTGAGTAACGAGAAGGCCAACCAGCAAAAGTGGGTTGCCGCCTTTTTGAAGAACTTGCCCGCCGACCAGGGATCAGCATCGAGCTTCATGCGCTGATTGCGGCTGCCCTGAATTTTTTCTTCAAACCAGATAAAGATAAAGGTCCACACCGACTGTGGGCAAAGATAACCGCACCAGACCCGGCCATAAAAAGTAGTGACAAAAAACAGCGCATAGGCGGCGATAATAAAAATCCAGGCCAGAATGGTGAAGTCCTGCGGCCACAGCGTTAGGGCGAAAATATTGAATTTCTGCTCGCCAATGTCCAGCAAAATCGCCTGATGGCCATCATAGCGCAGCCAGGGTAGCAGCATAAACAGCCCCATAAAGACAAAGCCCATGTAGCGTCGTATTGCCTGGTGCAACCCCTTCACCGCCCGCACGTAAATACGGTCACGCGGATGATAGACCGCAGCTTTGCCGGTCTCAGGTTTATGCACTTCAACGTGCACGGGTATGTTTTTAATATCTATTTTTTGCTGATCCACGGCTGTCCCCGTTACTGCCTTTGCCGCTGAGTATAACAGTTTAGCGGCAAAAAATTTTGACCTGTAACAAAGCAACTTCTGTGCCTGCCGCTTTATCGTGCTTTTCAGCCTGATATACCACGCCGCTGACAACCTGCTTGACATTACCGGCGCAAAACCGACAACGCGGTTAACAGGGGTTATCCGTAACAGCCCGATGTACTCTGCCCGGTAATCCGTTACAATAGCGACTCGTTGTTAGCGGAGTACCCTAAATATGAAGAAGTTTTTTTGGTTAGTGGTCATCATTTTACTGCTGATCACTTTTTCTGATAGTCAACTGCTGCGCCCCTATAAAGAACAATTGGTCGACCTGGTCGTCGACTACGTCGCTATCGGTGTCGATGATAAAGAAGCTGCCCTGCGCAAAACCCGTAAAGAGTTACAACAGCTAGCCGAACAGTGGGGGGACTCTCAGCGCAACTATATCGACAAAGCCGCCACCAGTGCAGAAAGCTTGCTGAAGTTTCGCCGTGACTACTGCATCAATAAAGACTTTAACCCGATTTTATTCGGCGAGCCGCTAACCCAGGTTTGTGCCATTATTAACACGCACCAGCAGATGTTAGCCCAACCTTAAGCAGAGGACAGTTCATGCGTACTTGCGGTATTGAAATTAAAGGCAGCGAAGCCATCATCTGCCTGATGACCCTGAAAAATGGCTTGTTTGAACTGCCTGACTGCCGGCAAACCCGTTTTGTACTGAGTAATGACAGCGACCAGCAGCAAATGCGCCACTTTCAGTTTACCTTTGCCAAGTTTGTCGAAGATTATCAGGTTAGCCAACTGGTGATTAAAGAGCGGCCACAAAAAGGCAAATTTGCCGGTGGCGCTGTTGGTTTTAAAATCGAGGCGGCTTTGCAGCTTATTGCCGGCTGCAACTGTGCTGTGATCAGTGCTAACGACATAAAAGAGAAGCTAAAACGCCACCCGCTACCGGTCGATTTTAAAGCCACAGGGTTAAAGGTGTTTCAGGAAACGGCCTTTATTGCCGCTTATGCCCACCTGATGAAGTAAGCCAGGTTACTTTTTTGGCCGGTTAAGGCTGCGCTTAACCGGCTTAGTTGCCTGTAAGATCAGCTTGCGGATCAGTTTAGACTTGGCTTCACCCGTGGCCCGGCTTAATTCATTCAATGCATCGATGGCTTCCTGGCTTAAAGTGAAAGTAGCATGGCGCATTGGCAGCCGGCTATTGTCGTCCTCTTCATCAGGTAGCATTTGCCGCATACTGACAATACGCGGCATACCCAACGCATAATTGGTGGCATCATCAATAAACTCGTCAGCCGTGAAACCGGGTTTACCGGGCGGCTGAGACTTTTTCTTCAGATCGGTCAGCGCCATCTTCTTGTATCGCCTTCATTGCCAGTAACTCGGTTACTATATCACGGATTTCCTGTGCCGCTTTGCCATCGGGTTCAACGTCCATCACCGACAGGCCCTTTTCTTCACTGTCATCATAGGCATTGCGGTTGTAGGTAATAGCGTCCAGCACACGGATATTAAAAGATTTACACACTTCTTTGGCATCCAGAATACGATTGGCCTGATTCGGTAACGACGGGCATTGGGTAATCACACAGCCGACTATCATCTCAGGGTTTACCACATTGCAGGCACTGACTAAATCTTCCAGATGTTCCAGCGTTTTCAGGTCACGCCGCTTTGGCCGCAGCGGAAACAATACATGAGACGCCACCACCATGGCCGAGCGCAGCGCCACGCTATCCTGACCACCACAGTCGACAATCACCACGTCGTAGTGCATTTCCAGACTTTTTAACTCGTAACGGATCTTGCCATACATTTGTACGCAATTGATCCAGGGTAAGGAGGGATCCAGATGCCGTTCCTGCACCCAGTCTGAAGACGTGCGCTGGGGGTCACAATCAACCAGCATCACATTGGCGTTTTTTTCACGCGAAAAATACACCGCAATGTTTTGCGCCAGACAGCTTTTTCCGCTACCACCTTTTTCACCACCAACTAACAAAATCATCGGACTACCCTCATCTGTACTCATGGCTGTCAGGCTGCTGACAGGGCCGTGCAGATAAGTGTAGATGACAACGGCAACTACACCAGTAATTTGACGAAAGAATTACGGCTAACTAAATGCTTTGCAAGGCATTAGTGTTAGCCGTACAGGTATAAAACCAGTTGATTTCTCAGGCGACTTGTCCGCGGCGACGTAAGCCTAGCAGGCCAAGTGATAACAAGGTCAGCCAGCTCAGGCTGCCGCCGGAACTGTCGTTGCTTGCCGGTGGCGGTGCACTGTTGGGCACTATGCTTAAGCCCGCGGCTGTATTGGCACGGGCGTCTACCACGACCACTGATTCGATAGTAATTAAATTGTCTGCCGCCAACGGCTTGTTATCGTCCCGGTCACTGCTGCTGTAGTTACGCAGCGGTAAGTCATCAATACCCGGGAAGTTATAGCGTGGCAATGCCGCTATCGCATCGATGACCGCCATATCGGCCGAACTTATCTGGCCAAATACGGTAAAACCGCTGTTTTGCACATCCAGATTGGCACTGTTATTTGCCAGATTGATAAACCACTGGCTGGTGGCGCTGTTCGGGTTGTTTGGCAATTTTGCCATGGCCACAGTAGCACGCACATTTGACCATTTTGGCTCATTCACAATAGCGGCATTGGTGCTAATGGCTTTTAGCGGTAGCTGCTGGTCAAAGCTAAAACCGCCACCCTGAATAACAAAGCCAGGCACAGAGCGGTGAATCACTGTGCCATCATAACGGCCGGAACTGACATAATTCAGAAAGTTTTGCACCGTGACCGGTGTGGTTTCATCAAACAGGTTAATTTCAAACTTACCCACATTGGTGGTCACTTCAACAATGGTTGCTTGTGCCAGGCCGGCACTACCCAACCAGCCGGCGACAGCACAGGCTACTGCTTTTAAGGTCTTCTTGTTCACAGGTTTAAAGCTCCGCAACGTTAACTGGCAGGCAGCATAAGACAGCTAGCAAGTTAATATCCACTGCAATAACAATTAATTACGCTTAGTTACACGGCTATCAATGTCAACCGTTTTTTTCCGCCGGTAACCGCCGCCTGCCGGCTTGGCAACGGCCTTTTTTCCACGCCAGCGTCGCTTGGGTTGTTGTGGTAAGCCAGCCGGTACATTGCTCGCAGCCTGGGCAATAAGCTGAGCTAGCTCAGCCTGCAGTGGCTGCATAAAGGCTGAATAGCTTTGCTGGCGCTGGCATATCGCATTTAACGCTGCCTCCCAACGCGCTGTCATATCGGGTAATACCGCCTGTTCAGGTAGCGCCGCAACAAGTGCTTTACCGGTGGCAGTAGCATGGATCTGCTTACCTTGGCGTACAAGATAGCCACGCTTGAAAAGCAGTTCAATAATGCCAGCACGGGTCGCTTCGGTGCCCAAGCCATCGGTTTCACGCAAAATACTGCGGATCTTGTCATCCTTAACAAAACGGCTGATGCCGGTCATCGCAGCCAACAAGCTGGCATCGGTAAAGGCTGCCGGCGGCCGGGTTTGCTTTTCTAACACCGTAGCAGCAGTGCAGGCTAGCTGCTGCCCAACCACCAGCGCGGGCAGAGAGCGATTTTGCGCTGCCGCATTATCATCACCAGCCTCTGCTGTAGCTCGTCCACTGTGAGTCGGTACAGCGCTATCTGCCTCGGTGCGAAACAGCTGCTTCCAACCGGCATCTTGCTCTGTACGTGCCTTAGCAATAAAAACACCACCGGCAATATTCAGCTCTACACTGTGGTCCCGGTAGCAATAAGCCGGGTAAAACTGCACCAGATACTGACGGGCAATCAGCCGGTACAAACGCTGCTCAGTCAGATTTAGCTTTGTCAGGGGTAACTGTTTTTCAGTTGGAATAATAGCGTGATGCGCCTGCACCTTAGCCTCATTCCAGGCTTTGCTGACCAGCGTCACGTCAGCCTGAGTTACGCCATCGGCCAGGCAGCTATCATTTGCGGCAATGGCCGCACAGACCTTCGCTGATTGTTTTCGTTGCTCTGGCGGTAAATAACGGCAATCAGAACGCGGATAGGTAATCAGCTTGTGTCTCTCATACAACTGCTGGCAACTGTCCAGCACCTGCTGTGCGCTCAAGCCATAGCGTTTAGCCGCGTCAATTTGCAGCGCCGATAAATTATACGGCAAAGGTGGCGCCTGTTTCCCATCTTGCTGCTGCACGGTGGTGACGCTGGCTGGCTGGCCACTGATTTTTTGCTGTACCTTTTCGGCCAGCGCCTTGCTAAGCACCCGCCCTTCCTCATCTTGCCAACGGGCACAGGCACTGCTGGGTTGCCAAAGTGCGTGAAATGCCTGCTGCTCTGACGAACCGGGCTCTGTTGTGTTTAGCTCAGCCCGCACCTGATAGTAGGTTGCACTGCAAAAATCGGCTATCTGTTGGTCACGTTTCACCACTAAACCTAATACGGGCGTTTGTACCCGGCCAACCGACAACACCCCCTGATAACCAGCTTTTTGCCCCTGCAGGGTGTAAGCCCGCGTCATATTTAAGCCGTATAACCAGTCTGCCCGGCTGCGCGCTAACGCCGACGTAGACAGCGCAGCAAAGTGCTTATTGGGTTGCAGTTGCTTGAGGGCGCGGCTCACTGCCGGTGGGTTCAAATCATTGATTAATAAGCGCTGGGTACCCGCCAGTTTATCAGCACTGACACCGCAATACGCCAGCACTTCATCTACCAGCAATTGTCCTTCGCGGTCGGGGTCACCGGCATGCACGATTTGATCGGCCTGACGGAGTAACCTTTTCAATACGTTAAGCTGCTGTTCAGCTGACTTGCGTACTTTCAATAACCATTTCTCCGGCACTATCGGCAGCGGAGCCATTTGCCAACGCTTATAGTCGGGGCTGTAATCTTCTGGCTCGGCCTGTTGTAACAGGTGGCCGATACACCAGCTGACCACGTCCCCATTGGCAAGGCGGATACAACCGGCTTCTTTATGCTGAGGCTTGGGCAACACAGCGGCAATAGCCCGGCCAAGGCTGGGTTTTTCTGCGATATACAAGATCATGGCACTGCCTTAACTGTTCATTTATACAGTAATTTAGCTGGCGCTGCAGCAACATGCAAAGAAAATGTAATTAAAATTTGGCTTTAGGCTAAAAGTGCTTAAAATGGCAATTCGGTTAACCTGTTAGGCTCTGGTATTTCACCCACGTCAGTTGGATAAATTACGATGCAATATAGTGAAGTTAAGAAAATCTGTGATGAGTTGCACAAGACCGGCAAGCCCGTTTCATTAGATTATTTAATTTCAAAAGTACCCGGCGCACAGGCCAGTCTGGTTGTACACTATCAAAAGTGGCGTAACGAGCAGGCAAACCGGGCACCGGCGCCAGCCGAAGTAACGGGGGACAGTATGTTCAGTGCCGACTTTATCACTGCGTTTCAGAACGAGGCCGAAAAGCACGCTAAAAAGCTGACCGACCAGCTTAACCAGCAGTTACAACAGGCCATGCAGGCTGAGGTACTCGCCGCTGAGCACAACCGCGAACTGCAACTGGAAGTTGAGCAGCTACAACAGCGTAAAACAGAGCTGGAAATCAGCCTGGCGCAGCAGCAACAGCAGCTTTCCACCCAGGCAGAAAAATACGCCGCCTTAACGGAAGAGCGCGACCAGGCCGTTAAATTAAGCCAAAGCCAGCAAAAAGCGCTGGCAGATACTGAACAGCAACTGGCAAAGTTACAAGAATCGCTCGACAGCACGACACAACAACTCAATGCCAAGCAAAGCGAGCTTGAAAGCGCACAGCAGCAGCTGGCTGCCGCCCAGCAAGAGGCTGAACAAGCAAAGCAGCAGGCAGAGCAAATTCAGCTGAAACTGATCAGTGCGCAACAAACGCAGGACGAGCTGGAAGAGCAACTGCAAAACGAACAGCAGTTACACCAGCAAAAATTACAGCAACTGCAAGAAGAGTTGGCAGCAGCAGAACAAGAGCTGGAGCCGTTAAAAGAACAGTTAGCCAAGGCGCAAGCCGCTGAGCAGCAGCTAAGCGCATTACAGCAATCTGAAGCCAGCGTTAAAGCAGAATTGGCCGCGGCACAGCAAGCCTCGAAAAAAGCCCTGCAAGACTTACAAACCCGCGAACATGATGTTACTGAACTACAGGCCATGCTGGATGAGTTTGAAACTAAGTTACAGCAAGCCACCAAAACCGAAACCCAGGCGGTGGCATTAAACAAGCGGCTGCAGGCACAACTGGAGCAGTTACAAAATTCGGTGCAGGAGCAAGGTGGCAATGCTGCTGATCAAGCCGCCTTAGTTGCTGCACAAGCTGCAATGGCGGAAGAGCGCGATAAAGCCCTGCAACAACTAACCGAAGTGCAACAGCAATTAGCCCAGGCACAGCAGCAGGCAGAAAAACTGCAAGCCGAGCGTGAACAACTACAAGCTAAGCTGGAGCAAACAGCTCAGGGCGAAGCGCCGGTGGAAATGGTGGTTGATGAAGCTCAACAACAGGCCGCGCAGGAAACCATCGCCCGCTTAGAGAAAGAAGTTGACACCCTGAGCAAGCAGCTGAGCGAGCTGACTAAACAGTTAGACCACAGCCAGCGCGATGCCGAAGTACACCGCGACAACGCCCTTAAAGCAGAGCAGCAGTTAGATGCAATGCAAAAAGCGCAAAGCACTGAAATTGACGACTCGCAGGATATTCAGGCCACGCTGGAGCAACTGCGCGCCAATAACGCCATGTTAAAAGAGCAAAGCGCCATCACAGCCGGCCATCAGGCTGAGCAGCGTGAAGTTATCCGCCAGCTGCGCGAAGAGCTGCAACAACAGCGTGATATGGTCGCCGATATGCAGCTGGAACAAGATAAGCTGAAGAAACAAAAAGCGCAATTAGAGCAGCAAGTTAGCTTTGTAAAAGACAATGCCGCTGCCACTATTGAGCGCTTAACCCGCTACCGCGAACAGGCTCAGGAAAAAATTGAAAAGCTGGAGAAGAAGCTGAGTAAATTGTCCGATGGCTAATAGCCGCTTCAGGTTTCTACCAATGATCACGGTGTTGTTATGCAGCGCCGTGTTTTTATCCTCTTGCAGCAGCCCAAACCACATTCAGCAGCAGATTGGTGAGCACGCCGTTATTAAACGCTTTGCCGACGGCGAACTCGCTGGCCGCTTTCATAACCTTTACCGCCCACAGCAGGGTTGGCCAGCTTACCCGAAAAGCTGCGAACATGATTGCTATCCGGCCCATGCTGATGTCAGCTGCCAACAACACGGCCAGAATTGTCAGTACACCGGCCCGCAGCAATCACCCGAGCTCGCTACCGGTTTTAACCTGCAGTGGCTGGGGCATGCCAGCTTCTTAGTGAGCACGACGGATGGCCAGCAACTGCTATTTGACCCGGTATTTGGCCAGTTTGACTGGCCGTTAAACTGGGCGCAGCATCTGGTAGGCATTATCAAAAGGCCCCATACACCCAAACTGAGCGCCGAACAACTGGCGGCTACCGATGCCGTGCTGTATTCGCATCTGCATTATGATCATTTCAGCCATGCCAGCATTGCACAAATTGGCACAGAGGCTACTTACTACCTGCCACTGGGTATGGCAGACGATATGCCTAAAGGCGGCTACCAAATTATTGAAAAAGCCTGGTACAGCCAAAGTAAACGCGGTGAGTTAAGCCTACATCTGGTACCGGCGCATCACTTTAACAACCGCAAACTGTTTGATGACGACAACAAAGCACTGTGGGGCGGCTGGCTGTTGGAGCAAAATGGCAGAACCCTGTTTTTCGCTGGTGATACTGGCTATTCCAACCACTTTAAGGATATTCAGCAGCGTTATGGCGATATTGATATCTGTCTGTTGCCGATAGCGTCTTACCACAGTGACAAGCAGCCAGATTGGTACCGCTATGTGCATACTACGCCGGAAGATGCATTAGTGGCTGCTGCCGAGCTGGGCTGCAAGGTGATGATCCCCTGGGGTTATGGTAATGCCAGCTGGCAGATGGGTGACATCAGCTCGCACTCGCCACTGCTGCGTTTGCTGCATATGCAGCAGCACCTGAATAGCCAGGTACCGCTGCTGATTTTAAATGAAGGCGACAGTGTCGCCTTGTAATAACAGGTGGTTACAGTACCGGCTTTAACCGCGCCTTTGCCGCCAGTGTGTTACTGAGTTTGCCGGTTACTGCCCACACCAACAGCGCCAGCCAGGCAACCCAGGACAAACCGGCCGGAATATTTAACAGTGCAATTTTGCCCAGGTGCTGGCGGTTAAACGCCAATGCCAGCAAGCTGGGTAAAAACCACACCGCGAAAAAGAGCACACCAAAACCGACTAAAAACACCGCATCGGCCTGATGCCAGGCACTGCTCATGGCGGCAATAAATTGGTTTAACGTTTCCATCTGTTAGTCCTCCTTAGTGACTTTTTTCACGGCAGCTTCAATTACCATCGCAATCAGCCACATGGCAGCAAAGAAGATGCCGAATGACACCAACTGATGGTTGTCAGCCTGCTGCCAGGCGGTAGTAAAGGGTGTTATTAACTGTTGTAAGGTTTCCATGGTTATTTCCTCGCTAGGTTTAAAGTGTTTTGTTTTGAGTTTAGATTTACAGTTCAGTGTTACTCAGCTTGGCCAGCTCAGCTTTAAGCGCCGCAACAGGGTGGGCTTTGCCTTGCTGTACCACGGTATGCACGCTGGTTAGGGCATTCAAATCGTTAACCGGGTTAGACGACAGCACGATAAAATCGGCAACAAAGCCTGCGGCCAGCTGGCCGGTATCGGGTAAATCCAGGTGGCGGGCACCGCCTACGGTGGCCAGTTGCAACACCTGCCAGTTGGTCAGGCCGGCCGCTTGGCTTAATTGCAGCTCGCGCAGATAAAACGGCCCACTGGCGCTCAAATCTGTGCCTATTGCCAGGGGGATGCCGGCGTCATATAGCCGTTTAAACAATTGCTTTACCTTGGGCATTTGTTGTTGCGCGCTGACATAATCTGCTTCAGTCCAGTTATAACCGGGCGCCGCCATCAGCGCCCGCCAGCTATTGCGCATTTGCGGGTGAAATACCCACATTTGATCTTCCGGATACAGTTTTTCTAACTCGCGGGCATAATAAAACAACTCGTTTACAACCAGCGTTAAGTCAACGCGGGTTTGCTGCTGCGCCAGTCGGCTTATTAGTTGCTGAAACGGCTCGCTGTCGAAGTCGACATGATGAAACCAACTGTAAATGAAGCGCTGATCAAACGGGTTTTTACGCTCAGCCAAGTAGGCAGACTTCCCCTCGCCAGTCAGCAGCTCAGCGCTGGTGGGTAAAGCGTGAGTTAATCTGTCGATACCCAATTCGGCAGCGTAAAGCCAGCTGACGCTATCAAGGTGTGCAACTGTCTTTAAACCGGCCTGTTTTGCCAGACGCACACCAAGGGCGACCTCGTCTTTGCTTAAGCCAGCATAAAGTTTGATGTACTCGACTCCCTGAGCTTTTTGCCGGCTGATTTCAGCCTGCCAGCCAGCTTCATCCTGCGGATGCACAGAGCCACCAATAATGGGCGTGGGTTCAAAAATAAAGCCGGCGTAGCTCAGTTTTGGGCCGGGCCAGTTACCGGCCTGCTGCTGGCGGACATATTCGGCATTAGCCTCTGGCTCACCAGCAGGGCTAAAAGCCGTGGTAACGCCGGTGGCTAAGGTGCTTAGCGCGTGATAACGGGTAATTTGGTTGTGGCCTTTCATCGTCATCACCGGTATGCCATCCTGCATTTCCACCCGATGCGGCCCGGCGGTCAGGTGCAGGTGCACATCAATCAGACCCGGCATCACGTACTGGTCTTGCAAATCAATCCGCTGTGACGCCTCTGGTAATGCCGCATCACCCTGCTGCTGGCCTAGTTGTGTAATACGGCCATCTTTTACCAGCAGCCAGCCATCGGTCAGCTGTTGCTCGGTGGCCGGGTTAAGCAAGGTCGCATTGTGGTACAGCACGGTGTGCTGTGCTGGCTGTTGTGCGCTTGCCGACACACTCAACAGCGCGGCGATAACGGTTAAGGTAAATTCTTTTTTCATAATATGGCTCCGGTTTTGTTCTGTTGTTGCAAGTTAAGTCGTTGAATTTTCTTTAGCTGTTACAGAATATTTTTTTATTTTTTTATGTAACACTTGGCAGCCAGCAACAGACTTAACGGGTATGCGCAATAAACAGCGGCATAGCCAGACACCGCACTTAACAGCAAGGCAGCAGGGTTTGATCACAGGAAACAATAACAACCAGAGCGCTACCGAGTTTGTGTTACAGCTATGGCAGCAGCATCAGGGCGCGATAAGCCGCAGCTTATTGGCTAATGAAGCTGACCCGGCAGCACGGCAGGATTTAAAGCAGGATATTTTCCTCGCGCTGCATCAGGCAGCTGAACGCTTGCAGGCAGCAGAGCTACCAAGGGCGTATTTATTTCGCATAGTGCATAACGTGACAGTTGATCATATTGCCCGGGCACAGCGGCATAAGTGGCAGCCGCTGGATGACGATATCCAGCAGCAGCTGCTGGATGACTGCCCCTCCGAGCAGTTGGGCGAGGCGCAGCAAAGCCAGCAACTGATGCAGGCGGTGCGGCGCTTATCGGCCGCCAACCGCCAAGTGATATTACTGGCGATGGAAGATTTAGATGCACCAGAGATCGCAGACATTCTGCAGATCAGCCACGGCGCAGTGCGGGTGCGGCTGAACCGCGCCAAAACCGAATTAATGGAGTTAATGCAAGATGGCCGATAATTTTGATTTTGCCGCCTTGGCTAAGAGCTGGCAGCAGCAAACGGTGGCGGAAGAAGCCCCGCCCAGTGCGGCGGATTTAGCTCAGGCCAGCCAGCGCCAACGCGAGCAAAAACTGCTGATGTATGGTGAATGGCTGGGCGCACTGATCATGGCCGCTGCAGCAGTATGGCTGTTGGTTAACCTGCCAGGCTTACTCGGCGGCGTTGCGGCACTGTTTCTGCTGTTAGGGGCATTAAGTACAGCTTATATCAGCTGGCAGGTGCACCGGCCAATACTGGCCTATGACAACTGGAGCAGCAGCGGCTTGCTGGGCTTTCGCGTTAAAACCTGCCAGCTAAGCTTGCGCTATTACCGTTATACCCAGCTAAGCTGCGCCGCGCTTATCGTGTTTACGCTGATCCTGTGGTTATTACAGCTGCTACAGCTGGAAAATACGCCACTAAATATGCTGCTGTTTTACAGTCTGCTGGTATCACCAGCCTGCTTATTTGGTATTTACCGGCTGCAGCAAAAAATACGGTTAAAAACCGTTGAGCTGCTGCAATTAGAAGCGCTGGCAGAAGATTTTGCGTAATCTTCACAACAATAACCCGCCAAGCAATAAACTGCCGGCAAACACCGGCAGCGACCAGCAATGAAACTCGCGCCACAGCCCCGGTTGTTTACTAAGCCTAAGCGCTATTACATTAGCCAGCGAGCCAATGGCCAGGCCAAAGCCGCCCACACTGACGCCCCAGCTCAGCGCGGGCCAATCATCGGTAAAGTGCTGCAGAAAAATCGCTGCTGGCACATTGGAGATCAGCTGTGACAACAGCGCCGAGCCGGTATAGCTGCCATTGGGCAGCGCCATCAGCTGTACCGCCAACTGTTGCAGCAGCGGCAATTGCGCCAGTAAGCCCAGATCAATAAACATCAGCATAAATACCAACAGCAAGAGCCAGTCGATACCCGTTACCACACAGCGTTTTAACACAAAGTACGCCGCCACTAAGCCAACCGTCGCATAAGGCGCCAACTGGTACTCCATTGCCAGAATAAACAACGGATAACCGGCCAGCGACCAGGCAAATAGGCGGCGGTTATCGCTATTGTTGTTATGCGGCACGCTAATGCTCAGCCGTTTCCCTCCAAACGCCAGGCAACTTAATAGCAGAATGAACAGCATCAAACTGAGCGCCAGTGGCGCCATCATTAAGGTAAATTGCCAGAAGCTATAACCGGAGGCCTGCCACAGCAGCAAATTTTGTGGGTTGCCAATTGGCGTTAAGCTGGAGCCGGCATTAACCGCCAGCGCGAGAAAAATAATCAGCCGGCCCACCGGCAAACCGGTCAGGCGGCCAATGCTCAGGCTGATTGGCACCAATATAAACAGCGCCACATCATTAGTGACAATAGCCGATAACAGTGCCGCGAACAGCAATAACAGTGCCGCCAATACACGCTCAGAATGGCAACGCGGCAATAGCCAGGCCGCCAAGCGGGCTAAGTAACCGCTGTCTTCCAGCGCCCGGCTAAGTAGCATTAAGCCGGCCAGTGCCGTAACGGTATGCCAGTCCACTAAAGCAACAATACCCGCCGGCGCTGTTGGCTGAAGCCATAACAGCACGGGCAGCAGAAGCAGCAGGGCAAGTAACAGGTAATCTTCCCGCAGGCGGTAGAGCAAAGTGCGCATCAGGCGTTAGTCAGCAGCGATAATATCGGTGGCCATTATAGCGACATTATTGCAGTTCAGGCTGCTGGTTTTGGTTCAGGTTAATAACGAAATCAGCAGCGTTGGGCAGCTGTTGCCAGCTGGCCAGCGTTAAACGCTGAAACGGCAGCATAAAGCGCACAAGCTCCGCTTCCGTCATGCCGCGGCCACGCTCACGCCGAAGCTGCTGCTCTTGTTTGGCGCGCCAGCGGCACACACTTTGCCAGTCGGGTGCGTTAAGCCAGATTAGCGGTTTCAGTAGTTGCCAGTATGCTGCGTAAGGCCCGGCCAGTTGTGTATTTACATAATGGCGCCAGCGGCCATCACTATCTTCGCCCGCTTCCAGTGCGTTTACCGGCACAGCCAGCTCAGCGCCGGTTTGTGGTTTAACACCCAAGCACCAGCCTTCGATAATTAACACATCCAGTTGCTGCGCCGGTAAAGCAGCGACAGGTTCATCCTGTGCCTTATCAAACTGCGGCAAGGTGACCTCGTCCCCGGCTAATACCGCTTTAGCGTCAGCAATGGCGCGGGCAATATCGTGTGTACCCGGCACGCCACGTTGCGCCAGTAACGGATGAATAGCCAATGCCAGCTGTTGGCGCCGGGCTTTACTCAGATAATAATCATCCAGCGACACCGCAGCCGCTTTGACACCCTGCCGTTGCAGCTGCGCCACCAATTCGGCGGCTAAAGTGCTTTTACCACTGCCCTGAGCGCCGCTAATACCGACAACGGCAGGCTTGGGCAAGGCTTGTAGCCGCTGCAATACCTGCGTCACCAGCGCCTGATAGTGCAACAGGCTGGCCGGGCTCAATTGATGTTGTAAGTTTGATGTCAGCAGCATGTTGATATCCTATTGTTTTTACGCAGACGCTGCTTTAAGGTGAGCGCCAGACGCTAACACCGGGTAGCGCAGTGTCAGGGACGTTTGAGCGCTATGGCAGTAAAAATCAGTAACCTTAGTTTATACCGCGGTGACAAAGCGGTGTTGCAAAACTACCAGCAACAGTTTAGCCAGTCTCGCAGCTGTATTACCGGCGCCAACGGCAGTGGCAAATCCAGCTTGCTGTGTGCCATTGCCGGCATTCTACCTTACCAAAGTGGCACTATTCACTGGCACGACAGCCTGATAAGCCAGGCCCGTGCTGATATCGCCATCGCCAGTGATGCCATTGCTCTGCCAGAGTTTGCCAGCGCAGCCGATATTATTTTGCTAACACAACAGTTATGGCAACTAAGCTGGCCGCAACAGTTGATTGACAGCTTTAATTTTGCAGCCCAGCTTGATACCCGTTGTGGCAGTTTATCTACCGGCAACCTGAAAAAGCTGCAGCTTATTCTGGCGTTTATGCGCCAGCCGGCACTACTGCTGTTAGATGAGACCAATATTGCGCTGGATAACGCGGCGCAGCAAACGCTGTGGCAGCTAATAGCAGACTTTGACGGCTAGATTATTGCTGCCAGCAATGAAGCGCAATTGTACGCCAGTAAAGGTTTCGCTCTGGTTGATTTGCATGCGGTTTAACGCCTACCTAAAGCTGCGCTGGCGCTGTTTTTATACCGCCAGCCAGCAATTGATACAGCAACTGCAGCAATTACTACTGTGGGTCATGGTATTGGTGGGGCCGGCACTGGCGGCGCTGGGCTTTATGCTATTACTGGCATTGGGTTTACTGTATCAGCCTGAGCTTACTGCAACACAGCGCCTGCTGTTGTGCTGGAGCTTACTCAGCGGCCAAACCTTATTGCTATGGTTGTATCAGCAGGCCATTCTTGCCAGCCGTTACCGGCTGTTTTTCGGTAGTTTCGCCATAGCGCCACTCTGGCAGCGCAGTGTCGATATCCTGCTGATGTTAGTCTGTAGCCCCATATTGCTGTTGCATCTTTTGATCATCGCCGGTGCCGATCTCAACCAGTGGCACAGGGTGCTGCCTCAGCTAAGCTTTGCCCTAATGCAGCTGCTGTTTGCGCTAAGTGCGCTGTACCGGCCACAGCCCACAGTCACGTTGATATTACTGTGTTTACCGGCATTGTGGCTATTACCGCTGCAATTTGGCACCGGTCTGGCAGTGCTAGCATTCATGTGGCTGTGTAGCGTGCTGCCGCTACGCATTTCACTGCCGAAAATCAGCAGCTACAGCCCGCTGTTGTTTTGGTGCCAGCTGTGGCACCAGCAAATGGCGCAGTGGTTAAGCCGCTTAATGCTGATACTGCTTTGCCTGCTTATTGCTTACATTAGCCTTAAGCAACGGCCAGATCTGGCGGCGACAATCAGCTTTAGTGCGGGTTTGCTGATGGTTTTGGTGAGCACCAGCATGCAACTTAGCAGCAATAACACTGTGCAGCAGTATCAGCTGTTTTTTCAGTTGAACCCACCCGCGCTGAAACGCTGGCAATTTTTACCACCGTTGCTGTTAGCTATGCTAAGTGGCACCTTGTTGCTACTGTTAGGGCTGTCAGCCAGCCTGTTACTGCTGTTATTGCCTGTCTTTTTAGTGAGCTGGTGTCTGGCATGGCGCCAACCACAGCGTTTTGTTGGCGGTTGGTTTGCTGCCAGCTTATTAAGCAGCGGCCTGTATATTCTGCTGGGTATTGGCTAAAGTAGCTGCATAACAACAGCTTAAACGGAAGCCATTATGCTAAACGCCGCGGCCAAACCCTTTGTTAAACTGGTAGAGCGCTACCTGCCCGACCCTTATATTTTTGTTTTGCTACTCAGTATCGTGGTATTCGCTGCGGCGGTGCTTTTACAACAGCAAAGCCCGCTGCAGGTGCTGCAATATTGGGGTGATGGCTTTTGGGGCCTGCTGAGTTTTTCCATGCAGATGCTGCTGGTGTTAGTAACCGGCTTTATGCTGGCCAGCACACCGTTGGTGACCGGTTTACTTAACCGGTTGGCGGCACTAGCAAAAAGCGCCGGTCAGGCGATTGTGCTGGTTACGGTTATTTCATTAATTGCCAGCTGGCTTAACTGGGGTTTTGGCCTGGTGGTAGGCGCCCTATTTGCCAAAGCCTTAGCGCGGCGTATTAAAGTGGATTACCGCTTACTGGTCGCCAGCGCCTATTCCGGCTTTGTTGTCTGGCATGGTGGTTTGGCTGGTTCTATTCCGCTGACTATCGCTACGCCCGGCCATTTTAGTGAGGCGCAAATTGGTGTTATTGCCACCAGCGAGACTATTTTTGCCGGCTTTAACCTGCTGTTAGTGGCGCTTTTGTTTATTGCCGTGCCGCTGCTGAACTACTTAATGCGGCCCTCTGCGGCTGACAGTGTCTATGTTGATGCCGCCAAACTGCAGCAAGACAGCCTGCCCGCGGGCGGTAGTAACCGGCCGGCCGATAAGCTGGAAAACAGCCTGCTACTGGCATTGTTCGTGGGCTTTGCTGGCATTGCGTATCTGGTGCAATACTTTGCCAAGGGCGGCAGCTTAAACCTGAATATCGTCAACTTCCTGTTTTTATTCCTCGCCATCGTGCTGCACGGCACACCCCGGCGCTTATTGCACAGCCTGCAACAGGCGATACAGGGCGGCGCCGGTATTGTGATTCAGTTTCCGTTTTATGCCGGCATTATGGCCATTATGGTGCAATCGGGGTTAGCGCAAAGTATGTCGCAGTGGTTTGTCAGTTTCGCTACAGCGGAAACGCTGGCGTTTTGGAGCTTTATCAGCGCCGGCATTGTGAATATTTTTGTACCCTCCGGCGGCGGCCAGTGGGCAGTGCAGGCACCGGTCATGCTGCCGGCCGCATTAGAGCTGGGCGCCGATGTCAGCCGCATTGCGATGGCGGTGGCCTGGGGTGATGCCTGGACTAACCTTATTCAACCGTTCTGGGCCTTGCCGGTGCTGGCCATTGCCGGGCTAAAAGCCAAAGACATTATGGGCTACTGCCTGCTGCAGCTCATCGTTACCGGGGTGATTATCGGCCTTGTACTGAGTTTTGCTTAAAAATGGCCGCGTTTGCGGCCATTTTTATACGTATTGCGGTTAAAAGTTATACCGCAGATTAGCACTAATAGCGCGGCGCTGGCCGTAGAAGCAGTCACCGCGAGCCAGGCAGGAGGTAATCACGGTTTTATCGGTAATATTCTGTGCCTGCAGGCTTAGCTGGTAGTCACCAAAGTTATAACCGACCATGGCGTCGAACAGGGTGTAACTGTCGGTAGTCAGTGGATCGTTAAGCACTACACCGTTTTGTTCAACATAGGCAGTACCGTCTGAGGTTTCACCGACATAACGCACACCGGCGCCAAACTGCCAGTTTTGCAGCACCGCCGGGCGCCAGGTGGCCCAGACAGACGCTAAATGCTCGGGCTGTGCAGACAAGGTCGCACCCAGTTCACCCACGGTATTGCTCTGGCTGACATAAGCATCGATATAAGCATAACTGGCGTAGATATCCAGCTCGCTCCAGGCCAATTGTGCTTCCAGCTCGATCCCCTTAGAGGTCACTTCACCATCCTGCACCTGGCCGTTGGGGTTAATCACCGCCGGATCGCTGGCCTGCACTGCCGATAAAGTGGTGGTGCGGTTTTGCTCGGTAATATCAAATACCGCCGCTGTCAGCAGATGCTCAGTACCCTTGGGCTGGTATTTTACACCGGCCTCTAACTGCTGGCCTTTTTTCGGCACAAAGGCCTTGCCATAGGCATCGGTGCCCAATAGCGGCTCGAACGACTCGCTGAAGCTGATATAGGGCGAAATACCACTGTCAAACAGATACATCAAACCTAACCGGCCAGTGGTAGCGTTTTGTGTGGTGCTGACGCCATTTTGTGGGTTAGTGGTCGCGCGGTCACGGCGCAGCGCGGCTGACACTAACCATTTATCAGCAATTTTCATATTGTCTTGCAGGTAAACGCCGGCCTGATAGGTGGTGCTGGATGGGTTATCGGCGATATTAGCTTCAGTTGGCAGATTGTCTACCTGACCGTATACCGGGTTATACAAGTCCAGTAAACCACCGGTTGCCGCATAGAAGCTGTCATTGTCAGTGTAAGCTTTTTGGTAATCAAAACCGGCTACCAGTGTATGCTCTACCAGGCCGGTTTGCAGCTTGCCGTGCAGCTGCACATCGCTGGTTAGGGCGCGGGCGTCGGCGTCACTCAAATACACCACCCGGTTTACGCTGCGGTTATCAGCCTGCAGCACAGGAGGCCAGCCGTACATCGTATGGTAATCGGCATGGCTGTCGCTGAAGCGGCTGGCTAAACGCAACTGCCAATCAGCCGATAAATCGTGTTCTACAATTGCCGTTAACGCTGTTTGCTCGGTATCGTATTTGTCAAAGCCTGGCTCAGAGACAAAGCGGTTGCTGGGGATCTGGCCAAATTCATTCGGTAAAATGGTGCCCTGATGCGGGAAAAACTGCGTGCTGGAGCCGGATTCATTCTGCTGGAAATTCGCCAATACGGTAATTTTAGTGGCGTCGCTGGCCTGCCAGCTAAACGACGGTGCCAGCACCACACTGTTATCCGGCACATAGTCGGTTTGGGTGTCGCTGTCGCGCCACAAGGCGACAATGCGGCCCTGCAGTGAGGCATCGTCATTTAACGCACCGGTAATATCGCCGGCCAGTTGCTTACGCGAATAATTCCCCAGTTGCGCCCATAGCTGGCCACTGGTGACGGGCTCGGGCTTTTTGCTGACTAAGTTAACAATGCCGCCGATAGAACCCTGGCCGTAAAGCACGGAGCTGGGGCCCTTTAAAATTTCAATTTGCTGCAGCGCATAGGGCGCAATACGCACATTGTTATAAAAACCAAACAGCGATTTTAAGCCATCCAGATACTGTACCGGCGACACGCCACGGATTTGCGCCCAGTCACCGCGGGTATCCAGGCCATAAGGGCCGTTGTACAAGCCAGACACGTAACCCAGCGCGTCCTGCACCGTTAACGCACCCAAATCGGCAATGCGCTCTTCGGTAAGCACTGACACCGATAGCGGTGTTTCAATAATCGGTGTATCTGATTTAGCACCAGAGGCGCTGACATACGAAATTAGCCCACGCGAGCTTTTTACCGTGATCACTTCAACGGCTTGCTCGTCATTCGTTACCTGCTGCGCTGCCAGCGGTTGGGCGATAGCAGCGATAATGCCCAGCGTTAATATGGAGTACTTCATGATGCCCCTTAGCCTCGACCAGTTAAATTGTCTACATGTTAATGATAATTGATCTCAATTACAATAGCGGTTGATAATCATTGTTATTAACATTAAACTGCGGCATCAGAGATAAAGCAGTTCAGGCAGGCAAGATGGCAAAGCTCAGTAATCGTTTTTGGTTTCAGTTACATGGCTGGTTTTCGCTGCCTATCTGGCTGATTTTCTGCTTTGTCTGTCTTACCGGCACTATTGCCGTTTTCAGCCATGAACTGACCTGGCTGACTAATCCGGCGTCGCGCGCCACTAACCCGGATAACTTAGCGGCCAAACCGGTGGCCGAGCTGGTGGCGGCGGTTGAGCAGGCTTATCCCACTGCCGATGTTGGCACTGTGATGGTGTTTGAGCCTTATCTGGTGCATGCCGTTATTTTTACCGATCATGACAAACCAAAAGCAATTGCTTATGTAAACCAATACACCGGTGACATTCAGCAGATTAATCAAGGCATTACTTTTATTGGTTTTATGCGTAGCCTGCATGGCTGGTTATTGTTTCCGTGGCAAAGCAGCTATAGCCTTGGCTACTACTTAGTGTCAGCCATGGCGCTGGTGATGCTGGGCGCTCTGGTTACCGGACTGATTATTTATAAAAACTTCTGGCGCAGCTTTACCCAGCCGAAAATACGTTTTAATCAGGGCAAAAAAACCGTACTGACCGACCTGCATCGTTTAGCCGGCGTCTGGTCTATCTGGTTTTTAATCATCATGAGTGCCACCGGCTTGTGGTATCTGGTACAGGCCGTCATGTGGCATGCCGATATCGACATTGAGCCGCATGCGCCGCTGGTCGCCGCTGAACAGCTGCCGGCAACGCAAACCCAGCCTCCGGTTAGCTTTGCCGATGCAATGCAAATTGCACAGCAGCGCTTCCCCGATTTTCAGCCCAGCTATGTCATGCTGCCCGAGCATAACCGCGGCATGTACAGCCTGATGGGTGGTGGCGACCATATCTTTTATGATCAGTACGCGTACAGCCTGAGCATTAACCCCTGGACCGGCGATATAGCGCAGGAAAAATCGCCAGCAAACATGAGCGCATTGCAAACCGTTATGCATATTGCCGACCCACTGCATTACGGCACTTTAGGCGGCATCTGGACCAAGGCGATCTGGTTTGTGTTTGGCCTTATTTTATCCGGCATGTCGATTACTGGTTTTATGATCTGGGGCAGTCGCACGGTTAAGGCGGTGCGGGCAAGTCGTCGTAGCGAAGCATTGCAGGAGGTGCGTGATGGCGCGAACTAACAGTGTCTGGCAGAGACATAAATACACATTAAATGGCCTGGTGCTGCTGCCGTTTTGGTTTTTGTATCAGTCGCTGACACCGGCCTTTCCACCCGTGTGGCCGGCGCAGCAAATCGGTGACTTTGAAATAGCGCCCATGCCGTTAAATCTGCAGCCGCCTTATGCCCACCACGACCAATACGTTAAAGACTTTTTTCTCACCTTTAATCAGGGTGACATCAGCAACATTCGCCAGGCCTATATCAATATTGGCCCGGCTGCCTTACCGCTGGCACAACTGCAGCAGGGTGAAGATGGCATACTGCACGGCAGCCGCCACGGCCAGCATGTGCATGCGATAGCGCCGAAAACACTGAGTGCCGGTGATAAAGTCTGGTTAACGCTGCAAACCTGGCAGAGTGAAACCCTCACCACCAGTTGGGCATTGCCCGCTAAGCTGATTACACAACCCTGATCATCTGCTCTCTCCACTCAGCCACATTGCCCGTACTGACGACCAACATCAATACAGGCAGTGCGGCTCATGCAATACTTTCATGTGCTGAGCCGCATTTACCGCCACAGCGCCAATCGCGGCGGCAAGCATCCAACTGCTGACTACACTGCCATCCTTTGGCGACATTTTAGTCACAATAGCTTTGTTAACCTTGCGCTGTTTAAGCAAAAAATACAGCGGATGGTTGGAGGAAAGCAGATGAACAGGCTATTAAGACAGGTACCGTGGTTAATGGTTGGAGGGAAAGCGCTATGAGCCGCTATTTAACACAACTGGCGTGGCTGACGCTGTCGGCGCTATTCTGTGGTTGGCCGGTGCTTAGCCAGGCAGCCGAAGCACCCGGCGCACTGACTATTATCGTGAAAGATCAAAACACGGATCGGCCACTTTCAGAGGTAAAAATCACGCTAACCGAGCGCGAAAGCAACACCGCGCAAACGTTAACAACCGATGCCCAGGGCCGTATCCTGGTAGAGCAGCTTGCCCCCGGGCTGTACTCGGTAAGCCTGGCCAAAAGCGGCTTTACCTCCGTATATGAGCCCAGCGTACGGGTGGTAACGCGCAAAAACATCAGGCTGGCATTGGCGCTAAAACCGCAGGCGATTGAGGTGGTAGAAGTCCGGGCGCAGCAAGCGGCCACCTTTGCGGCCGGTTCCAGCACCTATCTGGACCGGGAAGCGCTGCGCAGTGCCGTCGGTGGTGGCGCCGATCCGCTGCTGTCGCTGGACGGCTTGCCTGGCCTGGCCTCGGCCAGTGAGTTTGCCAGCTTTAGTGTGCGTGGCCGTGGCCCACGAGATAACCTGGTGTTTGTCGATGATTTTCCATTTGATAAAGCGGTGCACTTTGACGCCACCTTGGGCGAAGAAGAAGATGTCGGCGGCGGTGGCCGCTTCTCGATTTTTGCGCCCAATGTGATAAGTGGTGCAGAGTTTTCACCCGGTGGCTGGGGCGCGGCCTATGGTGGCCGGGCGGCATCGCTACTCAAACTGGATGTGGCCGATGGCAACCCCAGCCCGTCGGCCAGTTTACGGCTGGATCTGGCCGGTTATGAAGTGGGTTACGACGGCCCGGCTGGCATAACTGACGACGCTACCATGCTGGTATCAGCCCGCCGGCTGGATTTCGGCAAGTTGTTTGAAACCATTGAAGAGCTGGATATTGGCGATCCGGTATTAAGGGATGTGATTGTAAAATCGGTGATCCCGCTAAACCAGCAGCACAGTATGGAAATTCTGCTGATTGATACGCATGAGGATTATAGCCGCGACGTTACCCACGTGTTTGCCTCGCCCAACTTTGAAGATGCCGCCTTGCTGGACTTTGAACAGGACAGTGATCTGTACGGTATCACGTTACGCTCGTTAATTGGTGATAAAGCGGTGTTGACCAATAAGCTGTACTACCGCAAAAGCGACAAAATAAGCTCAGAAGGTGAAGCCTTTCCTGATCAGGTAGCTGAAGGCTCGCCATCATCTGATTTCCCTGTACGGGAAAACATTATCACCATAGCGGAAGCGGAAACCGAGCTTGGTTGGCGCAGCGATTATGACACTGTGAATCAGTGGGGCCTGTTTAGTGCCGGTGTGCGGCTAACGCAAATAGAGCTGGATTACAGCACGGTGTTAGACGGCGACTGGATCCGTTTTGTGTACGACAGCGACGATTTCAGGCCAGATCCACAGCAGCGCTATATTGTGCTTACGCCCGACAGCATCAACTCGGCGTTAAAGCAAAAAGAAACCAGTTATGCCGGTTATGTTGAACAGGTGTTTCAGCAGGGTGACTGGGATTTTGGCACAGGCTTACGCTTTGAACGCGATGGCTTTGCCGATCAAGGCGTTATTGCGCCGCGCATTAGTATGAACTGGCAGCCGGGAAAAAAAGTCCGCTACTTTGCCAGCGCCGGCCTCTATCATCAGTCGCCACGCTATTTAGAGCTTGCGGCCAACGCCTCGAACAGGCTTAAAATGGAAAAAACCAGCCATAGCAGTATAGGTTTTAAATATTTCCCCAGCAGCGACTGGTCACTGTTAACTGAAGCCTATTATCAACGACTGGACGATCTAGTAGTCGACCTTGACCGCACCAGCGGCACCTTTGCCAATATGGGTGATGGCCGCTCTTATGGTGTCGATATCGTTATCAACGGTACGATTTATCAGGGCCTGTACGCCAGCGCCACCTATTCGTACAACGATGCGGTAGTCGACCGTAAAGACGGCCGTGGCGATGTGGTTGCAGAGTTCAACCGCAAACATGTTGCTACCCTGGGCCTGACCTGGGAAATCAACAACCGTTGGAAAGTTGCCGCACGCTATAAATACCTTTCCGGAGCGCCAGATGATAACTTTATTATTCATGCCGACGCGCTGGGGTCGGGGCAAATGTTACGCTACTCAAAAGAGATTACGGAGCCTAATGTTGGCCGCAAAGACAGCGCGGGTTTGTTAAACATGCGGGTTGATTACCGCCGCGCCTTTGGCCCGATTGATGTCACTGCCTTTTTGGATGTGATCAACGTTACGGCAGCCTCGGCCAGTGATGAAACCGAGTTTGACTACCGCCGCGGTGTGGTGGTTGAGGATAGTAGCGAAGCCGAGCCGCTAATTGGTCTGCGCTTTGATTATGCCTGGTAAGGCACGGAGTAAGTGGACTGAAAAGGTCCGCTAAAAGGAGTCACTATGGTACAGGCGCTTGAGGTCGTGCCGGTCAGGTTGCTGGTTGTCGAAGACAACCGCGACATCTGCGATAACATTGCCGGCTATCTGGAAAAACATAGCTATGTGATGGATTTCGCCTATGACGGCATCAGCGCTATGTACCTGGCGTTAACCCAGCCGTTCGATGTCATAGTGTTGGACCTGATGTTACCGGGTATGGACGGCCTCAGTTTCTGCCACAAGCTGCGCCTTGAGGCCAAACTGCAAACCCCGGTACTAATGCTGACGGCGCGCGACACGCTGGACGACAAACTTAACGGCTTCGCTGCCGGCGCCGATGACTATCTGGTTAAGCCATTCGCACTGCAGGAATTGCATGCGCGGCTGCAGGCACTGTACAAGCGTAGTCATGGTAAAACTGACAACCTGCTCACAGTGGCCGATCTGACCCTGAATAAGTCGACGCTGCAGGTACACCGCGCTGGCCAGCGCCTTGATGTTAACCCTACCTGCCTGAAACTGCTGCAGCGCCTGATGGAACAGGCGCCAGCTGTAGTGATGCGCGATGAGCTGGAAACTTTATTATGGGCAGACGAGCGCCCCGATGGTGACGCACTGCGCTCGCATATGTATAAGCTGCGCCAGGCCATCGACCGGCCCTTTGCCTGCCCGCTTATTCATACCGTACATCGCATTGGTTATCGCCTTGCCGAGGATGCAGAGTAAAACATGTACCGTCATAGTTTACGCACCCGTGTTGCCATTGCCTTTGCTATCTGCGTTGCACTGCTTAGCATTGTCTGGGGCTTCGCCTTTTTGGCTGCTGTACGGCTAAGTGAAGATCGGGTGCTGATACAACAGCTACACGTTGCTGCGCAAAGCTATCCAGTGATGCCGGCAAACCTGCGCGGTTACGATACCGCTGCTAGCCTGCCAGCAGTGCTGCAGGCCTGGGCACAGACCAACCCGGCTACGGGCATTTACGAGTTTGAAGCGCAAGAGCTGCATGTGGCGGTAATCAAAACAGACTCGCGACAACCGGCTTTTGTGGTGTTTGACGTATCCGGCATAGAAGCTGCGTCGTCGGAAGACTGGTGGTTGCTGCTGGTGATCAGCGCTGTGGTCGGCACCCTGGGGGTACTGGGTTTTGGTCTTGGCGTGCTGGTGATGCGCCGGGCCGTCGCCCCAGTAGTGCAGCTGGCTAACGCTGTGGCCGACATCGACGTAGAGCAGCTGTCAGCGGAAGACTATAAACGTATCGGCTCTAACCGCTTTGGTGATGACGAGGTGGGCGTACTGGCCGCCACCATTGAAAAAACACTGCAGCGTATCAGCGCCTTTGTCGCCAGAGAGCGCGATTTTACCAGCTCTGCCAGCCATGAGCTGCGCACACCCATTACTGTTATTACCGGCGCGCTGGAACTGCTGGAGCAAAGTGCGCTGGCAGAAAGCGATAGAAAAACGCTGGATCGGCTGCGCCGCGCTACTTTGGAGATGAAAACCACCATCGAAATGTTCTTATGTCTGGCCCGTGAAACCGACGACGGCTTATATAACGAGCAGTTTTTCGTCATGCCGCTGGTCACAAACGCCATAGAACTACAGCGCCACCTGCTAAGCCGAAAGTCGCTAGCCGTCGACATCGACCAGCTCGCCAACCCCAGCGTCAGCGGCCATCCTCAGGCGTTCGCCATAGCGGTAAATAATCTGGTACGCAATGCCTTCGAGCATACCCTCACCGGTCAGGGGCCCATCACCATCCGCATTGCCGAGCGCGAACTGCTAGTCAGCAATCAACTAAACCCTGAGCCCACTGCGCCGCAGCCGGCCAGTGACGGCGCAACGCACGGCTATGGTTTGGGGCTGGGTATAGTGCAACGCTTGTGTGAACGCAACGGCTGGGCGTTTGCACTGCACGCCGATAAACAACACGTTGTTGCCCGTTTATCTTGGTAAAGCAAGAAAACCCAACCTGTCCATTTTTTAACCATTATCAACTATACTTAGCCATGTTCTGGCGCAGTAGCCGACGGTCGGCCGGGCGCCTATTCCTGATGGGAGCTCGGTTATGGCAGCGGCAAAGCGAATTATTATTTGTTGTGATGGTACCTGGAACGAACCGGATCAAAACCCGACTAATGTCACCAAGTTAGTGCGTAGCATTAAGCCTACCGCCAGTGATGGTATGCATCAGGTGGTGTTTTACGATCAGGGCGTTGGCACCGGCGGCAGCATAGACAAATTTATCGGCGGCGCCTTTGGTAGCGGGCTGGAAAAAAACGTCCTCGATTGCTATCGCTTTTTAGTACACAACTACCAGTTGGGCGATGAAATATACGCCTTTGGTTTTAGCCGCGGCGCCTACACAGCGCGAGCTTTTGTTGGTTTTATCCACACGGTGGGCTTGCTGGAAAAACCTAAACTGGATCAGTTAAAAGCCGCTTATAACTACTACCGCACCGAGCCAGACAAAAGGCCCGCCGGCAGTTATGACGACAACTACCGCCCCGATATCCGTATGGTCGGCGTGTTTGATACCGTCGGCGCGCTGGGCGCACCGACACCGCTGTTAGGCAAACTGACCCGCGGCTGGGTCGGCTTTTTTAACACCCACTTAAGCCAGCAGGTAAAACATGCCTACCACGCGCTGGCGCTGGATGAGCGGCGCGCGCCGTTTCAGCCCGATTTATGGACCGGCAGCATTAATGATGATCAACATGTCGAGCAATGCTGGTTTGCCGGCGCCCACTCTGATATCGGTGGCGGCTACGAAAAATGCGGTTTATCTGACATTGCCCTGCAATGGATGCTGATTAAAGCCTGTGCGCTGGGGCTGGAGTTTAACGACAACTACCTGCTGGAGTTGTGTAAGCCCGATTTAACCATGCAGCCACATAACTCTTACTCTGCCGGCTATAAATTGCTGGAAAAACTCGGCGCTGGTGAATCTGTGCGCCGTCTCTATGGAGATCCGACCAATCCGCCAATTAATATTAGTATTCACGACAGCGTGTATCAGCGTATTGCCGCCGGTTATTATCAGCCGCAAAACCCGGATTTTCCTGCTGCCGATAAACTGTCTGACCGGCGCAACAAACCACGCTTTGTTATTACCGACACCCCGGCCGCCCAGCTGACGTTAAAAGAGTTTGCCGAACAGTGCCAGTTGCTGGACTACAGCCAAGGTGGCGGCGCGCGTATTCAGTATAACGGCGCGCTGAAAAAAGGTGACAACCTGAGTATCAGTAGCAGTCATTTTGGCAGCAGTAGCGCCCTGTGCGTGTGGAAAAAAGGTAACCAGTACGGCCTGCAGTTCGCTGCCTGAGTATTCAGGCAGCGTTATTTGCCGCAGTCAGGATTTGGCGGTGGTCATTCGTTTGAACGACCACACCGCCAGTATGGCTAACAACAGGCTGGTGCCCAGCAGAATTAACAGGTGCAACCACAGTGCATAACCCTGATCCAGGCCAATCACTTTCAGGCCCAATTGCGATAAGTGATAGCTGGGCCAGATCCAGCTGGCATGCTGCATGAGCGCCGGAAACAGATGAATAGGCAACCAGAGGCCGGATAGCAGCGCCATCGGCAGGTAAATCAGGTTTACCACACCGGGGGCGGCTTTTTCGCTTAGCGTTAAGCCTAATATCAGCCCAATAAGAGCAAAGGGCACTGTCCCCAGCAGCAACACCAGTGCCAGCAACAGCCATTGTGTAGCCTGTAGCTGCACGCCGGCAAACAGCACAGCGATGCTAAACAGTAGCAGGATGATGATTAGCGAAAATACCAGAGCAGTGCAAAACTTTGCCAGCAGATACGCCGCTACCGGCATCGGTGATAACCGTTTTAATGTTAGCCAGCCGTGGCCTCGATCGCTGGCAATATTGATAGCAAAATTAAACATGGCCGGGCCCATAATGCCAAAGCAGCCATAGGTGACCAGCATATAGGCACTGGCAGCGCCGCTGTTAAACAGTACGCCAAAAAATAGATAAAACACCGTGGGAAACGCCAGTGCCGGCAAGACAAAACCCGGCGTGCGCCAGACACTGACTAAGTCGTACCAGGCTTCGTTGCGGTAAATATGTGCTGTGCTCATGCGGCGCGCTCCTGTGGTGTGCTGTGAGGTTGGGTAAGTTGTAAAAACGCCTGCTCCAATGCTACAGGTTGCACTTCTAACTGACTGACATTGTGGTCTGCCAACAACAGTGCCTTAACGCTTTGCTCAGCCTGGCTGCTTTGCAGGCGAACCATGTCTTTGTCCCGTTGCAGCTGGAATACACCCGGCAGCGCGAGTAAAGCCTCATCCGTTAACGTGCTGCAACAACTGATAACCTTGTACTGGGTTAAGGCTTTTAGCTCAGCGGGGCTGCCATTAGCAACAATGCTGCCTAGGTGTAATACCGCAATACGATCGGCCAGTTGTTCGGCCTCTTCCAGATAATGGGTGGTCAGCACGATAGCGACACCTTGCTGCTGTAGCTGCTTAATCTGCTGCCATAAAACACGCCGTGCCTCGACATCCATGCCCAGTGTCGGTTCATCCAAAAACACCAGCTTAGGCTTGCCAGCCAACGCCAGCGCGAACAACAAACGTTGTTTTTGCCCGCCAGATAACCGGCCAAAGCGTTGTGTGCGCTGTTGCGTGAGCCCGGCCAGTTGTACCAATTCATCGGCGCTATAGCCGTTGGCATAGTAACTGGCGAATAAATCGCACTGTTCAACCACGGTTAAATTGGCGCTTAAGCTACCGATTTGCAGCATCACGCCCAGCTGCTGACGCAGCGCAATACTGCGTTGGCAGCCGGATTGCCGCTGGTCAAACAGGCGTATTTCACCGCTATCGGCATTTACTAACCCCAGGATGGCTGAGATTAGCGTAGTTTTACCGGCACCGTTTGGGCCAAGAATACACAGCACCTCACCGGCAGTGACGCTGATATCAACGCCGGCCAGCACAGTGTTAGTACCATAACGTTTTATCAGGCCTGTTACTTGTAGCGGTTGCTGTATCATTTTGCACCTCCGCCAATCTGCTGTTGTAAAAACTGCGCAATCTGCTGGTTCAGCCAGTCCGGGGCGTCGGCCATAATAAAGTGCTTGGCATCAGGCGCAAAAGCAAAGCGGTGGTACTGCACCGGCGCATTAGCCAGCTGATTTTCATAGTTTTTCTGCACCTGCTCCGGCGTGCTGTAAGGTGCACCATGCTGCAGTGCACCCAAGGTTAATACCGGCACGCGGATATTCGTCAGCTGTGGCCGTAAATCAGCCCGCATCAGTTCGCCCATTACGCGGCCAGAGGTGGCACCATCTGAGCGGTACATATCGGCGACAATACGCTGATGCCACTGTGCGTTATTAGCCATACTTTTCGCCATACTCATCGGGTCAAAGCTGCCTTGAGGCTGCTGAGTATCGCCGCTGTTATTCGCCTGGCTGGCGGCAAACAGTGCGCCCAGTGCCGGTAAACCATCGACATTTACCACTGCGCCTATCTGCTCTGGTGCGCTGACGGCCAGCGCCAGCGCCAAATACCCGCCCAGTGAGTGGCCAATCACTACCGGTTTGTTCAGCTGTTGCTCACTGATATAGCGCAAAATGGCTTGCTGTTGTAACGGCAGATAACCCTCGCCCCAATTTTGCATCGGAATAGGCGCCACACCGGCAAAGCCAGCCAGGGTAAAAATATGCAGCTGATAGTTCGCTTTCAGAGCATCTACCGTGCTTTGCCATACTTCACCGGATGACGCCAGCCCAGGTATAAGGATGACCGCTGGGCCCTGGCCTACCACCTCAACATTAAAGCAGTTGCAGGCATGCTGTGTTTGTTGTGCACTGGCAACGGGTTGCGCTTGTGCTGTCGCGAGCAGGCTGGCTAAACCGCTGCCTAAACCCATTGCCAGTAATAAAGTGCGGATACTGATGTTGAATGTTTTCATAATGATGACCCCTTGTGTGGTTGAGTGCGTTTTGTTGTGGCCAGTTTAGGCGTTGGGGCGCAGCGACACAGCTGGCAGTTGTCAGCAATAGCGCATGACAACTGTCATGCTGGAATATGACCTTTGTCACTGGCGTACTAAGGGGCAAGCTGATTACACTGGCAGGCAGGTAATAGCAGGAGAAACGGATGCAACCGTACGACAAGCTGGAGAGCAAACTGAGCTGGGTTTATCTGATAAACCTGATTTTCTATTTTATTCCGCTGCTGAGTATGCGTTTTGCCGTATGGCAGTACCTGAGCATGGCAGCAGCGTTGCTATTGTTTTTGTTCTGCTATTTTTGGGCTTATCGTAGCCGGCGCAGCGACATGCACTGGCCTATTGCCGGTATCGTGCTGGTGGCGGCGTTAATAACCCCGGTAAATTCCGGCTCGATTTCCATGTTTGCCTATGCCAGCTTTTTTATCGGCTTTGCGTATCCTCTGCGCCGTTATCTGTTGTTATCGGCTATGTTAGTGGCACTACTGGCAGCACTGGAGCTGATGCTGCAGATTAACTGGTCGCTGTTTTTACCTCTAGGCATCCCTATTGTACTGGCGGTCGGCTTATTGGGCCGGGCCGAACAGGCTAAGCTGTTGCACCGGCTGGCTGAGCGTAAAAGCGAAGATGAAATTAAGCAGCTGGCTACGATGGTCGAGCGTGAGCGTATTGGCCGGGATTTACACGATATTCTCGGCCACACCTTATCCAGTATTATTTTGAAAGCCGATTTGGCAGAAAAGCTGCTGGCGCGCCAGCAAGCCGAAGCGGCACAACAGCAGCTGAGTGAATTGAGCCAGATTGCCCGTGAGGCGTTAGGTCAGGTTCGCCAGAGTGTATCGGGCTATAAACATCAGGGCCTGGCGGCCGAAGTGCATAAGCTGCTAAGCCGGCTGCGTGATGCGGGTTTTCAGGCTGAATTGCAAGGCGAACTGCCCACACTCGATAGCCGGCGTGAAACCGCCTTAATACTGGCGCTAACAGAACTGGTGACCAATGTGATTCGCCACAGCAAAGGTGACAGTTGCAGCCTGCATTTTATGCAACAAGGCACCAGCTTTAGCGTTTGCCTGAGCGACAACGGTCAAACTGAAGAGATTAAAGAAGGTAACGGCATTATCGGGCTGCGCGAAAGGTTAGCGGCGATAGGGGCTACCCTGACATTACAACAACAGGACGGCTTAACAGCCTGTATTCGGCTGCCATTGCAGGAGAGCGCACAATGAAGATTTTACTGGCGGAAGATCAGGCCATGGTGCGTACCGCACTGGCCAGTTTGCTACGCCTTGAAGCTGATTTTCAGGTTACTGAAGCCGCAGACGGCACGGCAGCCTTGCAACAGTTAAAGCAGCAGCCATTTGACTTGCTGCTTAGCGATATAGAAATGCCGGGCAAAACCGGCATTGAGCTGGCGCAATATATACAACAGCAGAAAATGGCTACCAAGGTGGTTATCATCACCACCTTTGGCCGGGCTGGCTATGTGAAAAGGGCCATAGATGCCGGCGTCGGTGGCTTTTTATTAAAAGATGCTCCAGTCGATCAATTGGTTAGCGCAATTAACCAGGTGATGGTCGGTAAGCGGGTAATCGATAGCGAGCTGTTGTTAAATTCATTGGGTGAGCAAGACCCGCTATCCGACAAAGAGCGTCAGGCGCTGTGTTTGGCGGCCGAAGGCCACAGTACCAGTGAGATCGCCAGTGCACTGTATATTGCCGAGGGCACAGCGCGCAATTATTTATCTGAGGCCATCAGCAAACTGAATGCTGCCAACCGAATAGACGCTGCGCGCATCGCCCGGCAAAAAGGCTGGTTGTAGCAGCAAAGTAAATAATGCCATGTTATGCTGCTAAACAAGCACAGTAAGCGGATATACAGCGTGGCATTTCAGGCAGTTATTTTTGATATGGACGGCGTGCTGATTGACTCAGAGCCGTTATGGACAAAGGCCGAGCAGGTTATTTTAGGTGGCCTTGGGGTTGATTTTAACCGGCCGCCGCTACTGCAAAGCACCGGCCTGACGACTGCCAGTGTTATCGCGCACTGGTATCAGCACCAGCCCTGGCCTGGCCCGGATCAGCAACAGGTGCATCAGCATATCATCGACTTTGTCGCCAGCGGCATCGCTGCCAGCGGTGAGGCCAAAACCGGCTTGCCGGCCTTACTTGATAGCATTGCCTCACAGCAGCTTAAAATGGCGGTCGCCACAAATTCGCCAAAGCAGCTGCTTGATACCACTTTGCAGCGACTGCAGATCCGTCATTATTTTAGCGCGCACTGCCATCTGGAGCTGGTAAAGCAAGGCAAACCGGCACCGGATATCTACCTGCTAGCAGCCGAAACACTGGACGTTTCACCACAAGATTGCCTGGTATTTGAAGACTCGTTCGCTGGCGTGACAGCGGCTAAAGCGGCAGGTATGACAGTGGTAGCGATACCGGCCGCACACGAATGGCAGCATAGTAAATTTGCCATAGCCGATCATAAAATCCGCTGTTTCAGCGAGTTTGATTTGCCGCAGTTTATTAACAGCAGGGACTAAGCATGGATTTTCGCCTGAAAATTATAGCCGACCGGCCGCTGCAAAGCCGCACATCTGAGTTATCACTGGCGCTGGAGAGTGACCGTGGCCGCATTATTCACTCGGCGGCCGTGCGCCGCTTACAGCAAAAAACCCAGGTGTTTCCGCTGGAGCGCAATGCAGCGGTGCGTAGCCGCTTAACCCATTCGCTGGAAGTGCAGCAAAGCGGCCGTTTTATTGTGCAAAGCCTGTTTCGCTTGTTATCGGCAGATCAGCAGGCCCGCTATGGCTTAACCGGGCTGGAGCGGCCGACAGAAACCCTGGTTGAAATGGCCTGCCTGCTGCACGACATTGGTAACCCGCCCTTTGGTCATAGTGGTGAAACGGCGATTAATCAGTGGTTTGCTGCTGCCCTGCCGGCACTGAGTAAACAACATAGCCTGACAGACGACAGCCGTTGGCAACAGCTCAGCGCAGAGCTAACGCAATTTGAAGGCAATGCCCAGGCCATCCGGCTGGTGCACAGCCTGCAGCGGATGAACCTGACCTACTCGCAACTGGCCTGTATTTTAAAATACACCCGCCAGGCTGGCGATGCTAAACTAGCGCCAGATCAGCCACTTAGCTACCTGCAGAAGAAGCCAGGATACTATTTTTCCGAACAGGAGATAGTGCAGCAGTTGTGGCAACAGCTTAATACCACGCCCGGTTGTCGCCATCCGCTAACCTACATTATGGAAGCGGCCGATGATATTTCGTATTGCCTGGCCGATATCGAAGATGCGGTCGAAAAAGGCCTGCTTAGCCTGGAGCAGTTAGCAACCGAACTCAATACCGCCTTTAGCCAGCAGGAGCCTCAGGGCCGGTTGATTGCCACCCACAGCGGCGGTAGCGAGAGTTTTGCCGCACTGCTGCATAGTGCCATGCAAAGCGCCACCGATGAGCCGATTAATAAAACCTCGGCGTTTTTTATCAGCCTGCGCGTAAAACTTATTCACCCGCTGGTGCGCCATGCCGCAGAGCAATTTATTGCCAATATCGAGTCGGTGTACCACGGCCAGTTAAACCGGGCCCTACTGGAAGATGGCAGCCAGTATCATGCCATTACCAGCAGCTTTAAACAGGTAGCACGCCAATTTGTATTTAACCAACCGGAGGTCGAAACGCTGGAGCTGCAGGGCTTTCGCATTATCAGCGGTTTGCTCGGAAGCTATTTACCGTTACTGCAGTTATCGCGTGCCGACTTTACTGCTGTGCTAAACAACACCGGGTATCACTTTGCCGTGGCGCAGCGGCTGGCGCACCGGCTACCGAACAAACACCTGGCAGCCTATCAGCTGGCGGTTGAGCCAGTGCAGCAAAAGGATAGCGCTTTGGAGCTGTATTATCGCTGCCGGCTATTGCAGGACTTTATCAGCGGCATGACTGACCATTTTGCCTTTGACGAATACCAGACGCTGGTAAGTTGTCGCTAGTTGGCTGGCAAAAGCCGGCAACTGCAACTAAGGTTATCGTCAGTTTGCACTAACAAGGACGACACACTATGCGACTTCTGCTACTTAGCTCCTGCTTGCTGCTGAGCTTGCCGCTTTATGCCAACCCGAAACTGGATATGATGCCGGGCAAATGGCAGCACAGCTTTACCCTGCAAAGCGCCGATGGCGAAATTGAGCGAGCCATGGCAGAAATGCAAAAACAGCTGGCAGCGATGCCCGCGCAGCAACGGCAAATGATGGAAGCAATGATGAAAAGCCAGGGCATGCAGCTGGATTTAAGCGGCGGCAGCATGGAAGTGTGCTTAACCGCCGACGACATTGCCAAGGGCCAGCTGCCACAACAAGACGGCTGCCAGCAGCAACTCAGCGAACACAACGGCAGCTACAAGGTCAGTTTTCAATGCAGCGGCAACCCACCCAGCGAGGGTGAAGGTGAGTTTCGCCTGCTAGGCCCCAAAGCCTATGAAGGCACCATGCGGGTGCACACTCAGGTAAAAGGCCAGCCACAACAGCTGACCATGCAGCAACAGGGCAAATGGCTGGGCAATTGTGGTTAGCCGCTTGCTAACCACAGGAGCACAACCAGTCCGGGCGAACAGCGTTAGTCAAGCTGTAACTGACTGAATAGCCAATCCAACGCCTGCTTAATTTGCAATGGTTGCTCAAGCGGCACCAGATGGTCGCTGTCGCCAAGCGATATATATTGGCCATTGGAGACTGACGCCTGTTCAGCACTCCAGGCACTGCCTTCCTGCTGCCACAGCTGCAACATCTCTGCAACAGCAATATCTTCTGCCGCTGCAATCTGTGCTGACTCAAAATCAGTATCGATAATAGTTATGGGAATACTCGTCACCATAGATAATTGAGCGTAATGTGACAAATCTGCTGCATATCCTGCAATTTCCCTGGCGCGGGTTTGCTGCTGTGATATCAGCAAACGTCGTTGCATGACTTGTTCGTAGTAGCTCCAGTCCACGGGCGTTTGGAACCTTGCTGCTAACTGTTTAGCCTCAGCGTATTCCTGCTCAAGTTTCTCGTGGGTACGCTGTGTCCAATTACCCGCTGCGATATGCGGCAACAATTGCTGTATATTTTCGGCATACCAGTCAGCCGGATAGCCTTGATAAATACTGAGTGAATGAGGCGTAGGGGTATCTGGGTCAATATACAGCATGGCTTTAATATCAAATTGCTGTTGATATTCCTGGTAAAACTGCCGCGCACTAATACTTCCACTGGAAAACGACACCAGTATCAGCTCAGTTTCATCAAGCTGTTGCAGCACTGTGGACAAGTCCTCTGCGAACTGTATATACGATACATGATCCCTACTACCACTGTAGCCAGTACCCGCCCGGTCGACACTATAGACTCTGTATTGCGCCGCAAGCAGTGGCTGCAATGCAGCAAACCAGGCACTGTCACTATGGTAGTTATAGTTTGGACCACTTAGTAAAACGACCGCAGGCCCCGAATGCTCGCTGCCCATTGCGCGAACATGAAAATCGCCGTTAGCGGTACTCACCACTTTTGAGAATTCGGGTAGTTCAGGCTGCGCCAGCGTATCAAAGAAACGAATAATATGTTCTGACGTATCAAAACTTGAGAAACGCCAACTGTGACCACCATAAGCAACACTGTATAAATTAAACTTTTGCACACCATTAGTGTAGCTGGTCAGCCCGGCACTAAGTTGTGGGAATGGCTTAACCAGCTTGTACGGTAAGCTTTGATGCTTAGTGGCATGCAACGAAATAGCCCGCGGCGAACTAATCAAACCAAAATTTGCATGGTCCGAACCGAAATAAGGCAATACAGCATCATTTGAGCCATGCACCATCATGACTGAGACAGCTTTTTCAGGCGCACAACTAGCGGCAAGCTGGGTAGACATTGAGCCAGCAACGACAGCGACCGCTTTAAATACAGCACTGCGATTACAAGCAAGGTTTTGTGTAAATAACCCGCCTTGCGAAAATCCTGCCGCATAGATCTCCCCATCGATAATTTGATATCGCGAACGAATATCAGCAATCACAGCATCAACAAAGCCCAGATCATCAACATTTTTCCGGTGCGCAATGTTGCAACTACAACCTTCATTCCACTCTACTTCTTTTGAATTTGGATAAACGACAATGTAGTCCTGACTGTAAGCATCAAATTGAGCCGTGTCGTGCATCACATTGGCATTACCACCAGAACCATGAAAAACCAGTAGCAATTTATAGGCTTTTGCTGGCTGGAAATTTTCGGGCAGCGTAAGCAAATAACTGCGCTTATCAAGGTAAGTTAAATTAGCGTCCGGAGCACTGCTGCTAATATTGTTAGCCCCTCCGGGAGAGAGGCAACCGGTTAAATGCTGCAATATCACCCATATCAAGATTGCTAACAGTATTTGTTGTATTTTCATCACTGAGTCCTGTAAAAATAACCTAAGGCCCAAGCCTAGTGAGAAAGCGGGCACTTGCCGTGGTGCTAAGCATGATGATTTTGTGATGAAAAGCTTACCGGACCCCTTATGACACCAAGTACACCTCCGACAGAGCACTGGCTACTGGGAAATTTGCAGTACCACGCCAACGAGCGCCGACTGTGCTCAGCTCTACAACAGCTTTACCTGGAACCGCGCCAACATCAGCTTTTGTTATGCCTGTTGCAGCGTCCGGGTCAGGTGTTGAGCCGGGATCAGCTAGTCGCCGCAGTATGGCAAGGGCGGATAGTGAGTGATAGCGCAATAAATCGTGCCGTGTCAGTATTGCGTAAAGCCCTGGCTCGTCTAGACCCAGAGTCGGAGCACATTGAAACGCTGCCCAAGCTGGGGTATCGCTTGTTGCTACCCGTGTCTGCATTAGCTGCGCCAAACGAGCCAGCGGCTACCAAGCCAGCACCAACTAAGCCGTCCAGCCGCCGATATCATGCTCTGCTGTTTTTAACTTCAGCATTGGCAGCTGTGTTATTGTGGCTAACAACACCTTCGCAACCACCGCGTCTTAGCACATCCAATATAGTGCCGCATACCAGCTTTAATGGTATCGAAAGTCAGCTTAGTATCAGTTCAGCTAGTGGACGCTTATTGTATCAACGCCAGACTGACGATGGCCGCTCACAGATCTGGCTCAACACGCTGACAGATGATAACCACCTGCTGCTAACCCCGACGCAGTTGGATAGCCGTAATGCCGCTATCAGCCCGGATGGCAGCCAATTTGCTTTTGTCCGGCTGAGCGACAGTGGCTGTCAGATTTTACTGCAACCGTTGCCTATAAGCGCAGATGCGGTTATTCCTCCCAGGCTACTGCACCAATGTCCTGACGATAGCCTGCCACTGCTTAGCTGGCAGCAGGATGGTCAGGCGTTGTATTTTCGACAGCGGATAGATAAAACAGCGCCCTACAAAATTTACCAGTTGAGTCTGGCGAGTGCGGCAGTTCGTCAGTTTACGCTGCCCCCACCCAACTACTCTGGTTTAGGGGACATTGCACTGTCAGCCTCTTCAACACAGTTGGCCGTATTGCGCTATCTGTCGTTAGATAATACCCAGTTACTGGTTTTAGAACATGATAGCGGCCGGGTTATTAGCAGCAAGGTGTTACCACGGCATTTTACCACGCTAACCTGGTATAACGACCAGACGCTGTTATTGGCAGCAGAACAGCAGCTTTATCACTATTCGTTTGCCAACGCACAGCTTGAACCTTTGTATCAGGCAGCGGCGCCGGTGCGCTCAATGGTGGTCATGGGTCAACAACTGTTTTTTAGCACTGCAGAGCTAAACAGCGACATTTGGCAACAGCCAGAGCATGGTGAGGCAGCGGTGCGGATAAACAGCTCGCGGCAGGACATTATGCCGCGCTTGGCACATCAAGCTGATAAGCTGGCATTTTTGAGTAACCGCAGCGGTACACAGCAGTTATGGTTACAGGATGAAACCGCTACTGAAGCTCTACTGGCAGAGTTACCCGGCAAACCCGGCTTTGTCAGGCTGGAATGGTCGGCTGACGACAGTCACTTACTGTTCAGTAAAGATGACGCAGCCTATATTGTTGACGTGTCTAGCGGTAAGTTGGGCACTCTGCTGGCAGTTGACCAGCAGGTAGGAGTAATCAACTTCGGACCGCAACCGCATCAAGTGCTATTTAGCAGCCGGCGCAGCGGCGACTGGCAACTGTGGATGTATGACAGTCAAACTCAGGCACTACAGCAACTGACTGAGCAGGGTGGCTACAGCGGCCGCATTTGGCAGGGCGCGTTGTATTTTAGCAAGTATCATCAGGATGGTCTGTGGCGCAAAGATCTGGCTGGCGGCGAAGAACAGCTACTGCTAGCGCAGTTTGATAAAATTAACTGGTTAAACTGGCAGATTGAGCAAGACCAGTTGTATTTCTATCAACCGGCTGAGGGCATTTACCGGCTGGATTTAACCAGCCGGACCACTCACCTGCATCTGGCTGAGCCGCAGAACTTTATCCGCCATTTTAATGTTCGCCGCGGCAGCACAGTTTATGTCAGCCACGGCGGCCTGCAGGGAGATATCTACCAGTTAAAATTACAAACTGAGTAATGCCAGCTCAGACGGCTCCACGCCACAGCGCCATCAGCGCCTGTTGTAATTCACTGACAAAATCGCGTTGTAGCTGTTTTAAGCCTTGTTGTTGCAATAGCTGCTGCACGCTGGCAGGCAAGTGCGTGCTTTGGTACAAGCCCAGCGTTAAAGCATAGCTGTGCAGTAACAGTTGGCTGGCACGGGCTGGCGTAAGCTCAGTAAAACGTGCTGCCAGCTTCACACCCAAGCTGTCCAGCGCCTGCGCCAGCTGCTGCTTAAACGCCAGCAACTGCGGCTGTGGCAGGTTTTGCTCCAGTACGGCATTCAGTAGCGCCAGCAGTGGCAGCAGGCCGTCTGATTGCTGAAGCAGCTGCAGATACTGTTTGGCAAAGGGCTCGGCGGCTTTGGCTAAAGGCTGGGGCAGCAAAGTGATTACCGCTTCAAGCTGATTAAACAGGCTAGCAAAGTCGTCACTTAACAGCGCGAGAAAGATCTGCTCTTTGCTTTGAAAGTAGCGGTACACCGTACCCTTGGCTAAGCCAGTGTCGGCGGCAATATCCGCTACCGCTGGCAATCGTTGCTGCTGCAAAAATAGCGACCTGGCGGAGCGTAAAAAATCGGCGCGCCGCTGCGCTTTGGCCTCAGGGCTAATGGCATTATGTTTCATGCTTAGCCTTTTAGCTTAATCAGCCAGTCGGTCATTTTCTCGGCCAGCTTGCCATAGGGTGGCAACAGCATACTGACACTGTTGTAAGCTCCCTGCTTAAACACCGGCCTAAGTTTACTAAAGGTAATAAAGCCCTCATAGCCGTGATAATGACCCATGCCACTGTCGCCGATGCCGCCAAAAGGTAAATCATGCTGGCCAACATGTAAAATGGCATGATTAATAGTAACGCCGCCGGACATCACTTCGGCTAAATAGCGCTGTTGCAGGGCTTTATCGTACGTAAAAGGGTAAAACGCCAGCGGCCTGGGTTTGCTGTTTATGTAAGCGATCACTTCGCTGGCATCGCTATAGGTTTTCACCGGCAACAGCGGGCCAAAAATCTCCCGTTGCATCACCTGCATCTCATCAGTGACATTAAACAGCAGGGTCAGCGGGAACTTGCGTGAGCCTGGCACGGTGGTCTGGTCCGGCATCAGGTTAACCGCGGTAGCCCCTTTAGCAATGGCGTCGTCCAATGTGGCCTGCAAACGCTGATAAGCGCGCTCATCAATAATGGCGGTGTAATCGTTGCTATTGATGTCAGGATAACGCTCTGCCACCAGTTTTAGCGCCAGCTCGGTAAAAGCCTGCTCAGTGCCGGATGGTAAAAACAGGTAGTCGACATTGGTACAAATTTGGCCGGCGTTAAAGGCTTTAGCCCAGAGAATACGATCTGCCGCTTTGTCCAGCGCAAAGTCTGGCGCCACCACTGCCGGTGATTTACCGCCCAGCTCTAGCGTAACCGGGGTGAGGTTTCTTGCTGCACTAGCCATGACGGCTCGACCGGTTTGCGCCGAGCCGGTAAAAAATAAATGATCAAATGGCTGGCTCGAAAATGCCGGGCCACTGCCATTATCATCAGCGAAGAACTGCAGTTTATCGGCTGGAAAATACTTAGGCACAAGCTCAATCAACAGCTTAGCTAACTGTGCTGAGTTTTCTGACATTTTCACCATAGCCCGGTTGCCGGCAGCAAAAATAGACACCACCGGTGCCAGTGACAGCATAATCGGGAAGTTCCACGGCACAATGACACCCACCACACCCAGCGGCTGAGGAATAACGGTGCAGCTAGAAGTGGGAAACAACAAGCGGTCGATATGGCGTTTTTGCGGCTTCAGCCATTTTTTCAGCTGCTTTTTCGTGCGGCTGATGTCTTCCAGCACCATTAAAATTTCGGAAAAACGTGTTTCAAAGCGGCAACGGCTGCCATAGTCAGCATTCACTGCCTCTACCAGCGCCGGCTCGTTATCGCGGATCAGTGCTTTTAGCGCGTCTAAATCGGCCAGTCGCTGTGCCAACGTCGGCACCGGGTTGGCGTGATACGCCGCGCGCTGCTGCGCCAGACAGTCGGCAAAGCGGGCAAAAGCCGGGTGGTTATTGCTATCGGTAACAGGCTGGTTCATAGCTTCCTCAACAATGACTAACGGTCATTTACACCTGACAGATTAGTGACCAACGGTCATTTTGTCAATCAGGCTAAGGGTTACGACGTTAAGCCAATAACACTGCCGGCATGAAACTGCTAAGCTGACGGCCTGTTAGCGTAACAAACCTTTATTTTCGCGGAGCCTGGCCATGTCAGCAAAAGCGCAGTCGGCGTTTTACATTATGTTAGGTGGCTCTGTGGTGCTCACCATAGCGCTGGGCATCCGTCATGGCTTTGGCTTGTTTTTAACACCGATGAGCGATGAATTTGGCTGGGGCCGCGAAACCTTCGCCCTGGCCATAGCGCTGCAAAACCTGATTTGGGGCCTGACCCAGCCGTTAACCGGCGCGTTGGCCGACCGCATCGGTGCGAAAAAAGTGGTACTGGCTGGCGGTTTATTTTATGCCGTGGGGCTGGCCACCATGGCGCTGGCCAGCAGCGGCGTTACCCTGGCACTCAGTGCCGGCGTATTAATTGGCCTGGCACTGTCGGGCACCTCTTTTACCATTATTCTTGGCGCCATCGGCCGCGCCGTGCCGGCGGAAAAACGCAGCATGGCGATGGGCATTGCCAGTGCTGCCGGCTCTTTTGGCCAGTTTATTATGCTGCCAGCCAGTTTGCTGCTGATTACCCAACTGGGCTGGGCTGCCGCCTTAACCGCACTGGCGCTGCTGGCACTGTTAATAGCGCCACTGGCTTTTATGCTGCGTACACCGGTTAGTGATACACCAAGCGGGCCACAGCAAAGTATCGAGCAGGCGCTGCGTCAGGCGGCGGCGCATAAAGGCTTTTGGTTGTTATCGCTGGGCTTTTTTGTTTGTGGTTTTCAAGTAGTGTTTATCGGCATTCATTTGCCGTCTTACCTGCTGGATCATCAGCTGGCACCGGCGGTGGGCACTACGGTGCTGGCACTGATTGGTTTGTTTAATATCTTTGGCACTTACAGCGCCGGCTGGCTGGGCGGGCGCTGGTCTAAACCTTTGCTGTTAAGCGCCCTGTATGGCTTACGCGCCGTGGTCATTATCGCCTTTTTACTGGCACCGCTGACCAACTGGAGCGCCTACCTGTTTGGCATGGCGATGGGCTTGTTGTGGTTATCGACAGTACCGCTGACCAACGGCACAGTGGCCAGTATTTTTGGCGTGCGCTATTTATCGATGCTGGGCGGCATCGTATTTTTATTTCATCAACTGGGTGCTTTTCTCGGCGGCTGGTTTGGCGGCTATATTTATGACCAGACCGGCAACTATGACTTAGTGTGGTATATCGCCATCGCGCTAAGCATTGTAGCCGCAGTGCTAAACCTGCCGGTGAAAGAGCAGGCTGCCACAGTAAAGCTGGTAAACGCATGAAAAAACACGGATTAAAAGTGCTATGGTTGTTACTGGCACTGCTGCTGGCGGCAGCCTGGTGGGGCTGGCAGGCCGGCGGCATACAGCTGCTGCAGCCGGGGATGGCCTGGTGTTAAAAGCTAGCCACTTAGCGCACAGGCCGACTCGCGGCATACCAGCACCGGCTCAAACACGTGCTTAAGCGCCAGCGCCTGTTGCTGATAAATATGCTTTAGCACCCAGCGCGCCGCCATGCGGCCCATCTCGCCGATTGGGTAGTCGATGGTGGTCAGTTTCGGGTGGATATAGCGGGCTAAAATCAGGTTATCAAAACCGACTATCGAAAGTTGCTCCGGCACTTGTAAACCATGCTGACGCGCCACGTCCATCGCGCCGGCAGCCATTTCATCGTTCGCGCAGACTAAGGCAGTAAACGGCAGCTTTTTATCCAGCAGCTGCTGCATACAGGCGCTGCCGCTGCTGTCCTGAAAGTCACCTTCGGCAAATAATGCCGGGTTAAAGGTTACGCCGTATTCGGCCATGGCTCTTAAGTGGCCGGCGTAGCGGTCTTTCGCATCACTTTTCCACATTGGGCCGGCAATATAGGCGAGTTGCCGGTGGCCTTGTTGCAGCAATTGCTTAGTGGCCAGATAACCACCTAATTCATTGTTCAGACAAATACAGTTGTCAGCCAGTTGCGAGATATAACGGTTGATCAGTACCACAGGGATATTGCCCGCCGCCAGCTTGATTAAATAGTCATCTGACACGGCTTCAACGTGCAGAATAAGCGCATCACAGCTGCGGCTGATCAGAAACTCGATGCCGTCTATTTCACTGGCCTCTTCACTGTGGCCGGCGGCGATAATAACGTGCTTACCAGCAGCGCGGCATTCGTTTTCAATACCGGCCAGCATATCGCCATAAAAAGGACCATGTAATTCAGATACCAGGATGCCGACGCTGTTAGAACGGTTAGATGCCAGCGACTGGGCAATAGTGTTGGGCCGATAACCCAGCTGCGCCATCGCCGCTAACACCTTGCTACGGGTTTTTTCACTAACCCGGGCATTGTTGTTCATCACACGCGACACAGTGGCCAGCGACACACCCGCTAATTCTGATACCTGATAAATGGTTGCCATGCTCTGCCTGCAGCCGTTGTTTGCTGTTGTTTGCTCTAGTGTTAGCCCGGTACTTTAGCATGCACAGCCGCGCTCTGCCCAGACTGCAACTGCTGATGAATAGCCAGCACCCGCGCCCCGGTTAAGCGGTAACGACTCATCACTAACGCTACAGCAATTGAGCCCAGCGCCGGAAACAGCGTAAAGCTAAGCAGTATGCCCTGCGCAGCGGCCGGCGTTTGCGTGCTGTCGGCCTGATAACCATAAAACGCCAACAGCCAGCCGGCCAAGGCACCGCCCAGCGCCAGCCCCAGTTTGATAAAAAACACGATAGACGAATACACCAGACCGGTAATTCTGATGCCGGTTTTGTAATGACCATAGTCAACGGTATCGGCCATTTTCGCCCACAGCAGGGGGGTGGCCATTTGCAGGAAAAAACACCAGCCGACATACAGCGTAACGGCTAGCCACAGTTGCTGCGGCGAGATAAAAAAACTGCCAACACAAATTGCCGCCGAGATCAGTTGCAGGCCAATGTAAGCTTTTACTTTATCGACATAACGGCTAAGCCACTGCGCCACTGCGCAGCCGGCAATATTGCCCAGCATGCCCAGCGTCATAAAGGTGGTGATGAGATCTTCGCGTAGCAGGTAGTACTTAACATAGTAAATGGCCAGGGTGTTTTTCAGTACCATGCCGGTAAGCAGAAAAAACGCCGCCACACATAAAATGCGCCACTGATCATTTTGCCACAGCGCGGCAAAGCTACTGCCCAGTGTTAACTGTTGATCGGCCGGCGGCTTAACCCGCTCTTTGGTGCCGGCAAAACAGAGTAAAAACAGCAGCAGCCCCAGCACGCTCATAGCCGCAATAGTCAGCTGATAACCTTTGGCGTTATCGCCATTACCGAAAAAATTTACCAGCGGCAGGGTGCAGGCAGTGACCAGCAGGCCACCGAGCATACCAAACACAAAACGATACGACTGCACTGACACGCGCTCATTAGGCTCGGCCGTTAACACGCCACCCAGGGCAGAATAGGGAATATTAATGGCGGTATAGGCCAGCATCAGCAAGGTGTAGGTGGCAAAGGCATAAATCACTTTGCCATTAGCGGATAAATCGGGCGTGGTAAATGCCAGTACACTGCACAGTGCAAACGGCAGCGCCAGCCAGAGTAAATAGGGCCGGTACTTGCCATGCCGGCTGGTGGTTTTGTCGGCCAGCGCGCCCATCAGCGGATCTGTTACCGCATCGATAATCCGCACCAGCAAAAACATGGTGCCGACTACAGCCGGCGAAATGCCAAAAATATCGGTGTAAAAGAAGGTTAAAAACAACATTACCGTCTGAAACACGATATTGCTGGCGGTATCGCCCAGGCCATAGGCCACTTTTTCGCGTTTGGTCAGCATAAGCTTCGCCTGTTATTTTTTACGGCCGGCGAACAGGTCGCGCAGCGCTATGGCACTGTGTTTTAGCGTACGCTGTTGGCTTTGATAGTCAACATAGACAATACCAAAGCGTTTGGCGTAGCCCTCAGCCCATTCAAAGTTATCCATCAGGCTCCAGGCAAAATAGCCGTCGATACGCATGCCGGCGTTAATCGCATCTTCAGTAGCCTGTAAATGCTGATGAAAGTAAGCTACCCGGCTGTGGTCGGCCACCTGACCATCGTGCAGGCTATCCGCCATTGCCGCACCATTTTCAGTAATATAAACCGGCGGCAGTGGGTAACGCTGGTGCATCGCCAGCAGAATTTCGGTTAAACCCTGCGGGTATATTTCCCAGCCCATTTCGGTCAATGGTGGTGTGGTAGGTGGCACATCGCTAAACCAGCCCTTGCTGTTGGCGCGGTACACGGTGCGGGTGTAGTAATTTATGCCGAGAAAATCCAGTGGCTGGGCAATAATCGCCATATCGCCGTCTTGTATCACTGGCTTATCCCCGGGCGCTAGCTCGTCCAGCAGCGGCGGGTAACAGCCCTCTAATAATGGCTGAATATACCAGTGGTTGTGGTACTGATCGGCCATGTCGGCAGCACGACGATCGGCTGCACTGTCTGTCGCCGGGTGGCAGGGGCTGAAGTTTAACACTATGCCATTCACCGCATGCGGCGCATATTGCCGCAACACCTGCATGGCCAGACCATGCGCCAGTAATAAATGATGCGCTACCTGCCGGCCTTGCTGGCGGTTTTGCACGCCCGGCGCATGAATACCGGCCTCGTAACTTAAATAGGCGCTGCAAAACGGCTCGTTTAACGTGGCGTAGGAGTACACCCTGTCGCCAAACGCCTGCGCCACCACTTTGGCGTAGTCAGCAAACTTATAGGCGGTGTCGCGGTTTAACCAGCCGCCGTTATCCTGCAGATACTGTGGCAAGTCCCAATGGTACAGCGTAACAAAGGCTTTGATATTACGCGCCTTTAGTACTTCGAGTAGCTGCAGATAAAAATTCAGCCCCTCGCTGTTAATGCTGCCATCGCGGCGGATAATACGGCCCCATGATAGCGATAGCCGATACGCATCGACGCCCAGCGCAGCAATCAGCTCTACGTCATCCTGCCAGCGGTTTACATGGTCGCAAGCCACCAAGCCGTCAGAGCCGTCTTTAATACGGCCCGGCGTGGCGCAAAAGGTATCCCAGATACAGGGCTCACGGCGCTCGGCCGCCCCTTCAATCTGAAAGGCTGCAGTGGCTACGCCAAATACAAAGTCAGGCTGTAGCAAGGGTGAGTTGGCATTTAAAGTAATCTTCATCTGTTTTGCTAGGTTCCATCTGGGCTGCGGTGCCGGGCACAGGCAATAAAAATATTGCCAACAGCGTGATATATGCTATAAATGAAAGCGCTTACATTATACTAGACGGCCGATTCTATGCCGTCAATTAAAAACACAGATCGCCGGGGGGGCAGGATGGCAGCATCACCAGTTAACAATGACGCCGTAGCAGCGTCAACAGGCCAAAGCAATTACCGCTTTGCGCTTACCTCACTGACTTCATTATTTTTTATCTGGGGTTTTATCACCTGCTTAAACGACATCCTGGTGCCCTATTTAAAAGGTTTGTTCGACCTTAGCTACACTCAGGCCCTGCTGATTCAGTTTTGTTTTTTCAGTGCCTATTTTGTCGTGTCGGTACCCGCGGGCATCTTAGTTAGCCGCATCGGATATCAGTCAGGCATTGTCACCGGCCTGCTGATCGCCGGCGCCGGCTGTTTACTGTTTTACCCGGCCGCCGCCGCGCATTATTACCCGCTGTTTTTACTGGCACTGTTTATACTGGCCAGTGGCATAACCATTTTGCAGGTTGCCGCCAACCCTTACGTCAGTGTGCTGGGCAAACCCGAAACGGCCTCCAGCCGGCTTACCATGACACAAGCTTTTAACTCGCTGGGTACCACAGTGGCGCCATTTTTCGGTGCCTGGTTAATCTTTGGCGGTATGGATGCACCCACACCAGGTGAAGTGACCGAATCGACGGTACAGTTACCCTATTTAATTTTGGCGGCAGCGCTGATTGTGATGGCATTGGTATTCGCCTTCTTGCGCTTGCCAAAACTCGGTAAGAAAGACGCTGGCGTAAACATTACCGGCGCCGCCTGGCAGTACCGCCATCTGGTGCTGGGCGCCCTGGGTATTTTCGTCTATGTTGGCGCTGAAGTGGGTATTGGCAGCTTTTTAGTCAGCTTTATTACCCAGCCGGACATTGGTGCCTTAGAGGCCAAAACCGCTTCGCATTATATTGCCTGGTACTTCGGTGGCGCCATGTTAGGCCGCTTTATTGGCGCTGTGGTGATGCAATATCTGGCGCCAGGCAAAGTGCTGGCCTTTAACGCCATCTGTGCCGTGCTGCTGCTGGCGGTGACGATTACCACGGGTGGCAAGTTGGCGATGTTCGCCGTACTGCTGGTCGGCCTGTGCAACTCTATTATGTTCCCGACCATTTTCAGCCTGGCGATTGCCGGTTTAAAACAGCACACCAGTCAGGGTTCAGGTATTTTATGCCTGGCGATTGTTGGTGGTGCCGTGCTACCGCTGGCGCAGGCGGCACTGGCCGACAGTTTCAGTGTGCAGCTGGCCTTTATTATTCCGCTGCTATGTTATGTCTATATTGCCTGGTATGGCGCTGTGGGCAGTAAACCGAAAACCACCGCCTGAAGGAGAGTAGAATGACCGTTCAGTTTAAACCAGCCTTACTTGCCCTTAGCTGCGCCCTAGCCCTTGCCGCCTGCAGCCAGCCGCAAGCGCCTGATAGCACGGCAGACAGCGACACTAAGCGCGCCGACAAAATCTGGCCCAGGCTAAACTTACCGGTAGCGCAGGACGCGGCGATGGAGCAGCGTATCAGTGAGATGCTGGCCGGCATGACACTGGCGCAAAAAGTGGCGCAGATGATCCAGCCGGAAATCCGTGATATTAGCGTTGAGGATATGCGCAAATACGGTTTTGGCTCGTTTTTAAATGGCGGCGGCGCCTTTCCAAATGATAACAAACACGCCACCCCAGCCGATTGGATAGCACTGGCCGAGGCGATGTACCAGGCCTCAATTGACGATAGCCTGGATGGCAGCGCTATACCAACGATGTGGGGCACCGATGCGGTGCATGGCCATAATAATGTCATCGGCGCGACCTTGTTCCCGCACAATATCGGCCTGGGCGCGGCCAATAACCCGGCCTTAATTGAACAAATTGCCCGGGTTACCGCGCGAGAAGTAATGGTAACCGGCATTGACTGGGTGTTTGCTCCGACCGTTGCCGTGGTGCGTGACGATCGCTGGGGCCGTACTTACGAGGGCTACTCAGAAGATCCAGCCATAGTGCATGACTACGCGGCGGCAATTGTGACCGGCTTGCAAGGTGCGGCTGATGCCGACTTTTTAGGCAGCGAACGGGTCATCAGCACCGTTAAGCACTTTGTTGGCGATGGTGGCACTGTCGGCGGTGACGATCAGGGCGATAATACCGCCAGCGAGCAGGATTTATTCCGCATTCATGCCCAGGGCTATGTTGGCGGCCTACAGGCTGGCGCGCAAACCGTTATGGCATCCTTTAACAGCTGGCATGGCAGCAAAATTCATGGCGATAAGTACCTGCTCACCGACGTATTAAAAGACCGCATGGGTTTTGATGGCTTTGTGGTAGGCGACTGGAACGGCCATGGCCAAATTCCGGGTTGTACTAACGACAACTGTGCTCAGGCGGCGCTGGCCGGTTTAGACGTGTACATGGTGCCCACCCCGGCCTGGAAACCACTGTATTACAACTTAATTCAGCAAGTGGAGAGCGGTATCATTCCGCTAAGCCGCATCGACGATGCGGTGCGGCGTATTTTGCGGGTAAAACTGCGCGCGGGCTTATTTGATAAACCCAGCCCGGCACTGCGGCCACTGTCTGGCAAAACCGAGCTGATTGGCTCAGCCGAACACCGTGCTGTGGCGCGCAAAGCCGTTCAGCAATCCTTGGTACTGCTGAAAAACAACGACAGCCTGCTGCCGCTTAACCCGACGCAGCGTATTTTGGTCACCGGTGAGGGTGCCGATAATATCGGCATGCAATCAGGCGGCTGGACCATTAGCTGGCAAGGCACCGGCAACAGTAACAGCGACTTCCCCGGTGGCAGCTCAATCTATGCTGGCATTAAACAGGCGGTTGATGCAGCCGGCGGTAACATTGAGCTAAGCCAGGATGGAAGCTACCAGCAAAAGCCTGATGTGGCCGTCGTGGTATTTGGCGAGCAGCCTTACGCCGAAGGCAATGGCGATTTAGACAACCTCGAGTACCAGCGCGGTAACAAAACGGATTTAGCCCTGCTGCGTAAACTTAAAGCCGACGGCATTAAAGTGGTATCGTTGTTTATCAGCGGCCGACCGCTGTGGGTTAACCCCGAGCTGAATGCCTCAGACGCTTTTGTTGCCGTCTGGCTGCCTGGCAGTGAAGGGGTTGGCGTGGCCGATGTCGTCATGGCTAACGCCGATGGCAGTGTCAATGTCGACTTCCACGGTAAGTTATCCTTTAGCTGGCCGGCCACACCACAGCAGCATGCTAACGTTGGTGATGCAGAGTACCAGCCATTGCTGCCGTATGGCTTTGGCCTGCGCTATGGTGAGCACAGCAGCTTAAGCAACAGCCTGAACGAGCAGGTAGCCGTCGATAACAGCCTGGACGATTTAGTGCTGTTTGAGCGGGCAGTGAAACCACCGTATCAGCTGGTATTGCACAGTGGTGATGACAGTAAAACCATGGACAGCAGCGTGACGCAGCTGGGTAATATCGCTGTACGCACCTTTGATAACAAAGTGCAGGAAGATGCCCGCCGCCTAAGCTTCAGCGGTGCGGCTAAAGTAAGCTTAACCAGCGCCTTCCCGGCCGATTTACGCGCTTATGCCGAGGCCGGCAGCGCCTTAGTGGTAGAGCTGCAGTACCGTGGCAACCTGCCAGAGCAAGTGCTACTGGGTATGAACTGTGCACACAGCTGCGATGCCAGCGTGGACATTACGCCAACTCTGCGCTCCCTGCCAGAGGCGAGCTGGCATAGCCTGAGCATTGACTTAGCCTGTTTTGCCAAACAGGGAGCCGACTTTAGCCAAATCTTTACCCCGCTGTCGCTGCAAACCAGCGGCGCGGCTGAGCTAAGTTTTACTGATGTCCGCTTGCTACCCGGCAAAGCGCATAGTGCAGACCTGCGCTGCGCTGCCGAATAACAACCTTAATTTCTCTCGTGTGTGTGTTCTGCCGGCGAAAGCCGGCAGTTTTTTATCCGGCCTTGACCAAAGTGTCTTATACCGGACACTGCAGCAGCCTTTAGCTAAACCCAAGCCATAAAAAAAGCCTCACTGCTAAGAGTGAGGCTTTGATGCCTAGCCTGCCTGCCCGGTTGAACGGGCCGGGCTGGGTTAATTGCCCATGGTGTATCTGACACCTATGGCGTAGCGCGGGCCGTATTGCGCAGCACTTAAGAACTGCCGTTCGAACCGGCCAAAGCTGCGTTCGGTTTCGTTGGTCAGGTTGATGCCTTCGAAAAATACCGTCAGGTTGTCGTTTACCGCGTAGTTAACGCTTAAATCCCACTGTAAGTATTCTTCCACATAGTTTGGTGGCGCGTCGGTGGTGTCTGGCTGGCCCTGGCCGGCCAGATACTCGTCACGCCATGCCGCGGTTAACTTGACTGACCAGCCGTGTTTTTCATAAAACACCTGCCAGTTGGCCGAGTTGCTTAAGCCAGGCAGAATGGCCTGTGCCGCCAGCACGAAATTATCGTACTCGACATCACCGTCGACCAGGGTGCCGTTGATGCCGGTACCAAAACCGCTGTCACCAAACACATGCTGCACCGCAAACTCCAGGCCGTTTACTCTTCTGGAGCCTACGTTTTCAGGCGAGTTAATAGTCCACTGAATCAAGGGGTCGGTATTAGGGTCCGGTAACACCCGGTTGTTTTCACCTAAGCCCACGCCATTGGCCACAATTTCATTGTAAATGGCACCGTCGGTAGCCTGCTCGCCACGTGCTTCGATAGCGGCAACTGCAGCGTTCCAACGCTGGCCCAGATACACGTCGTGCAAGCCCTCGAAGGTGGTGGTGACTTGTGAGTTATCAATCCAGTCGTCAACGTCTTTCCAGAACACGCCAATAGCGGCGTAGCTGGCATCGGCGTAGTAATATTCTAAAGAAAGGTCCAGATTGGTAGACTCAAATGGCTTCAGATTAGGGTTACCGCGGCTACCACTTCTGGCGCCTATCTTAGGTGAAGGCGTCAGGCTCAGGTTACCCAGCATCTGCCCCAGGGTAGGCCGGGTAATGCTCTTGCCTGCTGAAAAACGGCCGACCAGATCATCGGTAATATCGACTTTCAGGTCAAACATTGGCAGCAGCAAGTCATAGTTACCGGTGAACTCAACCTCTACAAGTTCGCCACCGCTAGCAAACTGTGTCAGCCACTCTGAACCACCGGCCCAATAGACATACTCAGGCACGCGGCTTTTCGCCGGACTGACAATGTCAGTCTCTTCATAACGCAAACCCAGGTTTACATCGACATAGTAGCCTTTAACTTCAAATTCCCACTCGGTTGACACATACAGACTGACGGTTTCTTCCTCAATGCGATTGACCGGGAACATGTCCGGGCCGAAAGTGCCTATCTCATAGGCATCAGCGCCCAATACATCTGCGGTAAGCGCCGCCAACTGCCGGGTAATGGCTTCATCGATATTAAAGGTATAGGCATAACCAGGCGATACACCGCCTGCACCAAAGGAGAACTCATCCAAAAAGTCACTCAGGTCAACCCGGGTAAACATGTTATCCGGGAAAATTTCAGCAAAGGTGCCGTTATTAAAGCCCGGTGCATTGGCGTTGTTAGAGCCGCCAGAGCCGCTGAGCGATTGCTTGGTGTACGCTGTGCCGAATGACACAGCCGCCAGCCCATAACCCAGTTCAGGCAGCCACTCGCCGCCAAACTGAACTTGATCAACTTCTGATTCACCCGGCGTGCGGGTGAAAATACTGAAGTTCGAGCCTATTTCATTCGGGCTAAGTTCATTGCTGCCGTTTAGCCAGCGGATGTTGTAGCCGGGAATATCACCGTCGCGGAAAAAATACTCCTTGGATGCTAGGGCTGCCGAGCCCAGGATAACCCGCGCCTGCGCTCCGATGCCCTTATCTTTGCCATTGTCTGTGGTGGTTTTAGACGTATGCGCATCAAAGTTAAAGTTTAATGTATCAGAAAACGCCCAGGCCAGATTAAAGCCAGTGGCTTTGGAGTCGACTTCGGCAGTTTCCCTAAAGCCGGTAAAAGAGCCATCGTCGCCGGATGAGTTGTAATAAATGGCCGTGCCATTTTCATCCAATTCATAGGCATTGGCGTTACCGCCAAAGGAGCCATTCCAGACGCCCCAAGACAGCGAGTTATTACCGGTCACTGCATTAGAAATGGTGTGATCCAGCGTCAGGATCACATTATCCGTCGCGGCAAACTGAAAGGTGACCTGACCATTGGTGCGCTCACGCTGAATATCGTCACGAGCGAAACTGATTTCCTGCGGAAAAAATGCTGCCGTGACAGGCTGTAAATCACCATTTTCATCGGGTCTGAAGAAGCGGGGAATAACGTCGCCATTCGCATCTACTGGCCTGCCATCGACGATATCCGCCTCATCTACCGATAAAGACGGGTTTAACTGCCAGGAGCGGACATTAGCCGACTGACGCTGGAAATCCCGGCGGTGGAAGGAGAAGTTAGCGCTAACACCAAAACGGTCATCCATAAAGGTATTGCTGTAAATACCGGCTAACTCGGGCGTTACATCATCACCGGCTTTATTCGAGCTGTCATGCAGCCCTTTTGCCATCAAGGAGTAACGCTCGCCCGGACTTTGCAGCGGTTTGGCCGTAACAATATTCACCGTGGCGCCCAGGCCACCTGTTGGTACATCGGCACGGGCGGTTTTGTAGATCTCCAGCGCGCTGACGCCCTCAGAAGATAAATTTTCAAAGTTAAACGAGCGGGAAAACCCTGTTCCGGCCATCTGACGACCATTAAGCGTTACCAGGTTAAATTCTGGGCCAAAGCCACGCACGGTGATCTGGCTGCCTTCACCGTTGGCCCGGCTTACCGACACGCCGGTAATACGCTGTAACGATTCAGCCAGGTTGGTATCGGGGAACTTACCCATTTCTTCTGCTGAAATCGCATCCATCACACCCGAGCTATCGCGTTTCATATCCATTGAACGTGCCAGCGAGCCGCGAATACCTTTTACCTGAATCACTTCGAGTTCAACGTCTTTGGCATTGTTTTCGGTTTCGGTTTGCTGTGCCTGTACAGGCATTAACAAACCGGCTCCTAACACCACAGACACGGCAAGCGCGACGCGATTTTTATTAAATAAGCTTGATTTACGCATGTTTATAATCTCACCGTGCTGAATTAGTTATTTGAAATTTCAACGTTATCAATTTGGTACACCGCACCCTGGCCAGTACCCCAAGCCGGGAACACCATAAGCACGTTGATGTCACTGATATCTAAACCAGCGTCAAACAGACTTTGCAGGCTAAAGCTGTAGCGCGCCCATTCACCGGTTACCGGTGCCTGACCGCCATTACCATTGGCCAGCGGAAGCTCGACGGCCGAGGCCGCGCCAGAAGACTCAATTTTAAATAGCCAGGTTGAGTCAGGATCAGTCGGCGCATCTACCACGCGCAGGTCAAAACTGACACTACCATTGGCCAGTAGTGGCGTCGCATCAAAGGATACGCCCTCGTTGGCTAAAATACCCTGTACGGTTTCCGGTGAACCCAGTACTGAAAACTGCGCGACGTTACCATAAGTAGCTCCGGCATCGACAACCTGCGGCGTTGAACCTGCACAACAGTCCCACAAGCTCCAGTCTGTGTTGACCGCATCACGGAACAACGTTAACGAACCCGCACTCTGCGCATTGGGGTTGTAAATCCGCACGTTATCCAGACGATATACCGCGCCTTCACCTGTACTCCAGGCCGGGAATACCATCAGCACATCAATAGCACTGATATCCAGGCCCGCATCTGACAGACTTTGAATACTAAAGGTGTAAGTAGCCCACTCTCCGGTAACCGGTTCGATACCGGCACTACCGTCGCTTAGCGGTAGCTCAACCGCTGACGCTGCGCCATCGGCTTCAATTTTAAACAACCAGGTCGACGCCGGGTTAGACGGGGCATTTACCACTTTCATTTCAAACTGCACTACGCCCTCAGTTAACAAAGCTGAGGCATCAAACGGCTCACCAGAACCATCTGGCGCGCGGTTAATAAAGCCCATAACGGTTGGGGTTGCGCCAATAGTGAACTCTGCAGTCAGGCCATGCGCTTCATCATCCATTACTTCAACCGGGGTAGAACCGCCACAGCAATCCCACATTGGCCAGGCTGGATTCTCGCTATCGGTGAAAATGGTCAATTCAGGTGACGCGGTATCGGGTTGGGCAATTTTTACATTGTCTACCCGGTACACGGCGCCTTCACCAGTATCCCAGGCAGGGAAAATCATCACTACGTCGATAGCTGACAAGTCCAGCCCGGCATCAGCGAGCATTTGCAGCGGGAAAGTGTAGGTTTGCCACTGGCCGGTAACCGGCGTCACACCCTGGCTGCTGGCAGTAATAGGTAACTCGGCAAAAGTCGTGTTTTCGTTACTCTCTACTTTAAACACCCAGGTTGAAGCTGGGTTATTTGGTGCCGATACCACCTGCATATCAAAGCTGATACTGCCATTTTCAATTAATGGCGAAGCATCAAACGGGCTGGGCACACCTGCCGGGTCAGTAATAAAAGCGGAGCGGCTAATAAAGCCATTGACCGTAGGCTGCGCACCCACGACAAACTCGTACACATTACCACGGCCCTCAACCTCAAGTAGCGCCGGCGTTGAGCCACCACAGCAATCCCATGCCGGCCAGTTTGGATTTGGCGTATCTGCAAAGATGGTTAAGTTTTGTGCTACACCGGTTGACGGCGGTGATGGAATAGGCGCTTTGCCTTCTACCAGGGTGTTTTCATCTTTATAGCCGGCACGTATAGTTTCACAGCCCTTGCCGCTGTCTAAATCCTGGCCGCACTGGTATACCCGCACATAATCAATTTCATAGGTTTGGCCATTGGCAAAGGCTTCAGCATCAATACCCAGGTTATTTACATTCTCTGGCCAGTTACCGCCAACAGCCAGGTTTAACAACAGGTGAAAGCGCTGATCAAAAGGTGCCGCATTCCACTGCGTCTCGAGCTCGCCGGTAGCAATATTAAAGTACTCGGCAAACCAACCACGGTGACTGAGGCCAACGGCCTCACCACGGCTGTTAAAACGCACTTCAGACGCCATTTGCGTCTGATACAAGTAACCGTCAACGTACCAGCGAATTTCGCCTTCCTGCCACTCTATGGCATAGGTATGAAAATCATCGGCCGGGTTAATGTCGTCTGGCAGCAAATAGGCTTTGCCTGAACTTTCGTTATTGGGAAAGTCGCGTCCATAATGTAAAGTGCCATACACATTGGCTTCGACTATACCTTCGGCATTCACTGTCTTAAGGTTAACCGCTTCCATAATGTCAATTTCGCCGGATTTTGGCCAGCCGCCATAAACTTCATCGGTTGGTAGCATCCAAAACGCTGGCCAGGCGCCCTGACCGGAAGGCAACTTGGCCCGCATTTCAAAACGACCGTATTTGAAATCACCCTGATATTTAGTATTTAACCGGGCAGAAGTATAGGGCAGTGGCGAGCCTTCCGGTGCCGGCAATGCGACGATATGCAGTTTGCCATCAGCAACAAAAGCGTTATCCGCACTGTCGGTGTAACACTGCTTTTCATTGTTGCCACCGCCGGCACAGTTTACTTCGTGTGTCCATTTGTTGCGGTCGATACTGTTGCCATCAAATTCATCACTCCACACCAGCTGCCAGTCACTGACCGGCTCGGTGGGGTTAACCGCATTAACATCGGTACTGGTGGCAACATCACCACCACATCCGGCTAAGCCAGCCGCCATAAGCACGGCGGTTAACGCTGAAAGTTGTTTCATTTTTATTCTCATCCCCTGGATTTTGCTACCTGCTGACTGAAACGCCATACCATAAAGGTACCTGCAACATAAATGTAAGCGCTTACAAAAGGTAGATGATTAAATTTCGCCCGTCAATAGTAGCGCCATAAAAAGCTGCGCCAACAACAAGCAAAAATGGCAACCAAATGAATTTTTCATTACATTTCAATGAATAAGATTGCACCATAAAAAACACAGCACCCGGCGGCGCCTGTTTTTGGTGCAGCCTGCAGCGCCAGACACCGCAGTAGCCACTTTTTGATCTGTATCCATATTGGTAGCAATAATCAACGCTAAACTTAGCTGCAGGGCAAAGGCGCGCTACACCAAGGATACCTGATGAGAAAACTGTCGTTGATATTGCTAGTCACCGCCAGCGCGGCCCTGGCCTGGTGGCAGCTTAAACCCGACGCAGAAATTGCAGTAAGCACCACCACTGTGAGTAAAGGCAGCGTAGCACAGCTGGTCGCAAATACTCGCGCCGGCACCGTTCGGGCTTGTCAGCGCTCTAAGTTATCGCTTACCAGCGGCGGTACTGTTGCTGCACTGCATGTGCAAAATGGTGATCGGGTAACGCAGGGTCAATTACTGATGTCGATGTGGGATCAGGACCTGCAGGCACGGCTCGAGCAAGCCAAAGCACAGTTAAAAGTGGCTGAGCTGGCTAAAGCCGAGCGCTGTGATGCCAGTGACCGCGCCGCGCGTGAAGCAAAACGGGCACAGAGCCTGGCAAAGCAGAAGTTACTGTCTGACGAAGCGTTGGATCAGGCGCTGACCAACGCCGAGCTTACCCGCCATAGCTGCCAGCGTGCGGATGCCGAGATCAGCGTTGCTAATGCTCAGCTCACACTGCAACAAGCACTGCTAAGCCAAACCCGGTTACTGGCACCGTTCGATGGCGTGGTGGCGGAAATTAACGGCGAAGTCGGTGAGTTTGTCACACCGTCACCACCGGGCATTATTACCCTGCCAGCGGTGGATTTAATTGCTGATCACTGCCTGTATGTGCGCGCACCGATAGATGAAGTGGATGCCGCCGGTATCCGGGTGGGTATGCCGGTGAATATAACGCTGGACGCCTATCGCGGCCGCCAGTTTGCAGGCACCGTCAGCCGCATAGCGCCCTATGTGCAGGATTATGAAAAGCAAGCCCGCACCGTTGATGTCGAAGCCCGTTTTAACCAGCTGCCAGACGATGTATTGCTGCTGATAGGCTACAGCGCCGATATGGAAATCGTACTGTCGCAACAGGACGACACCCTGCGCCTGCCAACCGAAGCGATATTTTCGCAAAATCAGGTGTTGGTGGTGGGCAAAGATAATGTACTGGAAGCGCGCAGCGTTAGCACCGGCATCAGTAACTGGCGCTGGACGCAAGTTCAAGCCGGGCTTAATGCCGGCGAACGGGTATTGCTAAGCCTGGATACGCCGGGCGCCGTCGTTGGTGCCCGTGTTAACTTTACCGACAGTAATAGCGACCGCCATGATTGAACTAACCAGTTTATGTCGCACCTTTATGCTGGGCGATCAGGCGGTACACGCGCTGGATAATATCAACCTCAGCATTCAAAGCGGCGAATATCTGTCGGTAATGGGGCCATCCGGCTCGGGTAAATCCACCTTACTTAATGTGCTGGGGTTACTGGATGTGCCCGACAACGGCCACTACCTGTTGCAGGGCACCGATACCACCTTACTGAGCGAAACCGAACGCGCCCGCTACCGGCGGGAGCATATTGGCTTTGTGTTTCAGTCTTACCATCTGGTGCCCCGGCTAACCGCGCGGGAAAACATCGAACTGCCGCTGGTACTGGCCGGTGTGGCACCGCATCAGCGCAAGCCAAAAGTGGATGCGATGTTGGCACAGCTGGGTTTGACCGAACGGGCCGATCATTTACCGAACCAGCTCTCCGGCGGCCAACGGCAACGGGTAGCTATCGGCCGCGCCATTATTATGCAGCCGCGCTTGCTGCTGGCCGATGAGCCGACCGGCAACCTCGATTCACAATCGGGCAGCGATGTCGTTGCCATACTGGAGCAACTGAACCAGCAGGGTATTACACTGCTGGTGGTAACGCATGATAACGCTCTGGGCCAGCGCGCCCGGCGGCGTATTCGTATGACCGATGGCAAAATTGTGGCTGATGAACAAGGCACGGCAACATCGGCAGCGAGCCATGCGTAGTGCCGACTTGCTGCGCTTTAACCTGCAACTGCTGCTGCGGCATCGCTTTCGCAGCCTGATGATTTTGCTGGCGCTGGCCATCGGTGTGGCGGCGGTTAACCTGCTCACAGGGCTAGGCGAAGGCGCCAAGGCTTATGTACTAAACCAGTTTTCGCTGCTGGGTAACGAAACGCTGATTATGCTGCCAGGGAAAAAGGAAACCAGTGGCGGTATGCCACCTATTACCGGCGAAGCACCACGTGATATCACGCTGGATGACGCTACCGCGATCAGCCGTTTACCCGGGGTCGCCGCTGTAGCACCGTTACAGGTAGGCATGGCCGAAGTACGTTTTGATGCCCGGATGCGTGAAGTGGTAATCGCCGGCACCAACCATGAATTTTTTGCTATTCGCCAGCTGCAGGTACAACAAGGGCAAATACTACCCGCGCTGGCGCTGGATATCGCCAGCCCGGTGGCGGTAATTGGCAGCACAGTAAAACGCGAATTGTTCGGCAATGAGCCTGCACTGGGCCAGTGGCTGAAAGCGGGAGACCGGCGTTTTCGTGTTATCGGCGTACTGAGCGGCAAAGGCCAGGCCATGGGTATGGATATGAACGATATCATGATCGTGCCAGTGGCCAGTGCGCAAATGCTGTTTAACAAGGCCGGTTTATTCCGTGTGTTTATTCAAAGCGAAGACAGCAGCGCCATACCGGCAGTAAAACAGCGGGTAGAACAGCTGATGCAGCGCCGCCAGGACGGCGTGGCCGATATTACGCTAATCAGCCAGGACGCCATTTTAAGCTCGTTTGCCGATATTTTAAGTACACTGAATCTGGCGGTCAGTGGCATTGCCGCCATCAGTTTATTAGTGGCGGGTATTCTGATCATGAACGTCACGCTTATTTCCGTCAGCCAGCGCACCGCCGAAATTGGCTTACTAAAAGCCATCGGTGCCGCCAATCGCGATATTCAAACACTGTTTTTAAGCGAAGCCCTGCTGATGGCGCTGTTAGGCGCCGCTGCCGGCATGCTGTTAAGTGAGATTGGCCTGTTGGCGATGCGCTTACGCTTTGCTGATTTAGCCTTTCATACGCCCTGGTGGGCCAGATTACTGGCGCTCAGTATCGCCATTGCCACCTCTTTGCTGTTTGCCTGGGGGCCATCACGGCGCGCCGCAAATCTATCGCCGATAAGCGCCTTACAAGGAAGGGTTAATTGATGGGCAGGGCCAACTGATGCGTACAGCTGATTTCTTAAAGCTGGTGCTGCGTAGTCTTTCCAGCGCCAAAATGCGCAGCAGCCTGACTGCACTTGGCATCGCCGTTGGCATTTGCGCGGTAACCTTGCTGACGTCTTTGGGCGAGGGCGTGCGCGATTATGTACTCACCAATTTTTCCCAGTTTGGCACCCGCATAATTGCCATTAACCCTGGTAAAACCATGACCGGCGGTATGGGCGGCCTGCTACAAACCGACCGGCCACTCACACTGGATGATGCCGAAATGCTAAGGCGTTTGCCACACGTAACCCATGTGGTGCCCATAGTGCAGGGCAGCGGCACCATAGAGGCGAGCGGGCGCTCACGCAGTACTGACATTATCGGCGCGAATCATGATATTCACGGTGCCTGGCAATTTGATTTGGCGCTGGGCCGCGGTTTACCCGAAGATGAAGCCGGACGCAGCCGCAGCTTTGCCGTATTAGGCCATAAAGTGCAGCAAGAGTTGTTTGCCGGGCAAAACCCGCTGGGGCAAAGCATCCGCGTTGGCGGTATGCGCTTTCGCGTGGTTGGCGTGATGGCCGCCAAAGGCCAGATGCTCGGCTTTGATCTGGACGATATGGTGTTTATTCCGGTCGATAAAGCGCTGATTCTGTTTAACCGCGACGGCCTGATGGAAATCGACGTAGTATTTGCCGACAGCGCCAGCACCGACACTGTGCTACAAAGTGTGCGCAAGCAGCTAACAGCCCGTCATGGCGCAGAGGATTTCAGCTTAATTTCACAGGACGATATGCTGCAAAGCCTGGATAACATACTGCAAGTGCTCACTGCAGCCGTAGCAGCGTTGGGGGCGATATCATTGCTGGTGGGTGCCGTGGGCATTGTTACCATTATGAGCACCGCCGTGCGCGAACGTACCAGCGAAATTGGCCTGTTAACCGCGCTGGGCTGTAATCAGTACCAGGTGTTGTTACTGTTTTTAGCCGAAGCAGTCGCACTGTCACTGGCCGGCGGCATAGCCGGTATTGCCGTCGCCATCATGTTGGTGTTAAGCCTTGGCGTATTGCTGCCAGCGCTGCCGCTGCAACTCAGCCTGTTTTATCTGTTTTTATCATTACTATTATCGGTTGCCATTGGCCTGGCTGCAGGCATTACGCCGGCACGGCATGCCGCGAGAATGAACCCGATAGATGCACTGCGCGCCGAATAGCCTTTGTTTACCTGGCTTGTTGAACTAATACAGCTTGTTTATACCTAAGCGTGCAGCTACACTTTGCGTGTTTTTCATACAGGAGTACAACCATGACAAAACCAGCCGCCGAGCATGGCCGCGGTGAGATCCGCGACAATGCGATTAAAGCACTTGTTACCAGTAAGTTGTTTCAAACAAAAATCGTCAAAGCGAAAAAGGGCAAAGGCTCCTACAACCGCAAAGGGCGTAACTCGAGAGATTACGCCCTTGTTGTTTCTAGCGCAGTACACTGATCGCCGCCTTTACCTTTCGCTGCTTTTACTTACGCACATACCCGCCGACGGGCTATACTGCCAGCACACAAAACCTGCACTAAGTCAATATGAACGCTGAAGTAAACATTGAAGACCTGATCGAAGGCACCGGCAAAGCCGCCGAACGTGGCGCACTGATCACCGCACATTATCGCGGCTGGTTAGAAGATGGCACCGAGTTTGACTCCTCCTACAAGCGCGGCGAACCATTTCAAATTGTGCTGAGTAACAACCGCGTTATTCAGGGCTGGATTTTAGGCTTAAAAGGCATGAAAACCGGCGGCAAGCGTAAACTCTGGGTACCGGCAGCTTTAGCCTACGGCGAGCGCCAAATCGGCAACATGATCCCACCAAACAGTAACCTGATTTTTGAGATTGAACTGCTGGAAGTGCTGACCCGGGATGATTGATAGCTGTAATTCGATGCTGGTTTATACATTGCTTTTCAGCATGAACCGGCTAACAATTAAGCCTCTGCCGGAGAATTAACTATGCCAAGCCCGTTAAGAAAAGATGAAGCCCACAAACTGATCGATCAGTTGCCAGCCGATGCCACCTGGGAAGATCTAATGGAACAGATCTATGTACGTCAGGCTATTGAACAAGGCCTTAGCGATAGCGAACAAGGCAAACTGCAAACAGTGCAGGAAATCCGCAAAAAATATGGTTTAACACAGTAAGCTCACTGCATGAAGGTGCTATGGTCTGACAATGCCGCAGAACATCTTGATGCCATATTTCATTACATCGCCGCTGATTCGGCAGTGTATGCGCTAAAAACCGTTGATGAAATTACCCGCCGTTCAGCACAAATTGCCGACCACCCATTATCCGGTCGGGTCGTTCCCGAATACAACCAGACACAAATCCGTGAAGTATTGTACCGCGACTACAGGATTATCTATTACATCAAACCCGATCAAATTGAAGTGTTAGCGGTGATCCGTAGCCGGATGCTGCTATCTGATAGTGAGTAGGCATTTAGCTGAGTGTATAGAAAACGGTGTTTTCTATACATTTCAGATCTGACATATATAGATTTTCGCGTTTTCTATACATGTTCAATCTATCGTCAAACTAAATCCATCGATTAAGAACAACGTGTTCACTAAGGAAACTTGTTAATTGCGAATGAACAACAGCGACTATTGAGCCACAAGTAAAAAAGAGTAGCGCCGGTGCGGCCTTAACTCCGCGCCAGCAGGCCTTAGTGCAGTTTTACCATAAAGGGTTTACCAATCTGGCGCTTTTGACCCTGCCCGCTACAGTGCTGGTAATTATGTGGCTGGCAGTATCGAAGCAAGCGCTTTGGTGAGATTAAAAAACAAACGTTTAATTTATCCTAACCCGATTATTCAAAATGAAAAACTCTGCTATCCAGCCCGGCATTGTTTTCCAGCTCGGAATTGTTAAATTCAATCAGATAAAAGGACTCAGACGAGTTGGGCTTGTCATTAGTAACGACTTTAAAGTAAAAGCGATTTGTGAAAAAAATGGAGTTACTGCCGTAAATACCGGTAATTTTGAACATAGAGCTAGCAGCAACGTTAGTTCTTGATAGCACTTCTGGACCAGAGAAGTTAGGCTCTGGAACAATATAAACGTAATCTATTTTCTGATCTCTTATTGAGCCAAAAGTAACGCCTAAGGCTTCAGTTTCAATCTTTGTGCTGATGTTTTTACCGATGAAAGCGCTAAATCTGATATCGTCACTGATATCGACGTATTTTGTCGGTGTACATGACGCCAGAGTCAGTAATGACAGCAAAAGCAAGGCATGGAAAGTCTTAAATTTGGCAATCAATATGTAAATCCTTTTAATTTCTTAATACCCTAAACTTGGTTATACAAAAAGCAAAGCGATTTTTGGTACAAGGGCAGTTCGGTGCACAGGTTCAAACTTTACGATTACTCCAGAAGCCCGGCCTGCGGCTTTGGTGCATTACGGCAACTACATATAGCTCGTTATTAAATGGCAAGTACACTACAGCAAATGGAAAACGATGCAGCAGAAAACGGCGGGCTTTTTTACCGAACTTTGGCCAGCTTTGTGGCATTTGGCTTATTAAGCTGTAGGCAGTTTCAAGTTCCTTGATAAAGTCATCACCCAAGCCATCTAACTGTAGCTGATACCAGTTGTAGGCATCGGCAATGTCCTGATAGACCGCGGGGTGAAACTTAAGCGGAGTCATTTGGCCTTATCTTTACCTAATTGTTTTTTGATATCCTGCCATGACGCAACGGCTACATAACCGCCTTCAATTTCGCCTACCCGCTGTTCAGTTACGGCCAGCCATTGTTGTTCTGCATCATCATCCTGTTGCTGATCGAGGCTGGCGATCAGCGCATGTGCCAACCTGGCACGTTCATCTGCAGTCAGGCTTTTACTGGACGCCAGTACTTGTTCAAATAAAGTAGTCATGTTTACCGCCTTAACGCTATTGAATTTTGATTGTAGCAGTTTGATGTACTGCGCCAAGCGGGGGACACGGCAATAAAAAAGGCCATCACAATAAGCTGTTGATGGCCTTGTTATTTTTAAACGTAAATTATTCTACCGTTACTGACTTCGCCAGGTTGCGTGGCTGGTCTACGTCGGTGCCTTTGATAATGGCAACGTAGTAGCTTAGCAGCTGCAGTGGCAGGGTATAGACGATAGGCGCCAGGATGTCGGCGACGTGTGGCACGTTGATTACACGCATGGTGTCGTCAGACTGGAACTTAGCATCGGCGTCGGCGAATACGTACAGAATACCGCCACGAGCGCGCACTTCTTCGACATTAGATTTCAGCTTTTCCAACAGATCGTTGTTGGGCGCCACCACGATAATTGGCATATCAGCGTCGATCAGCGCTAGTGGGCCGTGTTTTAGCTCACCGGCGGCATAAGCTTCAGCATGAATGTAAGAGATTTCTTTTAACTTTAACGCACCTTCCATGGCGATAGGGTACTGATCGCCACGGCCTAAGAACAGCGAGTGGTGCTTGTCGGCAAACTCTTCGGCCAGGGCTTCAATTTGCGGCGCTAAGGTTAAGGTTTGCTCCAACTTGGTTGGCAGGCTCTTTAAAGCGTCGGTCAGTTCGCGCTGCGCCGCCGCGGTTAAGCCGTTGTACTTACCAATGGCCATGGTCAGCATAGCCAGGCCAACTAACTGCGTAGTAAAGGCTTTGGTTGAAGCCACACCGATTTCAGCGCCAGCGCGGGTCATAAAGGCTAAGTCTGATTCGCGCACCAGTGATGAACCGGCCACGTTACAAATGGTTAAGCTGCCCAAATAGCCCGCTTCTTTGGCCAGACGCAGTGCGGCTAGTGTGTCGGCGGTTTCGCCTGATTGCGAAATACTCACCAGCAGGCTATTTGGCTGCACGAATGATTTGCGGTAACGAAACTCTGAGGCAATTTCAACGTTACAGGAAATACCGCCTAACGACTCTAACCAGTAGCGCGCTACCATACCGGAGTGGTAACTGGTACCACAGGCGACGATTTGCACGTGTTTAACTTTTTTGAACAGCTCGGCTGCGCCATTACCGAAGGTTTCATCCAGCACTGAATCGTTGCTTAAGCGACCTTCCAGCGTGTTATTAATCGCATGCGGCTGCTCATAGATTTCTTTTAGCATAAAGTGGCGGTACTGGCCTTTGTCGCCGGCGTCGTAACTGACGTTAGATTCGTGAACTTCACGCTCTACCGGCTGGCCGTCTTTATCGAAAATGGCCACGCTGTGGCGGGTAATTTCCGCTACGTCGCCTTCTTCCAAGAAGATAAAACGGCGCGTAACCGGCAACAGCGCCAGCTGATCGGAGGCGATAAAGTTCTCACCGATACCTAAACCAATCACCAACGGGCTGCCTGAACGGGCTACCACGACACGGCTGCTGTCGGTTTTATCCAGCAATACCGTGCCGTAAGCGCCGTGTAGCTGCTTAACCGTGGCTTGTACCGCAGCTAACAATGAACCGGCGGTTTTTAATTCTTCTTCAACTAAATGCGCGATAACTTCAGTATCGGTATCTGAGGTAAACACATAACCTTTGGCTTTTAAGGCATCACGCAGTGGGCTGTGGTTTTCGATAATGCCGTTATGCACTACAGTGATGTTGCTGGAGACATGCGGGTGGGCATTGCGCTCGCTGGGCTCGCCGTGGGTAGCCCAGCGCGTATGGGCAATACCAGTACCACCAACTACCGGCTTTTCAGCGACCGCATCGGCTAACTCTTTTACCTTACCTAAGCGGCGCAGCCGGGTAAGGTCGCCACTTTCGGTGACGACTGCCACACCGGCTGAATCGTAACCACGGTACTCTAAGCGGCGCAGGCCTTCTACCAGAATATCTACTACATCACGCTGCGCTACTGCGCCTACTATGCCACACATAAGTTTGCTCCAAATATTTTGTTAATTAGCTTAACGTGAACAGCTGACTCAGGCCTGAACCCGGATCACCTGCACACCTTGTTGTTCAATTTGTGCTGCATCGGCAGCGGCTAACCCTTCGTCGGTAATAAGAACCTTCACCATAGACCACGGCAGTTCCAGGTTATGGATTTTGCGGCCTAATTTGTCTGATTCCAGCATCACAATCACTTCGCGCGCCACTTCGGCCATCACCCGGCTTAAACTGTACAGTTCATTATAGGTGGTAGTACCGCGAGCCAGGTCGATGCCATCGGCGCCGATAAACAGCTGGTCAAAATCGTAATTGCGCAGCATTTGCTCGGCCAGCTGACCCTGAAAGGCTTCAGACTGCGGGTCCCAGGTGCCGCCGGTCATCAATAAGGTGGGCTCGTTTTCCAGCTCGCGCAGCGCATTGGCGATGGCTAATGAGTTGGTCATTACCACCAGGCCGCGCTTAGTAGCCAGCTCGGGTAACAGGGCAGCGGTGGTGCGGCCACTGTCGATAATGATGCGGTAATGATCTTTAATCAGGCTGGCGGCGGCTTTGGCAATAGCTAACTTTCGCTTTGAAACTTTCTCTAAGCTACTGTCACTGACAAAGTCCTGCGGTACCGGCACGGCACCACCGTAGCGGCGCAGCAATAAGCCCGCTTGCTCCAGCACAGTTAAGTCTTTGCGAATGGTCACTTCTGAAGTATGAAACTGTTCAGCCAATTGCTCTACTGACAGTTCGCCCTGCTGTTGTAACTGGCTGACGATCAGATGCCGGCGCTGTTGGGTATTTCGTTTATTCATATCTTTCGAACAAGTTTCAAAACGAAAGTTATTTTAACGACTTTTGCGGCTATTGCAAGCTGATATATTGCTTAGGTTTCCAGCTGCAGTGGCAACCAGATCTTATACTGCAAGCCATGCTCCGCAGGACTGGTGACAGTGATGCGGCCTTTTAGCCTGGCGGTTACCAGATTGTAGACAATATGAGTACCCAGACCGGTGCCGCCCTGATGCCGTTTGGTAGTAAAAAACGGGTCAAATAACCGCGCCAGATCGGCTTCATTCATACCACAACCGTTGTCACTGTACTGCAGTAGCAGCATCTGCCCCTCTTGCTGCAACTTTATATCAATGCGCGGGGGGCTAACCCCCTGCAATCCATGATGCAAACTGTTCATTACCAGGTTGGTGATAATTTGCGCCATTGCACCGGCATCAGTGTGCATTGGCAATTGTGGCGGGCTATCGAGGCGCACTTCACAGCTGAGCTTTTTCAATTGTGGCTGCAGTGATAGCAGTACATCTTGCAGATAAGCAATCAGCTCGACATCACGCACGCTGTCACTGGATTGGTCCACGGATACCTGCTTGAAGCTTTGTACCAATTCGGCCGCACGCCGCGTATTACTATGTAAGATGCGTAAGCCATCAGTAATATGTGATAAAAAGCGTTCAAATTGGCTTTTTTGCACGCCGCCCTGCTGATAACTGGCCTGCAATTGCTCCAACTCACTGTGCAAATGGCTGGTCGCCGTGACACAAATCCCTAATGGCGTATTGATTTCATGCGCTACGCCAGCAACCAGAGCCCCTAGCGAGGCCATTTTCTCCTGCGTGACCAGCTGCTGCTGAGCAGCTTGCAATTCGGCATAAGAGTCCTGCAAGGCTTGATGCTGCTGTTTTAATTGTTCGGTTCTGGCAGCTACCTGCTGCTCCAGCTGCATACGATGCTTTCGTTCGCTGTTAAAACGCCAGATAATCAGCCCGGCAACCAGACCCAGTAGTAACACGGCCAACTGTAGCCGGAACCACCAGGTCATCCACCAGGGTGGTAACACGCTGATATCGAGCGCCAGCGGTGGCTGCCAGACACCCCCCTGGTAGCGGGCGCTAAGCAGGAAGCGGTATTGGCCGGCCGGTAAACGGGTATAGGTGGCGGTGCGGTTGTTGTCACTTACTCCCAGCCAATCGCGGTCAAACCCTTCCAGCCGGTAACGGTACTGCAATTGGTTGCTCTGCAAAAAATCCGGCGCGCTAAAATGCAGGCTAAACATGTCTTGTTGATAATCAAGACGTAGTTGCTGCATTTGCGCCAGTGGCACAGGTAGCACGCTGTCTGGTGCCGGGCGCACCGGCTGGTTAAACAAACTAAGCTGATGCAGCACCAGCCGGGGTGGCGGTAATTCTTGCCGGCTTAACGCCAACGGATAGATGTCTAACCCCTGTCTGCCACCGCGAAAAACCTTGTCATAAGCCACAGCGCTGGCGGCAATCCAGGTGGCGTCCTGTACGCCATGGCTGGCGCCCAGCTGAATAAAACCCTGATTCGCTTCAGACCAAATAAAGCGATACATTAAATTGAAGGCGGTTGCGCTTTTTAGTGCCTGATCGACATCCTCTGGCTGCTGATAGGCTTTAATACCAATAATGCGCTGCGGTTGTTGGCTATCACGCAATATTCGGTGATTCACATTACCGGCGCGAACGAATAGATGGCCGTTTTCTTCAAAAATGGCCTGCACCCCATTGTAAATCAGCGCCTGTCCTGCCGGCTTTGCTTGATGCCAATACCCGATATGGTCAAGCTGTGCACTTACCCGGGCCAGCCCCTGATCAACCGAGCCAAGCCAGATATCACCCAAACTGTCCTCGTACAACACGGTGACACTCTTAAACGGTAGCGATAGCGTCTCGTTTTGCGGTTGTAGCCAGCGAATTACGTTAAAGTCAGTATCTAACACAAAAACACCATCGGTGCGGCTGGCCAGCCAGATCCGCTGCTGCTTATCTAGGTGAATAGCACTGATATGTGGCTGCTGCGCCAACGGCAAGTCCAATAGCTGCCAGCTGTTGTCTGGCTGCAACCGGAACAGGCCATGATCGGTACCCAGCCAAACTTCTTCTGCCAACTTTTTTACCGAGCGCGCCAGTGTCGGCCGGGCACCAGGTTCATTGGTCGGCGGTAATGACCATTTTTTTAACGCCCCGGAAAGAGGGTTATAACGTGCCAGGCCCGAGCCGCGATTGGCCAACCAAACCTCATCTTCCGCCACGACATCAATGCCGAACACATCACTACTGCTCAGTAATAGAGGATTATCTGCTGCCGACGGCAGTACCTGTACTGCGCGGGCAAAGGTGCTTAACTGACTAAAACCGGCATGACTGATAAACCACAAGCTACCAACCTGATCCTGAAACATGCCAAAGATGGCATTAGTTTGCAGCCCCGACCTTAATAGCGGATCATGCTTGAAATGCAGCCAATGTGCCGCAGCAGCCCGATACTGCCATATGCCTTGATCGTAGCTGCTCAACCACAAGTCACCGTTTTTGTCTCTGAGGATATCTGTTAGCTGGCTGTGTAATAGCGTCTGAGGCACTGGCATAGCTTGCAGGCTATCATCTGGCCGTAGCTGCCAGATACCGCCGCCAAAGCTGGCCACTGCCAATTGATCCTGCGACAGCCAATGCAGTCGGGTCAGGTCGTCTGTCGTCAGCTCAGAGTTGGCGCTAAACCAGTGACGTAAGCCAGAGCCATCCCGTGCTATACGCACTAATCCAGCAACGTCATTGCCCGGCCGGCGCTGCGGCGCTTCTCCTAGTGCCAGAAATAGCTGGCTGTCGGTTATCATCAAATGATTGATAAACCGAAAATCGGCCAGGCTGTCTGGCATAAAGCGCTGTAACTGAGCGGCATCTGCGTCGAGTGTGGCAACACCGCCGCCGTAACTGCTCACCCACAAGGTGCCTGCGCTATCTTCTGTTATGGCTGTTATTTCGTTGTTTTCGCCACCCGGCCAGTCAAAACGGCGAAAGCGCTCGGTGGCAGGGTCAAAACGGTTTAACCCGCCATAGCGGGTGCCCACCCATAGCAAACCGCGGCTATCAATAAACAGGCTGGTGATCCAATCAGATGATAGCCGATCGGATGCTGATGCGTCGGCTGGATAATGTTTTAATGCTGCGCCGTCAAAGCGATAAAGGCCATGATGCGTGCCCAGCCATAAGAACCCCTGCTGGTCTTGCAACATACTGGTAGCAAATGGCGAAATGGCCTGGCTGTCAGCCAGATGCGTAAAGCGGGCATAACCGGGCAAAACAGTGACCTCGGCATTACTATACCAGCTGCACAACCACACTATGCTCCAACACAGCAGCCGCTTCACCGGGATCAGTCCTTTGCTACAGCACTATGGTTAAATTCTAGCCGCCATAGCCGATAGTGCCAGTTTGAAAAAACTTACCACACAATGTTGCAATTGATAACTATTCGCATTATAGTTTGAGTCATTGCGATGGAGCGCATGCAGTTACCGGCCCGGAGGGGCTTCTCTGGTCGTTGTTTTACTTGTCTTGCACATTAAGGGGTAGGTTATGCTACCCCTGTTTTTTTGTGCTGATGTTTACCAGGTAGTTTTTGCGGCGCTACTATTTGCCGGGCATAAAACTGATACGACCGTTTTGTACCGCCATATTCAGCGGCACAGCGGTAAGCAGCTTAATGGTGGGGTTAGTGGTATCCAGTTTATACACCGGGTTGTTGGCCAGATAGCCGTTTACCAACTGTAATAACTCGTTACTGACCGGCGCCAGGTTACCGCGATAGCCAGACGCCTCAATGTTGGAGTCCAGTAGCTTAACTGAGCGCAAATATATCGCCTGTTGCGCAGCGTCATAATAGGGTACGCCTTCCACCTGCAGTTGCAAGGTTGCCGGATAACTTAAACCAAACAAAGACAAAGCTGCGCTGGCATTGGTGTTTAGCCGTACCACGTCTGAATTATCCGGGCCAATATCCACCTGCATGCTTTCTACCTGCATATTCAACGGAATACCGGCCACATTCGCCTGACGCGTTAACTTGGGCACTTGCTGGCGTAGCAATTGCTCTAAATCCGCTTCGCTGACATGGTATGCCGACATTTGCTGCAGTTGGCTGCAGGCGCTTAAGCATAACAACATTATCCAGGGTAAAAACTTCATCGCTGATCCTTATTTGCTTTACTTTTGCACGCCATTACTGTGGCGCAGTGAATCTGAGCTGGGGCTGAATTAGCACTAAGGGCCTGGCAGCTTAACTTGGCTATACCTAAGTATATCGATGGCTGGCTTGAATAACCAAGTAAAGCAGGTATGCTAGGTTTAGCCTTAACTAATTTAATTGATGTCATTCAACAGCCAATGCGCAATTACAAAGCTGTAACTCAGCTTAAAACGCCATCGTTAACCAAATCAGTGCTGTTGCTGCTGACATTAGCATTACTCACTTTTCTACCCTTATTGTTTGGCCTAGATTTGCCAGAGTTGCCACATGAGATGTACCTGCCACTACATACCATGCTGGAAGTGATTGCTGTTGTGGTTGCTGCGTTAATTTTTGCAGTGATCCGCGAACAGGCGCTGGTAAAAATGACCCTGCGCGGTGCAGTGATTGCGAGTGCGTTTTTTGCCATTTTTTGGCTGGATTTGGCGCACTTACTGTCATTCAAAGGTATGCCGGCCTATTTCAGCACGAATGACTTTGAAAAAACAGTAAACTTTTGGCTGGCTGCCCGGCTTGTTGCCGCCCTGGCGCTGTTTTTTATTGTGCTGCCATTGGCCGACAAAAGCACGACTTCGCGGCGGTTTTATCAGATGTTACTGTCAGCCACGATAATGGTGCTGGCACTGCACTATTGGTTTATTGCGCTACCACATACCGTGCCTCGCACCTTTATCGAAGGCCAGGGCTTAACGTCGTTTAAAATTGCAGCTGAATATCTGGTAATTCTGATTAACCTGATAACAGTGCTGTTTATTGTGCGCTACCGGCGCAGCCAAAGCGCCTTTCATACGCCAGCCTTACTGGCCGCTGTGGTAACTATGGCGCTAAGTGAATTTTACTTTACCCTATACAGCCAGATGAGTGACAGTTTCAATATCTTAGGCCATGTGCTGAAACTGCTGTCCTATCTGTTTTTATACCGCGCCCTGATCTACGAAACCCTTGCCGCGCCCTATGCCATGTTGCAACAGTCCAGAGCTGAGTTGACGGCAACCTTGTCCGCAGTGCCAGACATTTTATTTGAGGTAGACCTGGATGGCCGGTTTTATCAGGTGCACCGCCGGCCAGAAGTACAGCTTTATCTGGAGCCCGAGCAGTTTTTAGGCAAAACCGCGCGCCAGGTTTTGCCACAGCAGGTGGTGCTAGCAGTACATAATGCTATACAGCAAGCCTACGCACAGCGGGGCTGTTCAGAAGCACAGCATTATACGTTAACCATTGGCAGCAACAGCGAACCCAGTTGGTTTCAGGTGATTGCCGCCTATAAAGGCGAAACAGCAGGCCAGTTGCCGCGTTTTATCTTGGCGGTGCGTGATATCAGCATGCAGAAAAAAGCTCAGGCTACCGAGCAACTGAATGCGCTGGCATTTCATACCCGTGAAGCCATTATGATCACCGACGCCCAGCAGCGTATTATCCGGGTAAACCCGGCCTTTACCGACATTACCGGCTATAGCGAGGCGGAGGTGGTGGGTAAAAACCCAACAGTGCTCAGCTCAGGTTTGCATGATAAACCGTTTTATCAGCATTTATGGCAAACCTTACAGCAATATGATGTCTGGAGTGGCGAGATATATAACAGACGCAAGAATGGCGAGGTCTACCCGGAACATGTGGTGATTAATGCGTTAAAAGATGACAAAGGTGTTATCACGCATTATATCGCCAGCTTTAACGACATCAGCAAAGCCAAAGCCGATCAACAGCGCATACACCACCTTGCTTACTATGATCCACTGACACAATTACCTAACCGGCGCTTGTTGCTGGATAAAATTGCCGAGATACAAAATGAGTGTCAGCGCAGTAACGATTTTGCTGCGCTGCTGTTTATCGATTTAGACCACTTTAAACAGTTAAACGACAGCCTTGGCCATTCTTATGGTGACGAGCTACTGTGCCAACTGGCGGAACGGTTGCAGCTGACCATTCGTGCCACAGACACACTGGCAAGGCCGGGCGGCGATGAGTTTATTTTGCTGGCCCGTTTACTGACCAAAGAGCAAGACCTGGCCGCACAAGATGCGCAGAACCTGGGCAACAAGTTGCTGCAGGAGATCCGTCAACCGTTTTTACTGAAGCAACATCAGTATCACCTTACGGCCAGTATTGGCATAGCGCTGTTTAACGACAACAGTAAACCGATTGACGAGCTGTTATCGTCGGCCGATTTAGCTATGTATCACTCTAAAGAGCGGGGACGCAACCAGCTGTACTTTTTTGAGCAGCACATGCAGGAAAACCTGCGCCAACGCCAGCAGCTGGAGCAAGGCTTAAAGCAGACGTTAGCCAACAACGAGTTCCGCCTGTTTTATCAGCCGAAGGTAAATAAAGAGGGTAAATTAGCAGGTTACGAAGCGCTGCTGCGCTGGCAGCGCCCCGGCCACGGCTTGGTTCCACCGGATCAATTTATTCCATTGGCCGAAAGTACCGGGCTGATTATTGATATCGGCCAATGGGTGCTGCAAACTGCCTGTGAGCAAATTAAGCAGTTCTGTAACCAAGGCACACCATTACCAATAGCAGTGAACGTTAGCCAGCGCCAACTGGCACAAAAAAACTTCGTGGCAACGGTGCAGCATATTCTGACCACTACGGCGATAGATCCGCATTTATTGGAGCTGGAGCTTACTGAGAGTATGCTGCACGATAACCTGGACAGCACACGGCATAAACTGACATTACTTAACCAGCAAGGCGTCTGCTTTTCACTGGATGACTTTGGTACCGGCTACTCGTCTCTATCGTATTTGAAAAACTTACCCATTAGCGTACTCAAAATTGATAAATCTTTTGTCCGCGAATTCCTCAGCCAGGACACTGATCACGCCATAGTGCGCACTATCTTGGCAATGGCAGAGTCGTTGTCACTGAGGGTGGTCGCAGAAGGTGTAGAGCAGCAAGCCCAGTTTGATGAGCTGGTGGCGCTGGGCTGTGATTTATTTCAGGGCTACCTGTTTGGCAAGCCAGCGCCGCTTAACCAGGCTGAATACGCCGCTTAACTTATTGCTCCACGTGAAACACCGCTGACCAGCCAACCGCAGCCAGCGGCTGTAAGTTATGCTATGCTCGGCAGCAATCCATCCGGGGTTATCCACCAACACGCATAATAGTTAAAAAGAGAACAATATGGCGCTAATTTTAAAACTGATTGCCGGCATAGTGCTGGGTATACTGTGCGGCCTGTATGCACCCCATGCCGTCACCCAACTGCTGCTGACTTTTAAAGCCTTATTTGGCCAGTTACTGTTTTTTGTCATACCACTGCTGATTTTATTTTTTATCACCAGTGGTATCGCAGCCTTGCCACGTAACTCGGGCAAGTTACTCAGTAAAACCCTGGCGATTGCCTATGGCTCTACCATAGCCGCCGGTACCCTGGCGTTTATTGTCGCCAGCATAGTGGTGCCTATGCTTACCAGCAGCGCCAGCGCGGCGCCTTCTGCGACGGGTGTAAGCTTAACGCCCTTTATTGAAATGAATATCCCACCGGTATTTAGCGTGATGACGGCGCTGACTCTGGCCTTTGTGTTTGGTTTAGGCATTGCTGCAACGCAAGCCCAGCAGTTAAAGCAAGTGTCTGATCAGGGCCGCGATATTATTCAGCTGGTACTGAGCAAGGTGATCATTCCGCTGTTGCCACTTTACATAGCCGGCGTGTTTGCCCAAATGGCCGCGGCAGGCACGGTGTTTGGCACCTTAAAAACCTTTGGCGTAGTGCTGGTGTTAGCGATAGTGCTGCACTGGGTTTGGATTATTACCCTGTATGTTATTGCCGGCATTAAAGCGGGCCGCTCACCCTTGGGCTTAATTAAAAATATGCTGCCGGCCTATTTTACCGCGCTGGGTACTATGTCCAGTGCCGCTACTATACCGGTATCACTACAGGCCACCAAAGCCAACGGCGTAAAACCCCATGTGGCAGACTTTACCGTGCCGCTATGTGCCACCATCCATTTGTCCGGTTCTACCATTACCATTGTGAGCTGTGCGGTGGCGGTAATGGCGATGCAAAACAACCTGGAAATTCCATCGCTATTTACTATGCTGCCGTTTATTTTCATGCTGGGCGTAGTGATGCTGGCTGCGCCAGGCGTACCGGGCGGTGCGGTAATGTCAGCGGTAGGTTTACTTGGCTCTATGCTGGGCTTTGGCGAAGCCGCCGTTGCACTAATGATAGCGCTATATATGGCGCAAGACAGCTTTGGCACCGCCTGTAACGTGACCGGCGATGGCGCGATAGCCGTGCTGGTAGATAAAGCAGAGTAATCGGTATCAGATTGCGCGCAGTGATGCCGGTTGCAACTCCCGTTCCGGCTCACCACAGCAAGTAGCGTGAGCTTCCTGCACACGCCCTTGCAGGCCAGCAGAGCTGTTCAAATTCGCTCCAGACGAATTTGTCGTCTTTTGCCTACGGCAGGACTCAGACACTCTGTGGTGACCGATCCGGGATTCCAACCTACTCATCTTGATACCAGTACCAATAAAACAGCCCGCAAATGCGGGCTGTTTTATTTAGCTTACTTTTTAATTTTCACTGGCCGTTGCCAGCCTTCAATATGCCGCTGTTTAGCGCGGGCAACAACCAACTCGCCGTCGGCGGCATCGCGGGTTAGTACTGAACCGGCACCGACAGTGGCATTAACGCCTACCGTAACCGGTGCTACCAGCGAGCTGTTCGAGCCGATAAAAGCCCCGTCTTTAATGGTGGTAACAAACTTATTCGCGCCATCGTAATTGCAGGTAATGGTGCCGGCACCCACATTCACCTTGTCGCCGATTATCGCATCCCCCAGGTAGGTTAAATGGTTAGCTTTAGAGCCTTTGCCCAGGGTGGTTTTTTTCATCTCGACAAAGTTACCCACATGGCTGTCGTCCAGCATGACGCTATCTGGCCGCAGGCGGGCATAAGGGCCAACCGAGCAATCGCTACCCACAGTCGCTTTTTCGATCATTGAGTTAGGTTTAATCTCTGTGTTATCACCGATAACGCAATCTTTCAGGATACAGTTGGCGCCAATGGTTACACCTTTACCCAGCACGACCTCGCCTTCGAAAATTACGTTAACGTCGATCATCACATCGTTACCCACGGTAACACTGCCGCGCACATCGATACGGGCCGGATCACGCAAATTCGCACCCGCCAGCATCAGCTCTTCAGCTTTACGCTGCTGATAAGCCCGCTCCAGCGCGGCTAATTGTACGCGGTTATTGGCGCCTTCCACTTCCATCGGGTTTTGTGGCTGAGCGGTGGCAATTTCAACGCCCTCATTGTGCGCCATGGCGATAACGTCAGTTAAATAGTACTCGCCCTGGGCATTGCTGTTTGATAACCGGCCTAACCAGTTTTTCAGCTGCTTGCCCGGCAGCGCCATAATGCCGCTGTTAACCTCGGTAATTTTTAACTGCTCGGCAGTAGCATCTTTTTGCTCGACAATACCTACCACTTTGCCGTTTTCACGCACTATACGGCCATAACCGGTAGGGTTTACCAAGTTAACCGTTAAAATCGCCAGGCCATTGGTCGGTTTAGCCGCTAACAGTTGTTGCAGGGTTTCAATGCGGGTTAATGGCACATCGCCGTATAACACCAGCACAGTGTCATCGTCAGCAATATTAGGGATAGCTTGGGCCACTGCATGGCCAGTGCCTAACTGCTCGGCCTGTAAAACCCAATGTAATGGCTGATCACCCATGGCACTTTTTAATGCCTCAGCGCCGTAGCCGTATACCAGCTGAGGTTTATCTGCACCCAGGGCACGGGCGGTGTCGATAACATGCTGTACCATCGGCCGCTCAGCGACTTTGTGTAATACCTTGGGTAAATCTGACTTCATTCTGGTGCCTTTGCCGGCGGCCAAAATCACTACATTTAATGCCATAAGAAGGGTCCCTGTCATGGTGCGCTTGCGCTGTTGCCCGATATTCTAATTGATCGGGCAACAGATTACAGGGGTAGGGTGAAGTTTTGCTGAATATCGCCCGGCTAAAACAAGCTCAGGCTATTTAGCAGTTGCAGATTAAGCCAAGCCCAGAGCACCACCCAGCTGGCCGACGCCAGCAAGGTACGGCCATGCTCGAGCTTGCAGAGTTTATCCAGTCTCATGGCAGGCTCCTAGTTTAGCTGCTCAACCTTATAACCAGCTTGCTTAAGCAGTGCCAACACACTGTGCTCACCCGCCAGATGGCCGCCACCAACCAACACCAGCTCTTTTTCTGTATTGCCAAACATTTGCTTTATTTGTGGCAACCAGGCCTGGTTACGCTTAACAAACAACGCCTGATATAACACCGGATCTAACTCGCGCGCCGGCTTTACAGCCAACTCGTCTAATTTAGCCATATCACCGGCACGCCAGGCATCTATCATGGCGCTAAAATAGGCCTTAAAGTCACCAAACTGTGCCAAATTCATTTGGATAAAGGCATCTTCATAACCCTCACCCATATTTGCCAGTAATTCGATCTGGCTTTCTACCGTTTCCAGATAGGCCTGCGCCTTACCATCAGCCTGGGCTTTTTTATCAAAATACACATCGACACCTTCGCCGGCCATTTGTGCTTTCATCATTTCCAGTGCCAACATTTGCAGCATAATAAAGCCCGGCTTGTAACCGTCTAACTGCTGTAACTGCACACCGTAAGGCGCAAAGTAATCACTCACCTGCTGGTACACCTCAGGCGATAATACCTTGGATAAGCTGCGACCATCGCTGTAGGCCATGGCCTGTATCATCGCCGTTTGCGCCGCAGTATCATCCGGCGCGGGCATTTTAGCTTCCAACACCAGGGTATCAGTGGCGTTGTAGGCTTGTTCAAATTCAGGCGGTAACGGGAAAGCCGAAGGTGGCAATAAATGCACGGTACCGCCGATATACAAATAGTCATCGCCTTTGCTCACTTTCCATACCGAACTTTGCGCCAGGGCATTGGTGGATATTAAGGCCGAGCCCAGTAAAAATGCACCGCAGCAGCGTGTAACAAGGGTATTTAGTTTCATGTCAGGTTCCTTAGTTATCGTTATCAAGAATTAGCGGCTTAATACTTGTTTCAGGCTGTCAGTTAAACCGGCCACAGCATTGTTCACTTCAGCACGAATACTGCTGCTTAATTGGTGTTGTACATCTGCCATCAACTCCATAGTGAGTTTGGCGACTTCAGCACTGGGCTGCACAACAACGTCTTTTTGTTGCTGTTGTTGCGCTGTTATTTGGTTTGGCACTGTTTGTTGTACTTCAAGCTGTTGCTGTGCGCTTGCTACCGTGCTGAAAAATAAAGCGCCAGTCAATAACAAAGTACGTGATGGTTTAATCATAGTGTTCATACTGGTGTTCCTTTTGCGTCAGTCAGAGTTATGTTGTTTATAACGCTGGACTTACTGCCTGTCCGTTACGTTGTTGAGGTCACTGTAGAGCGGCAGAGCACAAAAGTCGCTTATCAGAAGCTAAGCAATTTATTGCTAAGAAAATCGAATTTAACTCACTGTTTATAAAGTAAAATAACAAACCTTATGAAAACCTTATCGCCGTTTTCCTAAGCTTTTAACAGGCTTTATTTCACTTGAATCACCTATTGCATCTGTTAAAGTTACAGCCTGTTTAAAAAAGGATAACTCGTTAACAGATGGATACTTTACAGCTCGGCCCCTGGACCTTTACACCAGCCGATTTCAGCATTAACGATGGCACTGCGCGCAAAGAGCTTGAGCCGCTGCTGGTAAAGTTACTGTTATGCTTTAGCAAGGAGCCCGGCCGTATCATATCCCGGCAGGAATTAGTCGATACCATATGGCAACAAAGCTATGTCGATGACAACGCCATTAACCGCGCCATCTCTGAGCTAAGAAAAGCACTACAACACCCGGCACTTGAGCAGTCACCCATCAAAACGCATCATCGTAAAGGCTATAGCCTGCAGCTGCCGCAGGCCTTAGTTGCCACATATAGTGGACACGCCGCCATCTTGTCCGGCAACATAACACCTACTGTTAAGCGTAAACCGCGCGGGTTGTTGTCGGGCGTAGCGGCTGTATTGGTCAGCGTAGTATTAATCACCACAGCAGCGTTTTGGTATTGGCAGGCAGAGCCAATAACCGACAAGCCGGCAGCAGATAAGCCTAAACTTACCGAGCTTACTCTGCTAAATCAGCACAAGGTAACCTGGTTTAAAGGCATAGAATCACGGCCGCTGGTATCACCAGATAAACAATTACTGGCTTACAGTCATTCCTCGCCCGACGGTCAGATCCGGGTATTGGTGCGCAAACTCGGTGCCAGTGCAGGCCAGTTATTGCAGGAAGTGACGCTGGAAGCGCAAGATAAAATGTTCAGTGTGCAAAGCTGGCAGCCGCAAAGCCGCAACTTGCTGGTACAGCTAGTAAGCAAAGACGGCAGCAGCTGCGAATATCAGAACTACGACTTTAGCCTGTATCCGCAGTATCAAGTTAGCACACTGACTACCTGTGCCGGCTTTGTCTTGGGAAATGCCCAACAAAGCGCCGATGGCCAAACCTTGTATTACAGCAAAAGCAGTGCCGGTATGTATTCCAGTAATGCGCTGCTAGCAGAAAACCTCACCAGTGGCAGCATACAAACCCTGCTGGCCGCGCCTTCTGCCGGTTTTGGTGTCACTCTGCTGGCACTTTCAGCCGATGGCAGTAAGCTGGCCTATGTGCTGATGCCAGAGTCAAATAAACCTGAATTGTACCTGTATGAGCCGGCAAGCCGCGAACATCGCCGTATTGCCAGTTTACCCATGCCGTTGTTATTGATTGGCTTGGAATGGAGCCTGGATCAACAAAGCCTGCTGCTACCGGGTGTAGATGCCATATTGCAAATTAATCTGGCAGATAACAGCCAGCATATCTTAAAGCTGCCTGAGGGCGTAAAAGTGGGTGAGCTGTCACTGCTGGCAGAAAACCAGGCCTATATTTCCGGCCTGACGCCCGGCAGCACCACTCAGGCCGCTATGCAGCTGATAAAAGTGTCGCAGCCCTTTGACGAGGAAAAACGCCAGATTAGCTTTTTACATGATGCCGCCGGTAGCAGCCTGGCACTGGCCGTATCACCGCTATCGGCAGACAGCTATGCGTTTTCGGCCAACTGGACCGGCAGCTGGCAGCTCTGGCTAAGCCAGAATGGCAACAAACGCCAGCTGACTGAGCTGCCAAATACCGAGCAACCCATTAATGATATCAGCTGGTCGAATGATGGCCGCTATATTGCTTTTATTCAGCAGGGTAACCTGTATTTGTACGATACCCAGCGCCAGCAGCTGATCAATAAGCGTGAGCAAAACGACGTAGGCCAAACGCTGTGGCTGCCCGATAACAGCGGCCTGATCCTGACCCGGGTAGAGGCGAAAACACAAAACTTATGGCAGCTGGACTTAATCAGCAACGACTTTACCCAGCTAACCTTTGCCGCCGGTAACTTTGCCCAATACGGCAGTAACGGTGAGCTGCTATACCACAAGGACGGCAAGCTTTATCAATACGTTGACGGCGCAAAACAAGACAAATTGCTCGAGCAAAACACCGATGCCAACTATATGGCCGTCTGGCTGCGGCAAGGCCAGCAGCAATACCGCTACAGCATGCTGGGCCATATACAGCGGCGCAACCTGAGTAATGCCAATGAAGAAATAACTCAGCTGCCTTATCAGTTAATTGGCATACACCCTGACCCGCATAACCCGGATGTGCTATACGCCACGGCCTTTATTACACCCGAGCTGGCGCTGGAGTTTATTCAGTGGCAATAGTAAAGCGGGCAAGCAAGCTGTGTCCCGCTGCCGCATCTGGGGCGATGCTGACTTTAAAGCGCTGCTGCACCCGGATCTCTTCTGACAGCGGGGCTTGTAGCTCAAAACCCAACTTAGCCTCTGCAACGCGGTTTGACGCATAAGAGATAGACACCAACCTAGCGGTGAAATACTGCTGGCGATGTTGCAATTGATACAGTTCGCCAACTCTGAAATGATCCAGGTGCCTGTTTTACAGCCAAAAATAACATAAAACAGGCTGACCAGATTGCGCCACCGGAATGGTGGCTGCCGAAGTAACATAAGGCACAGCAAAATACCAATACATGCAAGCGGCTAACCCCCCTAACACCAAAACTATCCGCAGACGACGCAAGCTCGCCTCCTTATAACCTGCCACGCAGGCTTAAAATTGGTTCAAACAGCCAGCTCAATAAACTACGTTGCTCTAGCATAATATCGGCACTAAGCAACATGCCAGGTTGCAGCGGCAGTTCAGTGTCATAGGCTGAGATTGTTTGGCTGTCTAACTGGATATTGACCTGGTATACCGGCTCATTTAACGGTACCGGCAAGATCACATCACCCGGTAACAAGATGGCGGTAGACTGGTGCACTACCCGACCGCTTTGTACACCAAAACGTTGATAGGGGAAGGCTTCGAAGCGGATGCGGGTTGCTTGACCAGGCGCCACGAAGCCAAAGGCACGGGTAGGTACCAGTAGCACTGCGTGCAAAGTAGAGGGCTCAGGCATAATGGTTAGTAAGGGTTTGCCTGCTTGCGCCATACTGCCAAGCTCGGCATGTAAGTTATACACCTTGCCGGCGACGGTTGCTCTAAGCACGATTTCTTGCCGCGCAGCCAGCTCAGATTGCTGCTGAGACAAACGCGCCAGCTCTGACATCAAAACGCCTTTTTGCTGTTCAAACTCAATTGGCGCTGCGGCTTGTGCCGCTTCAACCTCTATCAACTGGCCGCGAATACTTTGATATTGCAGTTGCAGCGAATTATCTTGTTGCTGCACTGACAGTAGCTGTTCGCGCTGTTTATTCAGTTCCAGTGTGGCGACATGCCCCTGTTGCTGCAAAGCAGTCAACCTGTCGAGTTGTTGTTGTGCCAGGCTAAAGCGTTGTGCCGACAATTGGCGCTGGGATGAAACTTCGCTCAGCTGCTGTTGTAAATTACTCACCCGCTGCTGCAATGCCTGTTGTTGTTGCTGATACAGTAATGCAGCTTCTTCTAAGCGTTGCTGTAAGCTGTGCTGCTGCTCTGCGACAGAGGTCTGCAACTGCCCCCCGAGCGCTGCGCCAGCAGCCAGGTACTCATCGTAAGAAATTTTTACCAGGGGCTGGCCGGTCTCTACCAACTGGCCATCCTTAACAAACAACTCAACGACAGTGCCGGAGCGTTGCGGCGCGACTCTGGCCAAACCACGATCGGGTTTCAGAAACCCTTGTACGGTTTCCTTTCGGTGAAATGAGGCCTGGCCGAGAAAAACTAACGTTAAACCAACGACCAGCAACAATATTGTCAGCAACAAACTCACACTAAGAGGCTGGGCAATAACAACATTACCCTCCAGTTTTACGCCTTGCTGACGCAGCGCCTGCGGCCGGAATAGACTGGGCTCACTCATCTTTTTCCCCTTGCATTAATGTTTGCTTTGCTGTGCCTGATAAGCTTGCAGCAAAGGGTCAAGCATAAAGTTGAAGTTGGGCCCAAGCTGGTTTAACCGGTGCAGAAACAGGGCAGTACCCGCTGAGCCGTCAGCGTAGTCAGTGTTTACTTTGGTGCGATTATTGGCCGGAAAACACAGGCCCTCTTCACGCTCTACCGCAAACACCTTAAGCGCATCGGCAGCCTGACAAGCCAGATAGTAGTATTCTTCTTGCTGTAAAAACTGATACGCATCGAGCAAATAGTTACCCAAACCACTGATACCACTGAATAACCCTGAGTTAACGGTGTATTTAGCGGAAACTGACGGTTTAATATCGTCTAAAAACTGGCGATATACCGGCTCACCTGTCAGCGCATGGTAGCGCAGTACCACAGTAGCAACCCCAGCCGTGCCATAACCCAGATAAGGATATAAAATAGAAGCATTCGTGCGACGCACAAAGCCATAGGAACCCTGAGTCGATTTACCGTGATTAAAATCAGCCTGCAGGGCTAATTTCCCTAAAGCCAGATAATGTTCATTTTCAGTGGCACAGTATAGGTACAATAAAAATAACGCTATACCACTGCCACCTTCCCACAACCCAATGCCGACACCGGCAGCTGACGCAGCATCTTCCCAGTAAGCACCACCATCCCGGTATACTGCAGTGTCCAACAATACATCCGCAATACGGCAAGCCTCGCTCAGCGCTTGCGGGTCCTGTGTTTTATGCCAGCGATACAGCAAACTGTAACCCAGGCCCGCTGCACCATAGCCCAGCGACATATTGCGATAAAGCTGCCGGCTCAGGGCGCCTTGCTGCAATAAGCGTTCAGCCCGGTCTGACATCTGCAGATCCTGTAATAACCAGGCCAACCCCGCCGCACCATTTAACAAACCGGGTAGCAATTCTGTTGTTTGTTGTAGGCGCCGTGTAAACCACTGTATCAGGGCTTCGGGCACCTGACCGGTCAGATGATGCCAGGCATAAATGACGCCCGCAGCACCATGATCCAATGCCAACGCATGCTGACACTCCGGGCCGAGCGGTAAAATTCTGTCACGCCGATCCAGTTCCAGATGATGTTGGTTATACCGCAGGATGTTATCTATCATAGATGCTGCCATATGCTGAACCGCACCATGCTGCACACTGGTGTTTAGCTGTACTGCATGTACCGTGCTGGCATCTGCGGCTGCTAACAAGTTGATAGCCTGATCCAGGCCAGCATTTTTGTCTGTAAGCAGGTAAGTGACACACTGCAAATACTGTGGCGGCAAGCCTATGTCATGCTCTAACGCTTGAAAGAATACTTGTGCATAGTCTTGTTTTAAATTCAGTAGGGTACTGCTGGGCATAAACATTGCCACCAGCACACAACCTAATGCGTAGATATCATCCTGATACTCGACACAATCCCGGCTGAGCCGGTCAGAACGGGCAAAACCCGGTGTGTAAAAATTAACGGCAACATCAACACCACTTTCGCATGCTCCCTCAAAATCAATTAACTTCACCTCCAGTGTGTCCGGACACACCATCAGGTTATTCAGTGATAAATCGCCAAAGATAATGCCGTTAGCATGCAGGGTTTTAATCAGCTGGAAACAGTTGATCGCAATTTTTATGCTGTTCGCTATCCAATCCCGCATTTGCTGATCGGTAGAATGGCTATGAATAATACGACACTGTTGTAGCTGATAACTACGTAGTGTCTGACCAGTAACAATTTGTTGTGCCAGGTACCAGTGCTGCCACTCCTGAAACAAACCATAAGCCTGTGGCGCGATACCGCTGGCAGCAAGCCGCTGTAAAATCCGGTACTCTTTATGTAACCGGGCTATGCAGTCTTCGTCAGCATCAACCCCAACATAGGGCCGTGCTTCTTTTACTATAACGGTCTCATTGCGCTGTACATCATTTGCCAGATACACACCGCCGGCATTGGAAAACTTAATAACTGACTGCATATGGTAGCGACCATCGAATAAGCCGCCATTAGGCTGGTCGTTATCGGCTTGCCCGGATGTTTCGGCGATATCAGCGAGCAGAGGATCAGTAACAAAGTCTGGCAAAATAAACTGTGCATCACGTTTATCTTCGGTGTACTGAAAAGCAGCGTTAATAATACAGGCTGTACTGCGGTTGAAATTATCTTTTAGATCAAAAGACTTAAAGCCGCCATAGCGGTAAAACAATACCTTAGCGTCTTTATATGGCCGATCAGAGAGAATATAAGGGCCATCCTCATGCTTAAGCACTTCGTATAGTGCGGCGATAAGCGCTTGAAAGCATGCCGTTGTGGCCGGATATATGGTAATGAACTTACCTGAAGCAGAGCGCGTGCAGTTTTTGCCCAACAAGGTTTTCAGAATTTTACTGTCGCTGGCAAACTTAAATTCCGTGTTATGCGCAACACACAGTGGCACAACTTTCTGTAGCGTGTTGTATTCATTGCCCCAACGGCTGGAAACATGAATCTTCCAGCCTTGAACGGGCTTATTGTCGTCTGTAGAAATCGCTTGGGTCCAGAAGTAATCCTGCCGTAAGCGCCAGCTAATTGGCAATAGGCTACTAACAACATCATAATATTCATTCTGTGGCTTACGCCATTCAAAAGGAATATAAAAGTCAGGATGTACATTCAAATCGCGCATCATCAATCTCCACACAAATAAAAAAAACAATACACTCATTATTGAATAAACAATACCTGTCACATATGGCAGGTATTTAAAATAAAAAAGCGGGCCAAGCCCGCTTTTTTATTTTTTATTGATTAGCGCGAGATCACTTTCTCGCCACCTTTACAGCTGTCACTCATGGTGCTCCACTCATCATCACCCACACCACCGCAACCACGACTCATTGTGCTCCAGTCCATTGGTGCAACTTGGTCAGAGATACGGCCACCGGATACTTGCTCTAACTGTTGCAGGTTTAATACTTTATCTTTGTTGATGTCTTGATTTTTCATTTTGTATTTTCCTATTGATTGTTGAGTTTATTTTTTAACGCTGTTGCTAACCAACGATTCAATAATAGATACATTAATAAATAAAAACACCTGTCAGATCTTACAGTGAAAACATAAAACTGGCCGAAGCCAGTTTTATGCAATATCCTTTAACCGCTCTCGCTTATATTGTTCAGTAACATCCATTAGCTTGCCATTACATAGCAACAACACCCGATCAGCGCTGCTAATTGTTTCAGGCCGATGAGCGATAATGATGCGGGTAATACACAAGGTTTTTATCGCCTGGTTTACGTGACTTTCTAACTGAATATCCAGGCTTGACGTAGCCTCATCGAGAAAGAGGATTTTCGGCCGTTTATACAAAGCCCGGGCTAAATACAGCCGTTGACGTTGGCCGCCGGATAACGAGCTACCCATGTCACCAATTAAGGCGTTATACCCCATAGGCATCGCCGTGATATCCCGATGTATACCTGCCATTACTGCGCATTGTTGTACCCGTTCCAAGTCGATATCCGGGTCAAAAAAGGCAATATTCTCCGCCAGGCTGCCACTGAGTAATTGGTCTTGTTGCATCACTGCCGCCACTTGCTGCCGGAAATGCAGCTGTCCCAAGTGCCGGATATCGATACCATCAACCAATACCTTACCCTCGGCAGCCGGCAGCAAACCCAACATCACTTTTGCCAATGTGGTTTTGCCCGCGCCTGAGGGGCCGATAATGGCAACACTTTCACCTGAGGCAATACTAAAGGTTAAGTTATCAAATAAAAGCGGCTCGGTTGCCGAGTAACGATACGCTAGCTTTTCAACACTGATTTGCCCACTGATCTCATGATAAGCACCAGCTGCTTTGTCAGATTCTTTTTCGGTCAGGGCAATATCGGCCAAACGCTCCAGGTGTAGACGGGTCATAAACAGTTGCACCAGCTTTTCGATTAATGACGCCGTCCGTTCAGTAAATTGGCTTTTATAGGTCATAAACGCAAACAGCATGCCGACTGACAAGCTGCCATTAATGACCGCCAGTGCACCTAACATCACAACCAGTGTGTTTTCAACACCAAAAAGTAACTGGTTAATCGTTTGGTAAGAAACCTGCCACTTACCCAGCAAAAACTGCTGGTTTACTGATTCGGCGTAGCGGTTTTGCCAAATGCTGAGGCGTTGGCTTTGCTTACCAAACAGCTTGACGCTTTGCATGCCACGCACGGTTTCCATAAAGTTCGATTGCTCTTTGGCGCTCGCCATTATGCTGGCTTCAGTACGCTCACGCATGGGTTTGTACAACAACCACCTTAATAAGGCATATAACAACACCGCACTTAGCACCACACCGGCTAATAACGGGCTATAAAGATACATCATTACCAGTACACCAACCGCCATAATGCCGTCGATCAGGCCTTCTACCAGACTGGTCGTCAGTAATTCCCGCACACTGTTAAGTGAACCAAAGCGCGATACAACATCACCGATATGGCGTTTCTCAAAATAAGACATGGGCAGGTGCACCAAATGACGAAATAAATTGGTCGCCATCTGCATACTCATGGTTGAGCCAAGATACAACACCAACCAGCTACGTAGCGCCTGAGTAACAACCCGCACCAACATCAACAATCCAAACCCAAGCGCCAGTACACTTAACAAAGGCTTATCCATGCTCACCAGCACATCGTCGACAACCAGTTGCAAGTAGTAAGGCGCTGCCAGCACAAACACCTGTAACAGCACCGATAGCAGAAAAATCTTTGCCAGTGCCGGCCCTAAGCCCTGAATGCGCTGCCAGAAAGTAGTCAACCCCAAGCGAACTTTTTCATCACGTGGTTGAAACTCACTACTGGGTTGCAGCTCCAGAGCAATACCGCTAAAGCTGTCAGACACTTCTGACAAAGGCACCCGACGTTCACCGACCGCCGGATCAAGAATAACAATATGTTGCTTACAGACTTTTTTGAGTACCACAAAGTGGTTCATATTCCAGTGCAGGATACAAGGCAGGCTAAGCATGCGCAGCTCATCCAGCTCCAGCCGCAGAGCCCGCCCCGCCAGATTTAGCTGGTCAGCCAACTGCAATAAATGTTGTAAATTAGTACCTTTTAAGGATACAGAAAACCGGCTTCTGACGGTGGCGAGATCAAGCTGATGGCCATGATGTCCTGCAATCATAGTGACACAGGCCAAACCACATTCAGCAGCCTCAGACTGATAAATTAATCGCATAGCAGACTCCTTATTGGTGTCGTCTGATTGACAGTAGAGCGCGTGTCGACGCAGGGTTCTGTCAGGGCGAATAAGGCTGTCGCCGTGGCATGACAACACGTTTCCACCTTGTGCTGTAACTGGTTTAGGCTCATCACTTCTTTGGCGTAGTCCAATTCAGGGTAAGATGCTGACTGTGGCATTTCGTACTCCTGCTCAAAGGTTAATTTGCCCGACGGCCAGGCAACGGCTGATCGCCTGCTGCCGATTGTTACTATTGGTTTTACTGATGCAATTGCCCAGATGAAAATTGACGGTGCGCTCAGAGATAGCCAGGATCTGACTGATTTCCCATGACGTTTTGCCTTTGGCAGCCCAACTCAAGCAGGCTTTTTCACGCTGAGTCAGTGTAACCGCCGCTTCACTGTCATCGTGAGAGACCCGGGTCAGCGTTTCAACGATGTAGTGGGCAATAATGGTCCAGTACCAGGCTATTTGCTGTGCTAAGGTTGCCTGCTCTGGATACAACCCAATCAACAAAGCGCCGTGATCGGTACCCAACGCCTTTACCGGAATGACTAAAATGTTATTGGCCTGTGCACTATGCTCAACAAACTGCTCAGTTAAAGCTTGTGCAGGTGTACAACGTTTATGGCAAAACTGCTGCAGGGTTTCGTTACCCACTAGCCGGTGAAAATCGCTATCCGCACTGGCTGACAATACCAGTGGGGTCCTTTGGCTGCGCCACAACACTATGCCGCAAAAACGATAACCAAATTGCTGTTGTATTTGCTGAAAAAAGGCTGGTAAAGCATCGAGCGTTGTCATTTGCTCCAGCTGTTTTACCATGGGTTCTAATTGACTCATGTCGCTGCTCCCTGTTGGCTAAATAGACTATTACTCGTCAGCAGGCTGATCTGGCGGACAAATAAACCAACATTGGGGAGTTATTACCGGCTTCTCAGGTTTGACCTGACTTTCATCTGCCAGCACAGGGTTAGCAACACTCAAAACGACCAGTACGATGATGCTGGTGATAACAGTAATGATATTTTGCTTAGTCATGTTTGCGTCCTCTTTTGATTGAGTTGGGCGGGCCAGTTAGCGGCCTGCATCAAGAGTGGACGTGAAGTGATAATACTGCGATAACTTGTCGCGGACTTTGCTGTGACTTTCAGAATAAGGAGTTATAACCAAAGTTATAACCAAAACTAACTATCTGATTATTATCAATTTTAGGTTTAAAAAACAATAATTCATTGCCTGATTTATCCAAGGAAAATTGTGGGCTGAATTCGCTGTAAGCCAGCTTTCGCTGCCAGTGTTGTCCACTATTTAGGTTTATACTAACCAATTCCCAATCAGACATCAGATTGCGATGCAGAATATTCAGGTTATCACCACGTAACGCCAGTTGATAATGCAAGTCATAATGAATCCCCTGATATAACTGAGTAATTCGCTGCATACGCTGATCTAACAGCCATACCGAGCCATCTACCGCAGCAGCAATGAAACCTGCTTTGTAGGGTTGCAGCCAACGATAGTCATGTAATATTACCCGCTGCGTCGCCAGTTCAATATCGTATTGTACTATCTGCCAGTTACCACCACTGGCAGCAGCAAAATAAACGTAGCGGCCGTCATCACTAAATACGCCCTGATCAATCTGCTGAGTGCTTAACGACAAGTGCACTAGATCACCGCTTCGGGTATCCATCAGCTCAAGCCGGTTTAAGCGTTTGAGTAAAAGCAGATGTGTAGCCGCCTGATCCAACAGGACAAATGGCGCTTCTGATTGCATAACCAATTGCTTTTTGCCGGAATCGCGGTAAAAACGCGATAACTGATAATAGTGACCAAGTTGCTCAGTTAACCAATAAAAAGCCTGGTCATGGCTGTATTGCACAGACTGTACTTGCGCGTGCATTTGTAAGTGCTGGCTAAAACCATCAGTATAGGGCCAGGGCGTCTGATAAAGTTGTTGTTCAGTCGGTTTTCGATAAATTGCGGCAAAGTACCCACTTCTGTCTGTAACAAACTCTTTGATATGCTCGGCTGACGCAGCTACAGGCTCAAGCCGGTCATTGTTAATGTCAAACCAGAGAAACTGCTGCTGTTGCTTTAACAGCAAAGCATCTTTGGCCAGCCAACTTAGCCGCATATCCAATAGTTGATCACTGAGTTTATGCTCCTTCACTAATTCTTTATCAGCTACACGGTATAACTGTAGATACAGCTTTCGCTCAGCAATATTGGCTCGGATCAGTGCCAGATGTTGTTTATCCGGAGACAACCGGGCATAGGCATCCTGCACCGCAGCAGCACTACTATAGCTAAACTGGCTATATCTGCCGCTTTCTATATCTAATTGGTAATAATGGATATTGCCGTTGTAACTTTTTCCTGCTGCGATCAACAACTGGTTATCTGGCAGGGCCATAGGGCCCGCCAGTATGGGTAACCCCGCCATAATGTATTGGCGCGGGGCGGCGGCCAAATCAGCCAAAGGCTGAATATACAATTCAGCGACATCCTGGCGAAAGCCAACATAAGCCAGAGCACTGCCATCGGCGACAAAATCGACAAAACGCACATGCGGTACCGGCGTTTCGACCTTAGATAACTGCCCTTTGTGCCTGTCATACAAGTAAAGCTGCCAATTATCACCACTGCTGATACGACCAACGAAGGCCTGATAACGGCTGTCCGGTGACACCGCCAGGCTAGCTTTTTGCCCGGGAATATCCAGTTCAACTTGCATTAAGTGGGTGTGCACTTGCACCGGAGAAGCAAACCATAACAGAGCAGTTACAAGGACTGTAGCACTGGCCAGGCTACCTAATATTAATTGCTTTACCCAGGACAACTTGAATAGTCGCGGCTTTGGACTGCTAACAGCTAGGTTGTCTCCCGCCTGAATTGCCATACTATCGCTGCTCTGCACAGCCGGACAAACAAGCTGATAACCTCGCTTCATTTGTGAGCGAATATACTTCGGCTTCTCGTTGTCGTTATCGCCCAATAAAGTGCGTAACTTACTTATGGTGCGCCTTACAGCGGTATCCGTTACCACACGGCCCTGCCAAACCTGCTGGTGCAGCTCCTGCAAACTGACAAAGCGGTCTGGATGTTCAATCAGGTAGCAGAGCACTTCAATCACTTTCGGTTCTGCTGCAATTTCTTCCTGCTGTCGGTATAACAGACGCTGCTGGATGTTTACTCTGAACTCACCTAGATCAACCATCTTCATTTGCTAAGCGCCACCATGTTAACAGCTTAGAATTAATATTTAAGCCAGTTTATTTACACATAATAAAGATAAAGAAACATTAATCAACAATGTCCCCGAACTGGCACAACGGCGGTAAGACAGCCTAAACGGCAAATAAAAAGTGATTAATCACAGAATATATAAGACAAAAAAGCCACCTTGCGGTGGCTTTTTTCATTTCGGAACCCGAACTTATTTTTTACGCATTTTCTGAATAATGCGCAGCTGAGCAATGGCTTCTGCCAATTGCGCGGCAGCTTCAGCATAGTTGAAGTCTGCGCCAGCGTGCTGCATCGCTTCTTCAGCACGTTTTTGTGCATCTAAAGCGGCTTGCTCATCTAAGTCTTCGCCGCGTACCGCGACATCAGCCAGTACAGTGATCGTATCCGGTTGTACTTCAAGTACACCACCGGCAACGTAAATCACGTGTTCTTCGCCAAACTGTTTCACGATACGGACCATGCCAGGTTTCAGGGTGGTCAGTAACGGGGCGTGAAAAGGTAAAATACCCAGTTCGCCCTCACTGCCTGTGACCTGCACGGATTCGACAAGGCCGGAGAAGATTTTTTCTTCGGCACTTACTACATCCAGTTGCACTGTCATCGCCATCTCGCTCTCCTAAAGCCTGAACTTACAGTTTCTTCGCTTTTTCGATCGCTTCGTCGATAGAACCAACCATGTAGAACGCCTGCTCTGGCATATGGTCGAACTCGCCGTCCAGAATGCCTTTAAAGCCACGGATAGTTTCTTTCAGCGGTACGTATTTACCTGGTGAACCGGTAAATACTTCAGCTACGAAGAATGGCTGAGACAGGAAGCGCTGAATTTTACGCGCACGGTATACGGTAGTACGGTCTTCATCAGACAGTTCGTCCATACCCAGAATCGCGATGATGTCTTTCAGCTCTTTGTAACGCTGCAGTACAGATTGTACACCACGTGCTACTTCATAGTGCTCTTTACCGATTACCAGTGGATCTAACTGACGAGAAGTTGAATCCAGTGGGTCGATCGCCGGGTAAATACCCAGTGACGCGATGTTACGGCTTAGTACTACGGTTGCATCTAAGTGCGAGAACGTAGTCGCTGGTGACGGGTCAGTTAAGTCATCCGCAGGTACGTATACGGCCTGGATTGACGTGATTGAACCAGTCTTAGTAGAGGTAATACGCTCTTGCAGCGCACCCATCTCTTCTGCCAGCGTTGGCTGATAACCTACTGCTGATGGCATACGGCCCAGAAGTGCAGACACTTCAGTACCAGCCAGTGTGTAACGGTAGATGTTATCAACGAAGAACAGCACGTCACGGCCTTCATCACGGAATTTTTCCGCCATGGTTAAGCCGGTTAACGCTACGCGTAAACGGTTGCCTGGTGGCTCGTTCATCTGACCGTACACTAACGATACTTTGTCCAGTACGTTAGAGTCTTTCATTTCGTGATAGAAGTCGTTACCTTCACGGGTACGCTCACCCACACCGGCGAATACTGAGTAACCGCTGTGCTCGATCGCGATGTTACGGATCAGTTCCATCATGTTAACGGTTTTACCTACACCGGCACCACCGAACAGACCCACTTTACCACCTTTGGCGAACGGACATACCAGGTCGATAACCTTGATACCAGTTTCCAGCAGCGCGTTTGATGCTGCTTGATCTTCGTATGAAGGTGCTGAACGGTGGATAGACCAGCGCTCTTCTTCACCGATTGGGCCCGCTTCGTCGATTGGCTCACCCAGAACGTTCATAATACGGCCCAGTGTGGCTTTACCCACCGGAACCTGAATTGCTTTGCCGGTATTCGCTACAGCTGCGCCGCGACGTAAACCGTCAGTTGTACCTAATGCGATAGTACGAACAGTACCGCCACCCAGCTGTTGCTGAACTTCCAGCACCAAACCAGCCAGATCACCGTCGGTCACGTTTAACGCGTCATAGATACCAGGTACCGCATCTTGTGGAAAATCGATATCCACAACGGCGCCAATGATTTGGACGACCTTACCTTGACTCATGATGTTTCCTCAAATTTCTCAAAACTGTTTACCTTAGCCTACAGCTGCCGCACCTGCGACGATTTCGCTAAGCTCCTGGGTAATCGCGGCCTGACGTGCTTTGTTATAGACAAGCTTCAGGTCGTCCATCAGGTTGCCGGCGTTATCGGTTGCAGCCTTCATGGCTACCATCCGCGCCGCGTGCTCACTGGCAGAGTTCTCTACCACACCCTGATAAACCTGCGATTCGACGAAACGGTCCAACAACATATCTAAAATAGGTTTTGGATCCGGCTCGTACAGGTAATCCCAGTTATGTGCTTTTTGCTCAATATCTGCTTTTGGCAAAGGTAAGAGTTGATCGATCACTGGCTCCTGCTTCATGGTGTTTACAAACTTGTTGTACACCAGGAATAAGCGGTCAATCCGGCCTTCGTTAAATGCTTGCAGCATCACTTTTACCGAACCGATCACATCAGCCAAACGTGGTACGTCACCTGAACCCGCCTGTTGCGCGACTACCTTACCACCGAAACGCTTGAAGAAGGCGGTGGCTTTATTACCGATAACGGCAAACTGCGCATCCACACCTTTGTCTTTCCAGCTTTTCAGCTCCAGGGCAACTTTCTTAAACTCGTTGGTATTCAGGCCACCGCAAAGACCACGATCAGTAGAAATGACAATATAGCCAACCCGTTTTACCTCACGATCCGCTAAATACGGATGGCGGTATTCCAGGCTGCCATTGGCAAGGTTACCAATCACTTTGCGCATACCTTCAGCGTATGGGCGAGTTGCAGCTACGCGGTCTTGCGCTTTGCGCATTTTGCTGACCGCAACCTTTTCCATAGCACTGGTGATCTTGCGAGTATTATTAATACTCCCGATCTTACTTTTTATCTCTTTACCACCGGCCATGACTGTATCTCCGATTCATTCAACGAATGGGGTGGGCTAGCCACCCGCATTGATTACCAGGTCTGCGTTGCCTTGAATTTCTCAATGGCAGCTTTGAACGTAGACTCGATTTGGTCGTTGTAGTTACCGGTTTTATCGATCTCAGCCATCAGCTCAGCGTGTTCTGCTTTCATGAACGCGATCAGGGCAGCTTCAAAATCCAGGATCTTGGCTACGTCGACGTCTTTCATAAAGCCTTTTTCGATAGCGAAAATAGACACACCCATTTCGGCAACAGACATCGGGCTGTACTGTAACTGTTTCATCAGTTCAGTAACCTTCTGGCCGTGCTCTAACTGAGCGCGGGTTGCATCGTCTAAGTCAGAGGCGAACTGCGCGAACGCAGCCAGTTCTGAGTACTGGGCTAATGCCAGACGAATACCACCACCTAATTTCTTGATGATCTTGGTTTGTGCAGCACCACCAACACGAGATACCGAAATACCGGCGTTAACCGCTGGACGGATACCAGCGTTGAACAAGTCAGTTTCTAAGAAGATCTGACCGTCAGTAATCGAGATTACGTTAGTTGGTACGAACGCAGAAACGTCACCCGCTTGAGTTTCGATAATTGGTAATGCGGTTAAAGAACCGGTTTTACCTTTTACTTCACCGTTAGTGTAACGCTCAACATAGTCCGCATTTACGCGAGATGCGCGCTCCAGCAGACGTGAGTGTAAATAGAATACATCACCTGGGTAAGCTTCACGGCCTGGTGGACGACGTAACAGTAACGAGATCTGACGGTAAGCAACAGCTTGCTTAGACAGGTCATCGTATACGATTAGGGCATCTTCACCACGGTCACGGAAGTATTCACCCATAGTACAACCAGCGTAAGGTGCCAGGAACTGCAGCGCAGCTGCTTCAGAGGCAGACGCAACCACCACGATAGTGTGGGCCAGGGCGCCGTGCTCTTCCAGCTTACGTACTACGTTGGCGATAGTAGAGGCTTTTTGGCCTACGGCAACGTAGATACATTTAACACCAGTGCCTTTCTGGTTGATGATGGCATCGATGGCTAATGCGGTTTTACCGGTTTGACGGTCACCGATTAACAATTCACGCTGACCACGACCGATAGGGATCATGGCATCAACCGACTTATAACCGGTCTGCATTGGCTGGTCGACTGACTGACGGTCGATAACGCCCGGGGCGATTTTCTCTACCGGCTCAAAACCCGCAGCATCAATTGGACCTTTACCGTCGATAGGTGCACCTAAGGTGTTAACCACACGGCCTAACAGCTGTGGGCCAACCGGTACTTCTAAAATACGGCCAGTGCTTTTTACTTTGGTGCCTTCAGTTAAGTCCGCATACGGACCCATTACTACGGCACCTACTGAGTTGCGCTCTAAGTTCAGCGCGATAGCATAACGGTTGCCAGGAAGCTCAATCATCTCACCTTGCATACAGTCGGCAAGGCCATTGATACGGATGATACCGTCAGTTACCTGAACGATAGTACCTTCGTTACGAGCTTCACTGACCACTTCGAACTGAGCAATACGACTTTTGATCAGTTCTGATATTTCAGTGGAATTCAGTTGCATTCTCTGTTCCCCAATTAAGACTGCAGCGCAGTTGCTAAACGGTCCAGCTTACCGCGGACCGAGCCATCAATAACCATGTCACCTGCTTTGATCAGCATACCGCCGACCACTGCAGGATCTTCGCTACAGTTCAATTTAACTTTGCGTGCCAAACGTTTAGAAAGTGCCGCGGCTAACGCGTCCTGTTGTGCTTTTGAAAGCTTGGTAGCAGAAACGACGGACACGTCAATTTCCTGCTCATATTCAGCTTTCAGCGCCACAAAGGCGGTTAACACTTCAGGCAACGCCAGCAAACGATGATTTTCTGCCATCACTTTAATCAAGTTCTGACCGTGCGCATTCAGTTGCTCACCACATACCTGGATAAACAGACCGGCTTGCTTTTCAGCAGAACCGTTGGCGCCTAAGTAAGCGCCAACCTGGTCGTTCTTTGCCACTTCAGCAGCAAAGACCAACATCTGTAGCCAGGCATCCAGTGCATTTTGCTCAACGGCAAAATCAAAGGCTGCTCTGGCATAAGGACGAGCAATATTAGTCAAATCAGACATAGCTCATCCTCTTACAGTTCTTGAACCAGTTTTTCCAGAATGTCGCTGTGAGCAGCTTCATCAATAGAACGTTGCAGAATTTTCTCTGCGCCAGCCACTGCTAAGGCAGCAACTTGCTTGCGCAGCTCTTCGCGTAAACGATTACGCTCAGCTTCTAATTCTGCTTTAGCCTGCGCCAGAATGTTTTCACGTTCTGCGTTGGCTTTGTGCACGGCTTCATCAATCATCTTGGCTTCGCGTTTTTTCGCTTGCTCAATAATTTCTGCCGCCTGCGCTTTGGCTTCTTTTAACTGATCTTTGGCTTTGTCCTGGGCTAATGCCAGGTCTTTTTCTGCCCGATCAGAAGCAGCTAAACCGTCAGCAATTTTCTTCTGGCGCGCTTCAATAGCATTGTTCAGCGGTGGCCAGACAAACTTCATACAGAACAGCACGAACACCGCAAATGCGATTAATTCGCCCAGCAGAGTGGCGTTTAAATTCACGACCGCTCCTCCTTAGTTAACAGTTGTTCGGATTAACAAAAAGCCTTCGATTACAGAGCGAACAACATGTACATAGCGATACCAACACCGATCATCGCAACGGCGTCGATAAGACCTGCCAGGATGAACATTTTAACTTGCAGTTGTGGTGCTAATTCAGGCTGACGGGCACAAGCTTCTAAGAACTTACCACCCATGTTACCGAAGCCCAGTGCGGTACCGATGGCGCCGAAACCGATTAACAGAGCAACTGCGATTAATTTGATAGCTACTGCAATTTCCATTTTTATCTCCAGAGTTTTTAAGGTTAAGTTAAAGTAAAAAGTTAATGGTTATCTGAGCTGGCCATGCTTAAGTAAACAATGGTCAACATCATAAATACGAACGCCTGCAGCACAATTACCAGAATATGGAATACTGCCCAGACAAAGTGCAGCGGTAACTGTAGCAGACCGATAGCACCGATAAGGATAAAGATCATTTCACCGGCATACAGGTTACCGAACAGACGCAGTGCCAGTGAAAATGGCTTAGCGACCAGCGCGATAGTTTCCAGAACTAAGTTAGCCGGAATTAACACAATTTGCAGCGGTACGTTTTTGCTGCTAAACGGGTGCAGTGTCAGCTCTTTAATAAAGCCCAATACACCTTTAATGCGGATTGAATAGCCGATCATCAGAATAAACACACCAATTGCCAATGCGGCCGTCAGGTTTACGTCTGTGGTCGGTACAATTTTCATGTACACATCGTGGCTGTCCATACCGAACGCCTGTTCACCGACAAAACCGGCAAAAGCGGGCAGGAAGTCTACGGGTATTAAGTCCATCAGGTTCATTAAGAACACCCAGACAAAGATAGTCAGTGCCAGTGGTGCAATTAACTTGCTCTTGCCGTGGTAGGTGTCTTTCACGTTGCTGGCAACCAGCTCAACGATCATTTCAATGAAACACTGAAATTTACCCGGAACGCCGATGGTGGCTTTGTTGGCCGCACTGCGGAAGATCCATAAAAAGATCAAACCCAGGCCAATAGACCACGCTAAAGTATCGATATGCCATGTCCAGAAGCCAGCCTCGCTACACGCTTTGTTAAATGCGACACTGCCATCGACAGTACACATTTTGGCGTTAGTAAGGTGGTGCTGAATATGGCTAGAGAGGGTTAACTCTTCACCTGCAGCCATGTTTCATCCCATTGTTAATGTTTAAAAAAAACCGGTGCCATCCACTGTGTTAAAAGCGTAAACACAAAGCCGGTAAAAAAAGCAGGCGCTACCAGGCCAGGCTGTGAAAATACGACGCTTATTAACACTGCGGTTAAAACTAATTTAGCCGACTGCCCCCGCATAAAGGCCGCCAGCACCTGGTTGGCGTTAATTGCTGCACTAAAGCGAAAGGCGAAAAACGCAAACACACAATTTGGTATTACGGCCACCAAACCACCCTTAAAGGCTGATTTTGCCGCGGCTGCATCGGCAGCTAAAAAAAAAGCCAGTGTCATAACGCCGGCTACTGCAAGCTGGCATAGTACCAGCTTATAGGCTGATTTGCGCGCCATTACCGCACTTTGATCAGTCACTGTCTGTGCCCCTGAAAACACCCGGGAGGGGGCGGAAAAAACTTGCGAAAGTATACTTATTTGCCTTCAATTTGCAACAAAAAGCGGCGCGCACGCCTTGCCAGTCCAGATATCTGCACCAAAATGGTGTTTTATTGCTCACCGGCCTGCAGTTTGGCAATAATGCCATCTAATTCATCCAGACTGCTGTAACTGATTTCCAGCTTACCTTTGCCTTTGTTGTTGTAGCTAATTTGTACCGGCGCGGCAAAGCGCTCACTTAAACGCTGCTCTAACGACACCACATCCGGGTCGCGCGGCTTTTCTGCTACGACCGGTTTAGGCTCTAAAATGCGCCGCACTAAATTTTCAGTTTCACGCACAGTCAGCTGTTTCGCTGCCACTAAACGGCCGGCGTCAGATTGTTCAGCGTCTTTAAGTGCCAGCAATGCCCGGGCATGTCCCATCTCAATATCACCGTGCTCGAGCAGCAGTTTTACATCGTCGTTTAACTGATTAAGCCGTAATAAATTGGTTACCGAAGCGCGCGATTTGCCCACTGCATCGGCCACTTGCTGGTGGGTCAGGGCAAATTCTGTCAGCAAACGCTCCAGCGCCACCGCTTCTTCCATCGCGTTTAAATCTTCGCGCTGAATGTTTTCAATCAGGGCTATAGCAACTGCCGCTTCATCTGGCACATCTTTGACGATGCAAGGCACTTCACTTAGCTGCGCCAGCTGGCTAGCACGCCAACGCCGTTCACCGGCAATAATTTCAAACTTATCTTTGGCTAAAGGCCGCACTACTACAGGCTGGATCACGCCCTGGGCGCGGATAGAGCTTGCTAAGTCTTCCAGCGCTTCTTGCGACATATCTTTACGTGGCTGATATTTACCCGGCGTGAGAAACTCGATCGGCAACTGCTGCAGTTCACTGCTGCCAGGATTAGCAGCACTGTTGTTGCTGGCTCTGTTGGACGTAAGTAAGGCATCCAGACCCCGGCCCAGACCGCGTTTCTTTACCGACATGAAAAAGCTTCCCTAAAAATAGTCATTTAAACCGAGCTGCTCTGGCTCACTGTTTTTTTATCTGCCCGGCGTAACATTTCACCTGCCAGCGCTAAATAGGCTTTGGCACCAGTCGAGCTTTTATCGTAATACATCACCGGCGCGCCAAAACTGGGCGCTTCGGCCAGGCGCACATTACGCGGGATCACAGCGCGGTATACCTTATCACCAAAATGTTGTTTTAACTGCTCCGATACGTCATTGGCCAGCCGGTTGCGCGGATCGTACATGGTTCTTAAGATCCCTTCGATCTTAAGCTCAGGATTAACTGCTGCGGCTAACTGATTAATGGTCTCGACCAGCGCCGTTAAGCCTTCTAAGGCAAAATACTCGCACTGCATCGGCACCAGTACGGTGTCAGCCGCTGCCATCGCGTTCACAGTCAGCATGTTGAGTGAAGGCGGGCAGTCGATAAAGATAAAATCGTAGCTGTTGCGATAGTCTTTTAAGGCGTTACGCAGGCGCAGTTCGCGGGCAAACAGGTTCATTAAACGCACTTCGGCCGCGGTTAAATCAGCGTTTGCACCCACCAGGTGGTAACCGCCACTGGTTTCTTTCACCACCACTTCCTGTAGCGGTTTATCATCGACCAGCAGTTCGTAAGCCGTAGCGGGTAGATCGTACTTATCCACACCGCTGCCCATAGTGGCATTGCCTTGCGGATCCAGGTCTATCAGTAACACCTTGCGCTTGGTCGCCGCCAGAGACGCGGCCAAATTTACCGCTGTGGTGGTTTTACCTACGCCACCTTTCTGGTTAGCTATTGCGATCACTTTCGCCACAAGATGTCCTCGTTATCAGTTAGCAGGGGTCCAGTATTACCAAATGCCGTTGTGCATGCAACTCTGGCACACTAAGTGCCTGAACGCTGGCTACTTTAACAAAATCGGGTAAAGCTGCAATTTCTTCTTGTACTGCAGCGCCCTTCATGGCGAAAAAGCGCCCAGACGGCGCGGGTAAATGCCGACACCAGCTGAGCATATCGTTCATTGAGGCAAAAGCCCGGCTGATCACGCCATCGTAACCTTGCTCTGACTGGTGATCTTCTACCCGGCTTTGTAAGGGGTGGATATTGTCCAGTTTCAGCTGCAATTTAACCTGGTTTAAAAAACGAATGCGTTTGCCCAGGCTATCAAGCAGGGTAAATTGCTTATCAGGGTAATAAATGGCCAGCAATACGCCCGGTAACCCCGGGCCTGTGCCAACGTCAATAATACGCTCGCCACTTAAGTAAGGTGCCACCACCAGGCTGTCCATTACATGTTTGATCAGCATTTCCTGCGGATCGCGCACTGAAGTCAGGTTATATGCACTGTTCCATTTGTCCAGCAGCTTTACGTAGTCGACACATTGCTGCAGTTGCTGCTCTGACAAGGTTAACGCCGTTTGCGCTACCAGCGCGCGTAATTTATCTAACATTATGATCCCTAATATAAATTACGCAGACTTACGCAAAAGCCCCTGTTTTTTCAGGTATACCAATAACAACGAGATTGCCGCTGGTGTAATGCCGGAAATGCGCGACGCCTGGCCAACCGTTTGCGGCTGGGTTTGGTTTAGTTTCACGATCACTTCGTTAGACAAACCTTTAACGGCTTTATAATCAAACTGTTGCGGCAATAAGGTTTGCTCATTGCGTTGCTGTTTGGCAATTTCATCTTGCTGCCGCTGAATATAGCCTTCGTACTTGATTTGTATTTCAACTTGCTCAGCTGCAGTTTGATCTACAAGGCCAGGGCCAAGATCTGCGATCTGCATTAGCCGTTCATAGGAAACCTCTGGCCGGCGTACTAGTTCTTCCAGGCTGGCCTCTTTGCTAAGTGGGGTTTTAACCAGGTCGTTTACCGCTTGCAAGGCAGCGTGTTGTGGATGGATCCAGCTTTGTTTTAACCGTTGCCGCTCCAGTGCAATCTGGTCCATTTTCTGGTTAAAGGCAGCCCAACGCACATCATCTACTAAGCCCAGCTGACGGCCTTTTTCGGTTAATCGAGCATCAGCGTTATCTTCCCGTAGCATTAAGCGGTATTCAGCACGGCTGGTAAACATCCGATAGGGCTCTTTGGTACCCAGCGTAGTGAGATCGTCCACCAGTACGCCCAGGTAAGCCTGATCCCGGCTGGGTGACCAGCCCTGTTGCTCCTGGCTGAACAATGCCGCATTTAAACCGGCTAGTAAGCCCTGGGCTCCCGCTTCCTCATAACCGGTAGTACCGTTTATCTGGCCTGCGAAGAATAAGCCACTGATAAATTTGGTTTCCAGTGTGTTTTTCAGATCACGCGGATCGAAGAAATCATACTCAATAGCATACCCTGGGCGGGTTATATGGGCGTTTTCCATACCTTTTATCGAGCGTACTATGCTCAGCTGTACATCAAACGGCAGACTGGTTGATATGCCATTCGGGTAAAGCTCATGGGTGGTTAAGCCCTCAGGTTCGATAAAGATCTGATGTTTGTCTTTATCAGCAAAGCGCATAATTTTATCTTCAATTGATGGGCAATAGCGTGGGCCTATACCTTCAATCACACCAGTATACATTGGCGAGCGATCCAGATTATTACGGATCACCTCGTGTGTCTGCTCGTTAGTGTAGGTGATGTAGCAGGGAATTTGCGTTGGATGATCGCTACGCTTACCTAAAAATGAAAACACTGGTGTAGGTGTATCACCTGGTTGTGCCTGCATTACTGAAAAATCAACAGTCCGCGCATCAATACGCGGGGGGGTACCGGTTTTTAAACGATCGACTCTAAAAGGTAATTCACGCAGGCGTTTAGCCAATGCAATGGACGGCGGATCTCCGGCTCTGCCACCTGAATGGCTTTGTAAACCAATGTGGATCTGGCCACCTAAAAAGGTACCTACGGTTAACACCACTGATTTGGCACGAAATTTCAGCCCCATCTGAGTAATTACACCGGTTACTCTGTCTTGTTCGACAATCAGATCATCACAGGCTTGTTGAAAAATATTTAAGTTCGGCTGGTTCTCCAGCATCTGACGAATAGCAGCACGATACAATTGGCGGTCAGCTTGTGCCCGCGTGGCTCTTACAGCGGGTCCTTTGGAGCTGTTCAGTGTTCTAAACTGAATACCGCCTTTGTCAGCTGCCAACGCCATAGCACCGCCTAGAGCATCAATTTCTTTTACTAAATGCCCTTTACCAATACCACCTATTGCCGGGTTACATGACATCTGGCCCAGTGTTTCAACATTGTGGGTTAACAATAAGGTGTTACGCCCCATACGGGCAGCTGCCAGTGCAGCCTCTGTGCCTGCATGGCCACCACCCACAACGATGACGTCAAAAGTCTCTTGATACAACATAGCTGCCTCGGTATTGCGCTTTGCAGGCTGATTAAAAAAGGGCGCTTATTGTATCCTGATCCTTGGTTAAGGGGAATGGTGTTGCTGGCTTAGGATCGTTTAAATTAAATAAGATCTTTTTAGAGATCTTTTTATTATGTTTACTACTAAGCAGGCAGTTTTCAGTGGATAACAGGATCTTTGTAAAAAGGATCAGTAGCTTATTTAGGATCAGATCCTGTGATCAAGCTAGGATCTGTTCGGGTTTAACCCGTGATCAACTTGCTAGGTTATCCACATATCAAAAAAATATTTTTGTTATAACAAGGATAAAAACAGCTTTAACACCGGAAAAACCTATAGTTATACACATAGATTTATCGTAAAAGTTGATTCTGTGTATAAGACTGTATAACCGTAACAAGGTAAATAATCGCCTTTATCATCGCTTTATCACTTGCTTATCAAGACAAGGCGTTCAGTAGCCGTTACTGTGGCGACAAGTTGGTTTTATTGCTGAGGCCAACTGGGAGAGACGAGCATTATCCTGTTCTTCCTGAGATATACTTGTGTTTGCGGGTGCTTGCCACCCGCTTTTTTTATGGCAGTTGTTTTATCAACTGTGGCAACCAGGCCAGTGCAGTATCTTCCGGCAGTTGTGGTTGCTGTGCATCAATTTCTAACGCGGGCAGCAGCTTGTTGGCGCCCTTTTCCGTTAACAGGCGGCTTAGTTTGCGACCCGCCTCACAAAAAGTATCGTACGAAGCGTCACCTAAAGTGATCACGGCATAAGAAAGTGTGGTAAGATCACTCCGATCTTGTGCTAATTGATCCGCAAAGGGTTGAATATTATCAGGCAGATCTCCTGCGCCATAGGTGGATGTGATCACTAACCAGACGTTGTTCGGGTTGAGGTGATCCAGTTCGGGTTTCAGATGAAGACTAATCTCATAGCCCGCTTGTACCAGTGTTTCAGCAACTTGTTCTGCCACATATTCCGCTGCGCCCATTTGGCTGCCAACGAGGATGTCTATCATGATAAGCCTCTTGTCAAAAGAATGTTTGGCTATACTACTGGAATAAAATCGGCCATGGCTATGCCTTTGGTCCGGTTTAGATGTTTTTACTGCTCTGCAGGCTAAGTAAAAACAACAATAGCACTACCACTACGCCTGCGTGTTATTGAGGTTTAAACAACGTATGTCTGACACTGTGTCATTTTCCCAGCTAATGCTGCCTGAAGCTATTGTTCGTGCAGTTACTGAACTTGGCTATGAAACCCCATCGCCGATTCAGGCGGCGGCTATCCCTAAATTATTGGCTGGCGAAGATGTATTAGGCCAGGCGCAAACCGGTACCGGAAAAACCGGTGCTTTTGCTCTGCCTTTATTAGCACGGCTTGACCCTGCGCAAAACGATCCACAAATTCTGGTTCTGGCACCTACCCGCGAGCTGGCCATACAAGTGGCTGAAGCATTTCAGGCTTATGCCCGCTATATGCCGGCGTTTCACGTATTGCCATTATATGGCGGCCAAAGCTACACCAATCAGCTGAAGTCTTTAAAGCGTGGCTCGCAGGTGATTGTCGGTACACCGGGCCGTATTCTTGACCACTTAGACCGTGGCACCTTAAAGCTTGATAAGCTGCGCGCTATCGTGCTGGATGAAGCCGACGAAATGCTGCGTATGGGCTTTATTGACGATGTGCAGACCATTATGGACGCTACACCGGCCGGTCGTCAGGTGGCGATGTTCTCGGCCACTATGCCACCGCAGATCCGTGCTATTGCGCAAAAGCATTTAAAAAATGCTGAAGAGATTAAAATTGCCTCAAAAACCAGCACGGTTGAGCGGATTAAGCAAAGTTACGTGATGCTGGATGGCAACCAAAAGCTGGATGCCTTAACCCGTGTACTGGAAGGCGAAGAATACGATGCCTCTATCGTGTTCGTGCGCACGAAAAGTGCCACCGAAGAAATTGCTGAAAAACTGGGTGCCCGCGGTTACGCCGTAGCCTGCTTAAACGGTGATATGAATCAAGCGCACCGTGAACTGACCATCCGTAAAATGAAAGCGAACCAGCTGGATATCATTGTAGCCACCGACGTGGCTGCCCGTGGTCTCGATGTTGAGCGCATCAGCCTGGTAGTAAACTACGATATCCCATACGACAGCGAAGCCTATGTGCACCGCATCGGTCGTACTGGCCGGGCAGGTCGCGAAGGTAAGGCGATTTTGTTTGTCTCGCCACGTGAGCGCCGCTTACTACGTACTATCGAGCATGCGACCAAGCAGCCGATTGAAAAAATGTCACTGCCATCCGGACAAGTGATTGAGCAGCGCCGTATCGAGTCGTTCCGTGAGCAATTAGCGCAAACCATCGAAACGCAAAACTTAAGCTTCTTCCAAGACTTAATTAACGACTGGCGCGAGAAGATTGATACTACCGAAAATGATCTGGCTGCAGCCTTGTTATATTTGGCGCAAAAAGATCAGCCGCTCAATGTGGCCAGTCAGTTCCCGGAAATCCGTGAGCCGCACGCCCGTGGTGAGCGTGATGAGCGTCCGCGTCGTGACCGTGGCGACAGGCCTGAGCGCGGTGAGCGTCCGGATCGTGGTCCGCGCGTGAAGCGGGAAATGAAAGGCGATTACCAGACCTACCGTATTGAAGTGGGTAAAGAGCATGGCGTGCGTGCTGGCGACATCGTCGGGGCTATTGCCAATGAGGCCAATATCGACAGCCAGTTTATCGGTAATATTAAACTGTTTGATCATTTCAGTACGGTAGAGTTGCCAGCAGCTATCCCGAATGAAATTTTTCAGCACCTGAAAAAGGTGTATGTGCGTAAGCAAAAGTTAAATATCACGGTAGACAGCGGCGCAGCACCGGCAGGTGATCGTCGGCCGTCAAATGGTCCGGGCCCGCGCCCAGGTGCAGCACCGCGTGCGCCGCGTAAGCCACGTGACTAAAAGTTATAGCTGTTAAGAAAACCCTGCCTCGGCAGGGTTTTTTATTTAGTCAGATTAACCATTTGCCGTGTTAAAACGCTCTTGTTTAGCGGACCAAAGTTGCCTAAGGTAGAACGCTGTTCTAATAACGATAACAAAAAAGAGTGCGATGCCAATGTCCAGTAAGTTAACCCGATTTTCGCTTGCCAGTTTAAGCATAGTGCTATTTTGCAGCAGCTTGGCGGCCAGCGCAGCTATTCGCCAAACCAAAGGCGATTTTGAAGATAAGTTTCGCCAGCTAGATGAAGTACTACCAACACCCAACGTGTACCGCAATGCTGCCGGTGAGCCGGGCCAGCAATACTGGCAGCAACAAGTTAACTATAAAATGGATGTTAAGCTGGACGAGGCCAAACGCCAGTTAAGCGCCAGCCAGCAAATTCATTATAAAAACAACTCACCTTACACGCTGAAGTATCTGTGGCTGCATCTGGATCAAAATATCTTTAAAAACGATTCTATGGCTGAGATGAGTACCGACTTTGGCGGTATTGGCCGCCGTGGCCCGGCTACCGCTATTGGCGAGGGCGACATTACAGCCCGCTTGAGCCTGGAAGAGCTGCGCCGGCAACAGTTTATGACCGACAATGAGCTGGGTTTTGTTATCAGCAATGTAAAAAGCAGCAGCGGTAAAGCTCTGCCAGCGACGTTGGTGGGTACGCTGATGCGCATTGATTTGGACAAGCCATTAAAGCCCGGTCAGGCGATGGACTTCAGCCTCAATTTTGCCTTTAACATTGTTGAAGAAGACGCCGTATCGGCGCGCTCTGGTTATGAGCACTTCCCCAAAGATGCGCGTGAAGGCGGTAATGATATTTTCCTGTTAGCGCAGTGGTTTCCACGCTTAGTGGCTTATACCGACTATGAAGCCTGGACCAATAAAGAGTTTCTAGGTCGTGGTGAGTTTACGCTGGAATTTGGTGATTATGATGTCCGGTTAACAGTACCAAGCGATCATATCGTGTCGTCTACCGGCGAGCTGCAAAACGCCAGCAAGGTGTTAACCAAGCAACAGTTATCGCGTTTAGAACAGGCAAGAACGGCAAAGCGGCCGGTGTTTATTGTTACCGAGCAAGAAGCGCTGGAAAACGAAAAGGAAGGTACTGATCAGAGTAAAACCTGGCATTTTAAAGCGAAAAATGTGCGCGATTTTGCCTGGGCGTCATCGCGCAAGTTTATCTGGGACGCTAAAGGCTATCAGCAGGGCGGCACAGAACAGCCGTTTGTGATGGCGATGTCGTTTTACCCGAAAGAGGGCGGTGAGCTGTGGCAGAAATATTCCACCGAAGCCATAGTGCATACCATGGAAGTGTATTCACGTTTCTCGTTTGATTATCCGTATCCGGTAGCACAATCGGTAAATGGCCCGGTCGGTGGCATGGAATACCCGATGATCACCTTTAACGGCCCGCGCACCAAATTGCAAGATGATGGCAGCCGTACCTACTCGCAAGCGGAAAAGCGCTTTTTAATTGGCGTAGTGATCCATGAAATTGGCCATATTTACTTTCCGATGGTAGTGAATTCTGATGAGCGGCAGTGGACCTGGATGGATGAGGGCCTTAACAGCTTTTTAGACGGCGTGGCTGGTCGTGAGTGGGATCCGACCATACCGTGGGGGGTTGAGCCGCGTGATATTGTTGATTACATGAAGTCAGACGTGCAGGTGCCTATTATGACCCAGTCCGACAGCGTGCTAAAACTGGGACCAAATGCCTATACCAAACCGGCTGCAGCGCTGAATATTTTGCGTGAAGTGATTTTGGGTCGCGAGCTGTTTGATTTTGCCTTTAAAGAATTTGCTACCCGCTGGAAGTTTAAACGCCCGACGCCGGCCGATTTCTTCCGGACCATGGAAGAAGCCAGCGGCGTCGATTTAGATTGGTTCTGGCGTGGCTGGTTTTACAGCACTGACCATGTCGATATTTCGCTGGATAAAGTCTTTCAGTTAAGACTGGATACTAAGAACCCGGATATCGACTTTGCCCGCGAACGCAAAGCCGAGCAGGACAAGCCAATGCCTCTGTTTGTTGAGCGCAATCAGGCTGAAGGCAAAGTGCTGTGGATTGATAAAAACCCGGACGTACGTGACTTTTACGACGAAAACGACCGTTTTACTGTTACTAATAAAGAGCGTAACGCCTACAACAAGTTTTTACACGAGTTAGAGCCGTGGGAGCGCACAGCGTTTGAGCGCGCGGTAGCCGAAGACAAAAACTATTACGTACTGCAGTTTAGTAATAAAGGCGGCCTGGTGATGCCGATTCTGTTGCAGCTGCACTATACCGATGGCACGAGCGAGCAACAGTATATTCCAGCCGAGATTTGGCGGCGTAGCCCTAAAGCCGTTAACCGGCTGGTGGTAACGGCTAAAGATAAAGTGTTAAAAGAGGTGGTGGTCGATCCGAAGTGGGAAACGGCTGATGTCGATATCGAAAACAACTTCTACCCGCGTCGTATTATTCCATCACGTATTGAGGCTTATAAGTCTGAGAAGAGCAAAGCCAAAGTCAGCCGTGATATCATGCAGGATGTAAAAACGGAGCTAAAAGATCCGGCAAAAAAAGCTGATGCTGTAGACAAGCAGGACGGTAATTAATGCGCCGGTTGGGGGCTTCTTTATTGCTGGCAGTGTTAAGCTGCCAGCTTGGCGCGCACGAGATGAAAGCCGCATTGACCAAAGTGCTGTTTAATGAGCGTAGCGGCAACATTGAAGTGATGCACCGTTTTTATGTGCACGATGCCGAGCATGGCGTAAAACAGCTATTTGATAAAAGCGCCGATTTACTCAACAGCGAGCAAACCCAGCAAACCTTTAGCGACTATGTTGGCAAAGAGTTTGCGCTAGCCACTCTGGCCGGCCAGCCCATTACGCTAACCTTACTGGGTGGCCAGCTGGAAGGACGCTATTTCTGGGTGTATCAGGAGGCGGCGATACCGGCGGGCTTAACAGGCTTACGTATTCAGCACAAGGCGCTGCAGGCACTCTGGCCAGCCCAGGTTAACACGGTGAATATTGAAGGCCGTGGTGAGGTAAAAAGCCTGAGTTTTAACAGTAAAACCGATTGGCTGCAGTTAAGTTTTTAACAACAGCTTTAAATAACGCCGGGCAGACGCTATATAAGTTGCAGTTAACCTAAACTGGAGATTGCGATGATTATTGCCTGTCCTGGCTGTAATAGCTTAAACCGGCTACCGCCTGATAAGCCGGCGCAGCAAGCGAACTGCGGTAAATGTAAACAGCCGTTATTTCAAGGTAAAGCGCTGGAACTTACCAGCAGTAACTTTGCCGCTCATGCGCAAAAAAGCGAACTGCCGCTGGTGGTGGATTTTTGGGCCAGCTGGTGTGGCCCCTGCCAAAGTTTTGCGCCGGTATTTAGCCAGGCATCCAATGAACTCGAGCCGCATTTTCGCTTTGGTAAAATTAATACCGAGCAGCAGCAGGCACTGGCAGCACAGTTTAATATCCGCTCTATTCCTACTTTAATGGTGTTTAAGCAGGGCAAGGTTATTGCGCAGCAAGCGGGTGCCTTTCCCAAGCAAGCCTTTTATCAATGGTTATCGCAATATAAGTAAGTATTTACTCACTTTTTGGAGGCGTTATGACAAAGCAGGTTTTCACCCTAAGCAGCCCCGATATCAAAGAAGGCCATTTTATGGCCAAAGATCACGAGTTTGACGGCTTTGGCTGTAGTGGCAGTAATGTGTCGCCCGCGCTGAACTGGGCTAACGCACCGGCAGGCACTAAAAGCTTTGCCGTTACCGTGTTTGACCCGGACGCGCCCACTTGCTCTGGTTTTTGGCACTGGCTGGTTACGGATATTCCTGCTGCTGCAACCGGTTTAGCCCGTGGCGCCGGCAAAGGCAGTTTGCCGCCAGGTTGTCGCAGTTTCACCAACGACTACGGCATGAAAGACTTTGGTGGCGCCTGCCCACCAGAGGGCCATGGTATGCACCGTTATCAATTTACCGTGTGGGCCTTGCCGGAAGATACGTTACCGGCCGCCGATGGCGCCAGCGCTGCGGTAGTGGGTTTTATGCTAAATGCTATGGCGCTCGGTAAAGCCACCCTAACGGCGACCTACGCTCGTTAAGTGTTAAAAAAGGGACATCAGACTAAGGCCGCATACCGCGGCCTTTTTTGTTGCGCTAAGCTAAGGCTTTTCGGCTGCCGGAGGCATTACTCTGCCAATATCAGCAAACCACCCGGTTAACCACATGCCGCAACGTTTTTATGTGTTGCTGGCCGGTTTTTTCAGTCAGTTGCTATGCCTCGGCGTGGCGCGCTTTGCTTATACTCCGCTGTTGCCGCTAATGCAGCAGCAACAAGTATTGGACGATGCCAGCGGCGGTTACCTGGCTGGGGTTAACTACCTCGGTTATATGGCGGGTGCTTTGCTGGCTGCCAGCCTGAGCAACCTGCAATTAAAAGACACTCTGTACCGGCTGGGTTTGCTGTTAGCTGTACTGAGTACCCTTGGTATGGCATTAACTGAAAACGTTTGGCTATGGTCGCTATGGCGCTTTGTCGCCGGCTTAAGCAGTGCCGGTTCTATGCTGATAGCCTCCGGGCTGATTATGCATTGGCTTTTAAGCCATAAGCAACGGGCGGAACTGGGTATCCATTTCGCCGGCTTGGGCTTTGGCATAGCGTTATCGGCGTTGTTAGTTGAGCTGATGTTAATGCTACAGCTGGATTGGCGTGCGCAGTGGCAATACTTTGCTTTATTTGGCCTGCTGTTGGCGATCCCGGCCTGGCGCTGGTTACCGCGGCCGGCAGTCGTAACGCAGTCGACACAACATAGTGCTGTTGATACGCCCCCGGCCAACCGCTTTATCCGCCTGATGTTGGCCAGCTATTTTTGTGCCGGCTATGGCTATGTGATCAGTGCAACCTTTATTGTCACCATTGTCGAGCGCATGCCCGGCTTAAGTGGCAGCGGTAACCTGAGTTTTATCGTACTGGGGATGGCCGCCACGCCGGCAGTACTACTGTGGGATCTGGTTGCCCGTAAAACAGGCTACCTTAAAGCGATAATGTTAGCCCTAATACTGCAAGCGGCGTCGATACTGCTGCCATTATGGTTTAGCAGTATCGCCGTTGTGTTATTCAGTGCGGCCTTATTTGGCGCGACTTTTGTCGGCGTAGTCAGTTTGGTATTAACCATGGCAGGGCGCTTATATCCGAGTAAACCGGCAAAACTTATGGGTAAAATGACCTTAGCCTATGGCAGTGCCCAGGTGATAGCACCGGCGTTAACTGGCTACTTAGCTACGCTAACCGGTCATTATGATATCGGGCTCTATCTGGCGGCAGGTTTTGTCAGCTTGGGTGCGATTTTGGTCTGGCTGCTGATAGCAACGGATAACACCGCACAGCAGCTAGACAAAGCAAACTAGCTATTTACCAATACAAAACGAGCTGAAAATCCGTCCGAGTAAATCGTCTGAGCTAAATTCGCCGGTAATTTCATTTAAGTGCTGCTGGGTTAAGCGCAACTCCTCGGCCAGGATTTCGCCGGCAATATAACTGTGCAGCTGCTCCTGACCAATCGCCAAATGTTCAGCCGCTCTGTCTAACGCATCTAAATGACGGCGGCGGGCGAGGAAGCTGCCCTCGACACTGCTGTCAAAGCCAATACATTGCTTTAAGTGCTCGCGCAGGGCATCAATACCGGCGCCGGTTTTGGCCGAAATACGATACACCGGCGCTTTGCTGCTGGTATCTGCTGTCGACTGTGCAGAGCGCAGCTCGCCGGTTAAATCTGCTTTATTGCGGATCACGGTAACGCCTAATCCTTCTGGCAGGCGGTCGATAAAGTCTGGCCAGATATCATGTGGGTCGGTAGCGTCGGTAGTGGTGCCATCAACCATAAACAATACCCGATCGGCTTGATCTATCTCTTTCCAGGCGCGCTCAATACCAATTTGTTCCACCTGATCGGTGGCTTCTCTGAGGCCGGCGGTGTCGATAATATGCAGCGGCATGCCGTCGATATGAATATGTTCACGCAACACATCACGCGTGGTGCCGGCAATGTCGGTAACGATAGCGGCTTCTCGGCCGGCTAAGGCGTTAAGCAAGCTGGATTTACCTGCATTAGGACGGCCGGCAATCACCACCTTCATGCCTTCACGCAAAATGCTGCCCTGCGTTGCTTGTTTTTTTACGTTCGCCAGATAGTCAATTATCTCGGCCAGATCAGCCGCTACTTTGCCGTCGGATAGAAAGTCGATTTCTTCATCCGGAAAGTCGATTGCCGCTTCGACATACATGCGCAGGTGAATGACTTTTTCCACCAGTTCATGAATATGGCGGGAAAACTCACCCTGCAGTGATTGCATGGCGCTGCGTGCCGCCTGCTCGCTACTGGCATCAATTAAATCGGCAATGGCTTCGGCCTGAGCTAAGTCGAGTTTGTCGTTTAAAAAGGCGCGTTCAGAAAATTCGCCAGGTCGGGCAATGCGTACATTGGGTAGAGCTAACACCTGCTTTAACAGCATATCGAGCAGTACCGGGCCGCCGTGGCCTTGTAGCTCTAAGACGTCTTCGCCGGTAAAGGAATTGGGGCCGGGGAAGTACAGGGCTATGCCCTGATCCAATACTTGCTTATTGTTGTCAAAAAACGGCAGGTATTCGGCATAACGCGGTTTGGGAAGGCGATTCAGTATGGCTTGTGCCACCGCTTTAGCATCCGGGCCTGAAATACGAATAATACCCACACCGGCGCGGCCGGGGGCGGTAGCGAGTGCGGCGATGGTGTCGGTAGTAAACATGGGTTGCCTCTTAATAGAAAAAGCCTGTCAGCATAATGCGACAGGCTTAAGGTAGTACTGCAAGTATTAGGAAATCATCATTTCGCCGCTTTCGACAGCACATCCCTGTGCTGTCTCAATCTCCGCGACATCCTTGTCGCCGCTACATGATGACACCTAATTCTTGCTTTAAAGTTCAGTTAAGCCTTTTTAGTATGCAAACCTTTCTTTTCCATACCTTTGTAGATGTATAACATCTGCGCCAGTGAAATCAGGTTACTGACAAACCAGTACAGTACCAGACCACTTGGGAACCACAGGAAGAATACCGAGAACGCCACCGGCATCCACATCATAATCTTCTGTTGCATCGGGTCGGTAACCTGCATGGGCGTCAGCTTTTGCATCAGGTACATACTGGCACCAAATAACACCGGCAATACATAGTAGGGGTCTTGTGCTGATAAGTCAGTGATCCACAGCATAAAGGGCGCGTGGCGCAGCTCAACGCTTTCGACAAATACCCAGTACAGTGCCAGGAATATCGGCATCTGGATCAACATCGGTAAGCAGCCACCCATAGGGTTTACTTTCTCTTTGCGATACAGCTCCATCATGGCCGGGCCCATCTTCTGCCGGTCGTCCTTGTATCGCGCCTGCAGCTCGTCAATTTTCGGCTTTAAGTTACGCATCTTCGCCATCGACTCGTACTGCACCTTGGTTAGTGGGTACATTATGCCTTTAACAATCAGCGTGATAATAATAATCGCCACACCCCAGTTCACGACAACGCTTTGAATAAGCGTCAGTAACCAGAACAGCGGCTGCGAGATAAACCATAAGAAGCCGTAGTCAACGGTTAAGTCCAGGCCGTTGGCCAATTTGGCCAGGTTGTCCTGGGTTTTCGGGCCGGCGTAAAAAGTACTGCCCAGTGTTACCGTGGCGCCTGGTTCTATATTCACGGCCGGGCCTTTGGCGCCAATCACGCCTTGACCGTTGCGTACCAGACTGTACAGTTGGTTATCCGCTTGCTGATCCGGTACCCATGCCGACACGAAGTAATGCTCCAGCATGGCCACCCAGCCACCGGTCGTGGCTTCAAGCAGGTTTTTCTCCTGCATGTCGTCAAAGGCATACTTGTTGTAGCGCTCAGAGGTGGTGCCAAAGGCGGCACCGCGGTATATCGGCATCATCATGCTGGCACTTTCGCCGTTATCGATAGTTTGCACCAGGTGCTGATAAGGCTGTACGGTTTTTACTTCAGCACTTTGGTTAAGCAGCAAATATTCTACCCGGACATCATATTGGCCAGCGGTAAAAATAAAGCGCTTTTCTACCTGTAAGCCGTTGTGGCTAAAAGTTAATGGCACTACCAGCTCGGTTGCACCTTCAGGCATGCTGTAGCTCGTTTGCGCGGCGCTATATACAGGCCGTGGGTTACGGCTGTCGTCCGGGCCATCACGGCCAATCAGGCCACTTTGAGCAACATACTCAAAGCCAGGTAAACGACGCATTAACGGGTAAGGTTCGGCTTTACCCTTTTCCAGTTCGAAGTCGGGTAGGGTTAGCGCAACAATGTCACCACCACGACTATCGATACTCAGGTTAAATACGTCGGTGCTGACGGTTATAGTGCGGGCACTTACCGTGGTTGTGGCAGGCGCTTGCTCTGCGTCAGCTGTGGTCAGTTGTAGATCAGCGGAGCTGGTCGCGCTGTTTTGGCTGATTCCAGCGACCGGTGTCACCGGCTGCGGCGCATTAGCAATATTCCACTGCTGCCAGAGTAAAAAACTGACCAGTGCCAGACCAATAACTAATAAACTACGTTGTGATTCCATGGTTTAGCTTTTCTCATTGTGCTTTTCAGGAACAGGATCATCACCGCCTGCATGTAAGGGGTGACATTTTAATAAACGTTTCGCTGCTAACCAACTGCCTTTGAACACACCAAAACGCGCAACGGCGGTAATTGCATAATGGGAACAGGTGGGCTGAAAACGACAGCTGGGGCCAAACAGCGGGCTAATCAGTTTCTGGTAGCCTTTTAGCAGCAGTAACACTAGGCTGATTGCTGCGCGGTGTATTGGCGAGCGATTTTGCGCCATAACTTTTCCAGTTGCCTATGTAACTCATCATTAGCCGTATTGCTAATGTCACCCTTCACCATCAGTACCAAATCGACGCCAGGCAACTCATGTTGATGCAAACGAAAATTATCACGCACACAACGTTTAATACGGTTGCGGTGCACGGCTAATTTAACACGTTTTTTAGCGATAGTAAGGCCTAATCGGGGATGCGACAGTTGATTGGCTTTGGCTAGGATAGTAAACAGCGGGGAAGACACCCGAAACGGGTTTTGGAACACATTGTCGAACTGACTGGGAGTTAACAGTCGTAACTCCCTGCCGAATTTCAGGCTGACCACTCAGCGGTTAACCGCTGATTAGGCAGTTAAACGCTTACGGCCTTTAGCACGGCGACGCGCTAATACCTGACGACCATTTTTAGTGGCCATACGAGCACGGAAACCGTGGTTACGCTTGCGTTTTAATACGCTTGGTTGAAAAGTTCTTTTACTCATAATTTCATCCGTCCGGTAGAAATATTTACTAAAGGTTTCTGTGTTTTAGCAAATATACCAAAACGCAGCTGACAAAAATGAGCGCGAATTTTAAGTAGTCTGTGGCCTAAAGTCAATCTGATCCTGCGTTTTATTGCAAGCTGATCATCCGTGATCCTGGCGACAACAAAAGTTTTCCACAGGCAGATGGTGGTTAAGTGAATAAAGTGTGAGTTGTTCAGCAGTTAGATCAGATAATTACGATAAAAAGCAACGGTATTGTTAAAAGGTATAAGATAATTTTTTTGATAAAAAACAGTTGCATAGATAGTTTTTTTTCGTGGTTGCTTATTTTTGTAAAAGTCAATATTGATGTTGTGGATAAGATAGTACCATAATGTGCGCTTGGTTAACTTACGCCAGCCTTATTCATCATAATAACCAAGGCTTCTGGAGAGAGGGTGTATCAGTCCGTTTGGCAAAATTGCCTGCAAGCGCTGCAAGCCGAATTACCGGCACAGCATTTCAGTATGTGGATCCGCCCACTGCAAGCTGACAGTTCTGACACTGGGCTTACCCTGTACGCGCCTAACCGCTTTGTACTGGATTGGGTACGCGAAAAGTATTTAAGCCGGATCCTGGAGCTGATCCACGATTATTGCGGCGACGATGCGCCGCGGTTAAAGTTTGATGTTGGTTCAAGCCAGAGTAATAGCCGCAGTAGCGTAAAAGCACCGGCGCCGGTAGCGGTTACGCCGGTAGAAACGGTGGCCAAAGACAGCCCCGAGCCAGCCCCTAAAACTATTGTCACCAGCAATGTGCGCGCCAATTACACCTTTACTAACTTTGTTGAAGGTAAATCGAACCAGTTAGCTCGTGCAGCTGCGTCACAAGTGGCCGATAACCCTGGTACGGCGTACAACCCATTGTTTATTTACGGCGGCACCGGTTTGGGTAAAACTCACTTATTACATGCGGTGGGCAACGGCATTTTGGCCAAGAAGCCCGATGCCAAAGTGATTTACATGCACTCTGAGCGCTTTGTGCAAGACATGGTAAAAGCGCTACAAAACAATGCGATAGAAGAGTTTAAGCGGTATTATCGTTCGGTCGATGCGCTGCTTATCGATGATATTCAGTTTTTCGCCAATAAAGAGCGCTCGCAAGAAGAGTTTTTCCACACCTTCAATGCCTTACTCGAAGGTAACCAGCAAATAATCTTAACCAGCGACCGCTACCCGAAAGAAATTGATGGCGTCGAAGACAGGTTAAAATCTCGCTTTGGTTGGGGCTTGACTATTGCCATAGAGCCGCCAGAGCTGGAAACCCGGGTGGCGATCCTGATGCGTAAAGCACACGAAAACCAGATCCGCCTGCCGGAAGAAGTGGCGTTTTTTATTGCCAAGCGGCTGCGCTCTAACGTGCGTGAATTAGAGGGTGCACTAAACCGGGTTATTGCTAACGCCAACTTCACCGGCCGGCCCATTACGATAGATTTTGTCCGTGAAGCGCTGCGCGATTTGCTGGCATTGCAAGATAAGCTGGTCACTATTGAGAATATTCAAAAAACCGTGGCCGAGTATTACAAAATTCGTGTGGCCGATTTATTGTCTAAACGGCGCTCGCGTTCGGTAGCTCGGCCCAGGCAGATGGCTATGGCGTTGTCAAAAGAGCTGACCAACCATAGCTTGCCAGAAATTGGCGATGCTTTTGGCGGCCGAGACCATACAACCGTGCTGCATGCCTGCCGTAAAATTGAGTCACTAAAAGAAGAAACACACGAAATAAAAGAAGATTTTCAGAATTTAATCCGCACCTTGTCATCGTAAAGGGACTGGCTCATGCTATTTACCATCAACAGAGACGCCTTACTCAAACCATTGCAAATGGTGTCTGGTGCTATTGAGCGCCGTCACACGCTGCCAATTTTATCTAATGTGTTGGTCGAAGTTAGCGACGGCAGTTTATCGTTGACCGGCACCGATCTGGAAGTTGAGCTGGTGGCCACCACAGAGGGCTTAACAGTGCAAAGCCCTGGCCGTGTTACCGTGCCGGCCAAAAAGTTGCTGGATATCTGCCGCAGCCTGCCAGAAGGGTCCGATATCCGTGTTCAGCTGCAGGGTGATAATTGTATTTTAAGCAGCGGTAAAACCAAGTTTACCTTGTCGACGTTAAGTGCGGCTGAGTACCCTAACCTGGAAAGCTGGCAGGGCGAGGTGGATATTCAACTAAGCCGGGCGCAACTGCGCAAGCTGTTGGACGACACCGCCTTTTCGATGGCGAACCAGGATGTGCGCTACTACCTAAATGGTTTGTTGTTTGAAGTAGACAATGGCAGTGTAAAAGCTGTCGCCACTGATGGCCACCGTCTTGCCCTAAGTAACCTGGACTTACCGGGGCTGGCGGCGCAGCAAAAGCAAATTATTATTCCACGTAAAGGTGTGCTTGAAATTATGCGGCTGTTGGCCAGTGATGATCAGCTGGTAACGCTTAGCTTAGGCCAGAACCATATTCGTTTAACCGACAGTAATTTTGTTTTTAGCAGCAAGTTGATTGATGGCCGGTTCCCGGATTATCGCCGGGTACTGCCGCGCAATAGTACCAAGTTGGTTACTGCCCATCGCAGTATATTGAAAGACGCTTGCACCCGTGCCTCTATTTTATCGAATGAAAAGTACCGTGGTGTGCGTTTCACACTGGCCAGCCATGAGCTGCAAATTGTAGCGAATAACCCTGAGCACGAACAAGCCGAAGAAGTCATCGAAGTAGAATATCAGGGAGATGACCTGGAGATTGGTTTCAACGTTGGCTACTTGCTGGACGTGTTGAATACCCTAGCCACAGATCTGGTGCTACTGCATTTGAATGATGCTAACTCCAGTGCCCTGGTAGAAGGCGTAGGCAACAGCGGCGCCAGTTACGTTGTTATGCCAATGCGCTTATAAGCTATGTCACTGCTGTCGTTGCATGCCAGTCAGTTTCGCAATCTGACGGCAGTGTCGTTTAAGGCGCACCCGCAATTTAACCTTATCGTTGGCAGTAATGGTAGCGGCAAGACCAGTTTACTGGAAGCCATTTACTATTTGGCGCATGGTCGTTCGTTTCGCACCAACCGGCCACAGCGTTTGGTGCAACATGACACTGACGCCTTTACCCTGCACGCAAAGCTTAGTGCGCAGCAACAAACCTATAGTTTGGGTTTACAACGCGATAAGCAGGGTGAGTTGCTGCTAAGGCTTAACGGCGCTAATGTGAACCGTTTGGCTGAGTTTGCCGCGTTATTGCCTGTGCAGCTGATTACACCTGATAGCTTTAGGTTGTTTTTTGGCGGGCCGAAAGAGCGACGGCAATTTTTTGATATGGGTTTGTTCCACGTGGAACCACACTTTTTTGACTGCTGGTTAAGGTTCAATAAAGTACTAAAGCAGCGTAATGCCCTGTTAAAAACCAGCCGGCACTACGATAACCAGTTCAAGTATTGGGACGAGCAGTTTGTAGCGCTAGCGTTCGAATTACAACAATTGCGCCAGGCTTACGTAACCCAGCTACATCAGGCATTTTTTGAGCTAACAGCCGCTGAGACGTTGCTTCAACAGCTAAGCTTTCAATTACTGCAAGGCTGGCCAGATAAGCTAAACACTCCCGAACAGTTGCTGCAGTTATTACAGCAAAGTTTTGCCCAGGACAGTCGGATGGGGTTTAGCCAATATGGCCCGCAAAAAGCCGATTTGAAGATAAAAAAAGACCAGGTTAGTGCCGAAGAAGTGTTATCCCGTGGTCAGTTAAAAGTGTTATTATTTGCGCTTAAAATTGCGCAGAACAACGTTATTCGTGACAGCGGGCACAAACAGCCACTGCTACTGATTGACGATTTGGCGTCGGAGTTAGACTCAACATCAACCCGGCAGATTTTTAGCTATTTATGCGATATAAACTCACAGGTTTTTATTACTGCAATTAACGCTGAACAAGTGACACCTTTTATTGCCAGTGAACAGCAGGCAATGTTTCACGTGGAACACGGACAGCTAACAGCACGGACAGATAACGATGGCCGAACAAAATAATTACGATTCTTCCAGCATAAAAGTATTAAAAGGACTGGATGCAGTTCGCAAAAGACCCGGTATGTACATAGGCGATACCGATGACGGTACCGGTTTGCACCACATGGTGTTTGAGGTGGTGGATAACTCTATCGATGAAACCTTAGCCGGCCATTGTTCTGATATCTGGGTAACCATTCATAGCGACGGCTCGGTGTCAGTGCGCGACAATGGCCGTGGCATTCCAACTGAAATGCATGAAGAGGGTGTGTCAGCGGCTGAAGTTATTATGACGGTGTTACACGCCGGCGGTAAATTCGACGACAACTCCTATAAAGTGTCGGGCGGCTTACATGGTGTGGGCGTATCCGTGGTGAACGCGTTATCTGACAAACTGGAACTGACCATCCGCCGTGGCGGTAAAGTACACCAGCAAATTTATCATTTGGGCGTACCACAGGCACCATTGGCTATGATCGGTGAGACCGAGGATAAGGGTACTGCCATCCGCTTTTGGCCCAGCCCAACTATTTTCAGCGATATTAACTTCCACTTTGATATTCTGGCCAAGCGCTTACGTGAACTGTCGTTCTTAAATTCAGGCGTGAGTATTATTCTGACCGATGAGCGCAGCGACAAAAAAGACCACTTCAAATATGAGGGCGGTATTGAGGCCTTCGTACAGTATTTAAATCGCACTAAAACCAGTGTGCATCCAAAAGCCTTTTATTTTTCCGATCAACGTGACGACGACATTGCAGTCGAAGTTGCGATGCAGTGGAACGACAGTTATCAGGAAAACGTGTTCTGTTTTACCAATAATATTCCTCAGCGCGATGGCGGCACCCACTTAGCCGGTTTTCGTGGAGCACTCACGCGGGTATTAAACAGCTATATTGAGCAGGAAGGCTACGCCAAGAAAATGAAGGTGCAGGCGTCTGGCGATGATGCGCGTGAAGGTCTAACGGCGGTTATCAGCGTTAAAGTGCCCGATCCTAAGTTCAGCTCACAAACCAAAGACAAGTTAGTTTCCAGTGAAGTGCGCTCAGCGGTTGAAAGCGCCATGGCAGAAAAGTTGAACGAGTACCTGCTGGAAAACCCAAACGATGCCAAAATCATTGTGGGTAAAATTGTCGATGCCGCGCGGGCACGCGATGCGGCGCGAAAAGCGCGTGAAATGACGCGGCGCAAAGGCGCGCTGGATATCGCCGGCTTGCCGGGTAAACTGGCCGACTGTCAGGAAAAAGACCCTGCGTTATCAGAACTATACATAGTAGAGGGTGACTCTGCGGGTGGCTCGGCTAAACAGGGCCGTAACCGTAAGAACCAGGCAATACTGCCACTGAAAGGTAAAATTCTTAACGTAGAAAAAGCGCGCTTCGACAAGATGTTGTCATCACAAGAAGTGGGAACCCTGATTACGGCACTAGGCTGTGGTATCGGTCGCGAAGAATACAACCCGGATAAAACCCGTTATCACAGCATTATTCTGATGACGGATGCTGATGTTGACGGTTCGCATATCCGTACGCTGTTGTTAACTTTCTTCTACCGCCAGATGCCAGAGCTGATTGAGCGTGGCTATATCTATATCGCTCAGCCGCCACTGTACAAGGTGAAAAAGGGCAAGCAAGAACAATATATTAAAGACGAAGCGGCGCTGACCGAATACCTGACCACGCTGGCGCTGGACGAAGCCTCGTTACACGTCAATGCCGATGCGCCGGGGATCAGCGGCGAAGCGTTAGAAAAGTTGGTGCGCCAGTACCACAAAGTTGATGCGACCATCGCAAGGTTAACCCGTAAAATCCCGTTTAATCTGTTAAATGAGCTGATTTATGTGCCGGGCTTTGATGTGGCGCAGGCCAAATCGGCTGACTACGCTGAGCAGTGGACCAATAGCCTAACCCAGCGGTTAATCAACAAAGAAGGTGATGGCTCCAGCTATAGCTATGCGGTACATGAAGACCGCGAACGCCAGCTGTTCCTGCCCAAAGTGATTATCCGCCAGCATGGTATTGATAATGAATACTTACTGCACCATGACTTTGTTACCTCGCGTGATTATTTAAGCATTGCGGCGCTGGGCGACGAAATCCGTGACCTGATTGAAGAAGGTGGTTTTGTCCGCCGTGGCGAGAAGGTAAAACCGGTAGAAACCTTCCTCGAAGCTTTAGACTGGTTAATGAGCGAGTCTAAGCGTGGCCTTTACATTCAGCGCTATAAAGGATTGGGCGAGATGAACCCGGAGCAGCTGTGGGAAACCACTATGGATCCGCAAAGCCGCCGTATGTTGCAGGTAACCATTGAAGATGCGATTGGCGCTGACCAGTTGTTTGCCACCCTGATGGGTGACCATGTAGAGCCAAGACGTGCCTTTATTGAAGAAAACGCCCTCTATGTGGCTAACCTGGACGTGTAACCAACATCATTAAGTACCAAGGGGCTGCGGCCCCTGTGTCATTTTAGCGAGTTAACAGCGCATGCATAAATACGATATTAAAACCTTTCAGGGCCTGATCTTAGCCCTGCAGGATTACTGGGCGCGTCAGGGCTGCGTAATAGTGCAGCCGCTGGATTTAGAAGTGGGTGCAGGTACTTTCCACCCGATGACCTTTTTACGCTCCTTAGGCCCTGAGCCAACTAACGTGGCCTATGTACAGCCGTGCCGCCGGCCGACTGATGGCCGTTATGGCGAAAACCCTAACCGCTTGCAGCATTACTACCAGTTTCAGGTAATCTTAAAACCATCACCTGACAACATTCAGGAGCTGTATTTAGGCTCGTTGCGCGAGCTGGGTATCGACACCCTGGTGCACGACATCCGCTTTGTTGAAGACAACTGGGAATCGCCAACGCTCGGCGCCTGGGGCCTGGGTTGGGAAGTATGGTTAAACGGTATGGAAGTAACCCAATTTACCTACTTCCAGCAAGTGGGTGGCTTAGAATGCCGCCCGGTCACCGGTGAAATCACTTATGGTTTAGAGCGTCTGGCCATGTATATTCAGGGCGTCGACTCCATTTACGACCTGGTCTGGACCGACGGCCCCTTGGGGCGCGTCACGTATGGCGATGTGTTCCACCAGAACGAAGTAGAGCAGAGCACTTATAACTTTGAGCATGCCGATGTCGCGGCACTGTTTAGTTACTTTGACCAGTGCGAAAAAGAAAGCCAGTACTTAATTGAGCAAGGCCTAGCCCTGCCAGCTTATGAGAAAGTGATGAAGGCCTCGCATGCCTTTAATCTGCTGGATGCACGTCACGCTATTTCGGTAACCGAGCGGCAGCGCTATATTCTGCGGGTACGCACCCTGGCTAAGGCCTGTGCTGAAGCTTATTATGCCGCGCGTGAAAAACTGGGTTTCCCGCTGTGCAAAAACACCAATAGTGCGAAGCAGGAGGCCTAATGAGCGCGCAAGATTTTTTTGTTGAAATTGGTACTGAAGAGCTGCCACCTAAGGCACTGAAAACCTTAGCCACCGCCTTTGCGGATAACCTGCAGGCTGAGCTGGCCAAGCTTGAGTTAAGCCACAGTGATGTGCATTGGTACGCTGCACCACGGCGTTTAGCCGTGCGCATCAACGCGCTTACTGCTCAGCAAGCCGATAAAGTGGTAGAAAAACGCGGCCCGGCGTTGGCATCAGCCTTTGATGCCTACGGCAACCCGACCAAGGCAGCGCAGGGCTGGGCAGCGGGTTGTGGCATTACTGTCGAGCAGGCAGAAAAGCTGGAAACCGATAAAGGTGCCTGGTTATTGCATAAAGCCAAAGTGGCAGGGGCCGCAACGGTGAGCTTATTGCCCGAGGTGGTCCAGCAGGCGTTGGCGAAATTGCCTATTGCCAAGCCAATGCGCTGGGGTAACTCAACTGCCGAGTTTATCCGTCCGGTACACACCATTATTATGTTGTTTGGCCGTGACGTTGTACCCGCTACTATTTTGGGCCGTAACAGTGGCAACCAGACACATGGCCATCGTTTCCATGCGCCGGCAAAAGTCACCATTAACCATGCTGATGACTACCTGGCTAGCATGCGCAGCGCCTTTGTCGTCGCCGACTTTGCCGAGCGTAAAGCCTTTATTGCGGCTGAAGTGACAAAAACCGCAGCAGCATTACAGGGTAAAGCGCTGATGGACGACGCTTTACTGGAGGAAGTTACGGCCTTGGTTGAATGGCCTGTGGTGTTAGTCGGCAGCTTTGAAGAAAGCTTCCTGCAGGTGCCGGCAGAGCCGTTAATTTCAACGATGAAAGATAACCAGAAGTACTTCCCGCTACTGGATGGCAACGGCAAATTACAAAACAAATTTATCTTTGTCGCCAACATTGCCAGCAAAGATCCGCAGCAAATCATTAGCGGTAATGAAAAGGTTGTACGGCCGCGTTTATCCGACGCGCAGTTCTTCTTTAATACCGATCGTAAGCAAAAGTTGGTCGAGCGCCTAGATAGCCTGAAAACCGTACTCTTCCAGCAGCAGCTGGGTACGCTGGCGGAAAAATCTGAGCGCATCAGCAAGGTGGCCGGTTTTGTCGCAGCGAAAATCGGTGCCGACGTTGCCGCGGCAGAACGTGCAGGTTTGTTATCGAAAACTGACCTGATGACCAATATGGTGGGCGAATTCCCGGAAGTGCAGGGCATTATGGGAATGCACTATGCTCGTTTAGATGGTGAAAGCGAAGCGGTGGCGCTGGCGTTAAATGAGCAGTATATGCCGCGCTTTGCCGGTGATCAGCTGCCCAGCCGGTTAGAGGGCGCCGCGGTCGCCATTGCCGACAAACTGGATACGCTGGTCGGCATTTTTGGTATTGGTCAGGCACCCAAAGGTGATAAAGACCCGTTCGCTTTGCGCCGCGCGGCTATAGGTGCGCTGCGTATTATGGTGGACAAGCAGCTGCCGCTGGACTTGGCCGACATTATCGCCTTCAGTCAGCAAAGTTTTGGTACTAAGCTGACTAACAATAACGTTGCCGAGGATGTGCTGGAGTTTATGCTGGGCCGCTTCCGCGCTTGGTACGAAAGTGAAGGCTATAGTGTAGATGTTATCCAAGCGGTGTTGGCGCGTCGGCCAACTAACCCGAGTGATTTTGACCGCCGGGTGAAGGCTGTTGCCGAGTTTCGCAAGTTAGACGCCGCCGCCGCCCTGGCTGCGGCGAATAAGCGGGTCGCCAATATTCTGGCCAAGGTTGAAGGCTCCATTGCCGATACGGTTAAAACCTCATTATTGCAGGAAGACGCCGAGCAGGCGCTGCATAAAGCCATAGCGGCGGAGCAGGCCTATCAAGCTGACCAGCATAGCTACGCTGAAGGCCTGGCGCACTTAGCAGCCATGCGCGAGGTGATTGATACCTTCTTTGACAAGGTGATGGTAAATGCCGATGATGCTGCCGTGCGGGCCAACCGCCAGGCACTGTTAAAGCAACTGCGCGAGCTATTTCTGCAGGTTGCGGATATCTCGGTTTTACAGTAACTTGTTGAAATAATAGAAAAAGCCAGCTAATTGCTGGCTTTTTTGTTGCAGAGGCTTAACACACCTGATCCCGACCTGCACCCTTTGCCTTGTACAACTGCTCGTCTGCTTGCTTTACCGCCAGCGCAAAGTCTTCTGCGCCGGTACAGAGGGCAATGCCAAAGCTGGCGGTCAGCGGATAATGGTCTGGTAATACGGTTAACTGCAGCTGGCTAAAATGTTGCCGTATTTTCTCTGCCACCAGGAAGGCATCGGCCCGGTTGGTATGTGGCAGTATCAACAAAAACTCTTCACCGCCGGTGCGGCAAGCGATATCTTGCTGGCGCAGCTGCTGCTTAAACAGGCTAGCAATGGCTTTTAATACTTCGTCGCCAGCGTCGTGGCCAAAACGGTCATTCAGTTGTTTAAAATGATCAATATCACACATGATCAGCGACAGCGGAAAAAACTGTGTCGGCTGCAGCGCCAGGCTTGGCAACAAACTCGCATCAATAAAGCGCCGGTTGGCGAGGCCAGTGAGCGCATCGGTATTGGCTTGCAGCTCTTTACTCTGCTGCAGCAGCTCCATAGCCTGATGGCTGCGCTCACGGTAGTGATCGTTAATCCAACACACGGTAATAACAATAAGCAGTGAGGCAATAAAACGGCTGGATTCTGCCTCTTTATACTGCGCCAGTATTACATCCGGCACAAACAGCATTATGCAAAGCGTTAATACCAGTAGGGCATTACTGAGCAGGGCGACCCGCACGCCCAACAAGCCAAACAAAATGGCCGGAAACGGAAACACCCAATACAATGCGGTGTTATTAAAGCCACCCTGATATACCAGACTCAGTACAAAGCCACCTACCAGCACCGCCTCTATTAGACAGGCGCGCTGCAGGTTACGGCTGACGTGGAACCAGAGTATATTCAGCAAAAACGCTAGCCCGGTACCAAACAGAATAACCGGCAGTAACACCTGTTCAGCCGAGAAGTTCTTCACGCCATAGACAAACATCACCGCGCTGGTGATATAGCTGACAAAGGCTAATATATAGCGCCGGCGACGTGCATCAATTTTTTGCGCTTGCTTGTTGCTAGAAGGCGAAATGGCTGCGTGCAAAGTCTTATTCTGGTTATATGCAGATAAACTGATGCTAGCACAAAAAAACAGCAGCTTTATAGTGAAATTGCACCTAAAAACTGCGTAATGGCTTAGTGCTTAACGCAATGCAGCACCGCTGTTTTAGCTTTTGTACCCGGCAATTAGTTGAGTTTTTGGTAGATGTTGTGTTAACCACTGCAGCAATGGCTGATACTGCTGTAGCGGAAACTTATACCTAACCTGTAGCTCGTTATTTAGCGGGAAGTCGATATAACCAAACTGATCTTGTTCAAACAGCTTAATTTGCTCAATCGCGCTGATATCACCTTGTTCCATACCCACACGCAATTTGTCGCCCTGCAGCGAAAAAAGCGACAGTACATCTTTGCTATAGACGTAATCGCCCTTATGCCTGATGGGAAAGCCAAACATCACTGCGATATCGGCAAATAACAGCAGCAGCACGCCAACAGCGGCATACCAGTTAAACCACCAGATAAAAGCGGCAATGATAACCAGCAACACCACCTTGGCGATGTTCGACGTTTTTATTAACTGCCATAACATGCATGTTTATCCTTATCAGCATTACTTTTACTAAGTTATGAGCACTTCTTGCCACTTTCAACTAAGGCTCAGCGGGCAATTGTAACAAAGGGTGTAGATTGGCCGGGCTAGCCGTTACAACTACATAACCCCTTACATTTAATCGCTAAAATATCACGCGGTTTTCTGTCAGTTTGTTGTTTATCGCAAGCTATGTAAGGACGCAACATGAAGCTGAAGAACAAATCTAAACGGCTTAGTATTGGCTGCCTGGTGGCGACCAGTATGCTGACTGCGCCAGTGTCGGCCATTGTTATTCGTCACGATAAGCCGGTAGAGCATTATCTGGCGGCTAAAGCTGACTTCCCGCCGCTGGCGACTTTTTACACCATCGGCGTACACGGCACCTTGATTGCGCCACAATGGGTGCTAACCGCAGCCCATACGGTATTTTGTCTAAACCCCGGTCAGACTATTCAGATTGGCGATGAATTAGCTGAGGTTGAGGCGCGCTATAGTTACCCGTCTTATCAGCTCGGTGAGAAGAATGATCTCGCGCTGATTAAACTGGCAAACCCGGTACTAAGTGTTGAACCTGCCAAACTGTACCGCCAAAAAGATGAACGCACTCAGGTATTGTGGTTTATCGGCAGTGGTGGCACCGGTACCGGCTTAACCGGCGAAACAGTTGGCTATAAAGACAACAACGGTGTACTGCGCAAGGCGCAGAACAAAGTGACGGCAGTTACAGCGTCTGATTTGCGGTTCGTGTTTGAATCAGGCGACAAAGCGCTTGAGCTGGAGGGCGTATCCGGCAATGGCGACAGTGGCGGCCCGGCCTATCTTATAAAAGACGATGGCTATTACCTGCTTGCTGTAAGCTCCAGAGTAGACTCATGGTTTAAAGATGTTGGCGAATACGGCGTTAAAGAGCTGTATACCCGGGTATCCGCCCACGCCGATTGGATTGACCAGGTCATGGCCGCTGATGAGACTGAAAGAGCAAAACTCACCTCAGCCGACGGCTTCCTGCAAGATGGCATGACGGCTGAAAATTTGCCTGGCATTTGTGCATCAATAAGTTTGAAACCGAAAGCGTAACGGCGGAAGTGCACTTTTAGACTGACTTTTTCACCACATACCGATACGGTAATTCAGTCGTATCGCTGGCCACTAACTCATGATCCATAAAGCGGCAAAATGCTGGTATATCTCGGGTGGTGGCCGGGTCGTCTGCGATAATCAGCAAGGTTTCACCCACCTGCATTTTACGCAACTGTAACCGCACCATCATTACCGGCTCGGGGCAGCGCAGGCCCAAGGCGTCGAGGGTTTGATCTGCGCTGCTAAACATATCTTTCATCTGTACTCCGGTAAAACTGTAAAACGGTCTGTGGCTGTGTCAACAGGATTCGCGCCTAAGTCTGTATACCAATAAATAAGGGCCGTAAAAACGGCCCTTATTCTATGCGATTGTGCTTACTGCTGCCAGCTTATGGCCGCTCGAACTAGGGTCGTTCAAAAACAGTCGCAATACCCTGGCCTAAACCGATACACATGGTAGCCAGGCCAAACTTGCCGCCTTTATCTTCCATCACGTTAATCAGCGTAGTGGCGATACGTGAACCCGAGCAGCCCAGCGGGTGGCCCAGGGCAATAGCGCCACCGTTCAGGTTGACTTTCTGATCAGCTACTTCTAACAGGCCTAAGTCTTTCATTACCGGCAGTGCCTGGGCAGCGAACGCTTCGTTCAGCTCGGCGTAGTCGATATCGGCAATGGTAATACCGGCGGCTTTTAACGCCTTTTTCGATGCTGGTACCGGGCCATAACCCATGATAGACGGGTCGCAACCGGCCACACCCATACCACGTACATAAGCGCGGATAGGCAGGCCTAAGGCTTTGGCTTTGTCTTCGCTCATGACCAGCATGCCTGAAGCACCATCAGACAGCGCAGAAGAGGTGCCTGCAGTTACCGTGCCGTTGGCCGGGTCGAATACCGGGCGCAGTTGGCCCAGCGCTTCTACTGTGGTTTCCGGCCGGATAACTTCGTCGTAATCCATCAGCTTTAACACGCCGTCAGCATCGTGGCCTTCGGTGGGGATAATTTCGTTTTTAAAGCGGCCCTGCACGCTGGCTTCTTGTGCCAGGCGGTGTGAGCGGGCGCCGAATTCGTCCTGCTGCTGACGGCTGATGCCGTGCAGTTTACCCAGCAATTCAGCGGTTAAGCCCATCATCCCTGCCGCTTTGGCGACAGAGGTGGATAAGCCCGGGTGGAAATCGACACCGTGATTCATTGGCACATGACCCATATGCTCAACGCCGCCGATTAGATACACCTCACCCATACCGGTTTGAATGGCGCGCACGGCATCGTGCAGTGCTTGCATCGATGAGCCACATAAACGGTTTACAGTAACGGCGGGCACGGAATGTGGAATGCCGGCTAACAGGGCTGCGTTACGCGCGACGTTAAAGCCTTGCTCCAGCGTTTGTTGCACACAGCCCCAGATAATGTCGTCGATATCGCTTGGGTTTAATGCCGGGTTGCGCGCCACCAGAGACGCCATAACATGGGCAGACAGCTGCTCGGCACGGACATTACGGTACATGCCGCCTTTAGAGCGGCCCATCGGGGTACGGATGCAATCTACAATAACTGCGTTCTTCATTATTCTGCTCCTGCGCTTAAACCGGGAAAAAACATTCGCCATTGGCGGCCATGGCGCGTGTTTTGTCTGTCACCTGATATATTTCGCCTAAATGGGCGTATTTATCAGCCAAGGCAACAAAGTTAGCCAGGCCCAGGGTGTCGACATAACGCAGCGGGCCACCACGGAACGGAGGGAAGCCTAAACCGTAAATTAAGCCCATATCGGCTTCGGCGGCGCTGGCCACGATGCCTTCTTCCAGGCAGCGGATGGTTTCGTTAATCATTGGCACCATCACGCGGGCAATAATCTCATCAGCACTGAAGTCCTGCTTATCAGCAGCAATGCCGGCTAACAGGCTAAGTGCGGCCGGATCGATATCTTTTTTCGGCTTACCCTTGGCATCTTTACTGTAAGCATAGAAACCAACGCCGTTTTTCTGGCCATAACGGTCGGCTTTATACATTGCCGCAACCGGATCATTATCCAGCTTGGCCATACGGGTAGGAAAGCCGGCAGCCATTACGTCGGTACAGTGATACGCAGTATCTAAACCGACCACATCCAGCAGGTATGCCGGGCCCATTGGCCAGCCGAACTGCTTTTCCATTACCTTATCAACCTGGGCGAAATCAGCACCGTCTAGTACCAGCTTGCTAAAGCCGGCGAAGTAAGGGAATAGCACGCGGTTAACAAAGAAACCCGGGCAGTCGTTAACTACGATAGGTGATTTGCCCATCCTGGCTGCGTAAGCCACTACTGCAGCAACGGTTTCATCGCTGGTGTCTTTACCGCGGATAACCTCAACCAATGGCATGCGGTGTACCGGGTTAAAGAAGTGCATACCACAGAAGTTCTGTGGCCGGCTTAAATTCGCTGCCAGTGAATCGATAGAAATAGTCGAGGTGTTAGAGGTTAAAATCGCATCCTCGGCTATCAGGCCTTCCACTTCTTTTAATACCGCGCCTTTGACTTTCGGGTTTTCAACCACGGCTTCAACTACGATATCAACGCCTTTCACGGTGTCGTTGCTCAGCGTAGGCGTAATAGACGCAATAACCTTGGCCATGCCCACCGCATCCAGCTTTTTGCGCTCGACCTGCTTGGCCAAAAGCTTAGTGGCTTCGCCCATGCCCAGTTCAAGCGCTTTGTCGGCGATGTCTTTCATTACTACCGGTACGCCTTTAAGTGCAGACTGATAGGCAATACCACCGCCCATAATGCCCGCACCTAATACCGCGGCTTTATTAACGGCTTTGGTTGCTGTTTTTGCAGCTTTTTTCGCTTTGCCTTTGATCAGCTGGTCGTTTAAGAACAAACCAATTTGTGCTGTGGCGGCATCGGTTTTCGCCAGTTTGGCAAAGCCGGCATTTTCCAGCGCCATCGCGCCAGCGCGATCTAAACCGGCAGCCGCTTCAATGGTGCTTACCGCAACCATGGGTGCAGGGTAGTGTTTACCGGCTGTGGCAAACACCATGCCCTTGGCAGTAGAGAAGCTCATGGTGGCTTCGGTTTTATTCAGTTTAAGTGGTTGCAGTTTTACTGCGCGCTTTTTGCGCCAGTCCAGTTTGCCGGCGATGGCATCTTCCAGCATGCTCAGTGCGGCTGCTTCCAGTTTCTCTGGTGCCACTACGGCATCAATTAAACCAAATTTTTGCGCTTGCTCGGCGCTGTGATCTTTACCGGTCGTGATCCATTCCATGGCATTGTCTGCACCGATGATGCGCGGTAAGCGTACGGTACCGCCAAAGCCTGGCATTAAGCCCAGTTTTACTTCCGGCAGACCGATTTTTGCTGTGGTATCCGCTACACGATAATCTGTAGTCAGTGACCACTCACATCCGCCACCCAGCGCGAATCCTCTGATGGCGGCAATGGTAGGTACCGGCAAATCTTCAGCCAGGTCGAAAATATCAGAGGCTTGTTTTATCCATGGGATCAGTTCACTTTCCGGGCGCTGAAAGGTGCTTAAAAATTCAGTGATGTCGGCGCCAACAATAAAGGTATCTTTTTCACTACAAAAAATAACACCTTGCAAGGCCTTGTCGGCGTGCAGTTGCTCTAAAGCTGTCTTACAATCAGACAGGGTCTGCTGATCAAATTTGTTTACTGAGCCCTTGGCATTAAAAGCAAAGCGGGCGATACCAGGTTTCAGGTAAGCAACACTGATGTTGTCACTCTGGTAAATCATAACGGTGCTCCTTGGTCGCGTATGTTAGGGTTTTTCGCAACTGGTACGATGAGGTTGTCTTGCTCAGTGTGTCGCGGTTTCTTAAAAAATTCAACCGTTATTTAAACGCATGTTTGAATTGGTTGGCGACGTGCAGCAGTAACTATAGGTGTATTTTACTTTTTTAGTGATGTTATTGAGGTTATCGCAGTGAAACAATGGGTTTTAATGTTGAGTAACCTGCTCCTGGTGCCGCTGGCAACGGCATCGGTGTCTTCCGAGGCAGCGTTACGTAATGAATTTTTACAGGCTGAACGCCAGATTGGCAGCCTGAAGTATGAACAGGCACAAAAGCTGCTAGAAAAATTTGCCGATTATCCGTTGCAGCCCTACCTGCAACAGCGGCGGCTACAGCAGTTTTTAACGGCCGATGAGCGTATTGCCGGCTTTTTACAGCAATACGAAAAAACGCCGATGGACTGGCCGCTGCGTAAACCCTGGTTGCTTGATTTGGCCCGGCGGCAACAGGCGGCTACCTTTTTGGCGAATTATCCTGGCTCAAGCGATGCGGAACTGGAGTGCCTGGCGCTGCGCTTTAAGCTGGCCGCAAAAGATGCCGATAGCAGCAAGCTCTGGCCACAGGTGAGTCAGCTTTGGGTGGTGGGTAAATCGCAGCCCAAGGCTTGTGACCCGCTGTTTAGTGCCTGGCGTAAAGCTGGACAGCAAACGCCCGAAAGAGTGTGGCAGCGTATTCGTTTGGCAGCCGAAGGGGGGGATGCCAGTTTAATTCCCTATTTAAAAACCCAGTTACCTGCCGACCAGCAGTACCTAGCCGATATGTATCAGCAAACCCGGCGCAATCCGGCGGTGATTGCTGGTAGCAGGTTTTTCCCACTGAAAAAAGTGCAGGAACGTGATGTGCTGGCCTATGGCCTGAAACGGCTAATTTGGCGCAGCCCCAAACAGGCACTGGCTGTGTGGCAGAAATTTGTTAATGACCCTTATTTTACCACCGCGCAGCGACTGGATGTGCAGCGTCAGTTTGCCATCGCCCTGGCCAGTAAAGGCGAGGCTGAAGCGGATAATTGGCTTAGTACATTGCCGGCAGAACTGCTGGACCAAACGCTGGCGCACTGGCAGGTAAGTCATGCATTGGCACAATTAGACTGGCCCAGAGTGCAGCAGGTAATACAGGCCTTTCCGGCCGAGTTGCAGCAAGACAACAGCTGGCGCTATTGGCTGGCCCGTGCCTATGAGCAGCAGGGTATGACAGATAAAGCGCAGCCGCTGTTTCAGCAGTTGGCGCTACAGCGCCACTTTTATGGGTTTATGGCTGCCGCTAAGTTAGGCCTGCCGCCCAGCCTGGCGCATGCGCCGGTAAAGGTGTCAGAGCAGGAGCTGGCCAGCTTAAAGCAGCACCCGGCGGTTTTACGGGCGCAGGAATGGTTGGCACTGGGGCGGTTAACCGAGGCGCGGCGCGAGTGGAACCACTTGCAAAATACCTCGGATGAACAGCAAAAGCTGGTCTCGGCCAAGCTGGCGCACCAATTACAGTGGTACGAGCGGGCTATTTTTTCACTGGCCGATGTCGGCTACTGGGATGATGTTGAATTGCGTTTCCCGCTGGCGTTTCAGGAAGAAATTGGTCAGTTTGCCGCCAAAGCTGAGATCGACAAGGGTTGGGCCATGGCGATAGCCCGGCGCGAAAGCTCTTTTATGGCGGATGCCGCCTCGCCGGTAGGTGCGCGGGGTTTAATGCAGCTAATGCCGGCTACCGCCCGGCAAATTGCGAAAAAACCGGTACAACTGACCCAGCTGTATCACCCGGCCACCAATATTGATTACGGCACTGATTATTTGAATTATTTACGCAAGCGTAATGATGGCAATTTGCTGATGGCCACTGCGGCTTATAATGCGGGCTATAGCCGGGTAAAGCAGTGGATCCCGAAAGATTATGCCGTGCCGGCCGATGTCTGGGTAGAAACCATTCCGTACCGCGAAACCCGTGAATATGTTAAAGCGGTAATGGCGTATTATCAGATTTACAATATCCGTTTAAATACGCCCACCGACGTATTCAAGCCGCTGACCACGATGCAGATTGGGGTGGTGGTAGATTAATGCTATGATGCCAGCCAGATTTTTCAGCCAACAGGTCAGACACTTATGACAGCTTCTTATCAAAGCCTGTATCAGGCCCATATTGCCGAATTACAATTGCGTACCCGCCGTTTACTGCAGCGGGAGAATCTGGACGGCCTGGTAATCCATTCCGGCCAGACCCAGCGCAAGTTTCTCGATGACATGGACTACCCGTTTAAAGCCAACCCGCTGTTTAAAGCCTGGCTACCGGTAGTGGATAACCCGCATTGTTGGCTGCTGCTCGATGGCGTAAATAAGCCCAAGCTGATTTTCTACCGGCCGAAAGATTTCTGGCACAAAGTGCCGGACGAGCCGCATGATTACTGGGCAGAGCACTTTGATATTCAGCTGCTGGATAAAGCCAATAAAGTAGAAACCTTGCTGCCGTATGACAAAGCCCGGCTGGCCTATTTAGGTGAGCATATCGAAGTGGCGCGTGCGCTGGGATTTACCGAGATTAACCCTGAGCCGGTGCTGAACTTTATTCACTTTTACCGTGCTTATAAAACACCTTACGAGCAGGCGTGCTTGCGTATTGCCAACCAAATGGCGGTGGCCGGCCACACTGCGGCGAAGGCGGCGTTTTACGCAGGGGGCAGCGAGTTTGATATTCAGCTGGCGTATTTAGCCGCAGTGCGTCAAACCGAAAACGAAGTGCCTTACGGCAACATTATTGCATTAAACCAAAACTGCGCCATTTTGCATTACACCGCGCTGGAGCGTAAGGTGCCTAAGCAGCACCACTCCTTTTTAATTGACGCCGGCGCCGAGTTTAATGGTTATGCCGCCGACATTACCCGTACCTATAGCTTTGATACCAGTAATGAATTTGCCAGTTTGATCAGTGCCGTTAATGAAGTGGAATTAGAGCTGGCCGGCGCGCTGAAGCCGGGGCTGAAATACGGCGAGCTGCACGTGAAATGCCATCAGCGTATTGCCGAAATTCTGCAGCGCTTTGACTTTGTCCGTTTATCGCCAGAGGCCATCGTAGAAAGCCAGATCAGCCGTACCTTCTTCCCCCATGGGCTCGGTCATCATTTAGGCTTGCAGGTGCATGATGTTGGCGGCTTTATGGCTGACGAACGTGGCACCCACGTGGCGCCACCAGAAAATCATCCGTATTTGCGTTGTACCCGCACCATTGAAGCCAATATGGTGTTTACCATTGAGCCGGGCTTGTACTTTATCGACAGCCTGCTGGCCGATCTGGCCGCTACCGAGTTTGATAAGTACATTAATTGGCAGAAAGTGGATGCGTTCCGTCAGTACGGCGGCATCCGTATTGAAGATGATGTGATAGTGCATCAGGACCGCAACGAAAATATGACCCGTGATCTAAAACTGGCATAAGCGCAGGGAGCGCGGGGCATGCAATACCGTTCGATAATCCGTATTTTGGGCCTGCTGGTGGCTATTTTCAGCATCAGCATGGTGCCACCAGCCTTTGTTGCTTACTGGTATCAGGACGGCGCCGGTGTGCCCTTTATGTTGTCTTTTGTGCTGTGCTTGTTTATCGGCTTTTTAATTTGGTACCCCAACCGGCAATATAAAGCCGAACTAAAAGTGCGGGACGGCTTTTTAATCGTGGTGCTGTTTTGGACCGTGCTGGGGGCGGTGGGTGCCATTCCGTTTATGCTGGCCAGCAACCCGCACTTAAATCTGGCCAGTGCGATGTTTGAAGCCTTTTCCGGCCTTACCACCACCGGCGCGACGGTGCTGACCGGCATCGAATTTTTGCCCAAAGCCATTTTGTACTACCGCCAGCAGCTGCAGTGGCTAGGCGGTATGGGGATCATCGTATTGGCGGTAGCTATACTGCCGATGCTTGGTGTTGGTGGTATGCAGTTGTATCGTGCCGAGACGCCCGGGCCGGTAAAAGACAACAAGATGACGCCGCGTATTGCCGATACCGCCAAACACTTGTGGTATATCTATCTGGCATTAACCTTGGCCTGTGCGTTGGCGTTTGCCCTGGCTGGCATGAGTTGGTTTGATGCCATTTGCCATGCGTTTTCTACCGTGGCCATCGGCGGTTTTTCTACCTATGATGCCAGCATTGGCCATTTTAACAGCCCGTTGATTAACGCCATTTGCGTGATTTTTTTGCTGCTAAGTGCCATTAACTTCCCGCTGCACTTCGCCGCCATTCGCGGTAAAAGCGTGAGCACTTACTTTCGCGACCCTGAGTTTAAAGCCTTTTTAGCGATTCAGTTTGCACTGATTTTTATCTGTTTTGCTGTGCTGTTGCACACCAACGTCTACAGCACCACGGCAGATGCGCTGAATCATGCGGCCTTTCAGGCGGTGTCTATTTCTACCACGGCAGGCTTTGCCACCGATGGTTTTGCTGCTTGGCCGTTGTTTTTACCTATTCTGCTGATCTTTTCCAGCTTTATTGGTGGCTGTGCCGGTTCTACCGGTGGCGGCATGAAAGTGGTGCGGGTATTACTGTTGTTTTTACAGGGCATACGTGAGCTTAACCGGCTTATTCATCCGCGTGCTGTGTATGCCATTAAACTGGGGCGCCGGCCGGTTGCCGATAGAATAGTTGAAGCGGTTTGGGGCTTTTTTGCCGCCTATGCACTGGTGTTTGTGGTGATAATGCTGCTGCTGATTTTAACCGGGCTGGATAATATTACGGCCTTTACCGCCACTGCTGCCTGTTTAAATAACCTGGGGCCGGGCTTGGGCGAGGTGGCAGCGAACTTTGGTAGTATTCCAGATGCCAGTAAATGGTTGTTGGTGATAGCCATGGTATTCGGCCGTTTAGAGATTTTTACGCTATTGGTGCTATTTACACCGGCATTCTGGAAAGATTAACCCACTGCAACCAGTGGGTTAGCCCGTTTAGATAAAGATCGCGCTGACCTGAAACAGTTTTTCCACTTCAACGATATGCTTTTTGTCGACCATAAACAAAATGACGTGGTCGTCGGTTTCAATCACGGTGCTGTCGTGGGCAATGAGGACTTCTTCGCCACGCACTATGGCGCCAATGGTGGTGCCCGGCGGCAATTTCAACTCACCAATGGCTTTACCTACCACTTTGCTGGTGCTGGCATCACCACGGGCTACCGCCTCGATAGCCTCTGCTGCGCCACGACGTAATGAATAGACATTGACGATGTCACCACGGCGGATGTGGGTTAGCAGGGCCGAAATCGTCGCTTGCTGTGGTGAGACTGCGATGTCCACTTCGCCGCCTTGTAACAGGTCGACGTAGGCGCCGCGTTTAATCAGCACCATGGTCTTTTGTGCGCCCATTCGCTTGGCGAGCATGGCCGACATAATATTAGCTTCATCGTCGTTGGTGACGGCGATAAACACATCGACCTGTTCAATGTTTTCTTCTTCTAACAGCTCAGGATCGGACGCATCGCCAACATACACCACGGTATTATCCAGCGCACTGGATAAAAACTCGGCCCGCTCTTTACCGCGCTCGATCAGCTTAACGTTGTGCGTTTTTTCCAGCGCCCGCGCCAGGCCAAAACCGACATTACCACCACCGGCAATCATAATGCGCCGGTAGCTGCGCTCCAGTTTTTGCAGCTCGCTCATCACGGCGCGGATATGCTTGGTGGCCGCAACAAAAAACACCTCGTCGTCGGCTTCGATAATCGTGGTGCCAAGCGGTTTAATGGCATGGCCGCGACGGTAAATAGCCGCAACCCGGGTTTCGATATTGGGCATATGCTCTTTCAACGCGGATAGCGCATGGCCCACCAGTAAACCACCGTAATAGGCTTTAACGGCGACTAAGCTGACTTTACCACCGGCAAATTCCACCACCTGCAAGGCACCGGGGTAGTCAATTAAACGGCGGATATAGTTGGTGACCAGGGCCTCTGGCGCAATAAAGTGGTCTACCGGCATATCATCTTTATGAAACAGCTGATCGCGGTACTTCAGATATTGATTGGTACGAATACGGGCAATTTTCAGCGGTGTGTTAAAAATACTGTAGGCTACCTGACAAGCAACGATATTCACTTCATCACTGTTAGTTACGGCAATTACCATGTCGGCATCTTCAGCGCCGGCTTTTTTTAAAATATCCGGGTGTGAGCCGTGGCCGTGCACGACCTGTAAATCGAAGCGGTCTTGCAGTGCGCGTAGCTTATCAACGTTACTGTCTACCACAGTGATATCGTTTTGTTCGCCAACCAGGTTTTCTGCCAGCGTAGCACCTACCTGGCCAGCGCCTAAGATAATAATCTTCATGCTGTCTCACCCCGTATTGGCTGCTTAATCAGCCGGGCGTAATAAAAGCCGTCCATATCCTGCTCACCCGGTAACAACTGCCAACCGATAGTGTCGGCGTTTTGCTGAGGTAATGGGTCTAAACGTGCATCGGCGTTGTGCTGCAAAAAATGGCTTATTTGCGCGCTGTTTTCATCCGGCAACACGCTGCAGGTGGCGTAAAGCAGCACGCCACCCGGGGCCAGCAAACGCCAGCACTGCTGCAGGATTTCTTGTTGCAGCTGACACAGCGGCGCTATATCGGCGTTCTTCCTCAGCCAGCGAATGTCGGGGTGACGACGAATCACGCCCGTCGCCGAGCAGGGCACGTCCAGCAAAATACGGTCAAATAACTGGCCTTGCCACCAGCTGTTGGGCTGCGCAGCATCTGCCGCTATCACCTTGGCGGTTAAACCAAGTCGGGTTAAATTTTCTTCCACCCGGGTTAGCCGTTTTGCATCTTTATCCAGTGCCGTGAGGTTTGCTTCAGGTGCCAACTCCAGAATATGACAGCTTTTGCCGCCGGGCGCGCAGCAGGCATCTAAAATGTGCTGGCTATCATCAACCTGCAACAGCGTCGCTGCGTACTGGGCAGCCGCATCCTGCACCGAAAACCAGCCTTGTGCATAACCTGGCAGTGTGGTGACATCCTGCGCCTGCGCCAGTTTTATTGCCTGGGGTAACTCGGCTATCGGCCGGCTATACTCTATGCCTGCGCGGGTGAGTGCTGCCGCGTAGTCGGTTCGGTCAATGCGTTGGCTATTGACCCTCAACCAAAGCGGCGCTTTTTGTTGGTTGGCCCCAAGTATTTGTTGCCACTGCTGCGGGTAGGCTTGTCGTAAACGGTTTATCAGCCAGCCGGGGTGGTTATATTTCACCGCATCGGCAGCAGTATCAAACTGAAATAACTCCGGCTGACGCTGCACGCTGCGCAGCACGGCATTAATCAGCTTAGTCAGTGACTGGCCTTTAAGCGCGCGGGCGGCGTCTACGGTTTCACTGATCGCAGCGTGGTCGGGGATACGCATAAACTTAAGCTGGTAAATACCGACATATAGCAAAAACTGCAGCGGCCGCAGTTGCTTAACCAGAGGTTTTGTCATCAGCTGACTGCAGACGGCTTCTAACTGCGGCAATTGGCGCATCACGCCAAAACAGATTTCCTGCAGCAGGGCTTTATCTAAAGGGTTAGCCAGTTGCGCCTGAGCCTTGGGTAACACCTCAGACAGCGACATGCCCTGATCGACCACATCAAAACAGCTGCGCGCAGCCAGTACCCGCACATTATTGCTCATGGCGTGCAGCTCAGTTGCTGGCCCGGTTTTAACCAATCTGTGCGGCCATTCAAAAAGTCTGCCGCTGCCATCGGCTTTTTGCCGGGCGGTTGTAACTGGGTAATCACAAAAATGCCGTTAGTACAGGCTATGGCGATACCGCTTTTATCGGCCGACAATACGGTGCCGGCTACTTTGCCGCTTTGGCTGCTCAGGCTATGCGCCTGCCAGACTTTGATATTGCCTTGGGGCAGGTTTAGATAACTGACTGGCCAGGGATTGAAGGCGCGTACTTCGCGGGCCAGCGCAGCGGCGTCTTTACTGAAATTCAGTAATGCTTCGTCTTTGTGCAGTTTTTCGGCATAAGTCGCCAGTTGGTTGTCTTGGGCGGTCGCGGTTTGCTGTAGTTGTGGCAGCTGTGCCAGTGCGTCTAACAGGGCTTGGGGGCCAAGCTGCGCTAATTTATCGTACAGGGATGTGCTGGTGTCATCGTCACTGATATTGCAACTGACGGTGCTTAGCATTGCACCGGTATCAAGGCCTGCGTCCATTTGCATAATGGTAATGCCTGTTTCGCTATCACCCGCCCAAATTGCGCGCTGTATTGGTGCAGCACCACGCCAGCGTGGTAGCAAGGAGCCGTGCACGTTAATGCAGCCTAATTTAGGGGTGTCGAGTACCACTTGCGGCAAGATCAGGCCATAGGCGACGACGATCATCAAATCAGCATGTAAACCGGCCAGCTCAGCCTGAGCGGCGGGCTTTTTCAATGACTTTGGTTGATACACCGGCAACTGGTGTTTCAGCGCCAGTTGCTTAACGGCACTGGATTGCAGCTGTTGACCGCGACCGGCAGGGCGATCGGGTTGGGTATAAACGGCGACCACCTGATGGTTGGCGTCGAGCAGGGCTTGTAAATGCCTGGCGGCAAAATCCGGTGTACCGGCAAAAATAATACGTAAAGGAGAGGTCACGGTGTTTCCTGCTTACAGCGCGTGGCGCTGCGCCATCTTGGCTTCTTTTTCCAGCTTTTTACGGATCCGGTCACGTTTCAGCGGTGACAAATAATCGATAAACAGTTTGCCCACTAAATGATCCAACTCGTGTTGCAGACATATGGCCAACAAACCATCGGCTTTAAGCTCAAAAGGATTGCCGTTTTTGTCCAGCGCTTTTACCGTAATTTCAGCTGCACGCTCTACTTTGGCATAGCTTTGCGGAACAGATAAACAGCCTTCTTCGTAACTGGTGTCGCCGCTGCGGTTGGTAATTTCCGGGTTAATAAACACCATAGGTTCATTACGATCTTCAGACACATCGATCACAACGACACGTTGATGCACGTTGACCTGGGTGGCCGCTAACCCTATGCCATTTTCGGCATACATGGTGTCCAGCATGTCGGCGACGAGTTGCTTAATTTCAGCGTTAACACTGTCAACGGGTTTGGCGACTGTGCGCAATCTTTCATCGGGATAATGTAAAACGTGTAAAACGGCCATAACACCTACAAAAATATGCTTTGTTTCAAAGGTTGTGGTATGTTTTAATTTTAGCCATTAATCCGCTGTATTAACAGCTTAGTGTGCAATAATTACAACAAGATCGAGCTCAAGGATGCAGGCATGCTGAAAAAAATTGCAACTGTCGTCACTCTGTTAGTTATGAGTGGCTTTTTTAACGTAGTAGCGGATGTGTTAAAAATTCGCGACGATGCTCCTGCGAGCTATGTAGTGAAAAAGGGCGATACCTTATGGGATATCTCTGCCCTGTATCTGAACGAGCCTTGGTTATGGCCACAGCTATGGCAGATGAACCCACAGGTGGATAACCCGCACTTAATTTTTCCAGGTGATACCTTAACGCTTACATTCGATGCGCAGGGCCGGCCCCGGTTAAGCGTGAATGAAAACGTTAAGCGCTTGTCGCCAACTGCCCGGAAAACCATGAAAGGCGGTGATGCCATTAGTACTTTGCCGCTGAGTATGATTAGGCATTATCTGACCTTTGAGCAGGCATTAAGTGACGAGCAAATAGCCGCACTGCCGTATATTCTCGGCTCCAATGCAAATGTGAAAAACTCGGTTAGCGACCATATCATCTATGCCAAAGGCGTACTGGAAGCTGGTGCGTCTTACGGTGTCTATCGGAAAGGCAAGCCTTATATCAACACTGAAGATGGTGAAGTATTAGGGTATGAAACCAGCCTTATCGCCACTGCACGTGCATTCAGGCCTGGACGCGAAGCGACGGAAGAGACACCCACTGAAGCGGCCTCATTAAATGTGCTGAGCGTAAAACGCGAAATCAAACAGGGCGATCGGTTGATGCCAGCGCTGGAAGGTCAGGCCTTGCCCGCGTTTTTTATCATGCAGAAGCCTGAATTTGATATCAGCGGCACCATTATTGATACCACGTCTAATTTGCGCGAATTTTCTAAATGGGACATCGTAGTATTAAACCGTGGCAGTTTGAATGAGCTAAAAGCGGGCCATATGCTGGGTATTTATCGCAACTCACCTACTGTAATCGACGGTAAAAATGGCCCGGTATATGTTGAAGATGCCAATAAATTGCAAAAGGCATTTAAAAACTTTGGCGATAACAGTATTACGCTGCCTCGGGAAAAAGTGGGCGAGTTAATGGTATTTAAAGTGGCTGAGCGTTTAAGTTTCGGCATTGTCACTAAAACACAACAACCTATCCGGGTGGGCGATACGATAGCCAACCTGTAACATTCTGCATAATGGAGCCAGTTTGCCATGGAAGACCTTCGCAACTGGCTCGCTTTAGCCACTGTGCATGGCCAGGATGGCCTGAAGTTCCAACGTCTGAGCGAGCATATCTGTTTAGCTGAGCTGGTAAAGTTGCCGGCCAGTACCTTGAAAAATATTGGCTTTACGGAGCGGCAGGCATTCTTGCTAACCCAGGAAGCCACCCCAAAAGTAGAAAAAGCAATACGCTGGCTGGCGCAAAGCGACCAGCATCATGTTATCACTTACCAGGATCCGCGTTACCCGCCGCTGTTAAAGCAAACGAAGCAGCCGCCTTTAGTGTTGTTTGTCAAAGGCGATCCAATGATCTTATCGCAGCAACAGTTAGCCATGGTTGGCAGCCGCACGCCTACACCAACCGGGCGCAAGGTGGCACAAAGTTTTGCTGCTGAGCTATCGCAGCAAGGCTATGTGATCACCAGTGGTATGGCGCGTGGCATTGACAGTGAAAGTCATAAAGGTGCCTTAGGTGCTGGTGGGTTAACGGTTGCCGTGCTGGGGCACGGGTTAGAGCATGTTTATCCAACATCAAATAAAACCTTGGCAGAGCAAATAACTCGGCAGGGTGCACTGGTGTCAGAATATTTTCCTGATGTACAACCGCGGGCGGAATGGTTTCCGCAACGTAACCGGATTGTAGTTGGTCTAAGTATTGGCACCATAGTGGTGGAGGCTGGGCTTAAAAGTGGCACACTGATCAGTGCTAATTTAGCCGCAGAATACAGCCGGGATGTATTCGCCGTGCCAGGTTCTATCTTCAGCCCGCAATCGTCGGGGTGCCACCAACTTATTCAGCAAGGCGCTAAACTGGTGACCAATGTGGCCGATATATTGGAAGAATGGCACTTTTTTACTAAAAGTTGTCTGAAAGGTGAGGCAGAGGCAGAAAAAAGTCAGCAATCAGACTTGTTTGCCGGCCAGTTGTTGGCTAACGTAGGAGATGAAGTTACCGCAGTTGATGTTATTGCTCAGCGCGCCGGGATGGCGATTGCCGATGCAAATATAGCGCTGCTACAGCTGGAGTTAGCTGGTGAAGTAGCGGCAGTTCCTGGTGGCTACATAAAAGTGAGGAGTGCCTGAGTATGTTTGATATCCTCGTTTATCTGTTCGAAAACTATATTCACAACGAAGCCGACATTTACGTTAATCATGCTGACCTTACCAAGGAGTTAAGTCGGGCAGGTTTTCATGACGACGATATCTTTAAAGCGCTCAAATGGCTCGACAACCTGTCTGCGCTGCAGGAAAGTCACGTTAAGCCGTATTTATCCAAAGGCATTTCCAACGCCACCCGCATCTACAGCTTGCCAGAGCAAACCAAGCTGGATGTAGAGTGTCGCGGTTTTCTGCTGTTTTTAGAGCAGATCAACGTGCTGGATGCGGTAACCCGCGAGATGGTTATTGACCGGGTAATGGACCTGGACAGCAGCAGTATGAGTCTGGAAGACCTGAAATGGGTGGTGTTGATGGTGTTGTTTAATGTGCCTGGGCATGAAAACGCTTACGCCCAGATGGAAGATTTAATTTTTGATGAACCTGAAGGGCCGCTGCATTAAGCGGCCTTCAACCTTATGAGTGACCATTCTGCATTATTTTCGCTGCCACATCAGCAGCAGCTTTGCCCTTTATGTCAGCAGCCTCTGGTGATGAAGTCGTCCAAAAGCGGGCCTTTTCTTGGTTGCAGTGCTTATCCGGCTTGCCACTATACAAAAGCGTTACATCAGCATGAAACCACGATAATCAAAGTGTTAGATACTGAGCTTTGCCCGCAGTGCCACCACCCGCTGGCAGTGAAAAATGGTCGTTACGGCATGTTTATCGGCTGTACGCACTATCCCGAGTGTCACTTCGTGGTGCATGAACAGGATGAGCAGCCAGAAGCGGAAAAGCTGGCCTGTCCAAAATGTAAACAGGGACAGCTGATTGAGCGGGTAAACAAGTTTGGCAAACATTTCTGGGGCTGTGATAACTACCCGAAATGTAAGTTTTTACTCAATGACAAGCCGGTTACCGGACACTGTGTAACTTGCCACTTTGGTCTGCTGGTTGAGAAAAAAGGTCAGCTATTTTGTGCGGATAAAGGCTGCGGCGTGAGGCACCCGGCGCCAGAGTAGCGCCGGATAGCCGTGTTAGTGTAGCCGGGCTGCCATTTTTTCCAGCTCAGGAAAGGCTTGCTCTGGTAGCAAACTAATTAGCTGCTCAAAGCGAGCTTTTAGTTCAGCATTGGTCGCGCCAGATAAATTGATATGGCCCATTTTCCGACCAGCGCGCTTGGTTTTACCGTACCAATGCAGATGCAAGCCCGGTATTGCCAGAATGCTCTTTGGCACCGTGTCTTCACCAAGAATGTTAACCATCAGGCTGGGGCGTACCAGCGCTGTACTGCCCAGCGGTAAGCCGCAAACGGCGCGTAAGTGCTGCTCAAACTGACAAACATCGGCACCTTGCTGCGTCCAGTGTCCGGAGTTATGCACCCTCGGTGCTATTTCATTTACCAGTAGCTCGCCATTTACGTCAAAAAACTCAATTGCCAATACACCGACATAATTTAGCTGATTAGCAACGGCGGTAAACATGTTTTGCGCTTGTTGTTGTAGTTGCTCATTACCGGCCACCGCCAGCGAGACGCTAAGTACACCGTTTACATGATGGTTTTCGGTGAGTGGAAACACCTGTACATCACCATTAGCACGGCGGGCGCCAATTAATGAGACTTCGCGCTGAAATGGAATAAACTGTTCAGCGACAATGCTTTGCTTGTTGTCAGCTTGTAAAAAAGCACCGATTTCTTGCCATAAGCTGGCGGTATCTTCGGCTTTTTTCAGTCGCCACTGGCCTTTACCGTCATACCCAGCCAGAGCACTTTTAAACACTAGTGGCAGACCAAGCTGGCTGATGGCCTGATGAAAATCCTGCTCGGTATTTACAATGCGATACGCAGCTGAGCGTACACCCGCATTATCCAGTAATTGCTTTTCCAGCCGGCGATCACCACCGGCTTTAATTGCCGTTTCGCCGGGTAAAAATTTACCGCTTTGCTGGCACTGCGCCAGTATCGGTAATGGTATATGTTCAAACTCTGCTGTTACAACATCAGCGTCAGCAATTGCATTATCCAAACCTTTACCCAGTGGCTGCTGGGTTAATGGGTGTACGATATTATCGCTATTTACATCATAAGCACTGATGCTGATATTAAGCGGTGCACCGGCCAGCGCCATCATGCGGGCTAATTGGCCGGCACCAAGCACTAATACCTTCATGACTGCACCTGTGATGGATCAGGTTGGCTTAATACCATATCAGTCTGTGCTTGGCGAAAGGCATCAATCTTGGTCATTAGCTCCGGGCTATGGGTTGCCAGAATTTGCGCCGCTAACAGGCCGGCATTGGCAGCACCGGCATCACCGATGGCTAAGGTACCCACTGCCACACCTTTGGGCATTTGTACGATCGATAACAGCGAGTCCAGCCCTTTTAACGCTTTAGATTGCACTGGCACACCAAGTACCGGCAGGCTGGTGAACGCTGCGGCCATGCCCGGTAAATGGGCAGCGCCGCCGGCGCCGGCAATAATGACTTTAAGGCCCCTGCTGGCGGCTGTGCTGGCATAATCGGCCAGTAACTGTGGTGTGCGGTGTGCGGAAACAACTTTGGTTTCATAGGCAATACCGAATTTATCCAGCATATCAGCGGCGTGCTTCATAGTAGGCCAGTCAGACGTCGAGCCCATGATAATGCCAACTTGCATCTATTGTTTCCTTATCTACGAGATGAACTAAGCGCGTGAAGGCGCTATTATAGCCAGTTGCAGCGCTGAAGAAAATTTTAACTGCGTTTTTCCTGTGTTTAACCAAGGTGGCGGGCCATTATGTCTTTGTATTACGCTGTTATTGACGCGCTAATTGCTGGTGGCGTTATTGCTTACCCTACCGAAGCGGTATATGGCCTGGGCTGCGATCCGGATAACGAAGCCGCAGTGCTGGCGCTGCTGGCGATAAAACAGCGGCCGGTAGAAAAGGGCCTTATCCTGGTGGCAGCCAATTATTCGCAGCTGATGCCCTATGTTGATGACAAAGCGATACCGCAGGAAAAACGTTATCAGATCTTTTCCAGCTGGCCCGGCCACGTCAGCTGGGTGCTGCCAGCCAGCCAAACGGCACCTAAGTGGATAACCGGGCAATTTGATAGCATAGCCGTGCGGGTGAGTGCGCACCCGGTGGTGCAGCAACTCTGTTTAACCTATGGCAAGCCTTTGGTATCGACCAGCGCCAATTTATCCGGCCAGCCCGGCATTACCAATAAAACCGAGCTTGAACAAAGCTTAGGTACTATGCTGGCGGCTATCGTGCCAGGCGCCTTGGGTGGTGCCACTCAGCCCAGCCAAATTCGTAACGCCCTGACCGGTGATATTGTAAGGAGTTAAAGTGACAACGAACCAACCGCAGCAGCATCTGGCCGCCGTGCAGCAGTTTTTGCAGCAATTGCAGGATGATATTTGTGAAGCATTGCAGCGCGCTGATGGTAAAGCGCAGTTTGTCGAAGATGCCTGGCAGCGACCTGAGGGTGGCGGTGGCAAAAGCCGTGTACTGACCGGTGGAGAGGTATTTGAACAAGCCGGCGTCAATTACTCCCATGTGTTTGGCGCCAATATGCCGGCTTCAGCCACGGCACATCGGCCAGAGCTGGCTGGCCGCAGTTTTAATGCATGCGGTGTGTCGTTAGTGATACACCCCAATAACCCGTATTTACCCACTACCCATGCTAATGTGCGCTTTTTTATTGCCGAAAAAGCCGGCGAGCCAGCTGTGTGGTGGTTTGGCGGTGGTTTTGACTTAACGCCTTATTACCCGTTTGAAGAAGATGTTATCCATTGGCACCAGACCGCTAAAGCGGCGGTAGATCCTTTTGGTGAGCAATATTATCCGGCGTATAAAAAGTGGTGTGATGAATATTTTTACCTGAAACATCGTGGCGAAACCCGCGGTGTTGGCGGGCTTTTTTTTGATGATTTAAACCAACCTGGTTTTGAACAGAGCTTTGCATTAATGCGGGCTGTCGGTGAGGCTTTTGTTCCGGCGTATTTGCCGATAGTTGAAAAACGCAAAGATACAGCATTTGGTGAGCGCGAGCGGCAATTCCAGTTATACCGCCGTGGCCGCTATGTTGAATTCAATCTGGTGTATGACAGAGGCACCTTGTTTGGCTTGCAAAGTGGTGGTCGCACTGAATCCATTTTGATGTCGATGCCACCTTTGGTGCGATGGCAGTATGGCTACCAGCCAGAAGCGGGTAGTGCAGAAGCAAAGCTATACGACCGTTACCTGAAGCCACAGGACTGGCTCAAATGAAACCACTGATTATTGTTGTCGCTGTTTGGCATTAATGCTTTTAATACAATCCTGTAAAGGCCCGGCAAGTTAAATTGCCGGGTTTTTTCTTTGTAACTGCTGAAAATAAGAGTCACATTTTTCATAGTCGCACCGTCTTGTTATTAAACAGGAGAAAAAATGCATTGAGTGGGTTTAGTAAAAAAACAGCGGATGATGTTGTAGCGCTTGCCCAGCGGGGTGATGTGGCGGCATTTAAAAAGCTTTATCAGGAATATGGGAATGCTGTTCTTCGATTAACCTGCGGAATTCTTGGTTCGGTCGAGGATGGTAAAGATCTTACCCAAGACATTTTTATTAAAGTGTTTAATAAATTACCTGAGCTAAAACAAGCGGAAGCATTTGCTGGCTGGTTAAAACAGCTCAGTATCAGAATGGCAATTGATCAGTTAAGACAACGACAGCATTGGCTAACGGACGATGTGCTGGAGTCGTTTGAGGCTGAACCAGACTGGTTACAAATGACAACAGCGCTTGCCAATTATGGAGAAGATATTACTAATCTGCTGCAAGGCTTGACCGAAACAGAGCGCGCTATGGTGTGGCTACATGTGGTAGAGGGTTACCAGCATACAGAGCTGGCCACCTTGCTGGATTGTTCTGCAAGTGCGGTTCGACAACGTTACCGGCGGGCTATGGTAAAACTCAAAACAACTTTAGGTGAGTCGGCACAAAATGAACAACGAACAGCAATTTAAACAACAGCTTGCCGAGCGTCTGATGAACAGCAATACGGCTCAAGCAGATAACGCAATGTGGCTGAAGATTGAGTCAGAGCTGACTACGCAGCCCTCTCGCATGAAAAACTATTGGCTGATTGCTGCAAGCATCGTTGCGTTAATGGCTATTGGCATGCAGTTGCCATTCATCGAGAGGGAACAGACTGTGAAGCTTTCATCGGAGCTATATCAGCTCGATGTCGAGTTGCAACAGGCAATTATCGATGGCATTCGCTATGACGCACTATTACAACAACGCCAAGATATAGAACACAACCAAACGGGAAGGTACCAACTATGAAAAATCGCTTTTTAGTTTTGCTATCACTATTTGTGCCTATGCTCTCAGCTGAAGAAGTTGATATTGAGAAGCAAGTCGAGTTGGTGCATGAAGTCCGTAAAGCACTTATGACCGCACAGATTGAGCCTCAGGGCTATCTGACTATTGAAGAGCCAGCCCGCAGTTTTTATCACTTCGGCGCAGTGTTAGATAAATCTTTTACAGTTGTTGCTGTAACTCCGGGCTCTGATGCACAATTAGCCGGTGTAAAGACGGGTGACAGCTTAATATCAGTTAATAATCAGACGTTTAACAATGCTGAAATCGCCCAGGTACTGGCTTATATGAATGACCTGCAGGATGGCGATGTCATATCTGTGCAAGTAAGGCGTGGCGCAGATGAAATGACATTTAGTAGCAAAGTGAAGCGCCAGACACTGCCGGCCTGGCGTTTACAACTAAACCCAGATAGTGCACAAGCTGCTGCTGATGTTACTACCACTGATTGTGGTTATGTGTCAGTGTTCTTGAGCCCACCGCTTAGTCTACACCGACATGCGTTAGGTATTAACGAAATTAAAGCCATCAATTTTAAAGGCGGCTTGTTTTTCCGCTCACAAGAGCAGGTTTTAAAAGTGCCGACCGGCGAAATAGAACTTACAGTTCAGGAGCTTATAAGCCCTGATGCGATAAAGCGTTATCGCAGTGACCTGCAACGGCGTAAAAGCAATGCTACGAAAACGTTCACGCTGAAAGTAGAGCCGAACACGGTTTATCATTTAGCAGCTGAATATTTCGCAAATAAAAGCGAACGTCAGGACAAAGATGAATATTGGCAGCCGATAGTCTGGAAAACATCAGCCCGCAGTTGCCAGTAGTCATGATTCAGCAGTTAATCATATGGCTCGCCAGTTGGCCTATCGACTGGCGAATACCTTCACGCAGCGTTCTGTTTTCAACTACTTCATCTAGCGCCTGGTCCATACAAAACATCCACTGATCGCGTAGCTTTTCGTCTACCGGAAACGGCAAATGCCGGGCGCGCAGGCGAGGGTGGCCATATTGTTGTTCAAACAATGGCGGACCGCCCAGCCAGCCAGATAAAAACTGAAAAAATTTCTGTCGTATGGTATCCAGTGGCAGTGGGTGAATGGCATACAGCTCAGCGGCTTGCGGTGCCGTCTCCATAATATCGTAAAAGCGGTTGGCCAATCGAAACACTGCTGCTTCACCACCCATCATGTCATAGGGCGTTTGTTGCGGTGTTGGGTGCGCCTTGCTATTTGCGCCGGTTTTATTAACAATCATCTGCACTAATTTCTTTATAGGCATGTTCTGTGGATCGCTATGCTGTATTCGGTAACCCGATAAACCATTCAAAGTCACCGGTCATTCATCGGCAGTTTGCTGCAGAACTTGGTGAGCAACTGCAATACGACGCCATTTTAGCACCGCTGGATGGCTTTGCCGACTGTTGGCAACAGTTTGTTGCTGCCGGCGGCAAAGGCGGTAACGTGACTGTGCCATTTAAAGAACAAGCTTATCAGTTAGCGGATGTGTTATCTGCGCGAGCCAAATACGCCGGTGCCGTGAATACCCTTTATATAGATAGCGCAGGCCGGCTTTGCGGTGACAACACCGACGGCATTGGTCTGGTGGCTGATCTACAACGCTTAGGTGTTAATTTGCAGGGCATAACGGTATTACTACTTGGCGCGGGTGGAGCCAGCCGTGGCGCTATTGGCCCCTTACTCGAAGCAGGTGTGGCAAAGCTGGTATTGGCCAACCGTACTGTGAGCAAAGCCCAAGCGATAGCAAAGAATTTTGACCAAAAGGTGACAGCCTGTGGCTATGATGACATTCCCAGTCAGCCTTATCAGTTAGTAATTAATGCTACCTCTTCCGGTTTAAGCGGTGAGCGCCCTGACATTGAAGCCTGGCACCTAGAGCACTGCCAACTTGCGTATGACATGTTATATGGCGCAGAGCCAACGCTGTTTTTGCAGTGGGCGCAGCAACAAGGTGTGCCACAGCAAGCCGATGGTTTAGGAATGTTGGTTGCGCAGGCGGCAGAAGCTTTCTATCTCTGGCGCGGCAAACGACCCGATGTAACGCCGGTGCTGGCATTATTACAACAGCAGTTACAAGCGGCATGAACCAACAGCTGATCTTTAATAATGACTTTGCCCTTGATGCAACCAGACAAGCCGTTAGCTTTAGTTGTCTGGTCGGTGGGCTAAAAGTGTGCTGCTTTATTCCAGTCCCAGCACAGTTGCAGCCCGACACGTTTTTGCAGCAGGTGCGCTCTGAAGCATTTAACTGGGAGGATGCTACTGAGCAAGCGATAGCGGACGACGCTTATAATACAGCAGGTGAGATCTGGCTTTAAGCTTCTGCCAGATACTCGTTTTTCAATATGACATAGTTCGCGGCCGACTCTGCTAAAAAGGTTTTTTCAGAATCATTCAGAGGCCTGGCTTGTTTTGCCGGGCTGCCAACGTATAGATAGCCGCTTTGCAGCCGCTTACCTGGCGGTACTAAGCTACCTGCGCCGATAATCACCTCGTCTTCTACTATAACGTCATCCATTACGATAGCGCCCATGCCCACCAGAATGCGATTACCCAGCGTGCAGCCGTGCAGCATTACTTTGTGGCCAACGGTAACGTCTTCACCTATTACCAAAGGTGAGCCTTCAGGCTTACCTTTGCTGGGACGGGATAAATGCAGCACCGAACCATCCTGTATATTAGTGCGGGCACCAATGCGGATGGTGTTAACATCACCGCGGGCAGCTACCAAAGGCCAAATACTAACATCTTCTGCTATTTCTATATCGCCAACCAGCACACTGGATTCATCTACATAAACCCCATTTGCCAGTTTCGGCATTACACCTTTATAAGCTCGTATCGTCATAATGTCCTCCAATGCTGAGTTATTATGCAGTAAATGTACTAAAAAAGCGCGTTTCGGCCAATTTTTCTGCGAACGATCACAAAAACACAGGTTTTCACACTTAACCGCTTGCACGTGTTTTAAAACGCCCTATAATGCGCGCCATGCCACGGGGCGCTGCGGTTTGGGTGCTTCGGGTGAGTTAAGTTAGGTTGCAAAAATCTTTTAAAAAGACGCTTGACAGCCTGGTTTAAATCACTAAAATGGCGCCCTCGCTTCACGGTGGTGGTAAACGCGGTGAAATGAGATAAAAAGTCGGGTGTGATGAGTGTTTTAGTAAATAGAATTCTCCTCACGCTTGACTTAAAAACTGGGAAGTGTAACATACGCCTCCCGCTTCAAAGTGAAGCACGCTCTTTAACAATTCGCAATCAATCATCTGAGTGGGCACTTACGATAGATTTTGGCAACGAAATTAAATCGGTTGAGTGGCTATTACAGATAATGTTTTAAGTCAGTAAGACTGAGTTGCCCTAGTGGCAGCAAACACTTTTTAATTGAAGAGTTTGATCATGGCTCAGATTGAACGCTGGCGGCAGGCCTAACACATGCAAGTCGAGCGGGAACTTCGGTTCTAGCGGCGGACGGGTGAGTAATGTATAGGGAGCTGCCCGACAGAGGGGGATACCAGTTGGAAACGACTGTTAATACCGCATAATGTCTACGGACCAAAGTATGGGACCTTCGGGCCATATGCTGTCGGATGCACCTATATGGGATTAGCTAGTTGGTGGGGTAACGGCTCACCAAGGCGACGATCCCTAGCTGGTTTGAGAGGATGATCAGCCACACTGGAACTGAGACACGGTCCAGACTCCTACGGGAGGCAGCAGTGGGGAATATTGGACAATGGGCGCAAG